>JBBRRY010000002.1:0-245605 GCA_038245905.1 Thermoanaerobaculia bacterium | reverse complement strand
GCCGAGCCGTGGTCGGGCCGTCTTCTCGCGGACGGTCTCCCGTACGGAACCTTCGACGCCGTCTCGCTGCGAAGGAGGACGGGCACGGTGCTCCAGGAACCTCTCGTCGTCCGAGGGACCCTCGCCGAGAACGTGACCTACGGAACACCGGGGGCCCCGCACGAGGCGCTCGACGAGGCCGCCCGGCTCGCGTTCCTGGACGGAATCGTCGCGGCGCTTCCCTCGGGTTGGGAGACGCAGGTCGGCGAGGACGGCGCGACCCTCTCGGGGGGTGGCCGCCAGCGCGTAGCACTCGCCCGCGCGATCCTGCGCCGGCCCGCACTCCTTCTTCTCGACGAGCCGACGGCGCACCTCGACCTCCAGACGGTTCAGGACGTCATCGCCCGCCTCAGGGCCGCGCTCCCTGGGACGACCCTTCTCGTCGTCACGCACGACGCCGCGGTCGCCGAGGGCTGCGATCGGATCGTCCACCTCGAGGGCGGTCTCGTCGTCTCGGAGAGAAGCGCGGCGGGCGGAATCCCCTTCGGTTATTCTCGTTCCCGGCAAGCCGCGACGGAGAAAAAATGACCGATGGGCCGGGATTCGGAGTCAATACGCCGAAGGTCGCCTACGAGGCGTTCGACGGCGAGATCGTAGCCGTCAATCTCGAGACCGGTTCCTACTATTCGCTGCGCGGCACCGCGGCGGAGTCCTTCCGGCTCGCCGCGGCGGGCGCGCCCGTCGCCGAAATCACGGGTGTGCTCGCGGAGCGCCACGGCGTCGAGCCCGGTGCCGTGCGCGAAGGGTTCGCACTTTTCCTCGACGAGCTCCTGAGGGAAGGCCTCCTCGTCCTGCGAGCCGCGGGAGCCTCCCCGGAACCGCTTCCGCCGGTCGAGAGCGCGCTCTCGACCGGCTCCTTCGCGCCGCCGCGCCTCGAGAAGTTCACAGACATGCAGGATCTGCTCCTCCTCGACCCGATTCACGAGGTCGACGAGACGGGCTGGCCGCGGGCCGTGCCCGGGGCCTCCACCAAGCCGGAATGACCGGATCGCCGGCGTCGTCAGCGGTCCGCCGGTCTGTCCGGGGCCCCGTTCTCGCCCATACACTCGAGGAGGCCTTCGAAAAGGCCACGGCCGCGGCCGGGACGCGGGCTCTCACGCTCCGGATCGCCGGCAGGGTCGTGCGGCTCGTCTTCGCTGGCGACGCGCTCGCGTCGTTCGCACGCGACGCGCTCGGATCTCTCGAGATCTCGGGCGGGTCCGCTCCGGATCTCACGGTGAACCTCTGGGACACCTCCTCGACGGGCGTTGGGCCGCCGTCCGCTCCGTGGACCTCGGACGATCTCGGGCCCCGTGGCGAGATTCGCGGATTCTCGAAGGGGCCCGTCTTCGCATCGCTCTCTCTCTCGGGAGGACTCGCGGCGTTCGACGAGACATCCGCGCGCGGCTTTTTCTGGGTGCGGGACGCGAGCCTCCTGACGATCCACGAACGAGGCGCGCCGCTCCTTGCCCTCTTTTCATGGTTCTTCCGGGCGCACGGAGTGCACCTCGTCCACGCCGCCGCGGTCGGACGGGGGACGGACGCGCTTCTCCTCGTGGGCCCAGGTGGTTCCGGAAAATCCACGACCGCGCTGCTCTGCCGCGCCTCCGGCCTCGAACATTTTGCCGATGACTACGCGCTCGTCTCGGGCGCGCCGCGTCCCGCCGTGCACCGGCTCTACGGGACCGCGAAGCTCGCGCCCTCGAGTCCCGCGCTGCCGGGAATCGGCGCGCGACTCGAGCGGGCCGGAAGCGCCGACGGAAAGACCCTTTTTCTCCTGCCGCCCGCCCCGGGCGGGGGCGATACCTCGAGCTTCGCGCTACGGGCTCTCGTCGTGCCCCGTGTGGCGGGACACGGCGAGACGTTCGTGCTTCCGCTTCCGCCTGGAGAAGCGTTTCGCGCGCTCGCCCCGAGCACGGTGTTCCAGCTCCCCGGCGCCGGCGCTGCGTCCCTCGCCTCGCTCGCGGCTCTCGTGAAGTCCGTCCCCTGCTTCGCGCTCTCTCTCGGGGGCGACCCCGCGCAGGCCGCGTCCGCCGTAGCCGGTCTGCTGCCTCCAGCATGACGGCAGGAACGCCCCCTCCGGTCAGCGTGATCGTTCCTGTTTTCAACGGGGCGCGCTTTCTCCGGGACGCCGTCGCGTCGATCCGCGCGCAGGACGTCGCCGGTCTCGAAATCGTCGTCGTAGATGACGGTTCCACGGACGGTTCCGCGGAGATCGCCGGAACGCTCGGACTCCACGCGCTCGTGCAGGAGAATCGGGGCCCGGCAGCCGCCCGCAACACCGGCGTCCTCGCAGCACGATCCTCGGTTCTCGCGTTCCTCGACGTGGACGATCTCTGGACTCCAGGCTGGCTCGGCGCGGCACTTCCTCGTCTCCTCGCCGAGCCGGACGCCCTCGTCCTCGGACACACGCGGGCCGTGGCGCTCGACCCTGATTCGACGCGCGACACGGCGCTTCCGCAGGCGCCCGTCGTCGCGCTCACCCTCGGCGCCGTGGTCCTGACCCGGAGGACGTTCGACAGGGTGGGTGGCCTCGATCCGTCGCTGCGCTTCGGAGAGGACCTCGCGTTCTTTCTCGCGGCCCGCGAGCATGGCCACCCCGTTCTCGTCCTCGAGGACACGTGTCTCCTCTACCGGCTGCACGACGGAAACTCCGTGATGGGCCGAAACGCGAGGGATCTGAACGTCATGCGCGTCCTTCACGAGTCGCTCGCGCGGCGCGCGGCGGGCGCGGGTGGAGCGCGCGCCGAGCTGCCCGCGCTCCGGCGCGCCGGACCGGCTCCAACACCGGAATCGCGATGATCGTGGGCTCTCCCGGAACGCGCCGGTTCGAAGTCGCAGCGATCCTCCTCGTCCTCCTCGCGGCCGTCCTTCGTCTGCCGGCTCTCGTGAGACCACTCTGGCTGGACGAGGTTCATTCCACGGTCAGCGCCGCAACGCCCGGCCTCGCGCACATGGCGCGCGGACTCCTCGCGAACCACCACCCGCCTCTCTACTTCGCCCTCCTCAGCGGCTGGACGGCTGTGTTCGGCGGGTCGGACGTGGCGGCCAGGGCCCTGACGCTCGTACTCAGTCTCCTGCTCGTCGCCCTTCTCGTGCGATGGCTCGCGCCAGCCTCTCCAGGCGGGGCCCTTGCGGCCGGCGCGTTCGTGGCCGTCAACCCGCTTCTCGTCCGCTACGGGACGGAGGTCCGCGGCTACACGCTCCTCGCTCTCCTCCTCGTCGCCGCTGGCGCAGCGGCGTTCCGCCTCGCATCCGCACCTGACGACGTGCGGGCCCGGCTCGCGTTCGCTCTCGCTCTGTCCGCCGCGGTGCTCACGCACGTCGTCGCGGTCTTCTGGCTTCCGGCCCTTCTCGCCGCCGGCCTCGTCGCGGCGCGACCCGCACGCCGCCGGGAGGTCGTCCTCTCGCTCGCGCCCGGGCTCGCCGCCGGAGCGGCCGCCTTCGGCGCGCTTTGGGTAGGACTCACCGCGCTGGACCGTCAGCGCTGGTGGATACCTCCGACGACGCTCGATCTGGCCGCGCGCTGCTTCGACTCCCTGTTCGGCCTCTTCGATCTCGTTCCGGGCGTCGAGGCCGGCCGCGTTCCCGCGACAATCGGCTTCGTGCCGCTCCTCGGAGGCGCGGTGGCAGTCGTCGCGTCGCGCGAGCGCCTCGCTCTCGCTCTCTTGACGGGAGCGGGCGTCTCATGGCTTGGCACCTTCGCAACCTCTCTGCTCGGCGCACCCATCGTGTGGGACCGCATCCTCTTGCCGGGGCTCCCGTACTTCCTCGCCGCAGTCGCAGTCGCGGCGGATTCGGTGCCGGGCCGCAGGGCGCGCGTCGCCGCGTGGTCCGCGTGCGCGGGCGTGTGCCTCGCGTGGGCGCTCACGAGTCTTTTGACCACAGCCCGTCCGGTCGAAGACTATCGGGCGGCCGGGGCGCTCGTCGCGCGTGAATTCCGCCCGGGCGACTCAGTCGTCGTGTTCCCGCCGTACGCAGCAAGGGCCTTTGCGCGCTATCTCCCGGCGGACGCGGCGGCGGCGCCCCCCGATGGGCCCGGCGGGCTCTTCCTCCTTCTCCGGCCGGATCTCAGCCTCGCCTTCGACCACGAGGCGCTCGCGACCCTTCTCGGAGCGCTTGCGGGCCGCCCGCGCACGGGGCCCATGACCCTCGTCGCGATCGAGCCCGTCGACGCCCGGATCGCTCCCCGCGCGAAGACCCTCGGTGACGCGGCGATCGCGGATGCGCTCCTCGCGTTCGGACCTCCCGACGTCGCGGTCCATGGCGGCCTCCTCTTCCGTGCGTCGTGGCGGGCCCGGGAGCGCTCCCGTTGACGATCGGTTCGGTCCGTCCCACTCCCGAGCAGGAGCTTCTCCTCCTGGCGGCGCTCCTCGAGGGTCCCGGGGCCGTCGCCGCGTTCGAGAGCTGGGCTGCGCGCGTGAAGTTCGATCTCCTCGACCAGGGCTCGTACCGAATCCTGCCTGCCCTCCACGCGAACCTCAGGACGAGAGGCGTCACGCATCCGCTCATGAGCCGGCTCCAGTCCGTGTCCCGCGCGGCTTGGTACCGGAACCAGCTGCTCCGCCATCGCGGTGCCGACGTCGTGCGCTCACTCGAGTCGGCAGGGCTCGAGACGCTGCTCCTCAAGGGCGCTGCTCTCGTGGCGCGCGGGTACGTCGACGTGGGCGCTCGTCCGATGAGCGACGTGGACATCCTCGTGCGAAGAAGGGACGCGAACGCGGCGATGGACACGCTCCTCGCGGTCGGGTGGGAGCCATGGCCGAAGATCTCCCGGCGAGCCCTCGCAGCGGGCCTCGCCACGAGACACGCCATGGCTTTCCGAAACGAGGGAGCCGAGATCGACCTGCACTGGCACGTGTTCTTCCGCGACCACGACGTGCCCGCCGACGAGAAATTCTGGGGTGCCAGCGAACCTGTGGAGTTCGGCGGCGTCGCCACTCGCGTCCTCGGCCCAGCCGACCAGCTTCTCCACGTGATCGTCCACGGGGGGCGATGGAACGCTCTGCCTCCGATCCGGTGGATAGCCGACTCGCTCGCCGTGATTCGCGGCGCGCCCCGGCTCGATTGGGAGCGGCTCGTTGAAACGGCTCGTGCGCGCCGCGCCGTTCTCGCCGCGCACGCGGGGCTGGCCTGGCTCGACGGGGCCTTTCCGGACAGCGTGCCTCCCGCCGCACTCGACGCGCTGGCGGCGCTCCCGGCGTCACGGCTCGAGAGGGCCGATTATGCGCTTGGCGTCCGGCCCCCGGACCTCCGCGGCATCGTCCGGCGCGTTCTCGTCGACTACGCCTTTCTCGCCCCGGGAGACACTCCGGCGCTTCGGCGCGTCGCCGGTTTTCCGGCCTTCCTGCGCGACCGCTGGCTTCTCGAATCCTTCGCGGAGATGCCCGGATACGCCGCGCGCTCGCTCCTGCGGCGGGTGTGCGGGTCGTGGCCGCCGTGAGTCCGCACCACCGGTTCATGCGGATGCGCGAGCCGGACGGGCGGGGGAACTGCTTCTAGTCGCGGCGCGCTCATCGCGCTGGGGAGGTTCGGGGCGCAGTACCCTAGCCTTCATCTGGAAGCGCTGTGTCCTCGCGGGTCTCCTCCTCGCTTCGCCGCTCGCGGCGGTCGAGCCCACGCGCCTCGTCTTCGACCCCGAGCCCGGCCTCCCGCCATCCGCGAACCGCCTCGTCGCCGGGCCGCGTTCCTGGGTCTGGAGCGTGATGGACCTGGTGGGCCTCGATGTGCCGGGGCTGCCCATCCGCGTCGTTCTCGCGCCGGAGTCGTCGCCGCTCGCACGCGCGATGCCGGCGTGGGTTTCGGGATTCACGGACGGCGTCACCTCCGACGTGGGGAGCGTCGTCGTCATCCTGGCCGAGCGCACGCCGTCATACCCGGACGGCGGCCTCGAGGAGGTGCTTGCGCACGAGGTCGCGCACGTATTCATCCACCGGGCGAGCGGCGGGCGGCGGGTGCCGCGGTGGTTCGACGAAGGGCTCGCGATGCTTGCGGGGCGCTCGTGGCGGCTGCGCGACCAGACCGAGCTGGCGCTCGGGCTGCTGTCGGGCCCGCGCGTGCCGCTCTGGAAGCTGGACGACCTGTTTCAGGGGGACAGGCGTCAGGTGGAGCGCGGGTACGCGCTTTCGGGCGCGCTCATACAGGACCTTCTCGAGCGCTACGGCCCGGCGGTGCCGCGGATCGTCCTCGCGCGCGTCGCGCACGGCGACACGTTCGACGAGGCGATGCGCAGCGCGACGGGCGCGACGCTGATCGACATCGGCGAGGCGTTCTACGAGCGGCAGGCGTCTCTGAAGCGCTGGATCCCGATCCTGACGAGCACCGCCGTGCTGTGGTTCGGGATCTCGCTCCTCGCGATCGTCGCGGGGATCCGGAAGCGGCGGAGAAGGGCAGAGCTGCTTGAGGTCGCGGAGGAAGGGGCGGCGGCTGAAGCGCAACCGTCGCCGGACGAAACGGTGAATTGAGCGCGTCCGGCGCTCCGGAGGAGAGGCCTGTCTTGATAACGTCGCGGTCCGAGATGGAGCCTGTCCAACATCGCGGCACGACAGCTCGGAACCTTTTCCTCCCGCTTCTCCTCGTGGTCCTCGCAATTCTGCCGTTCCTGGCGGCGCTGGGGGCGGGGTTCGTGTTCGACGACGAAGCGGACGTCGTCGGGGCTCCTGGCGCGTCGGCTTCGTCCACGCTCGCACGGCTGCCGCTGATGGCGCGGCCCGTCCTGAAGGCCAGTTACGCGCTCGGAATGGTTCTTCATGGCCCGTCGCCCGCAGGCTTCCGGGCGGTGAACGTGGCGCTGCACGCGGCGTCGGCGGTGCTCGTGTTTCTGCTCGCCAGGTGCTGGCTGTTGGACGGCAACGCGGTGAAAACCGGCGCCTCCGCCAGGACCGACGTCGCCGCGTTCGCCGGGGCCGCGTTGTGGGCGCTTCACCCTCTCGCCGCCGAGACGGTGACGTACGTCTCGGGCCGCTCGATGGGGTTGTCGACGGCGTTCGCTCTCGGCGCGATGTGGCTGGTGGCGCGCGGAGAGGCGCCCTCTCCCGCGCGAGCGCTCGGGGCGGGGGCTCTCGCGTTCCTGGCCCCTCTTGCGCGAGAGACGGCGCTCGTCCTTCCGCTCCTGATGGCGTGCTGGGAGGTGACGCTGTCGCCCGTGGCTCCGCACGAGACCTCATGGCGCGATCGCCTGCGCAGGAACGCGCCGATCCTCGCGGGGACGCTTGCGGCGGCGTGCGTGCTCTTCGTGATGCCGAGGCACCGCGAGCTGGTGGCCTTCAGCCTCGCCGCGCGCCGTCCGCTCGAGGCTCTGCGCGGGAACGTGCAGTCGGTCAGCTCGATGCTGGGCCTGTGGGCTTTCCCGTGGCGCATCAGCATCGATCCCGCCCCGCCTCCCGAATGGGGCTGGACCGAGGGGCCCACGCTCGTGCGGCTGGCCGGACTCGCCGTCGTGGGCGCATGGGCGGTGAGCGTGCGGCGCCGCGCGCCGTGGCCGGCCTTCGCGACCGGCTGGATGCTGATCGCTCTTCTTCCGAGCAACTCGATCGTGTGGCGTCTGGATCCGGTCGGAGTGCGACCGCTTTACGTGGCGTCGCTGGGCCCCGCGTGGCTGGCGGCCTGGCTGGTATACGCCGCGCATGCGGCTGCGTGGAGGCGGCCGGTGTGGGGGCGACTGGCGCTGGGAACCGCACTGGCGGTCGCGCTGGGACTGGGGATCGGCCTCGCGAAGCGAAACGCGCTGTACCGTTCGCCGATCGATCTTTGGAGAGACGCGGCACAGAAGGCGCCGGAGAGCGCGCGGGCGAGAATCAACCTGGGCTACGCGTACCTCGACGAAGACCGTCTGGACGAGGCGGAAGCGGCGCTCGAGGCGGGACTGGAGCGGGCTCCCTGGATGCGGCAGGCCGAATGCGGGCTCATCGCGATCCGGATCCGAAGGGAGACGCTGCGCCTCACGGCGAGCCGGTGAACGAAAGGCGGCGAAAGGAGGTGCGCTGCGACTTCGCGCCGCTAACGGTGCACGCGCGCGATGAGGTCCATCTCGATGGGAGCGCCTCCGGGCAGTCCCGCCACGAAGACGGTCGTACGAGCGGGGCGGCCGTCGCCCATCCGCTTCGCGTAAACCGCATTCATCGCCGCGAAGTCTTCGCCCTTCGTCATGTAGACCGTCGTCCTGACGACGTCGGCCCAGCCGAGCCCTTCGGCCTTCAGGACGGCTTCGAGGTTGTCGAACACGCGGTCCACGGCTTGCTCGATCGGCCCGGTCAGCACGGTGCCCGTCTTCGGATCGCGGGGGATCTGTCCGGCGGCGAAGAGAAAGCCGCCCTCCACGATCGCCTGCGAGTACGGCCCCGCGGCCTTCGGCGCGCCGTCGGTCACGACGGCGCGCAGCGGCGGCGCGGCGGGCTTCGGCGCGGCGGCCGGATTCGGAGCCGGCTGCGCGAGGGCGCTGCCCGCGGCGAAGAGCGCGGCAAGGGCGAGAAGCGGGGACGACGTGATCTTCATGGGGCCTCCTTCATTTGGACGGGTGAAGCAGCCGGCCGATCAGGACGGTTGCGCGTTGCGTGGCGGGAACAAGCGTTTTCGCGTCCATCCTCTCGTCCGGGGCGTGGAAACCCTCGCCGCTCACGCCCAGCCCGTCGATGCCGGCTACGAGGGAGCCGACGAAGTTGACGTCTCCGAAGCCCCGAGCCGAGGGGTCATCGGCTTCGAGCGTCGGCTGGCCCAGGTCGCGCGCCGCCGCATTGACCAGGTCGAGCACGAGGCGGTTCCCGTCGGTCGCAGGCCACCCGGGGACCATGTCGTCGAACGTCAGCTTCGCGCTCGTCTTTGGGAGGCTCGTCGCAGCGATTTCCAGCATTTTCGACTTTGCCTGCTCGCGGTCGGCGTCCGAGAGGAAGCGGAGGTCCCCCTTCGCGGTCGCCGCCTTCGCGATGACGTTGAACTTTCCCATCGACGTCCCCGCGCTCTTACCCGCGTCGTAGGCGACGTCCGTCCCGCCGAGGACGAGGCCGGTGTTCAGCGTGATGCTGGGATGCGCCGAAAAGGCTCTCTGGAAGCCATCGAGAATGCGCGCCGTCTCGTAGATCGCCCCCGCCCCGCCCTTGTGAAACACGGTCGCCGAGTGACCCTGAGCCCCCGTGACATCCAGAGACCACGTGCTGAGGCCACGCCGGCCAAGGACGATCTTTCCCTGGCCCGACTCAAAGCTCAGGGCGACGTCGCTCTCATTCGCGGCCGCGACGACGTCGCGGCGGGACTCGGACGTGGGCAGACCGGGGTTCTCTTCGTCGCCCGTCATGAAGACGCGCACGGTCGTGTTCTCGAGCATGCCCGCGGCGTGCAGGGCCTTGAGCGCATACAGGATGACGACGTCGCCGCCCTTCATGTCGATGACGCCCGCACCCCGGACGACGTCGCCCGCGCGCTCGAAGCGGTGGCCCTGACCCTCGAAGATCGTGTCGAGATGGCCGATCAGTAGCACGCGCTTGCCAGACGGTTTCGGAGAGACGCGCTCGGCGACGAGGTGCCCGCCGCGGTGCATGGCCTCAGGCATGGGGATCCAGCGCGTCTTGAAGCCGAGGGCCTGAAGCTCCTTGTCGAAGAAGCGGCCGACTTCCCGGACACCCGCGGCGTTGAAGGTGCCGCTGTCGATGTTGACGACCGTCTCGAGGGCGGTCATCTCCTCGCCGAGGCGGGCCTCGACGGTCCTCGCCAGCGTCTTCTCCGCGGGGCTCAGGTCATGGGCCCGGGAGGCCGGCGCGGCTGCAAGGAAGATGGAGGCCAGGACACCGAGCGAGATGCGGTGCATGCGAGTCTCCTTCTGTAGAGGACGAGATCGAGAGGCACTATAGGACGCGATTGCCGGCGGCGCCACCGTCAGCCCGCTTCCGCGCCCGCCTCATCGTCCCGAGGATCGAGGCGAAATATACTCGCCGGGGTGAACGTTTCACGTGCGCTTGTCGGAGTATTCCTGGTGTCGACGATGGCGGCCGGCCGGGCCCGGGCCGAGACGAAGGCCTGCGACGACTGCTGCCAGTTCCCGTGCATCGAGGCGGAAATCCGCTACGCGGCGAAGATGCAGGAGTTCTACCGAACGCTGGCGGCGCGAAAAGACCTGACGCAGGCCGTCTATGAGGCCGAGGAGAAGACGTACGGGGACAAGCTGGCGAAGGAGCGGGCGAAGGACGTCGGCACGCTTCCCCCGTGCACGTGGAACATGCCCGATCCGAAGGGCGACCTGATCGCCGTCCGCCAGTGGAGCAATGCCGGCTGGTCGATGACGGCGGACAAGGACGGCAACGTCCGCTACAACTTCTCCCTGAAGACGGACACGAAGACCTGCAAGCTCCGGGAAAACCAGATCAAGCTCTTGCACGGCATCACGCCGTGCACCGGAATGGCCGACGCTGCCGAGAAGCACGAGCGGTTCCACGTGACGACGTGCGAGGCCCGGAAGGGGCGCAAAGAGACGCTGAAGGAGGCTGCGCTCGACGAGGTGGCCGCCTACGACGTCGAGCTCAAGGAGCTGAACGCCCTTCGGGACGGCATCAAGAAGAAGTGCAAGCTGAAATCGTGCGACGACAACAACGTCAAGGAGGCGGGGAAGCGCCTCGAGAGGGAAATGGAAGATCTGAAGACGCACGCCGCGAAGGGGAGGGGCAAGAAGTGAACGCTCTCGCCGTTCTCCTGATCCTCGCGTCGGCGCGCGCGGTTTACGTGCCGGCGGGGGGCGGTCCCCTCGACGCCGCGTGCGCCCAGCCGGCCTCCGCGGCGTGCACGGCCGCGCTCGAGAGACTGGCCCGCCGAATTGCCGACGACCTGACGATCGTCGCGCAGACGGGGCGCCTCGAATACAAGCCGCTGGCGCGCACGGCCGCGACGATGCCGTTCCCGTCGGTGCGCGCCTCGGGCGCAGGCGCGCTCGGGCACTTCTCGCCCGGCGCCGAAGACACGGCGCTCCTCAGGGACCTCCTCAACGATCCCGTTCCGCTCGTGAGGCGCGCCGCGCAAGGCGCGATCCAGCAGAGCAGCGACCCCGCCGCGCGCCCGCTCGCGCAGCGCGCGAGGAGCAATCAGAGCGACGGGGTGCGCCCCCAGAAGGCTCCCGCGGCCGAGGAGCTGAAGGTGCCGCTCTATCCCGGAACCCGGTTCCTCTTCTTTGCGAGCAATCTGCCGGAAGGTCAGAGCGAGTTCGAGACGGGGGACGCGTACGACAAGGTCGTCGCGTTCTACGCGGGGAAGTTCGGAGCGGGCATGACGTTCGAGGAGTTCGAGGCCCAGGGCAAGGCGTCAGGCAAGGCGCAGGGCAAGGCGTCACGCAAGGCCCAGGGGATGCCCGACCTGAACTCGCCGGAGATGAAGAGCCAGATGGAGGCGGCGATGGACGCGCAGAAGGCGTACCAGGACGCGATCTCGGCAGGCAAGAGCCCGCAGGACGCGGCACGGGCCATGGTGAGCGCGATGGCTAAGAACGCTCCCGCGAACCTCTCGCGGATCTCGAGTGCGCTGCGGCAGAAAGAGGTCTACGGATCGCCTCGCCTTTTCGTCGTCGAGAAGGGGGTCGTGCCCGCCGCGCCCGCGCGCCTCGTGGCGGTCTACAACGATCTGCTACTGGGGAAGACGGGCCTCGCGGTCTTCACGGGACCGCTCGGGCTCGGAGACTAGGGCCGCGGATCCGCGGCCGCGCCATCGCGACTTCCGGGTTCCGGCTGCGGTCACTCCGCGTACGGCGCCGCGAGAAGCGCCGCCATCGTTCGCATGCCGCTCAGATAGTGGCCCATCCGCAGGTTCTCGTCGTAGGCGTGCTGGTTGTTGTCGGGATTGACGACCGGGACCTGCACGAACGGCGCCTTCAGCGGCCCGACGATCGTGTGCGTCGGGAGCGTGCCGCCCATCATGCGGATGCGGACGAGCGGCGCACCCGGCCACGCACTCGCGATCGCGGACGACGCCCAGCGGCCGACGGGCGAGTCGACGGGCTCGCGCGCGGCCTCCTCGGGGAGGTGCGCGTTCAACCGGGCGAGCTTCGGCCAACGCTCGCGCTCGTCGTCGGTGGGCTCCTGATCGACGAGGTGGTAGCCCTGCGTCTCGACGTGCTTCCTCAGGAGGTCGAGGAGGAACGCGGGGTCGGACTCGACCGTCGTGCGAAGGTCCAGCTCGGCGACGGCGTCGCGCGGGACGATGTTGGCGGCCTTTTCGCCCACGCTTGCCGAGGCGAGGCCGCGCACGTTGAGCGACGGGTACTGGAGGGACTCCTGGTACGAGGCACCGACCTTCTCCGGCTGCGCGATGCCGGTGCGTTTCAGGAGCGCCGCCTCGTCGTCGGGCCCCTGGGCGAGGACGTTCCGGTCGGAATCGGTCAGATGCGTCCGCGTGTAGTAGCCGGGAACCGTCACGCGCCCGTCTTCCCCCTTCATGCTCGCGAGGAGGCGCGCGAGGCGCATCGCGGGGTTTGGGACCCAGTTGCCGAAATGACCGCTGTGAAGCGGCGCGCGCGGCCCGTAGACGGTGAGCGTCGCAGTGACCACGCCGCGGTTGCCGAAGGAGAGCGTCGGGCGGCCGGACGGGTGGACGGGGCCGTCGACGAGGACGACGGCGTCGGCCGCGAGGAGTGCCGTATTTCCGGCGACCGCGGCGGCGATGCCGGGCGAGTTGACCTCCTCCTCGCTGTCGAGAAGAACCTTCACGTTCACCGCGGGTTCGAGTTTCTTCGCGCGGAGAACGTCGAAGACCGCGAGGAACATCACGATCGGGCCCTTGTCGTCGGAGGAGGAGCGCGCGAAGACGCGGAGCTCGGGATCGAAGCCCGGCTTCATCAGCTCGGCGCGGTCGACCTCGGCCCATTTCCGGTCCGCGCCGCGGCGCTTGACGACGGGCTGGAACGGATCCTTCTGCGCCCACTGCGAGGGGACGACGGGCTGACCGTCGAAGTGCATGTAGAAGAGGACCGTCTTCTTTGGCGCGCGACTGCCCGCGTACTCGGCGAAGACGAGCGGCCGCCCCTTGTTTTCGAGCTGGCGGGTCTTGAATCCGCGCTTGCCGAATGCCGCCTCGAGCCACGCAGCGTTCCTCTTTACGTCGGCGGGGTCGATCGAGACATTCGGCAGGGAGAGAAGCTCGAAGTACTCCGGGAAGCTCGCGACGGCGGCGGCCTCGATCGCCGCGTCGTCGATGCCCGGTGGAAGCGCGGCGCGGGCCTGTGTGGCGGGCGCGGCCGCAAGCGCCGCGAGGAGTGCGAAGAGCACGGGAGCGCAGCCGGGATGATGCGTCTGGAACATGAATGCCCTCCGACGAAGAGCGCTGCCTACTTCTGCGGCACGGCTCCGCCCGCGGGCCAGGTCGTATCGCCGATGCGCGCGAGCGTCATCTCGAAGAACCGGACCGGTTCCTTGCCGGGCTCGAGCCGGTCGCCGACTTCCTTGAGCGTGCCGTCTTTGATGACGGCTGTGTAGCGGATCGTCATGGGGCCGGCCGGGATCTCCCACGTGTAGCCGTCGGGCGTGGGCTTGATCGCGAAGTCGCCAGAGTTGCCCATCGCGTGGGAGTGGAGCGTGTAGGCGTTCTTCGCGGGGCTGAAGGAAATCGTCCCGAAAGCGTTGAAGCCGACGCGCCCGTCGGCCTCATAGCCACGGCCCTCGAGGACCTTCACGGAGCCGTCGAGGAATGGGCCGATGCGCTCGGTCTGTGTGATCGTGTGCTTCTCGCCAGAGGGGAGGATCGTCCACGCGGGGCCGCGCCAGACGCCGTCCATCGCCGAGAAGGCCTTCATGGCGTCCTTCTGCGCGGCGATGAGCGCCGCGGGGTCCGGGCGTCCCTGAGCGAAAGCGGGCGAAGCGGCGGCTGCCGCCAGGGCCAGGACCATCAACGCCGAGCTGGAAGTCTTGACCATCTCTATCCTCCTCGGAAGGCGGGCCGAGCTTACGTGATCCGGCGGGGTCACGGGCACGACCTTTCAGGCCGCTCATCCCGCTCAGGTGTCGGGTCGTCGGCCGTCAGGTGGGGCACCGCAGGTTACTCTACCGCTTGATGTTAGACTGACGGCGGAGCGGGGGAGAGAGCGCTGGTTCGACCTGGGGAAGAGGCGGGACTCGGGGCGTCGTGGGCGTCGAAACGATGCCGGTTCGGCCTTTTAAAATCTCTTGGAGTCGTCTGCGCGTTTCTTGGATGGGCTGGATCAGCGGGGGCTCAGACGTACTCCAACGCCCCTTCGGCCTTCTCCTGGATCGGTCCATCGGCTCACACTCCGGTCACGTGGAGCAACCCCAGCGCCTGCACGGGCTTCTCGGACACGGTCGGCGATGACGCCAACCGTAACGCCAACTCCGACGATCACACCGACGGTGACGCCGACGGTGACGCCGACACCAACGTCCACGCCAACTGAAACCCCGACCGCTACTCCAACTGTGACCGCGACTGTGACACCGACATCGACACCGACGGACACCCCGACGATGACTCCGACCACGACTCCGACGGTGACCCCGACAGCGACTCCGACGGTGACGCCGACCTTGACGAGCACTCCGACGGTGACCCCGACGGCGACGCCGACCCGGACGGTAACCCCGACTCAGACGCCGACCTTCACGGCAACCTCGACGCCGACGGGCACGGCGACTGCGATCCCCACGAATACGCCAACCGCCACTCCGACGAGTACACCCACGCCGACTCCGACCTGATCGTTCGGTGGCGGCGCCGCCCGGCGGCAGCGTGCCCAACGCGGCCGTCACGACACCGCTCCTCGTCTGGATTGCCGCCCGGGTGCTTCGCCGCAGCGTCTAGGAGGGGATTGCGCTATACTCCTCGCGTTCGCCCTTTCTTTCGTACTGACGGAGCGGACCGAGGCCGAAAGGTCCCCGTCGACCTTCTCCCGTACCACTCTCTACCATCAGCCAGCCGCACTCGTCCTTCGGACGAATGTTCAACAAAGGATCCTCATGAAGCTGTACGTTGGAAACCTCTCCTATTCCGTGAACGACTCGACCCTTCGCGCCCTGTTCGAGCCATTCGGCAACATCGAATCCGCCCGCGTGATCTCTGACCGCGACACCGGCTCCTCGAAGGGCTTCGGCTTCGTCGAGATGTCCGACGAAGACGGCCAGAAGGCCATGGGCGCCCTGAACGGCCGCGACCACGACGGTCGCGCCCTCAAGGTGAACGAGGCCAAGCCCCAGGAAAACCGCGGCGGCGGCGGTGGTTACGGCGGCGGCGGCGGCGGCCGCGGCCGCTACTAGTCCTCGCTCTTTTCTCTAAAGCTCTCCGCTTTTTTTCCGGCGCCGAATCACTTCGGCGCCGGTTTTCTTTTGGCGCGAGAAAATCACGGCGCGGAGGCCGGATAAGATGCCTCCGATGACAGCGCCCAGGGTGATCCAGACGGAGGCCCGCTGGCCGGTCCTCTTCGCGCTCCTCGCGCTTGGCCTGCTGAACTTCGCGCTGCCGACGACGCTCGTCGTGGGCCCGCGTTGGGTCGTTCTCGTCGTTCTCGCCGTTCTCGCGGTTCCGACCGTGCTCGCCCATCGGGCGGGCCGCGCCTCGATCACGCGTGCGCTCGGTTTCGCGATGAGCGGCGTCGTGACGCTGGCCCTTGTCGGCTCCCTCGCGCTCCTCATCGCGGGGCTCCCGAAGAAAAGCGAAACGCCGACGGAGCTCGCGAAGTCCGCGACGTGTCTCTGGGTCGCGAACGTGCTCGTCTTCGCGATCTGGTACTGGAGGCTCGATGCGGGCGGGCCGTTCGCCCGGGACGGCCGCGGCGCGCACACCGAGGGAGACTTCTTCTTTCCACAGATGATGGACGGGTGCCCGGGGCCGAAAAACTGGACGCCCCGGTTCGTCGACTATCTCTTCATCGCATTCAACAACTCGACGGCCTTCTCGCCCACCGACACACCTGTCCTCTCGCGCTGGGCGAAGGTCCTGACGATGCTGCAGTCCCTCATCTCGCTGCTGGTCGTCGCGGTCCTCGCGTCCCGGGCCGTCGGCCTGATCTGACCCGGGGGCGTATCTTCAGGCTTGGATGATCCCGTGGCGGAGCGCGAAGCGGATGAGCTCCGTGCGCCCATGGACGCCCAGCTTGCTCATCACATGCTCGCGGTGGGACATCGCGGTCTTCACGCCGATGCCCAGGAGCTCGGCGATCTCCTTGTTGCTCCGCCCTTCGGCGACGAGCTTCAGGACCTGCTTCTCGCGGTCCGTGAGCGTCTCGTACGTGTCGACGGTCTCCATGCCCGCGGCCGCGGCCTCGCGCTCTTCGAGGGCGACGCGCGCGACCTCGGGCGCAAGCACGAGGCCCCCCCGCGCGACGCTGCGAATGGCCGAGGCGAGCTCCGCGCCTGCCGCCTTCTTCAGGACGTAGCCCGAGACGCCGAGCTTCAGGAAGCGCGAGACGTATTCGCGGTCTTCGTACTGCGTGAGGACGATGATTCTCGTGCGCGGGCTGAGCTTCCGGATCTCGAGCGCGGCCTCCAGACCGCCCAGGTTCGGCATGGCGATGTCGAGGAGGAGGACGTCGGGCTCGAGCTCCTTGCAGCGGTCGATCGCCTGCCGGCCGTCCTCGGCCTCGCCCACGACCTCGATGTCGTCGGCCTTCCCGAGCAGCGCCCGAATGCCCTCGCGCATGAGGGCGTGATCGTCGGCGATCACGACCCGGGTTTTATGCACCGGCGGCCTCCGGTGGGATCGGAATTTCGAACGCCAGGTGAGTTCCCTCGCCGGGCGCGGAGTCGAGGCTCATCTTCCCACCCAGGATCTCGACGCGCTCGCGCATGCCGAGGAGGCCGAGGCCGCGCCCTGTCTCGGAGAGCTCGACGACACTCTTCGGGTCGAATCCTCTGCCGTCGTCCTCGATCTCGATGAGGAGGGCCTTTTCGCTCGTTGCGATCTGCACGAGCACGTCTTCGGCCGCGGCGTGCCGGGCCACGTTCAGGAGCGCCTCCTGCACGATGCGGAAGACGGCCGTTGCGACTTCGTGCGGCACGCGGCTCTCGACGTCCTCGAACTCGCATTTCACCGTGATGCCGAGCGGCTCAAGATGGCGCGCGGCGTACCACCGGACGGCGGCGAGGAGGCCGAGGTCGTCGAGGACGGAGGGACGCAGGTCGAAGATGACCCGGTGCAGATCGTCGAGGGCGCGTCCCGCGAGGCCCTTGACCTCCTCGAGGCGCGCGCGCGCCTCGCCCGCGGGCAGGTCGCCGAGAGCGCTCTCGAGCCGGAAGGACATAGCCGAGATTGTCTGACATGTCTCGTCATGAAGCTCGCGGGCGATGCGCATGCGCTCGCCTTCCTGCGCGCTGAGGAAACGCTTGAGCAGCTCGGCCCGCCGGTCGTCGCGCTCGAGGCGCGCGCGCATCGCCTCGAGGGAGCGGCCGAGCCGGCCGACCTCGTCGTCGGGCAGCGGCGGGATGGGCTTCTTGAGGTCGCCGGCCGTGATGCGCTCGGCGGCGCGCGTGAGGACGAGAAGAGGCCGGAGCACGCTGCGCGCCGCGCCCCAAGTGAAGAGCGCGGCGAGCGCGAGGAACACGGGCGTGACGGTGAGCATCCGCCGCCGGAATGCGATCGCGGGCGCGAACGCGTGCGCGGCTTGCTCGCGCACGACGACGCCCCAGGGGAAGAGCCGGAGGGGCGCGAAGGCCATCGCGTTCTCCCCGACACGGCCCGCAAACGCCCGGCGGTCCCTGAGGAGCGGCAGCAGGAAGGCCGGGGCGACGGGCGGCCCGTGTGAAGGCGCGGCATCGGTTGTCGCGACGACCTCGCCGGCCGCGTCGACGAGGTCGGTCGTGAGCCCTTCGCCGGTTTGGGCGGCAGGCAGGAGGGCCGCGAACGCGGGAAGCGCCGGGTCCAGGCTGGCGCCGGCGAGGCCGGTCGTTCTCCCTTCGAGATTTACGAGCGGAACGAAGAGAAAGAGGCGGTGCGTGCCGTCCGGGAGCGTCGTGAGGGCGGAGGCGGCGCGGCGGCCGGTCGCCACCGCCTCCCGCGCGGCCGGCAGGTCGAAGAGATGGTCGTCGCGATGCCCGCCGGCGGGCTCCTCCCACAGGGTCTCGCCGCGCGGGCTCAGGAGAAAAACGCTGGAGAGAAGACGTGAGCGGCGATACGTGCCGAGGAGCGCGGCGCGGCGCGCGGGGCTGTCGGGTTCGACGCCGCCGCCGTAGAGGCCCTCGAGGTCTTCCCGGAGCATCTCTTCGGCGTGCGCGACGGCGCTGCGGGCGAGAATTTGCTGGTCGCGCACGACCCGCTCCGAGAGGTCGTCGAGAGCGCTCGAAATCAGGAGCCCGAGGACGACGAGCGGCGTGAGGATGCCGAAGCCGACGAGCAGGAGCGCCCGAGCCTGCAGGGCATTCTGGACCCCGAGGCGTTGGTGCTCTTCGGGGTTCACGGTTTCGGTGGAGCTTCGGGCGCCGAAAGGGGGGGCGTGGCGGGCGCCGGCTCGCCGTGAACCGATTCGCCGTGAGCGGGCTCGCCATAAACGCGTGCGTACTCGAGCGGGTGTTCGTGCCGGAGCCGCTCCTTGCTGATCCTTCCCGTGAAGATGCTCGAGTCGTACGGGAAGATTCCGGGCGCCAGGTGGGCGTTGTAGATGTGCCAGGTGATGACGACGAGGAACGCCATCAAGCCTTCGTTACTGTGCGCGACCTTCGACATGGGGATCAGCTCGCCGGGCAGGAAGCGCGTCACGAGCATCGGGAAGTAGAGGACGAGACCTGTCGAGATCATGACGAGGCCGCCGAGCACGAGGCCCCAGTACTCGAACTTCTGCCGATAGTCGAAGCGATCGAAGGCGGGCTGCGATTCGACGATGCCGAGGTCGTAGCGAAGCTGCTGGACCGCGTCGTTGAAGTCCTTGCGGTTCGGCAGCATCGTGAGCTTCATCCGTCGCTGGAGCGACAGGATCACGCTCACGCTGATGTGCCACAGCGTGAAGAGAGAGAAGAGGATTCCCGAGACGCGGTGGACGAAACGGAGGTGATCGAGCCCTCCAATGAGGTTCACGATGCCGCGCGCCCAGCCGGTCTCGAAGAACTTCTGGGGAAACCCCGTAACGGCGAGCAGGATGAAGGTCGTCATCACGATGAAGTGCTCCGCGCGCTGCCTCTTCGTGAAACGGATCGCGTATCCGGTCATCTGTTCACCAGCACGCGCCAGAGGTGGAGGAGGATCTGCAGGCAGAGGCCTCCGATGATGAAGGGAATGAAGATCTTGTAGAAGACGCCGACGGCCCAGACGAGGGGCGCCCTCTTCAGGCTCGGCTCGTAATGCGAGAGCCACGCGGCCGGGAAGTTCTGCGTAGCGCCGGCGTGGCACTTTGCGCAGGTCTTCTGGAGGTTCGCCTTCAGGACCTGCGAGTTGCCGTCCCGGGCTTTCGTGATGTCGTGGGTGCCGTGGCAGTCGATGCAGAGCGCCGTGACGGTCTTCGGCTTCTCGCCCGACGTCGCGAGCTTCGCGCTCATGCCGTGAAAGTCCGAGAGGTAGGACGCGACGACGTTCGTCGAGAGCCCGTACTTGGCCATCAGCGTCTTGTTCGTATGACACTTCGCGCAAAGGTCGATCGTCGTGAGGCGCCAGTCTTTCGTGCGCGGGTCTACGATGTCGTGCGCGCGGTGGCAGTCGGTGCAGACGGGCACGTCCTGGTTGCCTGCGGCGAGAGCCAGCCCGTGAACGCTCTTTGCGTACGTGTCGGCCGTGTCGGAATGGCAGGCGCCGCACGTTTCCGAGACCTTCGTGCGCGGCACCTTCGGGCGCGAAATGTCATGCGCGCCGTGGCAGTCCACGCAGAAGGGCGCGCTGCCCCCCGCGGCGAGGATCTTGTAGTGCACGCCGTCGAGGGCCTTCGTGTAGTTCTCGAAATGGCAGGTCTTGCAGAGGTCCTTGAAGCCTGCTGAGAAAGCCGCCTTGTCTTTCGCCTTCGACTCGGGATGCGGGACTTCGGCCTGACCGGGATGGCAGCCGATGCAGCCCTGGCGGGTGCCGTGGACGGACTTCTCGAAGACGTCCCGCGGCACGAAGAGCGACTGCGTCTCGCCGCTCGGGAGCTTGAACGACGCGTCCTTGTCTCCGTGGCAGCCGAGACATGTCTCGACTTCGTCGTTGCGCGACGAAGCCTGCGCCCGGAGGGGGGCCGGCGCGGCCAGGAGATTCAGCAGGAGAACAGAGAGCCAGACACCCCGGTTCGACTTCAAGCACGCGCCTCCAACGTCAAACTGACGCCAGAGCCCAAACGTCACAATAATCAAGGCGCACTAGGGCCGGCACGGCCATAATCCGCCGGGTGACGCGGCGGAGGGATCCGCTTCTCGAGACGCTTGCCGCCGCGCCCGCGGTGCAGCGCCTTTCCGGGCGGATCGAGGCGGGGATCCTCGGGACGTCGGTGGGAAGCGTGTCCCTGTCCGGGGCGCCCCCGGGCCTGCTGCCCTACCTCCTCGAGGCCGTCGGCGCGCCGCTCGGGTTGAAATGGACCGTGGTGTTCGCCCACGAGCGCGACGCGTCCGCCTTCGCGCGTGACGCGGCGAGCGTTCTCGGCGAAGAGCGCGTCGCGTTCTTTCCCGCGCCGGCACTGTCGCCCTATCAGCAGATCGCACCGTCCCTCAAGGTCCGGCGCGAGGAATTCGGGACGCTCGCGCGCCTCGCGGTGGGCTCGGTGGAGGTGCTGGTCGTCCCCGCCCGAGCGCTTCTCAGGCGCCTGCCGCCAGCGGACGAATTCCGGAGGCGCACGCGCACTCTCACCGTGGGCGACGACATTCTTCCCGCTCGCATCGCCGAGGCTCTTCTCGACGAGGGGTACGCGCGCGCGGACCTCGTGACGGAGACCGGCGACCTCGCGGTGCGCGGCGGCCTCCTCGATGTCTTCCCGCCCCATCTCGCCGAGCCAGTACGTGTGGAGTTCGATCTGAACGCGATCGCGTCGATCCGCTCCTTCGACCCGGATACGCAGCGCTCGACGGGCGCGCTTTCCATGGTGTCGCTCCCGCCCATGGCGCTCTCGCCCGACACGCGTCCGATGCGCGAGGCGGCGCTGCGCGTCCTCGCGGACTGCCGCACGGCGGACGACGATCCGCCGGTGCCGCGTGACCTCTCGCTCGCTCGCCGGAACGACGGCCTCGAGGAGCTGCTGCCGCTCCTTCTCGGCGCGGAGTCCCACGTCCTCGACTACGCGGGCAGCTTCATCCTCGCCGTCGACGATGCCGACGCCGTCGCCGCGGAGCTCGTCCGGGCGGCCGACGTTCTGCGCCTCGACTACGAGAAGGCCCGCAAGGCCGGCCGTGTCGTACCCGATCCGGCGCGCCTCGCGGGCGATGTGGACCGCCTGACGGAAGAGCTCGTCGGGCGCGCGCTCGTCGTCTTCGCCCCGGCGGTCCCGGCCGGCGACACGATCGCGATCGGGGCGGAATCGGTCCTGTCCTTCGAGGACCGGCTCCCGGACGTCGTGAAGGAGGTTGGACGCGCGCGGAAGGACGGCCTCGCGGTTCTCCTCGCCGCAGCGACGAAGGGCGAGCGGGAGCACGTAGAGCGACTCCTCAACGAATACGAGATCAAACACCAGGGAACGTCCGGGGACGCCGTGTCGCCTCTCGCCCCAGGCGCGTGCCGCGTCGTCTCGGGTGGACCGCGCTCGGGGTTCCTCTTCCGGCCTGCGGGGGTTCTGCTCCTGACGGCGACGGACCTCTTCGGCGAGCCCCGCTCCTCGGCGCCGCGCCGGAGGTCCGCGTCGGAGGCGTTCCTGTCGGACCTCCGCGACCTCAGGGTCGGGGACGTTGTCGTACATCGCGACTACGGCCTCGGGATGTTCGCGGGCCTCGCGCGCATCGAGGACGCGGGCCTCGTGCGCGAGATGGTGGACCTCCGCTACGCGGGAGACGCGAAGCTGCTGGTGCCCGTCGAACGGCTGGACCTGATCCAGAAATACGCGTCGGCGGGGGAAGGAGCTCTGCCCGCGCTCGACAAGCTGGGCGGCCTCGGCTGGGAGAGGCGGAAATCGTCGGTGCGGAAGGCCGTCAAGGACATCGCCGACCAGCTCCTGAAGCTCTACGCCAGGCGCGCGGCCGCACCGGGCCACGCGTTCTCGAAGGACTCGCCGTGGCAGAAAGAGTTCGAGGAAGCGTTCGAGTACACAGAGACGCCTGACCAGGCTGCTGCCATCCGGGACGTGAAACGGGACATGGAGTCCGACAAGCCGATGGACCGGCTCCTGTGCGGCGACGTCGGTTACGGGAAGACCGAGGTCGGGATGCGCGCGATGTTCAAGTGCGTGCTGGACGGCAAGCAGGCCGCCCTCCTCGCGCCGACGACGATTCTCGCGGACCAGCATTTCCGGACGTTGAAGCGGAGGTTCGCGGCATTTCCCGTCTCCATCGACATCCTGTCGCGCTTCCGCGGAAAGGACGACCAGAAGGAGCTGCTCCGGCGCCTCGCCGAGGGAACGCTCGATGTCGTCGTGGGAACGCACCGCCTGCTCAGCAAGGACGTCGCGTTCAAGGACCTCGGCCTCCTCGTGGTAGACGAGGAGCAACGCTTCGGTGTCGCGCAGAAAGAGCGCATCAAGGGATGGCGCGCGTCGGTCGACGTCCTCTCGATGTCGGCGACGCCGATCCCCCGGTCGCTCCACCTCTCTCTTGCCGGCATCCGCGACCTCTCCGTCATCGAGACGCCTCCGAAGGACCGGCTTGCGATCGCGACGCACGTCGTGCCCGTGAACGACGACGTCATCCGCGACGCGATCCGCGCCGAGGTGGACCGCGGCGGGCAGGTATTCGTCGTCCACAACCGCATCGACTCGCTGGGTTTCTGGCGCGAGAAGCTGGCGTCCCTCGTTCCGGACGTCCGCGTCGTGACGGCGCACGGGCAGATGTCGGAAGGCGAGCTCGAGCGCGCGATGCGCGCGTTCGTGACGCGCGCGGCCGACGTCCTCCTCGCGACGACGATCGTCGAGAACGGACTCGACATCCCATCCGCGAACACGATGCTCATCGACCGCGCGGACCTGTACGGCCTCTCGCAGCTCTATCAGCTGCGCGGGCGCGTTGGCCGGAGTGACAAGGCCGCCTCCTGCTGGCTGTTGGTGCCGCCCGGCATGCCGCTGTCGGACGACGCGCGCCGGCGCCTCCGGGCGATCCAGGAGTTCTCGGATCTCGGCGCGGGCTTTCGCATCGCGGCAAAGGACCTGGAGATCCGGGGCGCCGGAAACCTTCTCGGCGGCGAGCAGTCGGGCCACATCGAATCCGTCGGGTTCGAAACCTATGTGAATCTGCTCGAGGAGGCGATGGCCGCGATCAAGGGTGAGCCGGTGCCCGAGACGCGCGACGTGACGCTTCAGCTCGGCATCCCCCTTGCCCTTCCGTCCGCGTGGATCCCGGAGGAGAGCCTCCGCATGGCGCTCTACAAGAAGATCGCGGCCGCCTCCGACGCGGAAACGCTCCTCCGCGAAGCGGCGACGGCCGCCGACCGGTACGGCACGCCGCCCCCGGCCTTCGAGAGGCTTCTCGAGATCGCGCGGCTCCGGCTCCTCGCGCGCACTCTTGGCGTCAAGGCCGTTCAACGGCGCGGCGACGAGCTGGCCGCGACGCTCGAGAAAGAACACGGTCTCGATCCGGAACGGGTCGTCGCGGCGCTGAAAGGGGGCGATCTCTTCGCGTCGGGCCCGGACGCCTTCCGGATTCCGAGGGCGTTCGCCGGACTCGGAGCCGACGGGCAAGGGGTCTCGGAGCGCGTGGCGCGCGTCCTCCTCGACCTTGCGCACCCAAGGGTTCTCGCGGCGCTGCCCGGCGCGCCGGGCTCGTTCCTCGTGGGATCGGCATGAGGCGCACCGGGCCTTCATTTGCTCTCGTGGCTCTCGTTGCGGCGGCCGCCGCGGCCCTCGTTTCGGAGGGCTGCGCGCCGAAGAGCGGCCCACCCGCGCTGTCGCGGCCGGAAACGATCGCGATGGCGGGCGATCGGCCGGTCACCCTGAACGCATTCATGGCATGGGTGAAGACGGCGACGAGCGAAGACTCGAAGAACATCTCGCCGCGCGTTCTCTCGAGCCTTCTCGACCAGTACCTCGACGAGGTGCTTCTCGCGCGAGCCGTGGAAGCCGCCGAGCCGAAGGTTCCCGGCACGACTCTCCGGGAGAAGCGCCGCGCGTTCCTGAATCGTGTCGCCGGGCTCGAAACGCTCGAGGACGCAGACTTCAGGAGGGAGTACGACGCCCATCCCGCGCGCTACAGGAGGCCCGCCCTCGTGCGCGTGTCGCAGCTCATGTTCCGCACGCGGGAGGATGCCGACGCCTCGGTGAAACGCCTCGCCATGGGCGAGAGCTGGGGAGACGTGTCGCGCGCCTCGAGCGTCGCGCCCAACGCGGCGTCTGGTGGCTCGCTGGGCCTCCTCGGACGCCTCGACCTGCCCCGCGAGTTCGAAAAGGCGGTGTGGAGCCTTTCCACCGGAAAGACGAGCACCGTGCTGGCGACGCCCCACGGTTTCCACGTGTTTCGCGTCGACGAGCGCCTCGATGCGCGCGACGTGACGTTCGAGGAGGCTCTTCCGGGGCTTCGGATCGTGGTCGCCGAGGACCGCAGCGCACGGGCGGTCGGAGAGGCCATCGCCGGAGCCCGCCTGCGCTTTCCGGTGTCGGTGGTCGAGGATCATCTCCCGTTCCCGTACGTCGGATCGAACGCCAAGAGCGCTGAATCGCGCTGAGGCCGGGGGGGCGGGGAGTTCGGCCCGGTTTTCGCTAGACTGCGTGCCGTGAAGTCATTTCGGCTCCCCCGTGTCCTCTTTTCCGTAGTATTTCTCTTTGCGGCTCTTACCGTCTGTCTCGCCGCGGCGCCTCTTCGGGCCGGCGAGGTCGTCAACAGCATCCTCGTGCACGTGAACTCGCGGATCATCACGCAGAGCCAGTTCGACGCGCGGATCGATCAGACCATCCGCGAGTCGGGCCCCCCGCCCAACGCGGCCAAGCGCGAGGAGATGAAAAAGAGCGTCCTCGAAGAGCTCGTGAACGAGGCGCTCCTCGAGGACCGCGCAAAGGAGCTCGACCTCGTCACGTCGGACGCCGAGATCGAGGACCAGATCAAGCGGCTCAAAGAGCAGAACAACGTCACGACGGACGAGGACTTTGCGAAGGGGCTCGCGCAATCCGGCCTCACGATCGACCGCCTGCGCGACCAGCTGCGCCGCACCGTAACGCTTCAGCGCGTCGTCGGCCGCGAGGTGAACAGCAAGGTCGACCTGTCGGACGACGCCCTGCGCATCATCTACGAGCGCGAGAAGGAGACGTGGCGCGTGCCCGAGAAGGCGCATCTCGCCGAGATCCTCGTGTCGAACGGCGACGACCCCGCGCGGGCGGCGCGCCGCGCGAAAGAGGCCTCGGACCTCGTCAAGGGCGGCGCGAAATTCGAGGCCGTCGTGAAGGACTATTCGGACGGGGCCACGAAGGCGCGGGGCGGCGATCTCGGCACGGTGGCGCGCGGCGAGCTCACAGCCGAGATCGACAAAGCGGTGTTCTCGTTGGCCGTGGGAACGGTGTCGGACCCGATCGGGACGAAATTCGGCTGGCACCTCGTGAAGGTCATCGAGAAGGTCCCCGTCTCATACAAGCCGTTCGGCGACGTGAAGGCGGGGCTCCTCAAGCGCGAGCAGGACACCCAGTTCCAGAAGAAGCTCGCCGAGTACCTCGACAAGCTCAAGCGCGAAGCGTTCATCAAGGTGAACGCCGAGGCCCGGCCCTACTTCACGCCTCCCCCTCCGCCCCCGGGCTTCTCGCAGGCCGCGGGTCCCGGCGTGGCCGACCAGGCCGCCGGGATCGCGGGAGTCAGTACCGGTCCGGTGACGACGGCCTTGCGCCTCCCGGTCTTCGAGATCACCCCCACCGCGGGCTGGCGTTTCGGCGGCACGACGTCGGAGTCCGCCACGGCGTATATCGAGAAGGTAGACGTGAAGGATTCGCTGAGCTGGGGATTGACGGTCGAATACGCCGTGACGCCATGGGGCTCCCTCGAGGCCCTCTGGAGCCACCAGAACACGAATCTCACAGCGAAGTTCACGGCGGCCGGGATCGGGAACGACGAGAAACTCTCCCACTTGAACGTCGACACGATCCAACTCGGCGGGATGTGGATGTCGGGCGACCCGAGCAACAAAGCCCGCCTCTACTTCGACGTCCTGTTCGGGGTCACGATCCTGACGCCTTCGCCCGAGCTCTCGACGCTCTCGCGCTTCTCGGCGAGCATCGGCGGCGGGATCAAGTACTACCTTGGCGACCACTTCGGACTCCGCCTCGGCGCGCGCTGGCTGCCCGTCTACATCAACTCGGCGAGCGGCGCGTCCGCGTCCTGCGACCCGGTCTACGGGTGCTACAACTACTACGACACGAACTACCTCAACCAGGGCGACGCCTACGGCGGCCTCATCGCGAGGTTCTAGGCCGGCGCGTCAGACCGCGAGGAGCTCGGCGCGCCAGCGCGAGAGCCCGCCCTCGGTGACGAGGAGGTCAGCCGTCAGGCGTCCATTCGCGCGGCGCGTCTTCGCCGCCGTCGTGAGGACCGCGCGGGAGGCGAGGACTCCTGGATCGAGGCCGAGCGCGGTGGCCTTCGCGTCCCGGGACTTCTTCAGGGCCTCAACGTCGCGTTCGAGCGCGGGGTCGGACTCGACACGTTCGCCGCGGCGGACCCGCGGCCATTCGGACGGCGGAAGGGCGGCGGCGCCCTCCAGGGCCTCGCGCAGCGCGCGGGCGAAGGCGTCGGGCAGCGGGCGGGGGCCCGGGAAGAGCTTCGAAAGATCCTTCTCGCCTGCGGCGGCCGGCTTCGCGGCGAGAAGCAGCCGCTCGTTCGTGAGAACGCGGAACGGGGGGCGGTCGAGGGCGCGGGCGCGGGCGTCGCGCGCCTCCCAGAGAGCGCGCGCGAAGGCGCGCTCCTTGTCCGTCAGGCCGTTCGAGCCCTTGATCCGCCAGTCGTTCTCGGGATCCGCGTCGCGTCCCTGCGGGAAAGTCGCGGCGGCGAGGCGCGCGCACTCCTCGGCGTGCCACGCGAGGCGGCCCTTCGCTTCGAGGTCCCGCGCCATCGACTCGACGAGCGCCGCGAGGTGGAGGACGTCGGCCGCCGCGTAAGCGACGAGTGGAGGCGTGAGCGGCCGCTCGCTCCAGTCGGCTCGCTGATGCGCCTTGTCGAGCGTCACGCCGACGCGCGCCTGAAGGAGCGCCGCGAGGCCGATCTCCTTCTCGCCGAGAAGCTGGGCCGCGAACATCGTATCGAAGAGCGACGTCGCGCGAAAGCCGTATCCGCGAAAGAGGAGCCTCAGGTCGTAGTCCGCCCCGTGCATGAGAAGCCGGCGCGGCGCGAGCCGCGCGAGGAGGGCACCGACGTCGAGTGACTGCAGCGGGTCCACGAGGTGGGCCCTTCCGTCCCACGAGAGCTGTAGGAGGCACACCTTCTCGAAGTAGTGATGAAAAGAGTCCGCCTCCGTGTCGAGCGCGACGTCGGCGCCGACGCTCTCGTCGAGCGCGGTGAGGAGCGCACCGAACGACCCGGCTTCGGAGACGAGGCGAACACCACTGAGAGGGGAAGAGTCCGTCACCGCCCCGAGGGTACACCGGGGCAGTGGCGGGTCCGCAACGTGCTCCGCCTGAGGGATTTCGCTTGACGCCAGCCCGATTCGAGCCGGATACTCGCCGTGGAAATAAGTGGTCAACAGTGGCGTCTTGTGGGTTGCCCGGGTAACCGGGGGATTTCCGCGACGCCGCCCGCGAACTTCTTTTCCAGGGGAAGAGTATGGACCGCCTTCGGGGCAGCGCGGAAACAACGGTGGATGAGAAGGGCCGCTTCAAGGTCCCTTCCGTTTTTCGCGCGCCGATCGAGGACACGTTCGGGCCCGAATTCTTCCTGACGTCCATTTCCGGTGTCGATGTTCTGGTCTTTCCGATGCCGGTCTGGAACGCGCTGGAGGAAAAGCTGGCCGCGATGCCGGCGATCCACCGCGCGAAAGCGAAGTTTCAGGAGCGCCTCAACACCTATGGGCAGGTGGCACGCATTGACGCGCAGGGCCGCCTCCTCGTTCCCTCGCTCCTGCGCGAGGTCTCGGGGATCGAGGGAGGCGCCCTCGTGCTCGGACAGACCGACCACCTGAAGCTCGTCGACCGCACGAAACATCTCAAGAACCTCCGCACGGCCGTGATCACGGATGAGGACTACGACGAACTCGCACGCCATCTCGTCTGACGCGCTATGCCCGAAGCCGGCGCGGTTCACGTCCCCGTCCTCCTTCGGGAGGTCGTCGCGGCGCTCCGGCCGGAGCGGGGCGGGATCTATGTCGACGCGACGCTCGGCCTCGGCGGACACGCGCGGGCTCTTCTCGAGGCCTCTCCGGAGACGCGCGTCGTCGGGATCGACCGCGACCCCGAGGCGCTCCGGATCGCCCGCGAGCGGCTCGCCTCGTTCGGCGACCGGCTCGTCACGGTCGAGGGGCGGCACGAGGATCTCGCGGCCCATCTCGATGGTCTCGACCTGCCGCGCGTGGACGGCATCCTCGCGGACCTCGGGGTCTCCTCGATGCAGCTGGACCTCCCGGAGCGGGGGTTTTCGTTCATGAAGGAAGGTCCGCTGGACATGCGCATGGGCGCTTCGGGACCTTCGGCCGCCGACCTCGTGGCGACGGCCTCACGCGAAGAGTTGACGCGGATCTTCCGCGAGTGGGGGGAGGAGCGCATGGCGGGACCGATCGCTCGAAAGGTCGTAGAGGCTCGGAACACGGCGCCCATCCGGACGACCGGCGAGATGAGAAACCTCGTGCTGAAGGTTCTGAGGCCGAAGCGCCCGATGCACAAGGACCCCGCGACCCGCGTTTTCCAGGCTCTGCGCATCGCGACGAACCGCGAGCTCGTCGAGCTCGAGCGCTTCCTCGACGACGCGGTCGAGCGTCTGGCGCTCGGCGCGCGTCTCTCCGTCCTGTCGTACCACTCGCTCGAGGATCGCATCGTCAAGCACACGTTCCTCCGCCACACGGCGGGTTGCTCGTGCCCGCCGTCGTTCCCCGTATGCGTGTGCTCGCGGCGCCGCGTCATGGCGCTCGTCACGCGCAAGTCGCTTCGCCCCACGCTCGCCGAGCTCGGCGAAAACCCCCGCGCGCGCTCGGCGCGGATGCGCGTCCTCGAGCGCGTCGCCGAGGACGGCGCCGGTCCGGGCACGCCCCAACGGTAGGAATTCCGCCCATGGCGTACGCGGTCCGCCGCCCGGTCGAAAATCTCTATCTCGTGCGTGAGCGCGACCGCAGGCGGACGCGTGAGCTCCTCGCCCTCGTTCTGGCCGCGGTGCCGCCGGCGGTGGTCCTGTTCCTTGCGATCTGGGCGAATCTTGAAACCGTCGGCCTCGGATACCAGCTCGCCGGCGTCTCGAAGAACCGTGACGCGCTGCTCGAGAGGAAGCACCGTCTCGAGATGGACCGCGCCCAGGCCGCGGCGCTCGCGCGAGTGGAGCCCATCGCGCGAGGCACGCTGGGCCTCGTGCCCCCCACCCTCGACCAGGTCATCCTCGTGAAGGACACGGCGCTCGTGTCTCCTGTCTCTCCGCTTCCGTCCGCGCCCGCACCCGGCAAGGCCGTGCCTTGAGCGTCGCCCCGAGCCCGGACCGCCGCGCTCTCGTCATGCTCGCGGGTGTCGGGCTGTGGATTCTCGTTCTCCTTGTGCGTCTCGTCGACCTGCAGGTCCTCCGGAAGGACGAGTTCACGCGCCGTGCCGCCAGACAGCAGGAGCGCACCGTCGAGCTCGCCCCGCGGCGCGGCGTCATCAAGGCCGCCGACGGCACCTACCTCGCGATCAACGCCCGCGCCGAGTCCGTGTTCGCGATTCCGTCGGACGTCGCCGACGCCGACAAGGAGGCCGCCCTCCTCGCGCCCCTGCTCAAGCATTCGGCCAAAGAGCTCGCCCGGAAGCTCGAGAGTCCGGACCGCGACTTCATCTGGATCGCCAGGCGCGTGAGCGACGGAGTGGCCGCGCGCGTCAAGACCCTCATCGCCGAAAAGCGACTCCCCGGGATCCAGCTCGTCGCGGAATCGGCCCGGCGCTATCCCGAGGGCGTGCTCGCGGCGGCGGTTCTCGGCTACGTCGGCACCGACAACCAGGGGCTCGCGGGGCTCGAATATCGCTTCGACGCCGACGTCCGCGGCAAGCCGGCCCTCGTCACGCTTCTTAAAGACGCGGCGCAGCGCCCGTACTCGGCGCGGGCGCGTGGCGGCGGCGACGCTCCGGCCGAGGGCAACGAGGGAGCGTCGCTCACCCTCACGCTCCAGACCGCCATCCAGCACACGGCCGAACGCGAGCTCGCGAAGGTCGTCGCCGAATCGCACGCGAAGGGGGCCTCGGCGGTGGTTCTCGATCCGGCGACGGGAGCGATCCTCGCGCTCGCCTCGTATCCCACGTTCGACCCGAACCGGTTCTCGGAGGTGGACGCCGATGCGCGGCGCTGCCGGCCGCTCGCGGACGCCTACGAACCGGGATCGACGTTCAAGATCGTGGCCGCCGCGACCGCGCTCGAGTCGGGCACGATCTCTCTCGACGACCCGATCGACTGTGGCGGCGGCACGCTCACGATCGGATCCAGCACGATTCACGAGCACGGAGGCAAGGGTTGGAGCGCGCTCACGATCGGGGACATCCTCGCGCACTCCTCGAATATCGGAATCGCCCACGTCGCCATGACGATCGGCCGGGCCCCGTTCTACAAGTCGGTCAGGGACTTCGGATTCGGCCAGAAGACGGGCGTCGAGCTCGAAGGTGAGACCGCGGGCATCCTCCAGGACAAGGCCGGATGGAGCTCTCTGACGCTACCGACGATGGCGTTCGGCCAGGAAATTGGTGTCACGGTCCTGCAGATGGCGCGGGCGTACGCGGCGATCGCGAACGGCGGCGTGCTTCCCGCAGTGCACATGGTTCATGCGATTCAGATCCCAGGTGCGCCGGAACGGAGCATCGAGGGCCCAGCGCCGCGGCGCCTCATGAGCGCGGAAACGGCACGCGTGATGCGGGTCCTCCTCCAGAGGGTCGTCGAGATGGGAACGGGGAAAGCGGCCGCGATTCCGGGTTACACCGCAGCCGGCAAGACCGGTACGGCGCAGAAAGCGATGCCGGGTGGTGGCTACTCCCGGGAGAAGTACGTGGCGTCCTTCATCGGGTTCACTCCAGCCGACCATCCCCGCGTGGTGATCGCCGTCGTGGTGGACGAGCCGAAGGGAAGGACGTACGGCGGCGAAGTCGCGGCGCCCGTATTCGCCGCGATCGGCGCGGACACGCTTCGCATCCTGCGTGAGCCCGCGGCTCCGGTCGGGGCGGCGCGTCCCTCGATCCTCACGGCCGATCTCGCCGGAGGGGCCGCGGCTGCCGCGCTGAGCGCCCGCCTCCATGCCGACGACGTCGTGCCCATGTCGAACCGTCCGGAACGCGCGGGCGAGGCTGAGGATCGCGTGCCGGATGTTTCCGGCCGGAGCGCGCGCGACGCGGTCAGGCTCCTCGCGGCACGCGGACTTGCGGCACACGTTTCGGGAACCGGGTTCGTCGTGTCCCAGGAACCGCCCGCGGGCGCTGCCGCCGAGCGGGGCGGAAGCTGTGCGCTCGTGCTCGCGCCCGCGGCGGGAGATACGCCATGAGGCTCTCCGCGCTCACGGCGGACGTTCCGCACCATCGCGCGGGACCTCCGGGGGACCCCGAGGTCCTCTCGGTCACGCACGACTCGCGTGCGGCAACTCCGGGAACGCTCTTCGCCGCGCTTCCCGGCTTGAAGGCGGACGGCCGTCACTTCATCGCCGATGCCGTGCGGCGAGGCGCCGTGGCAGCGCTCGGACTTGCGCCCGCGCCGGCGACCGCCTCCGTGCCGTATCTCGAGGTCGAGAACCCCCGGCGCTCGGCAGGTCTCGTGGCGGCGCTCCTCGCCGGAAGGCCGTCGGAAAGGCTCGTGATGGCGGGTGTGACCGGCACGAGCGGCAAGACGACGACGACGTACCTTCTCGAGGGACTTCTCGCGGGGCGTCACCCGAAGCGCGGTTTCTTCGGCACGATCGTCTACCGGGGCGCGGGCGGCGACGCGGCGGCGATCGCGTCCCCCCACACGACCCCGGAAGCCACGGATCTTCAGCCCATGCTTCAGGCCCTGGTTGCGGACGGCGGCACAGCCGCGATCATCGAGTGCTCTTCGCACGCGCTCGTCCTGGAGCGTCTCGCGGGCTGCGCGTTCGACGTCGCGGTGTTTCTGAACCTCTCACACGAGCATCTCGATTTCCATCGCGACATGGACGACTACTTCGAGGCGAAGGCGCGGCTCTTCGGCTTGCTCAAGAAGAACGGCAAAGCGGTCGTCAATCTTGGGGACGCGTACGGGATGAAGCTCGCGAGCAGACTCGAAGCAAATCGGGTCGTTGGTTTTTGCTTGGAAGGTGAAGAGAAGACAGAGAAGAAAAAACAGGAATATTTCTTTGAAGGGGAAGAGGGGAAGGGCCTCTCGTCGCTCGTCGTCGGGCGCGCGACGCTGGGGATCGCGGGGACGCGCCTCGAGGTCAAAGTGGCTGGCACATTCACCTTCAAAGAAAGTCTTCTCTTCAGCATAAATTCCCCTCTTCTCGGCCGCCCGAACGCCGAGAACCTGCTCGCCGCGGCGGCTGCCGGCCTTGCTCTCGGGCTTTCGCCTCGAGAGATCTCGGCAGGGCTGGGCGCCGTCGCGAGCGTCCCGGGCCGCCTCGAAGCCGTGCCGAACGCGCTCGGCCTGACGGTCCTCGTCGACTACGCGCACAAGCCGGCCGCTCTCGAGGGCGCGCTCCAGACGGTGCGCACCCTCGCCGCGGCGCGCGGCGGCCGCGTGATCGCCGTTTTCGGATGCGGTGGCGACCGCGACAAGGGCAAGCGCCCCGAGATGGGCCGCATCGCGGCTCTCCTCGCCGACGAGGTCGTCGTCACCTCCGACAACCCGCGCTCCGAGGATCCCGAGGCGATCCTTCGGGACGTGCGCGCCGGCGTGGAGGCGGCGGGGAAGTCCGCGCGCTACTTCGTGGACCGCCGCGAGGCGCTCGCCGAGGCCTTCTCTCTCGCGCGGTCGGGAGACGTCGTCCTCGTCGCGGGGAAGGGGCACGAGACGTGTCAGGTCGTGGGCGACCGCGAGCTGCCCTTTGACGACCGGCTCGTGGCGAAAGCGCTGCTCGAGGAACGCAGGGGAGCGGCACGATGATCCTCTGGCTGCTCTACCCTTTGCACAGCCGATTCCCGCTCCTCAACGTGTTCCGTTACATCACGTTTCGCGCGGCGAACGCGGCGTTGATGGCGCTCCTCCTTTCGATCTTTCTCGGCCCGGCGCTCATCCGCTGGCTGCGCGCCCGCCAGATCGGCCAGTCGATTCGCGAGGAGGGGCCGAAAGGCCATCTCGTGAAGGCCGGAACGCCCACGATGGGCGGCGTCCTCATCAACCTCGCGATCCTCGTCCCGACCCTCGTGTTCGCCGATCTCTCCAACCGCTACGTGTGGGTCGCCCTCGCGGCGACCGTTCTCGCGATGCTCATCGGCATCGGGGACGACTGGCGAAAAGTGTCGCGCCAGAACAACCGCGGCCTCTCGGGGCGCCAGAAGCTCGTCCTGCAGACCGCAATCGGGCTCGGCGTCGCCTGGGCGTCGGTGAAGCTGTTCGAGGGGCGCGCGGACGCGACGCGCATCACGCTGCCGTTCCTCAAGAACGTCCATCCGGAGCTCGGGATCTTCTACATCCTCTTCGCCGCGATCGTCGTCGTCGGCTCGTCGAACGCCGTCAACCTCACGGACGGCCTCGACGGTCTCGCGATCGGAGCCACGCTGGTCGCCTCGGGAACGTTCGCGATCCTCGCGTACATCGCCGGCAACGCGAAAACCGCAAATTACCTCCTCGTGCCCTACGTTCCGGGAACGGGGGAGCTCGCCGTGTTTTGCGCCGCCATCGTGGGCGCGTCGCTCGGCTTTCTCTGGTTCAACAGCCATCCGGCCGAAGTCTTCATGGGGGATACGGGTTCGCTCGCCCTCGGCGCGGCGCTCGGGACCGTCGCCGTCCTCATCAAGCAGGAGATCCTGCTCGTCCTCGTGGGCGGCCTCTTCGTCGTCGAGGCCGTCTCCGTGATCCTGCAGGTGGGCTCCTTCAAGCTGCGCGGCAAGCGCATCTTCCGGATGGCGCCCCTCCATCACCACTTCGAGCTCGCCGGTTGGCCGGAATCGAAGGTCATCATCCGTTTCTGGATCGTCGCGATCCTTTTCGCGCTCTTTGCGCTTTCGACGTTGAAGCTCCGATGACGCTGTCCCTGGGCCCCGACCTTCCCGAGATCCGCTCCGCGGCGGTCTTCGGGCTCGCGCGCTCGGGCCGCGCCGCCGTGGCGGCGCTCCAGGAGCGCGGCGTGGAAGTCGTCGGCACGGACGCGAAGCCGGACCTCACGGGGCTCGCCGAGCGTCCGGGCGTGCGGTACGTCCTCGGCGGGCATCCCGATGCGCTCCTCGACGGCGTCGACCTCGTCGTCGTGTCGCCCGGCATCCCGCTGACGCTTCCCGTTTTCGACGCGGCGCGGGCGCGCGCGATTCCCGTCGTCGCGGAGATCGAGCTCGCGTCGCGCCTCCTGCCGGGAGTCGCTGTCGGCGTGACCGGCACGAACGGAAAATCGACGACGACGGCCCTCGCGGCGGCGCTCCTCCGGGGTGCCGGCCACGCGGCCGTCGCCTGCGGAAACTTCGGGACGCCCTGGATCCACTTCGCGACGAAAGAAGGCGCGAACGGAAACGGCACGGCGCCGCGCACGTGGGTCGTCGAGCTGTCCTCCTTCCAGCTCGAAGGGATCCGGCGTTTCGCGCCCGACGTGGCCGTCCATCTCAATTTGACGCCCGATCATCTCGACCGGTACCGCTCGATGGACGACTACGGTGCCGCCAAGGCGCGGATCTTCGAGAACCAGCGCGACGCGCAGGTCGCAGTCCTGAATGCGGACGACCCCCTCGTCGCGCGGATTCGCCCGCGGGCGCGACGCCTCGCTTTCTCGCGGCGCGGGGCTCCGTCGTCCGGGGGAATGGGCGCGTGGCTCGCGGACGACCTCTTCGTCGCCGACGTGACGGGCAAGGGCCCGCGCGTCGTGGCGAAACGGTCGGACCTCGCGCTTCCGGGCGCGCACAACGTCGAGAACGCGCTTGCCGCGCTCGCCGCGACCCTTCCGCTCGGCGTCACACCCGAGACGGCCGTCGAGACGCTGCGATCGTTCCGCGGGCTCCCGCACCGGACGGCGCTCGTGCGCACGGTGAACGGCGTCGGCTACTGGAACGACTCGAAGGGGACGAACGTGGACGCCACGTTGAAGAGCCTCGAGGGGTTCCCGGACGGGAAGGTCCACCTCATCCTCGGCGGGAAGGACAAGGGGGACGACTTCGCGCGGCTCGCGCCCCTGGCGTCCCGGAAAGCGAGGCGCATTCTCGCGATCGGGAAGGCGGCGCCCGGCATCGCCAAGGCGCTCGGAGGTCTGCCGGGCGTCGCACTCGAGGTCGCGGGCACGCTCGAGAAGGCTCTCGAGGACGCCGCCCGCCACGCCACGCCGGGAGACGCCGTTCTCCTGTCGCCGGCGTGCGCGTCGTTCGACCAGTTCCGCGACTTCGAGCATCGGGGCGAGGTCTTCGAGGCGCTCGTGAAGGCGCTGCAAGAGCCTGCGCCGGCGGGGACGCGCTGATGGCGAGGAAGCTGGCGTTCGACCGCCTCCTGTTCGCCTCCGTCGTGCTGCTCGTCCTGACGGGGCTCCTCATGATTTACAGCGCGTCCGCGATGCAGATCTACCTGCCGACGTCGGCGGCTCCTGCGGGCGCGTACTTTTTCGTGATCAAGCAGACGGTCGCCGTCGTCGTCGGCGGCGTGCTCGCGTTCCTGGCGATGTCGATCGACTACCGCCGCCTGAACGACCCTCGCCTCGTCACGGCCGGGCTCGTTCTCCTAATCGGGGCGCTCGTCGCCGTCCTGCTCCGGGCTCCCGTGAACGGCGCACGGCGCTGGCTGTCCCTCGGCGTCATCAAGTCCGTGCAGCCGTCCGAGTTCGCGAAGATCGGGCTCGTCATCGCGCTCGCGGCGCTCCTCTCGCGGCGGGAGGGAGAGGTCACCCACCCGACGCGGACCCTTCTGCCGATCGCGGGGCTCGTCGTCCTCTTCGCGGGCCTCGTCCTCCTCGAGCCCGATTTCGGGACCGCGCTGACGTACTTCGTGATCGCCGCCGCGATGCTCTATTTCGCCGGCCTGCCCCTCAAGTACTTCCTCGTGTCGGCGCTCCTCCTCGTGCCCACGCTCTCGGCCTACGTGGGGATGGCGCAGTACCGGCGGGACCGTCTTCACGCCTTCCTGCACCCGGAGGCGGACCCGCTCGGCAAGGGTTTTCACGCGATCCAGTCGCTCATTGCCGTGGGAACGGGGGGTGCCACGGGCCTCGGCCTCGGGCACGGGAAGCAGAAGCTGTTCTTCCTTCCGTACCCGTACACGGACTTCATCTACGCGATCGTGGGCGAGGAGCTGGGGCTTCTCGGCTGCGTCGCGGTGCTCGCGCTCTTCGGGTTCCTCTTCGCGCGCGGCGTGCGTGCCGCCGCGAACGCGCCGGACTCCTTCGGCCGGCTCCTCGGCATCGGCTTCTCGGTGATGATCGTCGTGCAGGCGCTCGTCAACATCTCCGTCGTGCTCGCGCTGCTTCCCACCAAGGGAATCCCGCTTCCGTTTCTCTCGTACGGCGGATCGGCGCTCTGGGCCGATCTCCTCGCGGTCGGGATTCTCCTCAACCTCTCGCAGCACGCGTCATGACGGAGCACACTCTGAACGAAAGGGGATTTCTGATCGCGGGCGGGGGAACGGGCGGGCACGTCTTCCCGGCCCTCGCGCTCGCGGGCGAGATCCGGCGGCGCCGGCCCGGCGCGTCGATCGTGTTCGTCGGAACGGCGCGCGGGCTCGAGACGACGCTCGTCCCGAAGGCCGGCTTCCCTCTCGAGCTCGTGCGCGCGAAAGGGCTCGTCGGCAAGGGCTGGCGCGCGCGTCTCGACGGTCTCTTCACGCTCCCTTTCGCGTTCCTCGACTCCCTGCGCCTCCTCGCGAGGCACGCGCCGCGCGCGGTCGTCGGCGTGGGTGGCTACGCCTCCGGTCCGCTCGTGGCCACGGCGTGGGCCTGGAGAATTCCGACGCTCATCCACGAGCAGAACGCCATCCCGGGTCTCACGAACCGGATCCTGGCGCGTCTCGCGCGCCGCGTCGCGGTCGGAACTGCTCGGGGCGCGGCGGCACTGCCGGGGGCGATCTTCACGGGCAATCCCGTCCGTCCTGCGTTTTTCGAGATTCCCTCTCTCGTCTCGAGGTCGAAGGAACGGCGGCTCCGGATCCTCGTCGTCGGCGGCAGCCAGGGAGCCGAGATCCTGAATCGGCTCATGCCGGGCGCGCTTCTGCGTGTCGCCGCGGGTGGAATCGCGTTCGACGTCGTCCACCAGGCGGGGAAGGGCCGCGCCGGTGAGGTCGTGGCGGCCTACGCGAAGCGGGGCATCGCTCACGACCGCACGTTCGTCCACGAGTTCCTCGACGACATGGCGGCGGCGTACGCGTCCGCCGACCTCGTCGTTTCGCGCGCGGGCGCGATGACGGTCGCCGAGGTCGCGGCAGCGGGACGCCCCGCCCTCCTCGTGCCGTTTGCGGCCGCGGCGCACGGGCACCAGGAGGCGAACGGGCGAGCCCTGGAGTCCGAGGGCGCCGCCGTCGTCGTCACGGAGGCGGAGGCGACGGAGGAATCTCTGGCGTCCGCCCTGTCGAGTCTCCTCCGGGATCCGCTGCGGCTTCTCACGATGGGCGAAGCCGCGCGCCGCTCGGCCGCGGCCGCGCCGGATGCGGCTTCCCGCCTTTGCGATCTTCTCTTCGAAGTGGAGGCCGCTTGAATTTCCTCCGAGTGAAACGGCTCCACTTCGTCGGCATCGGCGGGATCGGCATGTGCGGCCTCGCCGAGCTCCTCAAGAGCGTCGGGCTCGAGGTCACGGGCTCGGACCTCGTGCTCGGCGAGACGTCCGAGCGCCTCATCGGACTCGGCATCAAGGTCCACCAGGGCCATCGAGCCGAAAACGTCGCCGGTGCGGACGTCGTGGTCTATTCGAGCGCCGTCCACGAGAGCAACCCGGAGGTGGCGGCCGCGCGTTCCGCCGGGATCCCGGTGATCAAGCGGGCGGAAATGCTCGCCGAGGTCATGCGCGTCAAACGCGGCATCGCGATCGCCGGAACGCACGGCAAGACCACGACGACGTCCATGACGGGCGCGATCCTCATGGCGGCGGGCCTCGATCCCACGATCATCGTGGGCGGCCGGATGCGCGAGGTGGGGACGGCGCGGCTCGGGCACGGGGAGTATCTCGTGGCCGAGGCCGACGAGTTCGACCGCTCGTTCCTGGCGCTCTCGCCCATGCTGGCGCTCGTCAACAACATCGACCTCGAGCACCTGGACACGTACCGCGACCTCGCGGACATCCAGGAGACGTTCGCGCGCTTCGCGCGGAGCGTGCCGTTCTTCGGCGCCGCGATCCTCGGCCTGGACGACCCGAACGTGCAGGAGATCCGGCCGCTCGTGCCGCGCCGCGTCGTCACGTTCGGAATCACGCCCCAGGCCGACGTCACGGTGCGCGATCTCGTGCTCGAGCGCTCCGGATCGCGGTTCATCGCGACCGCCGGCCGCGAGTTCATGGGACCCGTCGCACTCAAGGTGCCGGGCCTCCACAACGTGAAGAATGCGCTGGGAGCGCTCGCGATCGCGCGCGAGCTCTCGATCCCGTTCGGGATCGCGGCGCGCGCCCTCGAGGAATTCAAGGGCGTCATCCGGCGCTTCGAGAAGAAGGGGGAGCGCGCCGGCGTCGTCGTCATCGACGACTACGCCCACCACCCGACCGAAGTCGCGGCGACGCTCGCGGCCGCGCGCCAGTCGTACCCGGACCGCCGCGTCGTCGCGCTCTTCCAGCCGCATCTCTATTCCCGCACGAAGGACTTCGCGGCGGCGTTCGGGGCGGCGTTCCTGAACGCGGACGTACTTCTCGTGACGCCGGTGTATGGCTCGAGGGAGGCTCCGCGGGAGGGCGTGACGGGCGCCCTGGTCGCGGACGCCGCGACGGCGCGCGGACATCGCGCCGCGCGTTTCCTGGCGGATCGCGCGGAAATCGCACCGGCGCTGGAAGACGAGATGAGAGAGGGCGACCTCCTTCTCACGATGGGCGCGGGCGACGTCAATCATTTCGGAGAAGATTTTCTTCTCTCTCCCCCTTCTAAGAAATCGTCTTCCTCCGAATCCGAAGCAAAATCCAAATGAGTTCTTTTTACCGCCCCCCCGCGTCCCGCACCGTCCGCCCCAGCCGGCGGCGCCCGGGCCACCGGCTGATCCTGCCCGCCCTCCTGGTCCTCTTGGCGGCGACGGCCGCGCTCTCGGGCATCGTCGTTCTTCGCGTGCATCCGCGCTTCGCCGTGAACCGGGTCGTCCTGGACGGCGTGCCGGAGGCGCGCCGGGCCGAGACCGAGGAGCTGACGGATGCCTGGATCGGGCGTCCGCTTCTTTTTCTCGATCTCCAGCAGCCGGTGGCCGAGCTCTCGAAAAGGTCGTGGGTCGCGGCCGCGTCGGCGCGCCGCATCGTGCCGGACACGATCGCCGTGCGCGTCGTCGCGCGGCCACCCGTCGCGCTCGTCGCGCGCGCCGACAAGGACGGGGAGCTGTGGACGATCGACCGCGGCGGCGGCTTTACCGGACCTTATTCCGGGCGGGCCCTGTCGAAGAGCGACGATTTCGTCATCCTCTCCGGCGCGTCCGACGCCGCGGCGCTCACGCGGGGCGCCGCGTTCCTCGAGTCCATCCGCGCGGAAGACCCCGCGCTTCTCGCGCGCGTCTCGGACGTGGCCCTCGTCCCCGAGGGGTTCGCCGTGACGGACCGCGTCGCCCGGGCGCGCCTTCTCTTTGGTCCCGACGCCGCCGAACAGGGGAAGGCCGCGCCGCTGTGGCGCGCGTTCCTCGCCCTTCGCCCCGAACTCGACCGCCACGCCCTGTCCGCGACCGAGGCGGACCTGCGCTTCGCGGGCCGCATCGTGCTCAAAGCGCCCGCTGATTCCGGGCGCGGGAAGACCTGAGAGGACGCCGAATGCCCAAGCCCGCTTCGTACCTTGTGAGTCTGGACATCGGATCGACGAAAGTGTGCGCGCTCATCGCGGAACAGGACGCGACGGGCCGCGTGGACATCATCGGAAAGGGAACGGCCTCTCACAAAGGGGCGCGCAAGGGCGCCATCATCGACGTACCCGCCACCGTCGACGCGATCAAACGCGCGACCGAGGAAGCCGAAATCATGGCGGGGGCCCAGATCGAGCGTGCCGTCGTGGGCGTCGCCGGTCCCGCCGTGAAGTCGTTCAACAGCCGCCAGGTCGTCGCAGTGGCGGCGAAGAACCGCGAGATCACACGCGAGGACATCCAGCGTTCGCTCGACGCGGCGCGCTCGGTCCCGATCCCCTCGGAATTCGAGATCCTCCACGTGCTCCCTCGGGAATTCGTCGTGGACGGGCAGGACGGCGTCGCCGATCCGCTCGGGATGGTCGGGAGCCGGCTCGAGGCCGACGTCCACGTGGTCACGGTGCCGGTCGCCACGACGCAGAATCTGTTGAACTGCGTCAATCGGGCGGGCATCGAGGTGCTCGAGATGGTCCTGGAGCCGCTCGCGGCCGGGGAGGCCGTCCTGACGCCCGACGAAAAGGAGCTGGGCGTCGTCCTCGCGGACATCGGAGGCGGCACGACCGAGATCGCCGTCTGGCGACATGGCGCGCTCGCGCACACGTCGGTCCTGCCCGTTGGGGGAGACCACTTCACGAACGACCTCGCGGTCGTCCTCAAGACGCCGGTGCCCGACGCCGAGCGCCTGAAGCGCAAATACGGTGCGGCCATGGCCGCCCTCGTCAACGAGAGCGAGTCGATCGACGTGCCTCTGACGGGCGGCCGCGGCGTCCACCCGGTCAAGCGGCGCGAGATCGCCGAGATCCTCCAGCCGCGCGCCGAGGAGCTCCTCACGCTGCTTTGGGAAGAGTCGGTTCGGGAAGTGCCGGCCTCGGAGCTGAGGGCCGGCCTCGTCCTCACGGGGGGCGGCGCCGAGCTGGACGGCATCCTCGACGTGGCGGAACAGGTCCTTGGCGTCGCCGTGCGCCGGGGCGTGCCCCGCGGTCTCGGCGGGCTCACGGACGTCGTCGCCTCGCCGGAGTGGGCCTGCGCCGCGGGCCTCCTGCTCTACGGGCGCGGCAGCGCCGCCGCCTCGAAGAGGCGCTTGCGTGGCACCGGATCGGGTTTCTTCGACAAACTCAAAGGCTCCCTCAAGAACTTGTTCCCCGCGTCCACCGCTCTGTGATATCGATGGAGGAAAGAAGATGATCCTTTTCGACGACGAGCCCCGCGCGTCGCTTTCCATCTCCCTGAACGACGACGCTTCTCCGCCCGCGAAGATCAAGGTCGTGGGCGTCGGCGGGGGCGGTGGCAATGCCGTCAACCGGATGATCCAGGCTGGCATCAAGGGGATCGACTTCGTGGCCGCGAACACGGACCTCCAGGTGCTGCGCGTCAATCGCGCCGCGACGAAGCTCCAGCTCGGGCTGACGACGTCGCGCGGCATGGGCGCGGGGTCGAACCCCGACGTCGGACGCAACGCCGCGCTCGAGGATGCCGAGAGGATCACGCAGGTTCTCGCGGGCTCGGACATGGTCTTCGTGACGGCCGGGATGGGCGGCGGAACGGGCACCGGCGCGGCCCCGGTCGTGGCGCGGCTCGCGTCCGAGGCGGGTGCGCTCGTCGTCGCCATCGTGTCGAAGCCCTTCTCCTTCGAGGGCCGGCGCAAGCTGCGCTACGCCGAGGACGGCATCGCCGAGCTCCGCGAGTACGTCGACACGCTCATCACGATCCCGAACGAGCGCCTCTATTCGTTCGTGGACCGCAACGTGACGACGTGGGAGGCCTTCCGCATCGCGGACGACGTCCTCCGGCAGGCTGTTCAGGGCATCAGCGACCTCATCACCGTCCCCGGCGTCGTGAACCTCGACTTCGCCGACGTGAAGACCGTCATGGAGAACATGGGTATGGCCCTCATGGGCACGGGTACCGCGTCCGGCGAGCACCGCGCGGTCGAGGCAGCGCAGCGCGCGATCTCGAACCCGCTCCTCGAAGAGCAGTCCATCCAGGGCGCCCGCGCGATCCTCATCAACGTGACCGGGGGAGAGGATCTGACGCTCGCCGAGGTGAACGAGGCCTGCGCGATCATCCAGGCGGCAGCCGACGAGGAAGCAAACGTCATCTTCGGACTCGTCATGGACAAGGACATGAAGGACGAGGTCAAGATCAGCGTCATTGCGACGGGATTCGACGCGCCCGCGGCGCTCGCCTCGCGCCGCGAGGTCTCGCTGCCGGTGACGCCGAGCGGTGCCCGTCAAGTGGTGGATCGCGGAGAAAGGGACCGCGAGCGTGCGCGCACCGCGCCCGACGTGCCGTCTCCGGAAGACCACGGCTACGGAGTCAACCTCATCAACATGCGCGACCCGCGCGAGGACATCTTCGACATTCCGACGTTCTTGCGTCGTCAAATGGACTGATGGAAAACGGCGCGGGTCGTCAGGGGACGGCCTGCGCCTTTGCCTTTTTCCGCCGCCGCTCGCGCAGCCACCCGCGCGCCTTGAGCCAGGTGCGCTCGAACTTCGGGTTTCGCTGCCGGAAGCGGCGAACCTTGCGCTGCACCCATCGGCTCTCGACGTAGAGGATCGCGGCGCCCGCGACGCCGAATGGCCAGCCCTGAATCACGGGAAGAAGGCCGCCGATCAAGCCGAGCACGAGGAGAACCCACCCGAGAGTGAGGAGGGCGATCCGCGCCGTCCGGCTCCGCCGCCTCGCGAGGCCGCGCGGCCGAGGCTCGCTCATTCCTTTCGGGGGAAGACGCCCTTTCGGGCGTCGCGCGCGATCTGCTTGGACTCCTCGGAGAAGCTCTTCGTGATCATCCAGTCGAGGAAGCCCGGGTGCTTCTCGGCAACTTCGGCCAGCGTCTTTCCGCGGTGCTCGCTGAAGGCGAACACGATCTCGCCGTCCCGCCAGAGGAAGCGCTTGTCGGGATCGGCGAAGCGGCCCTCGGGCGGCCGCGAAATCTCGTGCAGCGCCGCGACGTCGCGCGGAAGGTCCGGGTAGCGCCGGAGCTGGCCCGCAAGTACTTCGGCGGACGCAAGGACGTCCGTGAGCGCCGCGTGCGCGCCCGCGTGCTCGCGCCCGGCAAAAAAGCGGACCGCCGCCGAGAGATCACGTGGCTCCTTCTTGAAGTAAATCGTCTGCATGTCGACGACGCGGCGGCTCTCGATCGAGAAGGCGAGGTTAGCGAGCGCGAACTCACGGAGGAGCACAGGGATGTCGAAGGAGCGCACGTTGTATCCCGCGAGGTCGGCGTCGCCGAAGAACTCCAGGATCTGCCCCGCGATCTCGGGGAACGACGGCGCGCCCGCCACGTCGGCGTCCCCGATGCCGTGGACGCGCGTAGACTCCCGGGGGATCTTCACGCCGGGGTTCACACGGGATTCCCACACGGCAATGGCGCCGCCGGGGCCGAATCGCACGGCCGCGATCTCGACGATCCGGTCCGTCAGCCGGTCGGCTCCCGTCGTCTCGAGGTCGAAGACGACCAGCGGCCGCTCGCCCGTGAGCGCGGAGAGCGCGGCGAGCGTCTCGGGAGGAAGCGTCGGCCCGGTCACGCCCGCATCATGGCCTAGGAACGGCCTCGCGGGGGCGCGGCGCCTCCCAGACCCACGAGGTGTCCGGAGGCATGCCGGGAGGATCCGTCCAGACGAGGCGCGCCGCGTGCAGCTGCGGGGGAGGATCGCCGTCGGCGCGCCCAGGGTCATAGGCGGGGTCCCCGAGGAGCGGCGTGCCGAGGTGCAAGAGATGAATGCGGAGCTGGTGCATGCGGCCCGTCTCCGGCACGAGCTCCACGAGCGCGGTGGCGCCTCGGTCCTCGAGTACGCGATAGCGCGTCACGGCTTGTCGGCCCGCAGGATGAACGGCGGTTCGTCCGGGCGGAGGCAGGGGCTGGATCGCGAGAACGCGGCGGCCCGAGAGGAGGTGTCCCGCCCGCGAAGGGCCGTAGGCCGCCTTGACGGCGCGCTTCAGGAGGTCCGGCCGCGAGGTGCGGTGCTCGAGAAGCGGAGCATCCACGCACCCCTCGGGAGGAGTGGGGACGCCCCGTGTGACGGCGAGGTAGGTCTTCACGACGCTCGTCGGCCATGCGGCGTGCGCGGCACGAAGCGCCTCTACGTTCCGCGCGAGGAGGAGGACGCCCGACGTCTCCTTGTCGAGGCGGTGGACGAGCGCGAGGTCTGTTCCGAACTCCTCGCGCAACGCGCCGAGCAGGCCGCCCGGGCCGTGCACCGCGATTCCGGGCCGTTTGTCGACGGCGAGATACGCCGCCGAGCCAGGAGGCTGGGGAAGCAGCTGAAACGTCACGCCCGGAACTTGAGCGCGGCCCCGATGACGGCGAGGCTCCCCGCGATGTTCGCCGCCATACCGATCACGATCGGGGTCTGGTGGAAGCGGATTCCGTAGACGAGGTAGATGACTTGCCCGCCCAGGAACATCGCGTATGTGAGCACGGAGACGTCCTCGGAGCTCTTGCGCCGCCAGATGCGCGCGGCCTGAGGAACATAGGCCGCGCCCGTGGCGATTCCAACGACGGACACCGCCCACGCGAGGAACGAGTCGAACGTTCCGGGCTCGGGGATGGGCTTACCTTCTGTTTCCGACCAGCCGGAGCATCATGAGGAACAGGTTGATGAAGTCCAGGTAGAGCGCGAGCGCGCCGGAGATCGCACCACGGCGGCCCTCTTCGGATGCGGCATCGACCGTCGCCGCCATCATCTTGAGCTTCCGCGTGTCGTACGCGGTGAGCGCGACGAACACGATCACGCCAACACAGGAAACAACGAACTGAAGCATGCTGGACTTCAGGAAGAAGTTCACGACCATCGCGAGGAGAACACCGATGAGGCCCATGGACGCGAAGGAGCCGAGCCCGTCGAGGGAGCGCTTCGTCACGAGCCCGAAGACGCTCATGGCCGCGAACGTGCCGCCCGCGACCGCGAACGTCGACGCGATGGAGGAGCCCGTGTAGATGGCGAAGATGCTCGCCATCGTCAAGCCGTTCAGGGCGGAGTAGAAGAGGAACACGGCCGAGGCCGCGCCCGACGAGAGTTTTCCGACGAGGCCGGACAGCCATACGACGAGGCCGAGCTCGGCGAAGAGGAGGCCATAGAACACGAGGCGGTTTCCGAAGACGGCGTTGAAGATCACCGGGTTCGAGACGGTCAGGAAAGCGGCGAGGGCCGTCGTCATGAGACCCGCGGCCATCCACGCGTAGACGCGCGCGAGGAACGTGGGAATCGCGACGGCCGCCGACGGGCTGATCGGCTGGGGGGAATCGAAGGACCTCGGGGGCAGCTCGGTGGGCATCTGGATCTCCTCTCGAACGTCCATCCTAACGCGCCCGAGCTAAGATTCATTCCCATGAGACGCATCGCACCCGCGAGCCTCGTCGCGTCCGGCGTCGAGATGACGCGTTCTCGCGGGCCCGAGCCAAAGCCTTAGAACTTCAGCGTGATTTCTCCCAGGAACCGCCGCGGCGGCGCGACGTAGAACTGGCTGTCGCCGATCTCGCTGTCGGACGTGTAGTGGCGGTCGTCGCCGAGGTTGCGGCCGACGAGCGAAACGCGCCCCCACGAGAACTCCCACGACGCTCCGGCGTCCCACTCGTAGAAAGAGTCCGTGTAGAACGTGTTCCTCCGCGTGAGCGGCCGGATGTTCTGATGCCGCACGGCGCCCCATAGACCGGGTCCCGTTTTCGGGGCATACGAGACGCGTGCGTTCCAGAGATCCCGCGGCACGAGCTCCAGCCGCTTGCCATCCACGACGCGGAGCTCGCCGTCGGGGGTGAGGAACGAGAAGCTCACGTACGTGGCGTCGTGGTGGCCGTAGCCCGCCGCCAGCGACCAGCCCTCGAACTTCGGAAGCGCCCAGCCGAGCTCGGCGTCCATGCCCTGGAACCTCTCTTCACCGGCATTCGTGAGGAATGGCCCACCGTTGGGACCCGCCGTCGAAACGACGAGGTTCTCGAAGTTCATGTGGAAGAACGTGACGTCGAAAGACAACGTGCCGCGCGCCCACCGCGTCTTGAAGCCGATCTCGCTCGAGCGGGTCCTTTCCGGCTCGAGGATGCGCGCGCTCTCGGCCTCGAGGATGTTCGGGGCCGCGGGCTTGAAGTTGCTCTTGAGAGAGACATAGACGTTCAAGGCGTCGAGCACGGAGGCGCGCGGCTTGTCGACGATTCGGACCATCGCGGCGACGCCGCCCGACCACTTCCCGTCCGTCCGGCTGTCCGCCGCGATGTCCGGCGCGGGCGCGCCGACCTCGGCGACCGTCGCGTCGAGAGACTCGGAGGTGCGGTCGTATCGGGCCCCGAACGTGAGCGTCAGGGCCTTCCATGGTGTCCACGCGTCGTTCACGTAGAAGCCCCAGAACGTCCGGCTGTCCTCGGCGGAGCGGTGGTCGCCCACGGGGACCGCGTCGAGAGTCGGCACCACGGGATGCGGTCCCGTGAGGAGCGAGAAGTCGAAGCCGGTCCCCTCGAGGGTCGTCTTGCCCGAGGTGTACGCGATTCCGGCCACGAGGCGGTGGCGACCCGCGGCCGTGAGGTCGGCGACGATTCGGGCGTCGTCGAAGAGCGTCGTCTCGAGAGGCGTCAGGGACGTGCCGGTCGCCGTGGCGCTCGTGACGTCAGCCGCGTTGATGAAGGAGCGCACGGAGATCTGCTCGTCGCGCGTGAGGCCCATGGTGTTTTCGAGGCGGACGGTCGCCGACAGCGGCTGCGACACGGTGGACGAGAGCGAATACAAGCGGTGATCGAGCCGTCCGCCGCCAATCGCATAGTTCCGGTCGATCTCGAACCCGGGCGCTCTCTGCCCGCCGTCGACGGGAAGCGGCGAGCCGAAATAGTTCGTGTCGCGAAGAACGGTCGCGGTCACGTCGACCGAGCCCTCTTTCGTTCGCTGGCTGAAGCCGAGAGAGAGCCGGTCCGATGAGGCGTCCGTCCCGTCCTGCCAGCCTCTGCTCCGTCCCATCGAGCCGAAGAGGTGGATCGTCTGGTCGCCGCTCGCGGCCACATACGAGAGGTTGCCGTGCTTGTCCGAGAAGGAACCGCCGCCGAGCGTGAGGGACCCGCCGGCTTCCTTCGGATGCCGCGTGAAGACCTGGATCATTCCGGCGAAGGCCGAGACGCCGTAGAGCGTGCCTTGCGGCCCCTTCACGATCTCGATCCGGTCGATGTCCTCGACCGAGATCTGGGCGAGCGACGGGTTGAAAGGCCCGCCCACCGGAACGCCGTCCACCGTGACGAGGAGCGCGTCGAATTCCTTCAGGCCCCAGACCCCGATGTTCGCGAGCCGGTTGCCGTTGTCCGAGCCGCTCCCCGTGTCGAGGCCCGCGACGTCCTGAAGCGCGTCCGCGACGGTCTTCGCGCCGCGCCTGCGCAGCTCGTCCCCCGAAACGACCGAGACCGGGGCGGCGATCTCCAGCGGGTCCTCGGGCCTCTTCGTGGCCGAGACGACCATCGTCGCGGCCACCGCGGGCTTCGGCTGGGCCTGGGCGGGGAGCGAGGCCGGAAGCGCGAGGGCGCACGACGCAACAGCGACAAGAGCACGTGAGATCGTCATGAAAGTCATTTTAACTAAACTAACGCGGTGAGGATCGGCATCGACTTCGGTACGACGCACACGGTCGTCGCCCTCGTGGACCGCGGGAACACGCCCGTCGTGTCCTTCGAGGGAGGCGACTTCGTCCCGTCGCTCGTCGCCGTCGAGGAGGCGACCGGCGAGAGACGCTACGGATGGGACGCCTTCGCGGTACGGCACGAGCCCGGCTGGACCCTCATCCGCTCGCTCAAGCGGCTTCTCGACGGGGCCGGCCCCGAGACGGAGCTTTCGATCGGCCGCTGGCGCCTCCCTCTCGGCTCGCTCCTCTCGGGATTCTTCTCCGCGCTCCACCGCGAGCTCGTCGAAGCCTCGAACGCGGGGTTGACGGCGGACGAGGCGCTCACGGCCGCCGTTTCGGTTCCGGCGAACGCCACGACGGCCCAGCGGTTTCTCACGCTCGAAGCGTTCAAGGCCGGCGGCTTCGCGGTGGAGGCCCTCCTCAACGAGCCCTCGGCGGCGGGCTTCGAGTACGCGCATCGCTACCGGCGCCTCGACCCGAAGCGAGAGCACCTCGTCGTCTACGACCTCGGCGGAGGCACGTTCGACGCCTCACTGCTCCGGATGACGGGGAAGACGAACGAGGTCGTGACGACAAACGGCGTGCGGCGGCTCGGGGGCGACGATTTTGACGAGGCGATCCTCGGCCTCGTCCTCGAGCGGGCGTCCACCGGCACGCTTGCCGGCGAAGAGAGGGCCCTCGTTCTCGAGGAGTGCGTGCGTCAGAAGGAGAGCCTCAGCCCGAACACGCGGCGCGTTCTCGTGGATCTCGGAGCGATTGGCAAGGAGCCGCTCGTCCTCCCCGTCGACGAGATCTACGCGGCGTGCGCGCCGCTCGTGCAGCGCTCGCTGGAGGCTGTCGAGCCCCTTCTCGCGGGCTCGGAAAGCGGCGCGATCCTCTGGAGCGACGTAGCGGGGGTGTACGTCGTGGGGGGCGGAGCCCTCTTCCCGCTCGTGACGCGCGTCCTCAAGGAGCGCTTCGGCGAGAAGCGGGTCCGCCGGTCGCCGCATCCTTTCGCCGCGACGGCGATGGGGCTCGCCGTGTTCCTCGACCGGGAGGCGGGCTGGACGCTTTCGGACAAGCTGTCCCGCCACTTCGGCGTATTCCGCGAGAGCGATGCGGGCACGGACGTCGTCTTCGACCCGATTTTTCCGAAGGACACTTCGCTTCCGGAAGCGGGGGCGGCTCCCGTGACGGTCGTGCGCCGCTATCGCGCCGCTCACAACGTGGGCCATTTCCGTTTCCTCGAGTGCACGCGCCTCACCGGCGGGCGGCCCGACGGAGACGTGACGCCATGGGACGAGGTCTTCGTGCCGTTCGAGTCCGGACTCCGGGAGGCGCAGCTGGAGCGGGCGTCGATCGTGCGCCGGGCGAACGGCCCGGAGGTCGTGGAGACCTACGCGCTTGGCAGTGAGGGTGCCGTGTCGGTGACCGTGACGGACACGTCGGACGGTTTCACGCGCGCGTTCACGCTTCGGCGCTGACGGCGCCGTCGATCCGGAGGACGAGAAGCGTCCGGTCGTCCTCGGTGTCCGTCTTCTGCGTAAACGCGCGCTGCGCATCCAGGATGCGGACCTTCAGCGCGGCGGCGCTTTCGAAAGGGCCCGCGCGCAACACCTCTTCGAGGCGCTCAAAGCCCCAGGATTCGTCGGATCCATCGGATCCGTCGGCCTTTCCGCGCGTTGCCTCGATGAGCCCGTCCGAGAAAACCACCCAGCAATCGCCCGCGGTGAGCGGCTCGATGACGGTGTGCCACCCGCCCGAAAGATGGAGGCCGAGGGGCCGCGCGGGATTCACGAGGGCCTGAGCGGTTCCGTCCTTCCGCACGCGGTAGGGATACGGATGCCCGGCGTTCGTATAGGAGACGGTCCCTTTCGCGAGGTCGAACACGAGGTGCGCGAGCGTGACGAAGGTCCGGCGTTCGGTCGTCCGGACGATCTCCTCGTGCAGCAGCTCCATGAGCCGGACGCCTTCCGAGCCCGTGCGGGCCAGCATGCCGAGAGACGCCTTCGCGGCGGCCATCACGAGCCCCGTCGGGAGCCCGTGGCCCGACACGTCGGCCACGGAAACCGTCAGGACGCGTTCGGCGTACGACAGGTCGTAGAAGTCGCCGCCGATCGCGGCCGCGGGCGCGAAGTCGACCGCGATCTCGACGCCCGGGCACGCGAAGTCGGCGGGCGGGAGGAGGCGCCGCTGGAGGTCGCGCGCGACGGACAGCTCGTGCTCGAGAGCCTCCTTTTCGGCTTTTTCCTCGACGCTCGCGCCGAGATGCACCGCCATCGCGTTGAAGCTCGCGACGAGGGCCGCGAGCTGGTCGTGACCCTTGAAGACGATGCGGTGCGCAAAGTTGCCTTTCTCGATCTCCGTGAAGCCGAGCGAGAGCCGCCGCGTCGCCCGTGCGATCCGGTAGACGAGGAGGGCGGCGAGGAGAGACGCACCGAAGAAGACGAGGATCGTCGCGAAGCCGAGAGAGCCCATCACGGCGAGGACGACGCGGCTCATCTGGAGTCGCTGGGAGCCCGCGATCCTGAGGTCCCCGAAGAGCGCGTGCGCTTCCCGGTCGAGAGAGGTCCTCACCAGGATGAGGATGGGCCGCCCTTCGAGCAGCTGGCCCGTCTCCCAGTCGAGGACCGGCTCGGACAGGAAGAGTGGGAACGCGGTCCAGCGCCCGGACCAGGGGCCCGAGCCGGCGGGCGGTGCCGCCGTCTCGCCGGACGCCGCCTGCTCACCGCCGGAGTCGGGTGCACCTGTGACGCTCGTCGTCTTGCCCTTCTCGCCCGTATCGAGCGTGATATGCACGCCGCCCTTGGGCGTGTCCGCTGGGAGTTCCTTCACCGTGACCGCGCCGCGGAAGCGAATGATGTTGCCGGTATCCTTCTCGAGCTCGCGGCGGAGCGCCGAATGGAGGCCTAGCGTGAGAACGAGCGTGCCGGCGGAGCGCGGCTCGATCGCTGCCGCGAAGACCTGATCGGACCACTTCGCGAGGACGGTCGCGCGCGACGTCATCCACGGCCGCGGCGCGAGGTTCGGGGCAATCGCGGCGCCGGCCCTCTCGACGGCCCCGCCTTTAGGCTGCCAGACCATCCCGATCTCTGCCGGTAACGGCGACGAGACCGCCGCCTCGGTGAACGCTCGCGCCCGCGCGGCCGAATCGTGCGCCGTCTCGATCCGCGGCGCGAGATCGTGCGCAAGCTCCGCGAGGGTGGCGCGTCGCTTCCCGAGCGCGGTCTCGACGCGGCGCGTCCCGAGCTGGCCCGCAATGACGAGAACGGCCGCACCGACGAAGAAAGCCGCGAAGACGACCGCCGAGACGAGGAGGAGGTACGAGACGAGAAGCCGGCTCCCGACGCGCCACAGGAGGCCGCGCAGGAGATGCCGGGTCGCGCTGACAGCGAACACGGGCACGCTGCACACGAGGGCGAAGATTCCTACGGGGCGGACCGCCGGCACGGCGCAGAGCAACGCTCCCGCGAGGAGGACGAGGCCCGAGACTCTGAAGGTCCGGGTCGTCCTCATGGGGCCGGGGCGGCCCGTGCGGGCCGGGCCGCGAGCGGAGACGCCGCCTCGCCCGCCACGTACGTCGTCTGCGACGGGAACGCGAGGCACGTTCCGGCCTTCTCGACGACGTCGAGGAGCATGAGGAGAAGCTCCTCCTGCATGGCAAGGAACGTCGTGTAGTCGGGGACGAGGAGGTATGCGAAGACCTCCACGTCGAGGCTTGAGGAGTTCAGGCGCACGAAGCGGACGCGCATCGTGCCCTTCTCGACGTGGGAGTCCGACGCCAGCCGCGCGCGCAGGTTCCCCAGGACCGCGCGCATCTGCTCCGCCGTCGTCTCGTACACGAGGCCGAGCGTGGGATTGAACAAGAATTTGTCGCGGCGGCTCCGGTTCTCGATCTGAGCCGTGATGAGAGAGCCGTTCGGAATCGTAACGACGGAGCGGTCGAAGGCGCGGAGGCGCGTCGCGTAGAGCGTCACGTCCTCGATCTCGCCAACCGCCGTGCCGATGCGGACGGTGTCGCCGACGCGGAGGATCTTGTCCGAGAGGACGACGAAGCCGCCGAAGAGGTTCTCGAGGCTCTTCTGTGCGGCGAACGCGAGGGCGACGCCGCCGATGCCGAGTCCGGCGAGAGTCGCCGTCAGGTTGACGCCCAGGCTCGCGAGGCCGGCGAGCAGGGCCAGGAGGACGACGGTGCCCTGGAGGACGCGGCGGCCGATCGTGAGCGAGGAGGCCGCGGTGGCGCCGGACGCGAGGAGTCGCCTCGTGGCGCGCGACGTCAGGAAGCGGAGAACGAGGATGAGGAGCCACGCGAGGGCGGCGATGACGACGAGGCGCCAGGCTCGGCCGTAGTTGTACCGGCCGAGCAGCGGAAGGCCGATCTTCGCGACGGCGAAGGCGTGGAGCGGGACGGCCGCGAGGAGCGCGAGCGGGCCGCGGAACGAAACGAGACCGCCCGCGAGGCCCTCGGCGAAAGGTCGCCGTGCGAACGCGCGGCGCGCGCCGCCGAGAAGGGCGGCGACGAGGAGGCGCGCGAGGAGCCACGCGATGGGAATCAACACCCAGAACGCGAGGACCTGCCAGAGGCGCAGCGTGCCCGCGACCTGGCGCTGGAGGATCGCCGGCATCAGGCGGTCCAGCCCAGGCGTCGTCAAGTCGTGAAAGGCGGCCGGAACCTCGCGAAGAGTCTGTGAGGAGACGAGCCAAATCGCGGTGCCTTCGGCCGGCTGTGTGCGCACGAGGAGAACGTCGAACGAATCGTCCCCGCGCTCGATGGCGCCCGCCTGCTCGAGGTCGGGGGAGAGGCCGTCGTTCACGTTGCCGAGCGGCGAGCGGCTGAGCTTCTCGAGGTCGCCGACGAAGCGCTCGTCCAGGACGGCCTTCAGCTCCTTTGCAACCTCCTCGCGAGGCGTCCTGGCGCCCTTCGGCCACTGGAGATACTCGGCCGCGAGGACCCAATTCTGGCGGGTCGCAGCCCGCATGTAGCCGAAAAACGCTCCGGAGGGCGTCTCGCGGCGGTAGGGATCACCGGCGACCTCGGCGGCGGACGGCGTCGGCTCGGGTGCGAGCCCTGTCAGCTGCGCGGCGAGCGGGGCCCTGGCGAGGAGGAGGGCGCCGAGGGCGAAGGCGGTGAGGAGTCGCTGGACTGGGAAGCGCATGAACCCGGCCAGCCTACCGCAACGGGCGCCGGGAAGACGCCGGCATCGTGAACGACCGCCTCGACCTTGAGGCGGTTCCGATGATCCCGGCGTCCGCAAAGATCCCGAAGGGGATCGCCCCTAGATCGCGGCGGGCTCCTCGAGCTTGTAGCTCTGGAGGACGCGCGCGTAGTTCGCGCGCTCGTAGGCTGCCGGGTCCGGGCACGAGAGCAGGCTCATGCTGCCCTTCATCTGGGCAAGCGATTCGTACTCGTGCTCTTCCATCCACCTTTCGACCTCGGTCCGGATCTCTGCGAGCGCCCGCGGACCCCGCAAGAGGAGGGCCGAGACGATCTGGACGGCGTCGGCGCCGGCCATGATCGCTTTGATTGCGTCGCGGGCGTCGTGCACACCGCCCGTGACGGCGAGGGACGCCTGGACGCGCCCCGAGAGCATCGCGATCCACCGAATGCGCAGGAGGAGCTCGTCCCGCGTGGAGAGGCGCAACGCGGGCGTCACCTCCAGGTTGTCGGGATCGATGTCAGGCTGATAGAAGCGGTTGAAGAGGACGAGCCCGTCCACGCGCATCGCATCGAGCTCGGAGGCGAAGGAGCCGAGAGACGAGAAGAACGGCGACAGTTTCACGGCGACCGGGATCTTCACCGCGGCCTTCACGGTTCTTACGATCTCGAGGAGGCGGCGCTCGAGTGAAAAGCCCGGCTCGCCTTCGTGCGCGCCGACGTCGTACAGGTTCAGCTCGAGCGCGTCGGCGCCGGCCTCGGCGATCCGCGCCGCGAAGGAGACCCATCCGCCCGGCGTCGCACCGTTCAGGGACGCGATGACGGGGATGCGGACGGTCTTCTTGAGCAGGCGCACGCGGTCGAGATACCGCTCGGGGCCGAGCTTGAAGGCCTCCGGCTCCGGAAAGTACGTGAGGGCCTCCGGGTACGAGCCGGAGACGATCTCCATCTGGCGGATCGTGCCGACCTCCTCGCGGGTGATCTGCTCCTCGAAAAGCGAGTTCATGACGATCGCCGAGGCGCCGGCGTCCTCGAGGCGGCGCACGAGATCGAGGTCGTCGACCATCGGCGAGGCGCCGGGCATGAATGGGTGGGGAAGGGTCAGGCCGAGATAGCGGGTGGTGAGGTCCATCGTCGTCTCCTCAGGCCTTTCCCGCCGCGGCCGGCGCGGGCGGACTTGGCGGCGTCACAGGGGCCGCGGGAACGCCCGCGCGGCCCAGGGTCAGCTTGGCGAGGTTCTCGTAAACCTGGAACCGGTTCTTGACCTCGCGCTCGGCCCTCACGAGCAGGTGACGGAAGCGCTCCGGATCCTGCTGCTCGACCATGCGGAACCGCGCCTCGTTGCGCATGAACGTCGCGATCGAGCCCTTGATCGTCGCGGTGTCCATCATGAGAGGCGTTTCACCCGTCGCGATGCGGCGGGGGTCGAACCGGTACATCGGCCAGTAGCCCGACTCGGCGGCGAGCTTCTGCTGATCGAGGCCGAACGAGAGGTCGTAGCCGTGCGCGATGCACGGGCTGTATGCGATGACGATCGACGTCCCCGGGTAGCTCTCAGCCTCGAGGAGGGCCTTCACGGTCTGCGCGTCCTTCGCGCCGAAGGCGACATGCGCGACGTAGACGTTCCCGTACGTCATCGCGAGCATGCCGAGATCCTTCTTCGGCGTCGCCTTGCCCTGGGCCGCGAACTTCGCGGCGGCGCCCATGGGGGTCGCCTTGGACGCCTGGCCGCCCGTATTCGAGTAGACCTCGGTGTCGAGGACGAGGATGTTGACCTTGCGCCCCGAGGCGAGAACGTGGTCGAGGCCGCCGTAGCCGATGTCGTAGGCCCAGCCGTCGCCCCCCACGATCCACACGCTCTTCTTCACGAGCGCATCGGCCACGAGGAGCAGGCGCCGCGATTCGGATGTGTTCACACCCTTGAGAGCGTCGCGGAGCGCGAGGACCTTCTCGCGCTGCGCCGCGATGTCCGCTTCCGTGTCCTGCGGCGCCGCGAGGAGCGCATCTGCGAGGGTCCCGCCGATGCGGGCGGAAAGCGCCCTTACGAGCGTGCGCGCCTGGTCGTTCAGTGAGTCGAGGGCGAGGCGGAATCCGAAGCCGAACTCGGCGTTGTCCTCGAAGAGCGAATTGGACCAGGCGGGTCCGCGCCCGTCGGCATTCGTCGTGTAGGGGGTGGTCGGAAGGTTGCCGCCGTAGATCGACGAGCAGCCTGTCGCGTTCGCGATGAGCGCGCGGTCGCCGAAGAGCTGTGTGAGGAGCTTCACGTAAGGCGTCTCGCCGCAGCCGGCGCAGGCGCCCGAGAACTCGAAAAGCGGCTTCAGGAATTGCGTGCCCTTGACGTCCATCCGGACGGTCGTGCGGTCCGCCTCCGGGAGGTCGAGGAAGAACGCGAAATTGTCCCGTTCCGCTTCCCGGAGAGGTTTCTGCGGCGCCATCTCGAGAGACTTGTGCTTCGGGTTCGCCTTGTCCTTCGCGGGGCACACGGCCACGCAGAGCATGCAGCCGGTGCAGTCCTCGGGGGCGATCTGGATCGTGTAGGCCTTGCCGGCGTACTCGGGGCCCTTGAACGGCATGGACTTGTACGTGGCGGGGCTGTCCGCGAGCTTCGCGGGGTCGAAGACCTTGGCGCGGATGGCGGCGTGCGGGCACACCATCGCGCACTTGTTGCACTGGATGCAGATTTTCTCGTCCCACACGGGGATCTCGAGAGCGATGTTCCTCTTCTCCCACTGCGCCGTGGCGAGCGGCCACGTGCCGTCGGGCGGAAACGCGCTCACAGGCAGGAGATCGCCCTTGCCCGCGAGCATGACGCCCGACACGCGCTTCACGAAGTCCGGCGCGGCGTCGGAGACGATCGGCGGGCGGCGCCGCGTCGAGGTGATCTTCGTGGGAACCACCATCTTCTCGAGGTTCGCGAGGGTCCCGTCCACGGCTGCGAAGTTGCGGCGCACGGTCTCCTCGCCTTTCTTGCCGTACGTTTTCTCGATCGCCTTCTTGATCTGGGTGATCGCCTCTTCGCGGGGCAGGACGCCCGAGATCGCGAAGAAGCAGGTCTGCATGATCGTGTTGATCCGGCCGCCCATCCCGAGGGCCTTCGCGACCTTGTAGGCGTCGATGACCCAGACCTCGAGATGCTTCTCCAGGATCTGCTCCTGCATCTCGAGGGGCAGGCTGTCCCACGCCTCGGCCGGCCCGTACGCCGTGTTCACGAGGAAGACCGCGCCCGGCACGGCGGCGTCGAGCATGTCGTAGCGGTCCAGGAACTGCTCCTGGTGGCACGCGACGAAGTTCGCGCGGGTGATGAGGTAGGTCGAGCGGATGGGCTTCGGCCCGAAGCGAAGGTGGGAGATCGTGACAGCGCCCGACTTTTTCGAGTCGTACACGAAGTAGCCCTGCGCGAAGTTGTCCGTCTCCTCGCCGATGATCTTGATCGAGTTCTTGTTCGCGCCCACCGTGCCGTCGGCGCCGAGGCCGTAGAAGAGGGCGCGCACGGTGCTCGCGGGCTCGATGTCGAACGTGGCGTCCCAGGGGAGAGACGTGTGCGTCACGTCGTCCACGATGCCGATCGTGAAGTGGTTCTTCGGCTTCGGCTTCGCGAGCTCGTCGAACACCGCCTTCACCATGCCCGGCGTGAACTCCTTCGAAGAAAGCCCGTAGCGTCCGCCGAGAACGAGCGGCTCCTCCGCGAACGGCAGCACGCCTTCGCGCCGCGCCTCCACGAGCGCGGTCACGACGTCGAGGTACAGGGGATCGCCGATCGCGCCCGGCTCTTTCGTCCGGTCGAGGACGGCGAGCGCCTTCACGGTCTTCGGGAGCGCCGCGAGGAACGCGGGAATGTCGAAGGGCCGGTAGAGGCGGACCTTCAGGACGCCGACCTTCTCGCCCTTCTGGGCGAGCCAGTCGACCGTCTCGTGAACCGTCTCGGCTCCCGAGCCCATCTGGACGATGACGCGTGTGGCTTCCGGGTGTCCCACGTAGTCGAAGAGGTGGTACGCGCGCCCCGTGAGCTTCTGGAAGCGGTCCATCTCCTTCTGGACATGGTCCGCGCAGGCGAGGTGATAGACGTTTCCGGCCTCGCGCGCCTGGAAGAAGGCGTCGGGGTTCTGTGCGCTGCCGCGAAGAACCGGGTGGTCGGGCGTGAGGCCCCGCTGCCGGTGCTGGGCGATGGCGTCCTCGTCGAGCATCGCGAGGAGGTCGTCGTTCGCGAGCTCTTCGATCTTCGCGACCTCGTGCGAGGTGCGGAAGCCGTCGAAGAAGTGAAGGAACGGGATCCGGGACTTGAGGCTCGCGGCCTGCGAGATGATCGCGAAGTCGTGCGCTTCCTGGACCGAGTTCGAGGAGAGAAGCGCGAACCCCGTCTGCCGGCAGGCCATGACGTCGGAGTGGTCGCCGAAGATCGAGAGCGCGTGTGTCGCGAGCGTGCGCGCCGCCACGTGCATGACGAACGGCGTCAGCTCGCCCGCGATCTTGTACATGTTCGGGATCATGAGGAGGAGCCCCTGCGAGGCCGTGAACGTCGTGGAGAGGGCGCCCGCCTGAATCGCCCCGTGCACGGCGCCCGCGGCGCCGCCCTCGGACTGCATCTCGACGACCTCGGGCACGTTGCCCCAGACGTTCTTCTGGCCCTTCGAGGACCACTCGTCGGCCCACTCGCCCATGTTGGACGAGGGCGTGATGGGATAGATCGCGATGACGTCGTTCGTGCGATGCGCGACCGAGGCGACAGCCTCGTTTCCATCGAGAGTAAGCAGACGGCGGGACATGAGGGCCTCCCTTTTCTACCAGGAAGCCATCATCAAATCAGCGGGCAATCCTCCAAATGATGCCGATGTATCACGTACTTGAGACCTAGTCGCGCTAGCGAACGCCGGCGAGGCGCGCTGAACTCTCCGGTGAGATCTGTATCTCGGCCGAACGGCTCCTGAGGAGGGAAGTGGTACCGCGTACGAGATTTGAACTCGTGATCTCCGCCTTGAGAGGGCGGCGTCCTAACCGCTAGACGAACGCGGCACGTGTCCCCGCAGGAGCCTCTCGAGCCTTATCGGCCCGCAGGGACGCGGAATCTAGCATGCGAGCCTGAGCGGCCACAACTCGAGAGGTTAGGAGAGAATCCCCCCATGGAATTCGGAATCCTCGGCCTCGAGCTCTCCGGCAAGACGACGATCTTCTCGCTCCTCACCGGCCACGCGGCGGCCGCGACGCCTCACAAGCGCGAGGCCCATGTCGGGATCGCCCACGTCCCCGACCCGCGGCTCGACCGCCTCACGGCGATGTTCAAGCCGAAGAAGCACACACCCGCGACCGTCAAGTTCGTGGACGTCCCGGGCGTCGTGAAGGGCGGCTCCCAGAGCCTGAACCTCCCCGAGCTGCGGCAGATGGACGGCCTCGCGGTCGTCGTCCGCGGCTTCTCGTCCGAAGCGGTGCCGCATCCGGAGGGTTCGGTCGACCCGGCGCGCGACCTGGAGCTCCTCGAGACGGAGATGCTCCTCGCGGACCTCTCGGTCGTCTCGAACCGCCTCGAGCGCATCGAGAAGGACATCGCGAAGAAGAAGACGCCCGAGCTCCAGACCGAGAAAGATCTCGTCGTGCGCTTCAAGGCGGCCCTCGAGAAGGGCGACACGCTGCGCGGGCTCGACGTCCACGTCGAGGAGGAGAAGTACGTGAAGGGCTTCGGCCTTCTCACGCGAAAGGCGATGCTCGTGATCCTGAACGCAGGCGAGAGCGAGGCGGGCGACCTCGCGGGCGCGCTCGCGAAGGCGAAGTTCGACGCGTGGAAAGGCAAGCCTCACGTCGCGTTCAGCGCCGTGTCGGCGCCGATCGAGCAGGAGATCGCCGCGATGTCGCCGGAGGACCAGGCCGAGTTCCTCAAGGACCTCGGCCTGCCGGACCGCGCGCTCGACCGGCTCTTACGTGCCTCCTACGACCTGCTCGGCCTCATGTCGTTCCTGACGGCGGGCGAGGACGAGTGCCGCGCGTGGTCCATCCCGAAGGGGACGCACGCCGCGAAGGCGGCTGCCGCGATCCACACGGACTTCGAAAAGCACTTCATAAGAGCCGAGGTCGTGCCGTTCCAGACACTCGTCGAGGCGGGCTCCTTCGCGCACTGCAAGACGCACGGCACGCTCCGCGTCGAGGGCCGCGACTACGTCGTCCAGGACGGCGACGTCGTCAACTTTCGGGTCAGCGCATAGGCCACAGCTTTTCAGAACGCCTGAGCCAGATGACTCATGCCCTTCCGGCTGCCCGGAACCCACGTTGTCATGTGGAGGGGTTTGAGAACATGGAAACGTTCGCGCTCCGCTTCGAATCCAAGGGAAAACAATCTTCCGAGGTGCCTTTCCGCGGCACCCGGCTTCTCCGCCATCCCATGTACACGAAGGGCTCTGCGTTCAATGCACAGGAACGAAAGGACTTCGGGCTGGAAGGGCTCTTGCCTGCCGCGGTCAGCAGCCTGGAGCAACAGGAGCGAAGGGTTTACGACAACATCTCGCGGAAGCCAGACCCGCTCGAGAAGTTCATCGGCCTGGCGGCTCTTCAGGATCGGAACGAGCACCTCTTTTACCGGCTCCTGATCGACCACGTCGAGGAGTTCCTGCCGATCGTCTACACGCCCACGGTGGGGCGGGCCTGTCAGGAATTCAGTCACATTTTCCGCCGCGGTCGCGGGCTCTGGATCACCCCGGCCCACCGCGGACGGATCTACGAGATCCTCGGCAATGCACCGTTCGACGACGTGAGGCTCATCGTCGTGACCGACAACGAACGCATCCTTGGCCTCGGCGACCAGGGTGCGGGAGGCATGGGGATCCCGATCGGCAAGCTGGCGCTCTACACGGCGGCGGCGGGCATCCATCCGTCGCAGACGCTTCCCATCAGCCTCGACGTCGGCACCGACAACGAATCGCTCCTGAAGGACGAGCTCTATCTCGGCTGGCGGCTTCCGCGCCTGCGCGGACCCGAGTACGACTCTCTCGTCGAGGAATTCGTGCAGGCCGTGAAGAAGCGTTTCCCGAAAGCGCTCCTGCAGTGGGAGGACTTCAAGAAGGTGAACGCGTTCCGGCTGCTGGACCGCTACCGGAAGTCGATCACCTGCTTCAATGACGACATCCAGGGAACGGCCGCCGTGGCCACGGCGGGGATGATGGCCGGCTGCCGGGCGACGGGAGTCGCGCTCAAGGACCAGCGCGTCGTCATCCTGGGGGCGGGTGCGGCCGGGATCGGCATTGCCCGGCTGCTCCGCGACACCTTCCGGCGCGCGGGCCTCTCGGGCGAGGCGCTGACGCGCGCCATCGCGAACCTCGACAGTCAGGGGCTCGTCGTCGACGACGTCGAGATCAAGGACGTCCACAAGCGCGACTTCGCGTGGCCGGCGGCTCTCGCGGAGAAAATGGGACTGAAGAAGGGCGCGCCGCGGGACCTCCTGGCCGTCGTGAGGGCCGTGAAGCCCACGTTCCTGATCGGCACTTCGGGAGAACCGGGCACGTTCACGGAAGCGATCGTCCGGGAGATGGCGAAACACGTCGAACGCCCCGTCATCTTCCCGATGTCGAACCCGACGAGCAAGAGCGAGGCGAAGCCCGTGGACATCGTGGCTTGGACGGACGGCCGCGCCCTCATCGCCACCGGAAGCCCGTTCGACCCGGTGCCCCATAAGGGCCGCATGATCACGATCGGCCAGGGGAACAACGTCTTCATCTTCCCCGGCGTCGGCCTCGGGGCCCTCGTGGCGGAGGCGAAAGAAGTGACGGACGGGATGTTCGCGGTGGCCGCCCAGACGCTTGCCGACAATGTGAGCGCCTCGGACCTTGCTTCCGGAAGTCTCTTCCCGTCCGCGACCGAGATTCGGCGCGTCAGCCAGCGAATCGCCGAGGCGGTCGTGGCCGAGGCGCGAAACGCGGGCGTCGGGCGGCAGATCCCGGACGCGGAGATTCCGAAGGCGGTCGCCGCGATGATCTGGGACCCGGCCTATCTCCCGATGGTCCCGGCTCCGACCCGCGCGGAGATGCCCACGCTTTCCCCGGTCCTCGCGTAGCGCCCTCTTCGGAACTGCTCGCCGCGCCCGTGCCGCAAGGCACGGGCGCTTTTGACGCCCTTGGGACTAGAGTTTTGAATCGCGCTTCGCGATCTCGTCCCTAAGGCGCCGCAGCAGGGGAAGCGCGATCTGGTCCCTGGGCCGGTTTGCCGCCTCCTTGGAGCGAATCACATCTTCCAGAGACGCCACGAGAATCTCGAAGTCGCGGAGCTTCAGGCGGCGGGCTTGTTGCATCAGATCAGAGAACCCCTGTGTCCCCGAGGGGGTGAACGACAGATCCAGTTCGCCGAACTGTGTCACGAGATTCAGAAGGGAGACATTCGCGAGGAAGAAGGCATCGCAACCGAATCGGAGGCCGCCCGGTGCATCGCTCGTACGGATGCGGGCATCCATCTCCCGGAGCGCGCTGGCGAGGCGCTCGAGGTTCGCGGAATCGCGAGCCGGGCAGATGTCGGCATCGAATGTTGCGAGGGGCGACCCATGGAGCACGGCTGCCAATCCACCGATGAGGACGTAGTCGACTTCGTGCCGCTTCAGGCAGGCGAAAATTTCCTCGGCCTGCAGCGGGGCCATTCGCTCAGTCCCGGAGGAGCGGGCCTTCGGGTCGTACGCTGAGCGCGAAACCCACGAAGGCGTCGTTTGCCGCGAGTCGTTCTCCGGGCGACCACTCGAGCCTTTCGCGGATGAGGCTCGCCTCGTCGGCGTCCGGATCCGACTGGGTCAGAAGCGCCCGACGGATCGCCTCGTGGTCGAGGGGCTCGCCGGACTCACCGGGAAGGGATGTCGGAGACCTTCTCATGCCGCCTCCGATTCTATCCCTCGGTGACTCCCCTCAGTCCGCCTGAAACGCCCAGCGGAAGATCTCGGGCAGCGTGGGCTTCTTGCCGTACATGAGGATGCCCACGCGATAGACGCGTCCCGCGAACCAGGCCACGGCCCAGATCGTGGCGAGGAGGATGGTGACGGAGAGGCCGATCTGCCAGAGCGGCGGCGTCTGCACGCTGATGCGCATGAACATCATGAGCGGCGCCGTGAACGGGAAGAAGGACAGGGCCGTCGCGAGCGTGCCGTTCGGCTGGTTGAACGCGAAGAACCAGGTCGTGGACGTGAGGATGAGCATCATGCCCGGGATCATCACGAACTGCTGCGCCTCCTGCTCCGTGTTGAACGGGGCCGTCAGCGCGGCGTAGAGCGACGCGTAGAGGAAGTAGCCGAGGACGAAGAAGAGGACGAAGGCCCCGATCGTGCCCGTGGGAATGTGCGGGATCCCCTCCGACATCCCCATCACCGCCGCCGCGCCCGGCAGTGTGACGGCGATGGCGAGGCCCGCCCAGACGGCATACTGCGTGAGGCCCACGAGGCCGATGCCGAGGATCTTCCCGAGCATGAGCGTCGTCGGGCGCACGGACGAGACGATGACCTCGACGATGCGGTTGTTCTTCTCCTCGAGGACGCCGCGCATGATGTACGCGCCGTACATGAAGATCGAGATGTAGATGAGGAAGAAGAACGTGGCCGAGACGGCGATGTTGAACCCCACGTTCTTGCCGCTCTCGCCGCTCTCGATCTCCTGCGCCTCGTGGGCCTCGAGGTCGACGCGCACGCGCGCGGCCTCGTAGACCTTCGGATCGACGCCCTTGTCCCGGAGCCGCTCTTTCGTCGCGGCGCGCGAGAGATAGTTCGCGATCTGCTCGCGCATGACGACCTCGGCCTTCACGCTCTGCGCGCGCCACTCGGCGGCACCCGTCTCGAGCGTTTTCGGCGTGAGGACGATGTAAGCCTTGATGCGCTCTTTCTGGACGTCTTCGTTGAGCTTCGTGCGGACGGCCGGGAGCGTCTCGGGCGTCGCGTTCACCTGAAAGAGGTCGAGCTTCGTGACGAGCTTCGGCTTCTGCGCCTGGCTCGCCTTCTCGAGCACCGGTGCGTCCGGCGTCTTCTTGTCCTTGCCCGGCTCGGTCTTCGTCCCTTCCTCTTCGTCGGTCGGCCTCGCCTTGTATTCCGCGAGGAGCGGCTCGTAGAGGCGGCCGGAGAGATCGACGACGCCGATGCGGCCCTTGGCCACGAGCGTGCGCGAGAGCGCGACCTGGATGAAGATCATGCCGAGGCCGAGTCCGGGGATCAGGAACGTCGCGATCCAGAAGGCCTTCGTGCGCACCTGCTGGAGGTACTCGCGCTTGATGATGGCGAGCAGCTTGGCGTTCATGATTACTTGAGCTCCTCGGCGGTGGGGGCCTCGAGGCCCGATTCCTGGACCGCCTTGATGAAGATTTTCTCGAGTTCGGGCTCGGGCTCGACGGGTGGCGGCAGGGGAACGCGGTCGAGGTAGGCGTGCTTGATGTCCTTGACCGTGCCGTCGAGGATCTTCCGACCCCGATAGAGGAGCGCGATGCTCTCGCACATCCTCTCGGCCTGCTCGAGGACGTGGGTCGAGAAAATGACGGTCTTTCCCTGCCGCTTGAACTCCGTGAGGAAGTCCTTCACGAGGATGACGTTCATCGGATCGAGGCCGGAGAACGGCTCGTCGAGGATGAGGACGTCGGGGTCGTGCACGAGCGTGCCGAGAAACTGGACCTTCTGCTGCATGCCCTTCGACAGCTCTTCGGTCTTTTTCTGAAGCCACGGGCGGAGATCCATCGAGTCGATCCACGGCGAGAGGCGCTTCATGGCCGTGTCCTTGTCGACGTCCTTGATCGCCGCGAAGAAGAGGAGCTGCTCGAGGACCTTCATCTTGCGATAGAGCCCCCGCTCCTCGGGCAGGTAGCCGATGCGGTGCTGCAGCGCCTCGCTCATCTTCTCGCCGAGGACGCGGATCTCGCCCGAATCCGGCTTCGTGATGTTCATGATCATCCGGATCGTCGTCGTCTTCCCGGCACCGTTCGGGCCGAGGAGGCCGAACGTCGTGCCGTGCGGGATCTCGAGGTCGAGGTGATCGACCGCGGCGAATTTTCCGAAGCTCTTCACGACACCCTTGAGAGAGATCGCGGCCGTCATGCGGCTTTTCCTCCTCGATGGTTCCTGGGGGGATATACGGGCGGAGTGGGACGAAGTTTAGGGGACGCGGGACGAGCCCCGCTAACAGGCGTCGAATGCAGGGACTTGCGCCCGGCCACGGGTTCCGTTAAGGTCCCCGTCCCCGCGATCTTCGCGTGCGCCCATAGCTCAACTGGACCAGAGCGTTTGACTACGGATCAAAAGGTTGGGGGTTCGAGTCCTCCTGGGCGCACCAATCCAATCCCTCGCCACAGAAGCACGATCACGAGGAGCCGCCCCCGATTCCGCTCGCGCGGGCTCGAAGGAACGCCCGCTCTCTCTCGTTTTCGGTGAGCGCCGGCTCGGCGGAGAGTGCGTCGACGATCTCGAAGCCCGCCGCCGGACCGAACGCCATTCCGTGCGCGATCCCGCGATTCAGCTCGACGACGGGAGAGGGCGAGAGAATCGCGAGCTCGTCACGCGCGCGCGGCGACGTTCGCTTCCGCGCAGTGCTGCGGGCGGGTCCAGTCGCTCCCGGCCGTCGCGGCGTAGCGCCGTGGCCATGAGCCAGGCGCCGGGGTTATCGGGAACGCCCGCCTCGGGCCACCTCTCGAGAGCGGCGACGAGCGCGTCCTGCGCGAAATCCTCGGCGAGCCCGACGTCCCGAAGCATGCGCGCGAGGCCGGCGACGAGCCTCGGCGACTCGATCCGCCAGACGGCTTCGATCGTGCGATGAGGATCGGGCTCCGTCACGGAGCCCGATTAGAGCATCTTGGAATCGCCGCCGCCCTCACGGGGAGGAGCGCATTTTTCGCCGCGCGCCCGCGCCCCTTGGCAAGGGCGGCCACCGGGATGGACCCACGCTCACACCTCGACGATGACCTTCATGGCATTCTCCTTCGCCGCGTTGCCGAACACGTCATAGGCGTGGAGGATGTCTGCCAGCTTGAAGTGGTGGGTCACCAGCTTGCTCGGGTCGAGCCTGCCGGAGATGACGGTCTTGAGCAGCATGGGGGTCGTATTCGTATTGACCAGGCCGGTGGTCAGCGTGATGTTGCGGATCCAGAGGTCCTGGATCTGGAGGTTCACGGGCTTGCCATGCACGCCCACGTTCGCGACGCGGCCGCCGGGGCGGACGATGGCCTGGCAGATATCGAAGGTAGCCGGCATCCCCACCGCTTCGATGGCCACGTCCACGCCGTCTTTCGTCCCCGCCATGATCTTCTTGACCGCATCCTCCTTGCCTGAATTGATGACCTCCGTGGCACCGAAGCTCTTGGCGGCCTTGAGCCGGTTGTCGTCCAGATCGATCATGTAGATCTTCGCCGGAGAGTAGAACTGGGCGGTCAGCAGGGCCGACATGCCGATGGGCCCGGCCCCCACGATGGCGATCGTGTCGCCCGGCTTCACGCGGCCATTCTGCACGCCGATCTCGTGCCCTGTCGGCAGGATGTCGCTGAGCATGACGAGCGATTCCTCATCCGTCCCGGAGGGGATTTTGTAGAGGCTGTTGTCCGCATGCGGAATGCGCACGTACTCGGCCTGGGTCCCGTGGATCAAGTGGCCGAGGATCCAGCCACCATCCTCGCAGTGCGAGTAGAGCTGCTTCTTGCAGTACTCGCAGGAGCCGTCCGAGGTGATGCAGGAAATAATGACCCGATCCCCCTTCTTGAACGTACGGACACCTTGCCCCACTTCCTCGACGACCCCCACGCCCTCGTGGCCGAGGGTGGTCCCCGGCTTGCAGGTCGGCGTCTTGCCGTGCAGGATGCCGAGGTCCGTTCCGCAGATCGTCGTTTTCACGATCTTGACGACCGCATCTGTGGCCTTCTCCACGTTCGGCTTGGGGACCTCCGTGAGTTCGATCTTGCCCGGGCCGCCGTACACGAGTGCTTTCATCTTGGCCTCCTCCTGGGGAGCCCTAAGGCAATCCCCAACGCCATGCGCGAGTCACGTCAATTATTCCGCAAAACTCGTCCTCCGGGGGCACCAGCTCGTCTCGAGGTCGCAATGTTCGGAAGTGCGCGCGAGGAGGAATCGCGCCGCGAACGCCAGCGGGACAAGATCTTGGTCAGCTCCCGCAGCCAGAGCACGGAGCTCGCGACTGCGGCACAGCGCAGCCAGTCGGGGAGGCTCAGGCTGACGGTCGAAAACGCCCGCTGCAGGACGGGCACGTGGACGACGGCGATCTGAAGCAGTACCGACAGTGCGATCGCCGCCCAGAGCCATCCGTTCTCGAACATGCCGGTGAAGGCGCTGCGCTCGTCGGAACGCGCATTGAAGATCGTGAAGAGGGAAAAGAAAGTCAGCGTCGTGAACGCCATCGTCTGCGCGTAACGCATGCTGCCGCTCCCCTCGATCAGGCCGCCGGGGAGGCTGGCGTCCAGCACGAGCAGCGTCCCGGCGGCGATGACCGCGCCGACCAGAAAGATCCCTCCCCACATGGCGCGTGTGATCACGCGCTCGCTCAGCGGGCGTGGCGGAAGGCGCATGAGTTCCGGGTCGGCGGGATCGACCCCGAGCGCGAGCGCCGGCGCGCCGTCCGTGACAAGGTTGATCCAGAGAAGCTGCGTCGCGAGGAGCGGCAACACGACGCTGCCTTCCGCCGCCTTCAGGCCAATCGTGCGGGCGAAGACGACTCCCAAGAACATCGTCATCACCTCGCCCAGGTTCGACGAGAGGAGGTAGCGGAGGAACTTCCGGATGTTGGAGTAGATCGTGCGTCCCTCTTCGACGGCCCCGACGATCGTCGCGAAGTTGTCGTCCGCGAGGATCATGTCGGCGGCCTCCTTGGCGACGTCCGTTCCCATGATGCCCATCGCGATTCCGATGTCCGCGGCCTTGAGGGCGGGCGCGTCGTTGACGCCGTCGCCCGTCATCGCGACGACCGCGCCTCCCCGCTGCAGCGACTTGACGATCCGGAGCTTGTGCTCGGGATTCACGCGCGCGTAGACCGAGACTTCCCGAACCGTGCGGTCGAGCGCCTCGTCGGTCATCTTCGCGATCTCCGCGCCCGTCGTCGCCCGGGCGTTCTCGACGAGCCTGAGCTCCTGCGCGATGACCACGGCCGTGCCGGGATGATCGCCGGTGATCATGATCGGCCGGATGCCGGCGGCGCGGGCCCGGGCGACCGCATCCTTCGCCTCGTCCCGCGGCGGGTCGATCATGCCGATCAGCCCGAGGAACACGAGGTCCTCCTCGACGCCTTCGTCGACGTCCTCGACCTGGAGCGCGTCCTTCGGCCAGGACCGGAACGCGACCCCGAGCGTGCGCAGGGCCTCGCCGGCGAGCCTTTCGTTGGTGCCAGCCACCTCGGCGCGCCGCTTTTCCGTGAGGGGCGTGATCTTCTCTCCGACGAGCTCTCCCGTGCATCGCGCGAGCAGCACGTCGGGCGCGCCCTTCGTGAAGGCGAGCAGCCTTTCCCCTCGTTCTGCGTCGCTGTGAATCGTGCTCATCAGCTTTCGCTCGGAGGAGAACGGCACCTCCGCAACGCGCGCGAACCGAGCGGCGAGGGTTTCCTCCTCGAGGCCGGCCTTCCGCGCGGCGACGATCAACGCTCCCTCGGTCGGATCGCCCTGCACCGAAAAGCGCCCCTCGCGCTCCTCCAGGACGGCGTTGTTGACGCGGTTGGCGGCCGCTAGGGTGCGCTCGAGCTCGACGCGGAACGCGCCGTCGATCGTGCCGCCGCCGTCCCGCAGGATCTCTCCTTCAGGCGAGTAGCCCGTACCGCCGAAACGCACACGACCGCTCGCCGTGACGACGACGCGCACCGTCATCTCGTTCTTCGTCAGAGTGCCCGTCTTGTCCGATGCGATGACGTTCGCGGAGCCCAGGGTCTCGACCGCGGAGAGATGACGCACGATCGCGTTCTTCTTCGCGGCGCGCTGCACGCCCAGAGAGAGGACCGCCGTGACGACCGCCGGCAAGCCCTCCGGAACGGCCGCGACCGCAAGGGCGACGCCCAGGATGAGAACGTCGAAGAGGGCGGCGAAGCCGCGCACGTGCTCGACGAGGATGATCGTCCCGATCATCACGACGGCGATGACGACGACGATCGCGCCGAGGAGCTTTCCGACGCGGTCGAGGTCCTTCTGGAGCGGCGTGAGCACCTCGGGGGTTTCCTCGAGCAGTCCGGCGATGCGCCCCATCTCGGTCTGCATGCCGGTCGCGACTACGACCGCCCTTCCGCGCCCGTACGTGACCGCCGTGCCGCTGAAGAGCATGTTGTGACGGTCGCCCAGCCCGACATCTTCGAGGATCGGCGACACGCCTTTCGTGACCGGCAGGCTCTCGCCGGTGAGAGCGCTCTCTGCGGTCTGCAGGGCGGTTTCACGGATGAGCCGCCCGTCGGCCGGAATCGTGTCGCCTTCCTCGACGATCACGATGTCGCCGGGCACGACCTCGGCCGCCGGGACGCTACGCCGCTCGCCCCCGCGAATCACGTGCGCGTGCGCGGCGGCCATCTGCCGGAGCGCCGCCACCGCGGACTCGGCGCGCGACTCCTGGATGGTGCCGAGAGCCGCGTTGAGCAGCACCACGGCCAGGATCGTCAGCGCTTCGTAAGGCAGGGCGGAGTCGCGCTCGTAGAACCACAGTGCGGCCGAGATCGCGGTCGCCACGAGCAGCAAAATGACGAGCACGTTCTGGAACTGAGCGAGAAACCGTCGCCACACGGGTACGGCCCGTTTCGCTCGAAGCTCGTTCGGGCCGTCGCGTTCGAGCCGCGCGCGCGCCTCCGCGTCGCTCAATCCGTCCCGCGGGTTGGCCCCGAGGGCGGACAACACACCCTCGACCGGCCGTCTGTAGGCCTCTTCCGAGGTCAAACGAGCCTCCAGAGCCCTGGCGCGTCGGAATGCTGCGGAGCGGAGTCCGGCACGATTCAGGGACTCTATACGAGGGGCGTCAGCCCGCATGAGCGGGCGTGCACGATTCCGAAACGAGCGTCCCGGCGAGATGGAGCCAGTCGAGGGTCAGCTCTTCTTCTTGAGATGCTCCGGTACCGGGCGCCCGGCAGCCGCGAGCTCAGCGGCGAGGCGCTCCCTGCGCTCGATGAGCCCCGCCACGTACTCCGGGTCAAAATCGGATGCGTCGAAAATCGGCCGGATTTCGATCTCGGAATCGCCTTCGTGGGGGTTTGGGCAGCGCTTCACCCGACGAGCTCCTTGGTTTCGGTGAAGGGGCCGTCGACGACGGTTCGCTTGCTGCCCGAGAACCTGACGCGCGCGCCCCTCGCGCTCCGTTGGAGGCCGTCGGCCGCGAGCAGCACGCCCGCTCTGACGAGCTCCTCGTTGAAGTTCCCCATCGCGGCGAGGAGTTCCTTCCCGGGCATGACCCCCGCTTCGCTTTCCTTGTTGGCCTTGACCAGAATCATGAATACGTGACCGATCCTTTCCTCTGTACTGGGCGCACCACTCACAACCTTGAAGAGGTGACGAGGGGGCCAGACTCTAACGGCGGCGGACGCGCGCGGGGTCTTCCGGGTCGACGAGCGTCTCGGGCGGAGTCTTGACGTCCACGTTGTGGAACGCCGCGACCATCCAGCCGGTCCCCGCCTTCGCCATCACCTGTTGAAGCCGCGTCCGGAGCACCCTTTCCGCATCCACGTACACGACCGGAGGAAGTTTCTTGAAGCCGGACACTTCCGTGTCGATCTCCACGATCGCGACGTCCGGACGGAGGAAGCGGACTCTTCGCACCTTGAGGGCCAACCGGCTGCCCTTGAAGAGAGACGCGAAGAACTCGATCTGGCGTTTCTCCAGCTCGGCGCGGCTGTGCGAGACCGCGCCGAAAACGTCCGTGAACGTTCCCTCTTCCTGGAAGCGGGCCGCGAACGCCTTCGCGTCGCCGCGGTTCCACGCGTCCTCCTCGGCGTCGATCACCTTCCGGATCGACGCCTCCTCCGCGGCGGCGATGGCATCCGTCACGGGGACGACGCCGGGGGGAAGGGCCGCGGGCGGCGTCCCTTCCGGAATCGCCGGCACGCCCGGAGCGGGAGTCGACGGCGCCGTTTGTGCCGCCGCTCCGCCGGCCGGCGGCTCGTACTCGGACGACAGGATCTTCCCGTCACCCGCATCGACCATGACCTCTTGAACGCCGTCCTTGTTCGCGAAGCGGAGGTCGAACGGGTAGGCGAGGCAGCCGTTCACGACCTCGACTTCCGAGGACATGACGGAATTCACCTTGTTCGGCGCGACGGAGGCGACGGCCCGGGCCTCGGCGTCCTTCGAGCTGATTCTCGCGAGGCCGCGGAACTCGGCCTGTCCCGTGCCCCGAGCGGGGCGGATCGAGCACTCGGGCTTCTGGGCGGTACCTGAGGCAGCGGCGAGGAAGAGAGAAAAACAGATCGCGGCGGTCGGCGTTGGGCGCATGGTCTTCGTCTTCCTCTCGGCATTATGTGCGCCGGCCGGAGTGTGGGCACATTGCGTGCCGCGCTGCCTGCGGCTCGAAGTGGCACAGGCCTTGCGCACTTTTCGTCGGAGGCTCCAATGAAAGAAAGTGAAAAGAGAACCGTCGTTCCGCCTAACCATCCGGTCGCGACGGCAATCGGTGGGCTGGGCGCGGGCGCCGCGGGGGCCGTTGCCGGTGCTGCGATGGGCGGTCCGCTCGGAGCGGTGATCGGCGGAGCCGTCGGTGCGGCCGCCGGCGCCATCGCGGGAAACACTTTCGCCTCGGAATTCGATGCCACGGAGGAGGAGCGATTCTGGCAGGACCAGTATCGGCTCCGCCCGTATTACCAGCCAGGAACGACCTTCGAGCACTGGGGGCCCGCTTACCGCTTCGGCTGGGAGAGCGCGCGACGGCCGGAAAATGCCCACCGCTCCTTCGGGGACCTCGAGAACGAGCTCGCCGCCGAGTGGCGGAAGGAGCGGGAAGCGGTCGGCGACGATTGGCGCATTTACCGGGACGGCGTGAAGGACGCCTGGGACCGCATTCGAAAAGGCTGAAGGAGCGCTGCCAGCCAGGTTACTTCCCGCCGGCAAAAACAGGAAGTGACGTGCCGGGGATCTCCGAGAGCACGGAGGGGAGGATGCGCGGCGCGGGCTCGGCGCGCGCGGCCGCCGGGAGGGTCAGCCCCGTCAGGGGGTCCCACACCTTCATACCTTCGGCGGTCGCGACCTCGAGAGGCTTGCGGATGAAGGCTTCGCGCGCCGCGTTGTGCGCGCACATCGAGACGAAGCCCCTGTCCGTCGCCACCATGAAGCTGCAGGCCGCAATGCGCTCGGGGTCGAGCTCCGCGGCGTCCATGAAGTTGTGGATGATGAGCGTCAGCTTCCGGATCTCCGCGCGGCCCGTCCAGAGCGCCTTCGCGTTCCGGGCCGTGAAGGCCAGGAGCCGCCTCAGGATCAGGAAGACGAACGCGGGGCGCGTGAGCGCCCACGCGAAGACGCGGGCAGACGTCCGGAACGCGTTGATGCGGGAGTACCGGATGTCCGTCGTCTCGCGGATGATCGCGGCGAAGAGCTCGGGATCGGCGTTCAGGTCGATGAAGCGGTCTTTCGCAAGGAGGACGTAGGAAACCGAGTTGCAATCCGGGTGGCCGACGCGGATGTTGTCCCATCCGAGCGCGGTGCCGCCGCAGGCCTCCTCGATGCGCTTGCGCACGCTCGGCAGCGTGATCGCGCTCGTCTTCTCGGTGATGACGCCGCGGCCCGTCGCCGCCTGGATCTGGAACGAGGCGAGGCCCACGACGTCGGCGTTCTTCGAGAAGAAGCGGATGAGGGCCGGGATCTCGGCGAAGTTCCCGTCGTAGACGGTCGTGTTGAAGATGACGTGGAGGCCAAGGCCCCGCATGCGCTCGACATACTCCTGGCGGACCGCGTCGAGACTCTCCTCTGTGGCGTAGCCCTTCCGCTCCTGCGTGAGGTCGACGTGGATCGCGACGTCCGTGAGGCCGGCTTCCTTCAGCTCCCGGGCGAGGTCGCGCGTGAGCTTGATGCCGTTCGTCATGAGCGAGGGCTCGAGGCCGAGGCGGGCCGCCTCGCGGACGATCGCGACGAGCTCGTCGCGCTTGCGGAGAGTGGGGTCGCCTCCCGTGATCTGGACGCTCACGCCGTCGCCGTACTGGTCGCGAACCCGGTGGAGCCTCTCCATGACGAGAGCGATCGGGATGTCCTTGACCTTCTCGGACGACTCGGAGAGATAGCAGAGCGTGCAGTCGAGGTTGCACCGCTGTGTGATCTCGACGGCGACGCATCCGATCGTGTACCGGCGTCCGATGGCCTGCGTCGGAACGCGGAGCTTCGGGTCGAGCTTTTCGAAAGCCGCCGTCAGCTTCGCATGCCGGCCGGGCAGGTCGTCGAAAACCGGAAGTCCTTGCATCGGGCGTCCTCCTCAAAATCCGGCGACAACTCGAGCGGCACGTTTTCTGATATCTTATCCGTTTGAGACTGGGACTCCGGATCACCCCTAGGCCCATGCCTTAACCTTGGCCCGTGAAGACCGCCGGGAAAGCGCTCCCCGACGAGCGCTACATGCGGGACGCGCTCGCCTCGGCCCGCCGCGCGCTCGCGCACGGGGACGTCCCGGTGGGGGCCGTCGTCGTGAAGGACGGAGTCGTGATCGCGCGCGGGCGCAACGCCCGGGAGAGAGACAGCGACCCAACGGCGCACGCGGAGATCGTGGCCATCAGGCGTGCCGCGCGCCGGCTGGGCTCCTGGCGGCTTTCCGGCTGCACGCTCTACGTCACGCTGGAACCGTGCGCCATGTGCGCCGGAGCGATGGTGCTCGCGCGCCTGCCGCGCCTCGTCTACGGAGCGACGGACCCGAAGGCGGGGTTCACCGGCTCCCTCGGGGATCTGGTCCGGCATCCGCGCCTCAACCACCGGGTCAACGTGACGAAGGACGTCCTGGCTGGGGAATGCGGGAGAATGCTCGTGGAGTTTTTCCGTGAACGACGAGCCGAAAAGACCCGTCTCCCGCGTTGACGCGCCGTTCGACGCCGCCGAAGCGCCCGTGCTGCGTTGCCCCTCGTGTGGAGGGCCGGTTACCGAAGGCGACCGGGCGTGCGGCCACTGCGGATCGCTGCTCGCAACGCGCCGGTGCACGACATGCTTCGCCCTCTCGCCGCGGGACGCCGAGAGGTGCGTGAGGTGCGGTGCGCTGCTTCCGGCCGAGGCGTTCAAGGCGGTCGCCGGAAGCTGCCCGGACTGCCGGCAGGCACTCCTCGCCCGGCAGGCGGGCGTCGCGGGCTTCTCGGAGTGCGCGCGGTGCGGAGGCATCTTCCTCACGCGAGCCTCGTTCGACGCCGTCGTGAGCGACGCGGCGACGCGTGAGCGCGCTCGCTCGCTCGATGAGGCCCCAGCAGCGACGCCCGCCGAGCACGGCTTCCACTACCGCAAGTGCCCCGTCTGCGGGAAGCTCATGAACCGCCTTAACTTCGGGGGCGGCTCGGGTGTGATCGTGGACGTCTGCAAACCGCACGGCGCATACCTGGATCGCGGCGAGCTCACACGCATCGTGGACTTCGTCGAGAAGGGTGGCTGGGAGCGGGTGAAGAAGAGAGAGATTCTTCGAATGGAAGAGGATCTCGCCGCGCTCGAGAGCCGCAAGCGTGCGGGGGAGGGCCTCGGGCCGCCGGTCGCGCCCGAGAGCGACAGTTCGCTCCTGAAGGTGATCGGGTTCCTGAGCGACCTCTTCCTCTGACCTCTTCCCATTCGAAGAAATCCCTTCTATCCTCCCCGTTCTGTCGCTCGCGGACAGGTGTCCGAGTGGTTTAAGGAGCACGGTTGGAAGCCGTGTGTAGCTGAAAGGTTACCGTGGGTTCGAATCCCACCCTGTCCGCCATCTCCGCATCGGCAGAAAAGATCCGGCACGCATTTCGCACTCCCCGGTGTGGTGCCCGTCCATGGCGCCGGAAAGAGGTCCATCTGATGAAGAAACTGCTTCGTTCAGCGGTCTTGGCCGTTTCTGCCTGCCTTGCCGCGCCGATTGCGCTCGCCGCCGGAGGACCGCTCCTCGAAAAGGAGGTCGACGTCCCGCGCACGACCCGCATTCCGCTGGATCTCCACTGGGAGAAGTGCGTTCTCGTGGACGTGGAGACGCAGAACGACCCGGACGAGAAGGTCGTGGCGGCCGCGAAAGACCACGATCCCAAGGACCTCACGTTCCTGCTCGTGCGATTCCGCTACGCGAACTCCGACTGGGTCGACCACCGCGTGCGCCTCCGCGCCGTGCTGCTCGATGCCTCGGGAAACGTCGTCGCCGACGCCGGAAGGACGGGCACGATGGACAAGGGTCAGACGAGCGACACGCTCAGCTTTCCGATGAAGATCAAGACCGTGGACTGGCCGAACGCCGTGAAGATGAAGGTGACCGCGAGCTTTCTGAAGTAGTTGCCCCTATAATTCGCCGCTCCTGTCGACTGCGGTGAGGTGCTGGAGTGGTTGATCAGGACGGTCTCGAAAACCGTTTTACCTGAAAGGGTAACGTGGGTTCGAATCCCACCCTCACCGCCATTCCGGCTCAGCGGGGCGCGAGCTCGGCTTCGAAGAGGCGGTCGCGGTCGGCGATCGCCGCGAAAGCGGCATCGTCCACGAGCCCTGACTCGGCCATGCGCGCGAGGTGCCAGAAGTCGCGCACGTGCTCCTTGATCCGGGTCTCGGCGTAGTCCTTCGAGACCTCGTTGTCGATGAGGAACGGCCAGTCGGACGACTGGAGAAGCAGCGCCTGCTGCTCGAGCGCCGCGAAGAGCGGGGGCGGGATCGACGCGCGGCGCTCCTCGAACATCTCGAGCGCGCGCTCGACGGCGTCGACTTCCCTCCAGTAGGTGATCGTGTGGTCGTTCCACCAGACCTGGAAGTCGCCGCCCCGGCCCCATGTGCCGCTCGAGAGGTCGAGAACGTCGGGCACGGGCGAGGCTGCGAGCGCCTCGGAGGCCGTGCGCGGCACGAGCTTGTCGCTCCCGGCGAGACGCGTGAAGACGGCTTCGAGGAAGTCCACGCCCTCGAACCACCAGTGGCCGAAGAGCTCGAAGTCGAACATGGCGACGACTACGGGTGCGTCGCCGCCCGGCTGGGGCGGCGCGCTCTCGAGGAGCCTCACGAAGTGCTCCGCATGCGACGCGAGGGCAAGGGCGACGGCCGCGCGCTCGTAGGGGAGCTTGTCGCCGAGATCGACCTTCGAGTCCGTGACGCGCCAGTAGCGGTGGCCGCTCGGAGCCCGTTTCTTGTGAAATTCCAGGTAGCGCCCGTCGCCGGGATAGCCGACCTTGCCGGACCAGACCTGCTGCGACGAGAGCGGGTCGCGTGCGAAGACGCCGACCTTCTCTCCTTGTGAGGCGCGCACGGAGTGGATGCAGTACGGCGTGCCGCCGCTCTCGGGCAAATCCGTTTCGCCGCCGTACGCCGGCACGTGCCGGCCACCCGTGACGAGATGCGTCTCCACGAAGAAGTACTTCACGCCGCGGGCCGCGAGGAAGTCCTCGAGTCCGCACCGGATCTCGACGTGCCCGTCCGCCGGGGATGTCCACGGGCCGGCCGGCCGATACGCGCATTCCGGCAGCCAGACGCCCCGCGCGTCGCGGCCGAAGTGCCGCCGATGCGTCGCGAGCCCGGCGTCGAGCTGCCGGTCGATTGCGCGGTCGTTCGGGAGAAGCGGCAGGAAGCCGTGTGTCGCGGCGGACGCGATCATTTCGAGGGCGCCTCGCTCGGCGAGGCGGCGAAAGGCCGGGATGAGGCCGTCCGTACGGCGCGCGAAATCCGCGCGGTGACCGGCGTAGAATGCGGACCAGGAGGCGGCGAGGGAGGCGGCGCTCGCGTCGCCCGCGGCGAGGAGCCGTTCTTCGTCCTCCCGGGCCGCCCGCGCGCGCTGCGCGAGATAAGCGTCGAAGCCCGGGGCGAAGCGCGGGTCCTGGAGCTGCTCGCACAGGACGGGCGTCATCCCGACCGTGGCCTTGACGGGAATCCCGGCCACGAGCAGCCGCTCGACCGCGACGAGGAACGGCAGGTACGTCTCGGCCGCGGCCTCGTAGAGCCAGTTCGCTCCATGGGGCCACGTCCCGTGCCCGAGCACGTCGGGAATGTGGCCATGCAGCACGAGGACGAGCGTCGTCGGGGGGCGCTTCATGGAAGGGCGGCGATTCTACGCCGGTGTTTGCGCGGCTCGTCGCACGCTTCCCGGAGAAGACGCGGGTCCGGGCGGGCGGAATCTCACCCATCCATCCTCGGGGATGGTCTCCATCAGCCGTCCGCTCGCGTCGAGGATCGAAATCCGGAACGCGATCGCGCCCTGGGCGCCCCGCGGGCACGGGAGGCGCACGTCGAGCACCTCGCCGAGCGCGATCTTCAAGTCGCCTTCGCCCGTCACGCCGGGAAGGAGCGGCAGGTTCGCCGCGACGGGCGCCTGGTCCCGGCCCGGGAGGAACTCGACGCGGAGGGTCCGTCCGTGGAAGCTCGAGGCGTCGCCTTCCGACTCGGCGCGCAGGAACAGGGTGTCTCCAGAGGCCGAAGCCCCGAAGAGGAGCTCCTTCACGAGGCCGGCGCTGCGCTGCATCGTTCCGCGGCTTCCCCCCTGGATGCGACCCGCGCCGCTCCAGCCCGCATCCCCGGGCTCGCCGTCCACGCGCGGCCCGAGAGGCAGTTGCGGCGCATCGACGAGGGGCGCGTGCACCGGGTCCACGGGCTCGAGGAGCTCGGACGGAACCGGGCGATGGAGCGCGCGGTACGCATCGGCGAGATGCCGGCGGAACAGCGCGTCGAACACGAGGTCGTGTGCCGACGAGTGGTCGTCGCCCAGCCACCAGAACCAATCGGAAGCTTCCGCCGCGAACAGAGCGGCCTTTGCCACCGCGGGCGACGCGTCGCCCGCGAGTACGTCCGCGGGCGACAGAACTGGAGCGGCCGCGATCTCTCCGCCGAGCGCCTCGCGCGCGTCGTGGAGGAGGCTCCACGCCCTGTTCTTCGGCGCCGCGCCGACCCAGGTCGCGAGCGTTCCCTCCACCCACGAGCCCGCGACGACGCGCTCGAGGTGTCCGGGCGGCGCGGTGAGGCGCGCGAGCGCCTCGGACGGCGTGACGACTTCGAGGTCTTGTCGAGAGGCCAGCGCCGAGCCGAGCGCGCGCAGGAACGGGGCGCCGTTATCGGGATAGGATTCCCAGGCGTTCTCGCCGTCGAGAATCACGGGCACGACGAGCTCGGCCTCGGGCGCGGCGGCGCGGATCGAAAACAGGCGCGCCACGAAGTCGGCGGCGGCGTCGGCTGGATCCCACGTCGCGTACGAGAAGCCGATCCGGTCCGAAAGAATCCGGTCGCGGAAAAAGATGTCCGGCGACGGGACGCCCGAGAGACGCCACGGCCGGAACACGGTGCGCGCGCGGTCGCCTTCGCCGAAATCGAGCCTGCCGGCCGGCAGGGACTGGAGGAGGACGGCCTCGTCCGATGCGGTCCACGAGACGCCCGACTCTCCGAGGAGCGCGAGTGTGCCTTCCGAAAGCGCGCCCTCGGGCGGCCACATGCCGCGTGGGCGAAAGCCGAAGTGCTTCTCGAACGTCGCGAGCCCGAGGAAGAGCTGCGAGCGGGCGTCGTCGGGATGAGAAAAACGCGGCACTGGAACGGGCAGGTCGGGACGCGCGTCGCGGCCCGCGCTCGAGTCCAGGAGCAGCGGCAGGATCGGGTGATGGTAGGGGCTCGTCGCGGCCTCGACGATCCCTGACGCGAAGGCCCGCTTCCACGCGGGAATCACCTTGCCGAGGAAGGCGGCCTGATGGTCGAGGAGGGCGTTCTTCTCGGATTCCGTGAAGCCTTTCCCGCGCTTTCGGAGGTGGACGAGGAGCGGGTCTTTCAGCAGAGTCGGCCCGGACCACGCGAGATGGAAGAGCACGACGAGATCCGTGAGGTCGGACGCTCCGAGAGCTTCACCAGCGCCCACCCGGTTCCGGAGGTCGGCCAGCCGCGGATGGCGCTCGAGGATGCGCGGATGGACGGAGAAGAAATTTCCGCGCACGAATCGAACGGTGGCCGCGTCCCATTCCGAAGTCGGCGTGCGGGCGATCTCGAGGAAGGCGTCGCTCCCGCCGCGCGCGAGAAGGTCGATCTGGTCGAGGAGAGCGGGCACGAGGTTCGCCGTGTGGTGGACGCGGGGCTCCTCGGTCAAGAGAGCGGGGAGGTCGTAATAGTCCTTCAGCGCGTGGAGGCGCACCCACGGGAGCGCGGGAGGCACGCCGTCGAAGGTCGGGTACCACGGCTGATGGAAATGCCAGATGAAGACGACGCGGAGGGGCGGTGCGGTCACGTCCTCGCGTTTTACCGTCGCGAGCGGCCGGACACAAGTGGGGCCCGGCTGCTAGAATCGCGGCCCCCCGGGCCCCCGGATGAGTTCGGGTCCCGCGCGACGGTCCCCTCCGAACCGTGTCAGATCCGGAAGGAAGCAGCACTCAGGAGAAAGGCCCGGGCGCCGCGGATAGCCCGGACTCATCGGGGGGCTCGGGGGAATCGAGTACAGTCGAGGACCGTGAGCGATTCCCCGGCCTACGTCCCCCTCGCCCGCAAGTGGCGGCCCCGCACTTTTGCGGACGTCGTCGGGCAGGAAGAGATCGTCCGCGCCCTGACGAATGCTGTCTCGGCCGACCGGCTGGCGCACGCGTACCTCTTCTCGGGGCCGCGCGGCGTGGGCAAGACCACGACGGCGCGCCTCCTCGCCGCGGCCATCAACTGCAACACCTCGGACCGTCCCACCGCGACGCCGTGCGGCACGTGCGCGTCGTGCCTGGAAGTCCTCGAAGGCCGGTCGCTCGACACGCTCGAGATCGACGGCGCCACGCACGGGAAGGTCGACCAGGCGCGCGACCTCATCGAGATCGTCTCGTACGCTCCGTCTCGCGACCGCCGCAAAGTCTTCATCATCGACGAGGTCCACGCGATCTCCTCGGCCGCCTTTCAGGCGCTCCTGAAGACTCTCGAAGAGCCGCCATCTCACGCCGTCTTCATTCTCGCGACGACCGAGAGGCACAAGATCCCCGCGACGATCCTGTCGCGCTGTCAGCGCTTCGACTTCCGCCGCCTCACGGATGACGAGGTCGCGGGCCGCCTCGTCGACATTGCCGGGCGCGAAGGCTTCGAAATCGTGGACGGGGGACGCGAGGCGAAAGGAAAGAAACCCGTCGTCGAGCGCGCCGCTCTTGCCGCCCTGGCCGCGGCCGCGACGGGCAGCCTCAGGGACGGCCTCTCGCTCTTCGACCAGGCCGCCGTACGCTCCGGAAGCGGCGTTGCCGTGCGAGACGTGGAAGCTCTCCTCGGAACGCCGGACCGTACCCAACTCGTGGTGCTTCTCGGCGCGGTACTGGCCTCGAACCGCATCGCCGTCTTCAAGGGCTGCGCCGAGCTGGAGGCCGCGGGCGCCGAGCCCCGCGCCACGCTCCACGATTTCACGGCTCTCGTGCGCGGCGCCGTCCGTCTCGCGGCCGACGCGAGCGCTCCGCCGCCCGCCGGGCTCTCGGAAGAAGGCGCCGAACGCATCCGCGAGTTCGCGCGGACGACGCCATACGCTACGCTCCTCCGGCTGCTCTCTCTCCTGTCCGAATCCGACGGCACGCTCAGGCGTTCGGACGTGCCCGCCCTCGCCTTCGAGGTGCTGCTCCTGAAGCTCGCGGAGCTGCCGAGGCTCATCCCGATAGAAGAATTTCTTGCTGGGAGAAATTCGGGAACCGGAGGAGGAGGAAAGGGAGCCCCGGGTTCTTCTTCTCCTCTTTCTTCCCCTTCTAAGAAATCTCCTTCGGACGCTGCGGCTGCTGCGGCAAAGCACGGATCGGGAAGCCGCCACCCGTCGCCGTCCGAAACAGAAGATTCTTCCTCTTCTTCCGACGTGCCCCGCTTCGTCGGTCTGACGCCGCTGGAGATCGTTCCCGAGCCTCTCTCGACGCCCGATCCCGCGGGCGCGTTCCGCGCCGCCGTGGAGAAGAAACACTCGCAGCTCGGGGCCGTCCTCGACGACGCGTCGATCCGCTTCGAGGGGAAGACCGTTCTCGTGTTTCTCGATCCTCCGAGCCCCGTCGCCGAAAGGCGCCTCGCCGAGCCGGCGATGCTGAAGGTCCTCGAGGAAGCCGCCGTCGCCGTCCTCGGGCGCGGTGCCCGGGTGGCCGTCGAAAGCGTGTCCCCGCCGGCCGGCGATCTCACCGCGGCTGCCGAAAACGCAGACCCCCAGACCCTCGAAAGGGAGCATCTGAAGATGAAAGTTGCGACCGACGAGCGCGTCAAGAGGATGATGGATCTCTTCGGCGGCGAGATCGCCGACGTGAAACGTGACGGCGGCCCCGACCGGGCGAAGGGCCGCTGACGAATGGCCGCGCTTCCGGCGTTCGAGCGCCTCGTGGCGGCTCTCGAGAGGCTGCCCGGCATCGGGCCGAAGAGCGCACGCCGGCTCGCGTACTACCTCCTCGCCGCTCCCGAGCACGAGGCCGGGGCCCTCACGGCGGCGGTCGCCGAGGCGCGGGAGCGCATGCGTTCGTGCTCGATCTGCCACGCCCTCACCGAGACCGATCCCTGCAACATCTGCACGGATCCGACGCGCGACCGGCGGCTTCTCGCGGTCGTCGAGGACGCCGCGGACGTCTACGTTCTCGAGCGGACCCACGAGTTCCGCGGCCGCTATCACGTGCTCGCCGGGGTGCTTGCGCCGCTTCGCGGCATCGGGCCGGACGACCTCCACGTCGCCGATCTCGTCGCGCGCGTCGAGCATCCCGCCGAGGGGGAAGCCGTCGACGAGGTCCTCCTCGCGACGAATCCGAACGTTGAAGGGGAGTCCACGGCCCTCTATCTCGCGCGCCGGCTCAAGCCCCTCGGCGTACGAGTGACGCGCCTCGCACTGGGCCTGCCGGTGGGCGCCGCGCTCGAGTTTGCCGACGAAGTCACCCTCTCGAGGTCCCTTTCGGGCCGCCGGGAGATCTGATCGGGTAGACTTGGCCCTCGAAGGCCCATGTCCGATTTCATTCTGTTTGACGAGGAGTTTCATCAGATCAAGGACGTCATCGGACGTCTGAAGGCGGACGCGCAGGCGAAAGTCGTCTTCATCGTCGACAAAAACGGGCAGCAGATCGCGGCCATGGGCGACATGGAATCCCTCGACACGACGTCACTCGCCTCGCTCACGGCCGGCAACGTGGCCGCGACGGACGGCCTCGCGCGCCTCATCGGCGAGAAGGAATTTCCGGTCCTGTTCCACGAGGGTGAGCGCGACAACGTCTACATCTCGATCGTCGGACAGCGGGTCATCCTCGTCGTCATCTTCGACGAACGCTCGTCCCTCGGCCTCGTGCGCCTCCGGGTGCGCAAGGCGAACAGCGAGCTCGAGCGCATCTTCGACACGATCCAGAAGAAAGTCGAGAGCGAGAAGACGCGGCGCCAGGAGGGCTACGACTCGCCCTTCGCCGAGATCACCGACGAAGACATCGACAGCCTCTTCCGCGAGTAGCCGCCATGACGTTCATCAACTACGCCGCCCGCGAGATCAACTGCAAGATCGTGTATTACGGTCCTGGTCTGTGCGGGAAAACCACGAACCTCCAGTACATCTACGACCGCACGAATCCGGCGGCCAAGGGCAAGCTCATCTCGCTGGCCACGGAGACCGACCGGACGCTTTTCTTCGACTTCCTCCCGCTCGACCTCGGCACCGTCCGCGGCTTCAAGACGCGTTTCCACCTCTATACGGTGCCCGGGCAGGTCTTTTACGACGCCAGCCGCAAGCTGATCCTGAAGGGCGTCGACGGCGTCGTGTTCGTGGCCGACTCTCAGGAGGCGCGCCAGGACGCGAACGTGGAGTCGCTCCAGAATCTCGAGAAGAACCTGGTCGACCACGGCTTCGACCTGCAGACGATTCCGTACGTCCTTCAGCTCAACAAGCGCGACCTGCCCACCGCAATGGCTGCGGACGATCTCTACCGGCAGCTCAACTTCAAGGGCGAGCCCACGTTCGAGGCCAGCGCCCCGAACGGCCAGGGCGTGTTCGACACGCTCAAGGCCGTCGCGAAACAAGTGCTGATGGAGCTCCGGAAGAAATAGCCCGCGGCTTCGTCGCGCTCAATAGTGGTAGCGCGCCTGAAGGAAGTCGATGCGGTCCTCCCGGACAAGGTAGACCAGCCGGTGTTCCTCGGTCAGGCGGCGCGACCAGGCCCCCTTGTAGAGGTGTCTGAGCGGCTCCGGCTTTCCGATCCCTTCGAAGGGATCACGGAGAATTTCTTCGACGAGATCGAGAGCCCGCAGCGCGGTCTTCCGATTCGTGTCCACCCAGAAACGAAGATCCTCCAGGAATTCCTGGTGGAAGACGGCGAGTCGCTTCCCGCTGCTCAACGCCCTGGACGCGCCGGACGAAGGCCGAGCTTCGTCCGGAGAGCACCCGGCGAGGAGGGCTTCAACCTGCGGCTCGTCGCTCTGCTGAGGGCCGCGAGGAGCCGGGCCGCGTTCTTTGGCGACCGAAGAAGGTGCGCGGTTTCCTCGAGGCTCCTGAGCTCCGCCGCTGACACGAGCGCAACATCCTCGGCGCCGCGCCGGCGGATGATCACGGAATTGCGATCCTGAATGACCGCGTCGCAGAGCGAGGCGAAGTGGGCGCGGGCGTGTGTGTAGGTCGTTTCGATGGCCATTGCGTCACATGTACACGGGTACTGTACAAGAATATGGATCGCAGATCAAGACCCCGGCCCGCGGTGGAGTCACCGCCTTCCGTTGAAGAAACGGCCCTGAAAGATCATAATGACCAGAAAGGTCATATGAGCGCCCACCCGATTCGTCTCGTTTCCGTCGTCGAAGCGAAGGCACGCTTCTCCGAGGTCGTCCGCGAAGCCGAGGCCGGCGCCATCGTCATGATCCGGCGGCACGGCAGGGACGTTGCGGCGGTCGTGCCCGCAAAGGATGCCGAGCGGGTCAACCGGCTCCGGGCCGCCGGGCCGGAAAAGGGCCTCGCGGCCGTCGCGGGTGGTTGGAGCGGCTCTGAGGAGCTCGTCGCGCACACGAGCGCGATCCGAAGGTCTCCTCCGCGCCGGCGGCCACGCCTCGGGAGCTGAGTGGCCTTTCTCTTCGACACCGACGCCATTTCCGAGGTCCTTCGGAAGCGGCCCGCACCTGCATACCTCGAGTGGCTTCGAACCGTGCCGCGCGAGGACCAGTTCACGAGCGCGGTCGTCGCGGCGGAGCTCTACAAGGGGGCGTTTCGGTCCGAGCGAGCCCGATTCCACCTCGAGAACATCGAGAGGCGCATGTTGCCCAGGGTCACGGTCCTCCCATTCGACGTGGCCGTTGCGCGCGTTTACGGCGAGATCGAGGCCGGGCTGAAGAAGGGCGGCCGCCCTCTCGCGGACGCCGATCTCCAGATCGCCGCGACCGCGATCCGCCACCGTCTCGAGCTCGTCACGGGCAATATCCGGCATTTCGAGAGAGTTCCCGGCCTCGTTCTCTGTCGCGTGCTCGCCCAGGCGCGGCTTGGCGCGACGTCGCCACGCGCTTGAAGAGGCTCCACGCGGGCCTGCCCGCGCTCCTCACTCTCTTTTCCTGCACGCCCGAGCCCTCGTCGCGCATCGCCGCGCCAGTCGCGGCGGCGCCCGCTCCGGAGATCCCGGGGGTCGAAGTGCGGACGATCGCGCGGGCGTTGCCGACCCCGCTCGTCGCGCACGTCGTCGCGATCGACCTCGCGGAGGCGCCGGGTGTGCTGATGGTCGTCGCCAATCGCGATGCAGAGGGGAATCTCGTCGCGACGACTGTTCGCGATCTCGCTGTGCGGCACCGGCTCTCGCTCGCCGTGAACGCGAGTTTCTTCCGGGTGCCCGACGGCAAGTACCCACGGGCGGGCGAGCGCGCCGAGGTCGTTGGAGGGCTGATCCTCGAGGGGAAGACGGTTGCGAAAGGGAAGGGCTCGACGCTCATCGACGGGGCGCTCTGCCTCGACGGGCGCACCGCGCGCGTCGAGAAGGGATTCCAGTGCAAGGGCGCGGCGTACGGCGTCGCCTCCGGCCCGGTGCTGCTCCTCGGGGGTCAGCGGATGGACACGGAGTTCGCGGACAAGATCTTCAAGTCACTCCGCCACCCGCGGACGGCGGTTGGCGTGGACGCGGCGAAGAAGAAGGTCTGGCTTCTCGTCGCGGACGGGCGGCAGGAAGGCGTGAGCGAAGGTGCGACGCTGGACGAGCTGAAGGAGATGCTCCAGGGCCTCGGCGCCACGGACGCGATCAACCTCGACGGCGGCGGGTCTTCCACGCTCGTCGTGAACACCGGCTCAGGCCCGAAGGTCGTCAACGTCCCGATCCACGATCGCATCCCCGGCCGCGAGCGGCCGGTGGTGGATGCGGTGGGGCTGACGTCGCAACCTTAGCCGACACCAGACGGGCTGCTACTTATCCCGCTTGTACAGATACGCCGACTCCAGCACCTTCACCCCGTCGTTGTTCCCCACGACGTGCTTGTTGCCGCTCCAGATCGCGGCACCGGCGGTCTTGCCCTTCGCGTCGACCGCATAGAAGTTGACGTTGAACTTCGGCCGCCCTTGCGCGTCGCGGTGGCGAGGGACGAGGTGGGTCTTCTCGGAGATACGCTTGAGAGCCAGGAGGCACGCGTCTTCGACGCTCTTCCCCTGCCGCATGAACTCGACGACCGTATGGGAGCCGCAGGTCACGAGGTTCGCTTCGCCGCGCCCCGTCGATCCGCAGCTGCCGACGCCATTCTCGCTGTAGATGCCAGCGCCGACGACGGGCGAGTCGCCGAGTCGGCCCGGAATCTTGAAGAAGAGCCCGGACGTCGTCGTGACGCCCACGAGATCGCCCTTGGCGCTTCGGACGGACATGTGGATCGTGCCCTGCGGCCGGAAGTACTCGTTGCCGTACTTCTTGATGAACTCCTTGATGTCGGGGTCCTCGGCTTCCTTGCCGGCCTCGATCCAGTCGTCCGTGTCCGAGAGGCGCTCTTTCCAGTAGAGCCAGATCTTCCGCGTCTTCGCCGTGAGGAGGTCTTCGACCGGATAGCCGTGCGCCGTCGCGAACTTCCGCGCGCCTTCCCCGACGAGGAAGACGCGGTCGGTGCGCTCCATGACGAGCTTCGCGAGCTTCGAGGGCGTCTTGCACCCTTCCATCGCTCCGACGGCGCCCGCGCGCATCGTCCGCCCGTCCATGACGCACGCGTCGAGCTGGACGACGCCTTCCTCGTTCGGGACGCCGCCGTACCCGACGCTCATGTCGTTCGGGTCCAGCTCGTTGATGTTCACGCCCGCGATCGCGGCGTCGAGGGGGTCGTAGCCCTGGATGAGCGCCTGCCGCGCAGCTTTCGCGGCCTCGACGCCGTTGGCGGACGTTACGAGGACGTAGCCGTCGGCGGCGGGAGCTGTTCCCGGCGTGGCGGGGCTCTGCGCCTCGAGTTCCTCTTCGAAGGGCGAAGAGGGCAGGACGGTGGCGACGGAGGCCGCGGCGGCGGCCTCGAGGAAGCGGCGGCGTGTAGTCGGCATGGGCGGAACGATAGCTGAGATCACCCGGCCCGGCGCGCTACTCCTCCGGCAGGTCGTTCTCTTCTTCTTCGGCGCGGACGCCGCCGGGGAGGGCGTACTTCATGACGATGTCGCCCAGGTGCTGGGAGAAGGCCGCGCGGGGGAGGACCTGGTCGCAGCCGGCCTTCCCGCCCTTTTCCAGAAGGTCCTTGCGGACGTGCTCGTAGTAGCCCACGACCGCGATGCTCTTCGTCTTCGCGTTCTTCTTCAGGGTCGCGATCGCCGTGAACGGGTCGTCGCGGAGCGCCAGGTCGACGATGACGAGGCCCACGGAGCGGGGGTCGGCCTTCGCCGCAAGCTGATCCGACTTGTCGATGAAGACGCCGGTCGCCTGCGCCGACTTCAGCGTGTGCTCGATCTTGGTCTTCCAGAACAGATCGTCCGCGAGGACGAGGACGGTGGGGTTCATGCGTGAGAGTATAGGCTCCCTTCCGCGCCCGGCCGCGTTCGACAATGCGCCTCGGGGAATGGCAGACTCCCCGGCAGTTTCCAGATGACGTGAGGAGGATAGACGCATGAGCGCACCCGGCAGCGGGCAGGACTTCAAGCCGTACATCGCGGCGGACGCGGAGGTCCCGGAGTTCACGCTGAAGGCGATCCTCCTCGGGTCGTTCTTCGGCATCATCTTCGGCGCGGCCACGGTGTATCTCGCGCTGCGCGCCGGCCTGACGGTCTCCGCGTCGGTACCCATCGCCGTGCTCTCGATCGCGGTCTTCAAGAAGCTCGGGAAGTCCACGATCCTCGAGAACAACATGGTGCAGACGATCGGCTCGGCCGGCGAGTCGGTCGCGGCCGGCGTCGTCTTCACGGTGCCCGCGCTCCTCTTCCTCTCGAACGGGGCCGACTACTTCAAGTACTCCGTCATCTTCCTCCTCGCGGCGATCGGGGGCACGCTCGGCGTTCTCTTCATGATTCCGCTCCGCCGGCCTCTCATCGTCAAGGAGCACGGCACCCTGCCCTATCCCGAGGGCACGGCCTGCGCCGACGTCCTCATCGCGGGTGAGAAGGGCGGCGACCTCGCGAAGATGGTCTTCGCGGGCGTGGGCATCTCGATGCTCTACAAGTTCATGTACGGCATCGTCGGCCTGTGGAACGAGACGGCGACGTGGTTTCGCACGGGGAAGAACGGGACGATTCCCGACGCCACGCTCTCCTGCGCCGTCACGCCGGAGTACCTGGGCCTCGGCTACATCATCGGGCCGAAGATCGCCGGCGAGCTCGCCTCGGGAGGCGTCCTCTCGTGGCTCGCTCTCATCCCGCTCATCTCCATCTTCGTGCCCGAGACGCGCCTCGTGGAGGACCTCTCGAAGCTGGGCTTCTCCGAGGCCTGGCGGAACGGCCACACGCACGCGGAGTGGATCTACCGCGCGTACGTTCGCTACATCGGCGCGGGCGCCGTCGCGTGTGCCGGCGTGATGACGCTCATCAAGACACTGCCGACCATCATTGGGGCGTTCCGGGAGTCCGTGAAGAGTATCGGCGCGGGCGCCGGCACGGCAAAGAAGGTCCGCACGGACGACGACCTCGGGATGGGTATCGTCGTGGTGGGTTCGATCGTTCTCGCGCTCCTGATCGCGGTTCTTCCGGGAATCCCTCACGGGCCGTTCCCGGGCTCGCTCGTCATGTCGCTCCTCGTCGTCGTCTTCGGCTTCTTCTTCGTGACCGTGGCGAGCCGCATCGTCGGCATCATCGGCACGTCCTCGAACCCGATCTCGGGCATGACGATCGCGACCCTCATGGGGACGTGTGTCGTCTTCGTCCTGATCGGCCGCACGGGCGACGTCTATCAGTCGGTCGCCCTCTGCGTCGGCGCGCTCGTCTGCATCGCGGCGGCGAACGCGGGCGCCACGTCGCAGGACCTGAAGACGGGCTACATCGTGGGCGCCACGCCCCGCCGTCAGCAGATCGGCTTCATCATCGGTGTTCTCGTCTCGACGGTCGTCATCGGCGGCACGCTGTTCCTCCTCGATCGGACGTACGCGGGCGGCGAGGCGCACGGCATCGGGACGTCGGCGCTTCCGGCGCCGCAGGCCACGCTGATGGCCACGATCATCAAGGGCCTCCTCGCCCAGAACCTGCCCTGGGCACCCGTTCTCGTGGGTGTGTTCCTCGCGTTCATGGCGCAGATGGCGGGGGCCCACGCCTTGTCATGGGCCGTGGGCGCGTACCTCCCGCTCTCGACGACATTGCCCATCTTCATCGGCGGCCAGATGAAGTCGATCGCGGACAAGATGCGGCACAAGAAGGAGAAGAAAAAAGAGAAGGAGAAGGAGAAGGAAGAAGGCGATCTTTCTTCGGGAATGCTCTACGCCACCGGTCTCGTCGCGGGAGGGTCGCTGGGCGGCGTTCTCATCGCGGTCGTGGCGTTCCTCGGCGACGCCGTCCTCCACATGGACAAGCCGACGCTTCTCGAGAAGCTGGACATCGGAGAGCACTTCTATCCTGCGATCAAGAACGGCATCCCCGGAGACGTTCTCGGGGCGATCGTTTTCGCCGGCCTCTGCTTCCTGCTCGTCAAGAACGCGCGGAAAGACCTCGAGGCGTAGGGGCGTAGCCGCGTAGCCGCCTAGAGTCACGGAAACGTGCACCGTCCTCTTCCGGCTGCACGAAAGCGTGCGGCGGGTGATGGGGATCACGGGGTTGCGGCTGGCACGGCCTTGCAACTGTCCGGATGTCCGGGGCGAAAGCCCAGGGCAGAAAGAGAGGCCGATCATGAACAACACGATGCGCAACCTGACGCTGTCCGCCGCGGCCCTCGCGGCCCTGACGGTGAGCGCTCCGAAGGCGGCCGCCCAGTGGAAGGGCTTCCCGCTGCCTCCGTCGCCACACCAGATGAAGGAGATGATCCAGGGGCGACAGGGGGGGCATGGCCCGGAGTTCCGCGGGCGCGGCTACGAGTCGCCGCGGCAGGAGTTCCGCGAAGAGCGGCGCGAGCACGGCTACGGCAATTACGGGAACCGCGGCGGAAACTACGGCTACCGCGGCAACTACGGCAACCACGGGTATCGCGGCTACGGCGCCGACCGCGGCTATCGCAATTACGGCCACGCGTACGTCTCGCCCGGCCGTTCCTACGTTCGCCGCGGGTACGCGGGGTACGCCGCGCCGTTCCGGGTCTTCTCGGGCTTCCGCTTCTACAACGCCTGCCCCGGACCCGGCTACGTCTACATCGACGATCTCGGCTGGGCGCAGCCGCCCTTCTCCGGCGCCGCGTGGGTTCCGGGCTACGACGACGACGACGGTTTCCAGGTCGAAGGCTTCTGGCGCTGAGCCGGGCCGGCGACACGGATGGCGGGCGGTCTCAGGGCCGCCCGCTTTCACGTTTCAGGAGCTCGCGCTTCCGTCTGACGCCCCACCGGTAGCCGCCGAGCGATCCGTCGCTCCGGACGATGCGGTGACAGGGGACGACGAGGGCCGCCGGGTTCTTCGCGCAGGCCGAGGCGACGGCGCGGACGGCCGTTGGCTCCCCGAGCGCGGCCGCGAGCTCGGAATACGACCGCGTCTCGCCGCGCGGAATCCTCCGGAGCGCCTCGAAGACGCGCCGCTGAAACGTCGTCGCGCGGAGGTCGAGGGGAATCGCGGAGAGGTCCGCCGCGCCGGCGAGAGAGGAGGCGATCGTCGCCGTCCACGCGGCGAGGTGGCCCGGCGCGTTCTCGAGAATCGCCTCCGGGTACTCGCGCCTCAGGCCCGCTTCGAGCGCGCGGTCCGAATCGCCGAGCGTGACGGCGCAGACGCCGCGGTCCGTCGCACCGACGAGGAGCCGCCCAAGCGGCGTCGCAACGACCGCCCAGCGGACGTGCAGCCCCCCGCCTCCGCGCGCATACCGGGCGGGCGTCATGCCAAGGCGCTCCGAAGAGTGCGCGTACGCGCGGCTCGAGGAGCCGTAGCCGGCTTCGAATCCTGCAGCCGCGACGTCCGACCCGCTCTTGAGGAGCGCCTTGAGGCGGTCGGCGCGCTGGGCGTCCGCGTATCGCTTCGGTGTGACGCCGACCAGCTTCTTGAACGTCCTGTGGAGGTGGAAGGGCGAGAGGCCCGCCGCGCGCGCGAGCGTCGCGAGCGGCACGGTCTCGTCCGCATGCGTCTCGAGGAACGCGACGGCGCGCTGGACGGCCTTGACGGCCGCGGGCGGCTCGGTCGTCGCGGGCTTGCAGCGCAGGCAGGCGCGGAAGCCCGCGGCCTCGGCCTCGCCGGGACCGGCGAAGAACCTCACGTTCTCCCGGTTCGGGCGGCGGGCCGCGCAGGACGGGCGGCAGTAGACGCCGGTCGTCACGACGGCGAAGACGAATCGGCCGTCCTCGGAAGCGTCACGGGCCGCGACGGCCTTCCAGCCGGTGCGGGGGTCGGAGGAGGTTGGGCGGGGCATCGCGGTGATCATCATGCCGGGAATGTGTGGCGAGGAAGGCCTTTCCTCTCCCCGCATCTTGCGGCCGAACTCAGCGTTTGAAGAGCGGCAAGAGCGTCGTCTCGAGACGCTTGAAGAGCGCCGCCGTCGCCTCGACGTCCTTCCGGCAGTAGGCGGCGACCTCGCCGAGACGCCCCTCGCGGTAGGCGTCCCCGACGGCGTAGCCGTGCATCTCGGCGGTCTTGGGCGACGGGATGCCGAACGCGACGCAGGCGGAGTGGAGGGTGGGCGTCTGGTCGCGGGAGACGGCGCCCTGGAACGTCAGGATCTCCAGCAGGTCGACGTGCGTCTCCATCGAGTACCGGTAGCCGAGGAGATTCTTTGAAGGTGTAAGAGCGTGGATCGCGCTGCGCACGGAGAGGAACGGCCCGTCGAACGTGCGGCCGTTGAAGGTGACGAAGCGGTCGAACTTCGAGAGAGCGGTCCAGAACTCGAGGAGCATCTCCTTTTCGGAACATCCGACGATGTCGAAAAAGCCGTCCTCCGATTTCGCGTCGCGCCGCTCCGGAGCCTCGTACCAGACCACGCCCTTGCCTGTCTCGGGATTCAGCATCGCGATGACCACGATCTTCCCGGTGTAAGGCGAGAACGATCCCCCCGCCTTCCTTCTAAGAAAATCCTCGTGGTCTTCCGAATACCGCGTCAGCTTCTCGCGCTGGAGAGAGTCCAGCTCGAGCCAGGGAAACGACACCGTCTCGATGTCGAAGACGACGGTCTTCACGGGGCAGGAGCTTACTTGAGGCGCTCGGCGAGCCACGCGAGCACCGCGGCCTTCGCCTCGGGGTGCTCGCGGAGCACGGCGAGGTTGTGAGAGCGACCGGGAAACAGGAGCATGCGCTTCGGCTCGGCGGATGCCGCGAGGAGCTTCTTCGCGGAGTCCGCGCGGCCGGGATCCTGGTCGCACGCGAGCATGAGGGCGCCGCGCGGCGTCACGGACTCTCCCCCCGCGAGCCGCACGACGCGCGGCTCGTTGACCGAGATGGCCACGGCGGCGTCCACCTGGCCGCGTGACGAGGCGAGGAGCGCGAGGTAGCCGCCGACCGAGAGTCCGACGGCCGCCGTCTTCGGCGTCTTCTCGCGGAGCCACGCCGCCGCGGCCGCCACGTCGCGCGGGAAGCCGGCCGGGTCGGTGAGGAGGCGGGGGGAGAGTCCGACCTTTGCGGCGGCCTTCTTCGTCGACTCGCCGTGGGCGCGGAGGTCGAAGGAAAGCGTCGCGAAGCCGAGACCGTGAAGCTCCTCGGCGAATGGCTCCCACTCGCGGCGCTCGCGCGAGAAGTCGTGGATGAGGAGGACGCCGGGCGCTTTCTCTCTGCCGTCGACGGGCCGGAACGATGCCGCGAGGGCGACGCCGTCGGCCGTCATAATCGTGACGCGATACGGGTCCGGCGGGCGCGGCACCGCCGTCGGCTCCGGCGCCTTCCGCTTCTTCTTCGCGGCGGCGGCCGGGGAGGCCGTGAAAAGCGCGACGGCCGCCAGGGCGGCGGCCGCGCGACGCATGCGGAACCCGGAAACCGTCACTTCGGGCGGAACCCGCTCCCGAAGGCGAAGAGCACGTGGTCGTGCGCGTAGTGCACGAGGAGGAAGGAGAGGACGACCGCGTAGTAGCTCGGCTCGGCCGGCAGCTTCAGGACGATCGTGAGGAGGACGATGATGAGCGTAGCCCCCGTCGTCAGGAGGATGTTCCAGCCGTAGTACCGGAAGAACTTCCCGGGCTTCGCGAGCTTCTTCGCGAGGCTCTCCTTCGCGATCGTGTTGTCCTGCTGGAGGATGAGGTACGTGAGCCCGAGGTACTGGAAGGAGTGCCAGGCGTTGAAGCCCTGGAAGGAGATCGAGAGCTCGGGAAGGCGCGGCACGAGGAGCGCGACCCCGACCGTGAGCGACATGAAGAAGACGTATGGGCCGCCGACCTCGCCGCGCCGGAGCTGGTTGAGCGTGTAGACGACCCACGCCGCGATGAGCCCCGCCGTGACGACGGCGAACGAGTTCGCGAACCACGCGTGCTTGAGAAACGAGGGGAACCAGAGCGTCGTGTCGCCGATCTGGAACGTCCCCGCGACGTGCCGGTACATCGCGTAGCTGTATAGGGAGAACAGGATCACGGAGACGTCGAGGCCGCGCTGCCACGGCTTCGCGGCGCCGCCCTTTTCCCGGTAGAGGTAGGCGATATACGAGGCCTGATCGCAGACGTGCATCGAGGCCCACGTGAAGAAGAACGTCAGAAGAGCCTGGAAGGCGAAGATGGCGCCCGAGATCACGAGAAGGGGAATGATCACGACCGGCGCGAACGTCAGCGCGGGGTGGAGCTTCCGGAAGTTCGGCTCGAAGACCGTCTTCAGGAACGTCGCGTACATGTGGGGGCCGCCGACCAGGAGCGTGATCAGGATGTCGACCCCCCCGGCCGTCGTCTTCCCGAGGGAGTGGACGAGCGGGGGCACGGCCACGAGGATGGCGGAGAAGGAGAGGACGATCAGGTCCCACCGCGGATTCGAAATCCACGGGGACGAGGTCGGAGCCATGGATTCAGCGCGTGCGCTCATCGGGGGCTCAGTCTAGCAAAGGGAATTCGGCCCCTGTGCGCGGCGTTAAGATGAGCCGGATGAGTGCGATCGAATCTCCTCCGCAGCTCGACCTCGAGGCGGAGATCCTCCGCCTGAAGAAGGAGCGGAACGCGATCGTTCTGGCCCACTATTACCAGGAGTCCGAGATCCAGGATCTCGCGGACTTCGTGGGCGACTCGCTCGAGCTCGCGCGCAAGGGAGCGCAGGCGACGGAGCGGGTCATCGCCTTCGCGGGCGTTCACTTCATGGCGGAGACGTCGAAGATCCTCACGCCGGAGAAGACCGTCGTCGTGCCGGACCTCGAGGCGGGCTGTTCGCTGGCCGACGGCTGCCCGGCGCCGCTTTTCGAAGAATGGTTGAGAAAGTACCCGGGTCACACGGTCGTCAGCTACATCAACTGCTCGGCCGGCGTGAAGGCGCTCTCGGACGTCATCGTGACGTCCTCCTCGGCGGAAGTGATCCTTCGGCAAATTCCCGATCCGGTGGTCTTCGCTCCGGACCGGAACCTCGCGGCGTGGCTCGAGAAGAAGCTGAACCGGAAGTTCGTGGTGTGGCCGGGCACCTGCATCGTGCACGAAACGTTCTCGGAGAAGAAGCTCATCGGCCTCATGACGCGCCATCCTGAAGCCGAGGTCATCGCGCACCCGGAATGCGAGGAGGCCATCCTCAGGCACGCGACCGTGGTGGCATCGACGTCGGGCCTTCTGAAGCACGTCGTGACGTCGCCGAAGACGTCGTTCATCGTGGCGACCGAGGAGGGCATTCTTCACCAGATGCGCCGCGCCGCGCCGGGGAAGACGCTGATCCCGGCGCCTCCCGTCGCCGATTGCGCGTGCAACACGTGCCCGCACATGAAGCGCAACACGCTCGAGAAGCTCTATCTCTGCCTCCGCGACCTGGCGCCGGTTCTCGAGGTCCAGGAGGCCGTGCGCCTCCCGGCGAAGCGCGCGATCGACCGCATGCTCGAGATGACGAAGGGGCTCGTTCTGACACCCCTCGGCTCGCGGTCTTGAGCGCTCCCGGCACGCCGCGCTTGCCGCGCGCCGCGCTGGGCGTGGGAGCGGTCCTCCTCGCGGCCGGGCTCTTCGCCGCGCTGCGCGTGCTTCCGGAGTGGCGCGCGCCGAACCCCCGCCCGTTGGGATTGATCGAGAAGGCCCGGGCGATCGCCTCGGCCGCCGGGGCCACGCTCTCGCGAACCTCCATCGATCTCGACGGGCGGCCCGACGAGGGAGCGACGTTCGAGCGCGCGTACCGGCGTCTCCGCGGTGCGGCGCCGGCATATCTCGAGGCCACCGGCGGTGCGATGGCCTGGACGGTCTCCGGGAGGCTCGACGTGCCGCTGACGGGCGCCGGTCCCGCGCGCTTCGCCTTCTTTCCGGACGGCTCCCTGCAGGCGCTGGAGTGGAGTCCCGCCGGCTCGCTCTTCGAGGCGACCGACACGAAAGCCCAGCTCCTTCGCCGTGCCTTCTTCGATCGCGTCGAGGCATCGCTCGCGGCCGGGCAGGGGAGAGCGGGCCAGGAATTCGAGTTTTCCGGAGGGAACACGATCATCCGGGTCCGGCCCCTCGAACGGACGGGCGCAAAGCCCGTCGAGGTGCTCGTTCTGCAGGAAACCGGAAACGTGAGCTTCTCGGACAAGCGGGCGCTCTCGGACCCCGACGCGCCGAAGCTCTTCAACGCCGAAGGGATCGCCCGCCGGTTCTACAAGCTGGCCCCGTGGCTGCTCCTCTTCCTGTTCGTCGTGACGTCTTTCGGAGTCCTCCTCTACAAGAGGCGCCTCGGGTTCGCGATCGGAATCGCGCTCGTCCTGCTCGCCGCGGTCTACGAGATCGCGGCGGGACTGGGCGACGACGCGATCCTTGGCGGCCTCGCCGTGTTCGTGATCGGCGCGCGGATCTTCCTGCTGCTCTACCTGCTCGGGCTCTGGACAGTGGCGGAGTCGCTTCTCCGCGACACCGTGCCGGGCTTCACGACGAGCCTCGACGCGTTCGCCGCGGGGCGCCTCGGCCCGCGCGGCGGCCGGGCGATCCTCGCGGGCCTCGGCGGAGGCGCGGCGCTGGTCGGAGTCTCCCTGCTGGCCTTCAGCGCGGCCGCGATCTCCTCGTCGAAGAGCGTCTGGCCGACCTCTCCGTCGTTTCCATATCCGCTCTTCCAGCCGCACAAGGGGCCCTTTTTCGAGGGGGCCTTCGACACCGCGCTCTTCGTGCTCTTCGTCGCCCTCTTCCGATTCGTCCTGCCGCGCCGGTTTGCGAGCGTCGCCGCAGCCGTCCTCTTCGCCCTCTATTCCTCGATCTCGATGCCTCTCCACCCGTGGGGAGCGGGGCTCGCGCTGTCTCTCGCGTTCACCGCGGTGCTCCTCTGGGCGTTCGACCGCTATGGGCTCGCGGCGCTCCTGGTCGCCGCCGTCTCATCCGCGCTCCTGAGGGACGCCCTGGTCGCGTGCCTGCATCTCGACGGCAACCTTTTTTCGGCGCTTCTCACGGTGGGGCCGCTCCTCGCGATCGCCGCCGCGGGTGCGGTCGGGCTTGCTCGGCCCGAGCGTGACGAGGAGGGCCGACTCGCCGCGCCCGGCTACGTGAGGCGCCTCGAGTCCGAGCGCCGCGTGAAGTACGAGATGGACCTCCTCTCTCGCATGCAGCTCTCGCTGCTGCCGGAGAAGCCGCCCGTCGTGCCGGGTCTCGAGCTCTCGGTGAAGACGATTCTCGCGACGGAGGCGGGCGGCGATCTCTACGACTTCGTGCAGGACGAATCGGGCGCGCTCTGGATCGCCGCGGGCGACGTCTCGGGCCACGGGTACTCCTGCGGGATCCAGCAGGCCATGGTCATGGCCGCGCTCGCGAGCCTCGTGAAGGCGGGGCGCAGGCCCTCGGAAATCCTCGTCGAGATCGACCGCGTGCTCAGGATGGGCCGGAGCGGCCGCCTGTTCACGTCCCTCGCGCTCCTGAAGCTCGATCCGAAGGGGGGAGGCGGAGTTCTCGCGAATGCGGGCCATCCGTTCCCGATCCTCTTGCACGAGGGAAAGGCCTCCGAGATCGCCGGCTCCGGCCTGCCGCTCGGCCAGGGGCCGAAGCGCACGTACCAGGACGTGCCGTTCGAGATTCCGAAGGGCGGCGTTCTCGTGATCGCCTCGGACGGGCTCTTCGAAGGGACCGACCGCTTCGACGCGCCCTACGGCTTCGACCGGCCGCGCGTCGTCCTCGAATCCACCAGTCTATGGCGGCGCCCGCCCGATTCGATCGTCGAGGCGCTCCTCGCGGACTGGCGCCTGCACGTGGGCAAGGGGGCCCCGTCCGACGACACGACGATCCTGGTCGTCAAACGTCCCTTGTTCTGATGCGAAAGCCACCTCTCGACGGCATCGTCGTGCTCGATTTGTCACGCGTGCTCGCGGGCCCGCTCGCGACGATGGTCCTCGCGGACCTCGGGGCGCGCGTCGTCAAGGTCGAGGACCCGCGGGGCGGCGATTTCTCGCGCGGCTGGAAGCCGCCGGCGCTGGAGGGCGAATCGGCGTACTTCCTCTCGGTGAACCGCCGGAAGGAGTCGGCCGCCGTGGACCTCGGCACGCCGGAAGGCCAGGAGTTCGTGCGGCGCTGGGCCAGGCAGGCGGACGTTCTCGTCGAGAATTTTCTTCCGGGCGCTCTCGAGAGGCGAGGCCTGTCGGTCGAGACGCTTCGTGAGCTGAATCCGCGCCTAGTCGTCTGCTCGATTTCGGGAGCGGGCGACACCGGTCCGGAATGCGGAGATCCCGGGTTCGACCTCCTCGCGCAGGGTGCGACCGGGCACATGTGGATCACGGGGCCGCCGGACGGAGCGCCGCACAAGATGGGCGTCGCGCTGATCGACGTCCTCGCCGGGTGGTCCGCGGCGACGGCGATTCTCGCGGGGCTTCAGGCGCGCGAGCGCGACGGAACGGGATCGCACGTGAAGACGAACCTCGTCTCGACGGGGCTCGCGGCGCTCGTCAACGTCGCCGGCTCGGCCCTCGTGACCGGACGGGAAGCGACGCGCCACGGCAACTCGCACGCGACAATCGAGCCATATCGCGCGTTCGAAGCCTCGGACGGAGGCTTTCTTCTCGCCGTGGGAACCGACCGGCAATTCGAGGTCCTCTCCGGAAAGGTACTCGGCCGTAGCGATCTTGCGTCGGACCCGCGTTTCTCGACGAATGCCGCGCGCGTCGTCAACCGCAAGGAGCTCGTCCCGATTCTCGCGGCGCTCTTCGCTAAGGAGCCCCGCGCGACGTGGCTCCTACGCTGCAAGGCCGCGGGCATCCCCTCGGGACCCGTCGCGGGCCCGCTCGATGCGTTGCATTCGCCCCAGGCGACGGCGCTCGGGTCGATCCTCGAGACGACGCGCGACGGACGGTCCGTGCCCACGGTTCGTCCGCCGTTCTTCCTCGAGGAATTCGAGGATCCCGCACCTGTCGCGCCGCCGCGGCTCGGCGAGGACACGGAGAGGCTCTTCGCCGAGGTCGGCCTCCCCGCGCCGCGCTGAGGGTCACTTGCCGACGGGCTGGACCTTGTGTTCGGACGGAACGTTGGCGCCGCCGGGGTGAACCGAGCCGTCCCCGAAGCTCTTCTGGACCGCCGGGAGCAGAAGCCCGATCAGGATCTGGTTCGTTCCCTGGCCGTTCACGATCACGTTCAGGTGGTTTCCCTGGATTTGCGGAATCGCCTGGCTCTGCGGCGTGAAGCCCATGGTCGCGAAGGATGGCGCCTTGCTCGGCTGCTTGCCGCCCTGGACGACGACTGCGTTCGTGGCGCCCGGCTGGAGTCCGCCCTGAATGATGATCCCGTCGTGGCCCTGCACCTTTCCGGTCGCATGGCAGGTCTTGCCGTTGCCGCTGATGGTCACGTGAACGCTGCCGTCTCCCATCGACTTGAAGTGGAGGTCGTACGAACCGGGTTCGAGCCGGACGCTGCCGTCGCACAGGACGGCATTCTTGAGCTCGAGCCTCGTCCCGAGCCTGAGCATTTCCCCCGCCGGGATGTTCATGTAGATGGGCGCGGGCATCGGCCCCATGGACAGGAGCAACAGGGAGGCGAGAACCGAAGTGAGGAGCGGGCGGCGAACTTTCATGGCGTTCTCCTTCTGAGGGAAAGCTAGCTCCGGACGGCCCGCCTGTCCACGTTTCTCCGTTGATCGGGAGCGCCAGAGGATGGCCTCGGGGCGCCGGGCGGGCCGCCTCGTGACGCACCGCACACCGCTGATATCCTCCGGTCCGGATGAAAGTCGCGTTCATCGGCACCCACGGCGTCGGAAAAACCACGCTCTGCTACGACCTCGCGGCAGCCGTCAAGAAGAGGGACCTGACCGTCGAGCTCGTTCGGGAGGTCGCGCGTGAATGTCCGCTGCCGATCAACCGGGAGACGACCCTCAAGGCGCAGGCCTGGATTCTCCACACGCAGATTGCCTGGGAGCTGCAGGCCGAGGCCAAGGCCGACGTCGTGTTCTGCGACCGGGCGGTCCTCGACAACTTCTGTTACATGCGGCGGGCGTTCACCGGCGCCCCTTCGGAGGCCGTGCTCGAGGGCCTCGTGAGGACCTGGACGACGACGTACGACGCGCTCTTCAAGGTGCCGATCGTCGGCGACCCACGCTTCGACGGCGTGCGCGACACGGATCTCGCGTTCCAGCGCGAAATCGACGGTTCCATCGACCAGACCCTCGCGGCGTGGGGTGTCCCGTACCTCGCGCTCGACCCCGCGCGCCGCGACGAGTGGGGCGCGCTCGTTCTCGACGCTCTTCTCCTTCGTCTCAAACCGCAGGAGCTGCTCTTCCCGGAGCCGGAAGAGCCCACGACGCCAATCGCCAAGACGGGAGCCTTCCATGCCTGATACGACGTCCCCGATCGTGAACGAACGCGCCCGCCACCTCGATACGCTCGCGGCGACGCCGGCGGCTCTCAAAGAGGCGCTTCGAGGGGTCCCGAAGAAGCTGCTGCTCTTCACGCCGTCGCCGGGCAAGTGGTCGATCCTGGAGATCCTCTGCCACATGCGCGACATGGAGCGCGAGGCGTATCTCGAGAGGTACACGCGCATCCTCGCCGAGCCCGAGCCGAAGCTTCCAGACGTCAACGGCGACGCCCTCGCCATCGAGCGCGACTACCGCGGCCAGAAGGCCGCCGACGTCCTGCGCGACTGGATGCGCCTCCGACGCGAGAGCCTTCGCCTCCTCAAGAAGGCGAAGCCCGAGCAGTGGCGGCGCGCCGGCGTCCACGAGACGATGGGCCGGTTCACGATCGACGAGCTGGTCGCGAGGCATGCCCTGGGCAACGATGTGGCGCACCTCGCCCAGATCGAGGCGGTGAAACGAAAGGCGGCCCTTCTCGATCGCCTCGCGGCCGCCCCCGCGGCCCTTGCCGCCGCGCTCAAGGGCGCGCCGGACGACGTGCTCCGGCGGCGCGGGCCGTCCGGCAAATGGTCGATGATCGAGAACGCCGCCCACATCCGCGACATCGAGCGCGTCTATCAGGAGCGCTTCTCGAAGATGGCCTTCTCGGAGCGCCCCGCGTTCTGGATTCTTGACAACGACCGGGCCGCCACCCAGCTCAAGTACGCCGAAGCCGACCCCACGGCCGTCGCGAAGGAATTCCGCCGGCTCCGCGAGGACACGCTCGTCCTCCTCCGCGCGCTGCCGCATGCGGCGTGGCGGCGTCCGGGCCTTCACCCGAAGAAGGGGGAGCTGACGCTCGAAGAGCTTGCCGAGGTCCTCGCCGGCCACGACGGCAGCCATCTCGAGAAGATCCGCGCGCTTCGGGGCTGAACGGCCCCACGACGACGGCGCGCCTCATCTGCCCCGGAGATCGACGCGGCCTCAGGAGAGCATGCGAAAGACGAGGGCCGAGAGGAGCGCGGCGACGGGCAGCGTCACGACCCACGCGAGGAGCATCTCCCGGACGGTCTTCCACTGGAGGCCCGCCGCCTTCGAGGCCGCTCCGATCCCCATGATCGCGCCCGAAGAAACGTGCGTGGTCGAGACCGGGAGCGCCCAGAACGACGCGGCGCTCACGAGCACGGACGTCGTGAGGTTTGCGAGAAGGCCTTTGTCGGGGGTCATCTTCGTGACTTTCGTGGCGAGTGTCTCGGTGACGCGGAAGCCGCCGAGCGCGCTTCCGAGACCCATCGCGAGGGCGACGGCCAGGTAAGAGCCGCCGAGTCCGACCCCCTGGACGGTGGCGGCCACGAACCCGAGCGCGAGAATTTTCGGCGTGTCGTTCAGCCCGCGAAAGAAGCTCGTGGCCCCGGATGACACCCAGTGGAGCGTGTCGAGCGCGTTGACGCGCACGAGCGTGTCGGGAGGGCAGGCCGAGCCGGCGAGAACACCGACGCCCGGCAGCCCCGAAACGCTCATGGAAGCGGTCGCCCCGGCGGACGCCGCCGGAACCGTCTCGCGCCGCTCGAGGCACACACAGAAACGATGAAAGCGCCGGAGGACGGGCGCGAGAAGGGGCGAGAGGACGAGCATCACGGCGAGCGCGAGAAGCGGTGAGAGCGCGAGAGGCAGGGCCACCTTTTTCGCGACGGCAGGCCACGCGACGCCTGAAGCGCCTGCCGCCATGATCCCGGCTCCTGCGAGAGCGCCCGTCAGCGCGTGCGTCGTGGAGACGGGGAGGCCCGCTCTGTTCGCGAAGAGGAGCCACGCAATCGCTCCGCACGCGACGGAGAGCAGAAACGCGCTTCCGGTGGGCGGGTTCACGAGGAGGCCCTTGCCGCTGAACGTGGCGACGAGGCCCTGCGACGCGAACGAGGCCGCGAGGCCGCCCGCGAGAGTCCACGCGGATCCCCACATCACGGCGGCGCGGTACCTCGTCGTGCCCGAGCCCACGAGTGTGGCGATACCCTTCGAGACGTCGTTCGCGCCGTTCGCGAACGCGAGGCCGAGCGTGAGCAAGATGAGGACGGCGCCCATCAGCAGCACACCGTGCCATCGGCGCCTGGCGCGCAGCACGCGTAGCCCGCCCGCTCCTCTCCCGGCTCGAGAATCGCGAAAAAGCCCTTGTATGGCGCGCTCGAGAGCTTCGCGACGGTGTCGGTGCAGACTTCGTAAGCTTCGTTGCGCGGAAACTGGTGGCCCTCCTCGTCGACAAAGGCCTTGCCCGGTCCGAGGTAGACGGCACGATGGCCCTTGAAGACGCAGCCGGCCGTTTTTTCGAACTTGAAGCCGCGCACGGTCACGGAGAAGAAGGGGTATCCCTCGACGTCCTTCCAGTAGCTCTTTTTCAGAATCTCGAGGCCGTAGAATCCGGCGCGCTCGAGGCCCGCGAGGAACCCCTCCTGCGTGAGCGCCCCCACGAGGCACTCGCCCCAGAGCTGCGGGTTCGTCTTGAGATGCGGCGGAACGTCCCGTTCCGAGACGATGTCCGAGATCACGATGCGCCCGTGGTCCTTCAGCACGCGCCAGATCTCCTCGAAGACGCGGGGCTTGTCGGGCGACAGGTTCACGACACAGTTCGAGGTGACGAGATCGACCGTCTTCGACTCGACCGGGATCGCTTCGAGAAATCCCTCGCGGAACTCGACGACGTCGTAGCCGAGCGCGGCGGCCACCTTGGGCTTGTTCTCGTGCGCGACCGAGAGCATCCGGTCGGTCATGTCGACGCCGATCGCCTTGCCGTCTTTCCCGACGAACTTCGCCGCGATGAAGACGTCGATGCCGGCGCCCGAGCCGAGATCGACGACGATTTCGCCTTCGCGGATCCCGGCGGTCGTCATGGGCGAGCCACAGCCGTAGAAGCGGTCGATCACGTCCTTGGGAATGTGGGAGACGGCCGAGTCGTCGTACTTCGTGGGGCAGCACAGCTCGGCCTGCGGCGTTTCGGCGGCGGCACCGTAGAACTCCCGCATCCTGGCGCGCGGCTTGTCGACGTCGAAAGAGAGGACGCAGTTGGAGTGGAGCGTCAAGACCGGCTCCTCGGCGGCCGCGCCGTCGGCGGTGCCGCAGGCGATCGCGCCCTCTCCCATCGCGTGGAGAACGAGGGGCGCGTCGTAGCCCGAGCGAAGGTTGCGGCGCATACTCTTCTCGCGCCCGAGCGTCGTCATGACGCTCTTCGTGAGGGCGACCGAGATCGGGTAATACGGATCGGCGCCGTGGAAGTCCCCGCCGGAGAAGCACCACGCGTGCTCGAGGTCGCCGCCGCCGGTGAAGAAGCGGAACGGGTCCGAGCTCACGGAAGGCTTCTTGGCCAGAGTCGCGGCGCGAAGTGTCGAAACGACAGTCGAGGATTCGAGGATGTCCCCGAGATCCTGCCGCGTCACGTCGCCGCAGACGAGCGCGGGCTCGTTCGCGAGGGCCGCCGTCGGATAGACTTTTCCGTCAGCATAAACGCAGATCGAGTCCCATCCCGCGTTTCCGAGATCGTACTTGACGCCCGGCACGCCGTTCACTCGCCGTTTGATCGCTTCGAGGTTGTCGAGCGTCGTCTCCTCGCGCCGGGCGGCGTCCACGACGGCGAGGACGGCCTCGACGAGTGCGAGGTGTCCCGGGAAGAAGCCGTTTCCGCTGTCGATCGCGCGGCCGCGCCTGTGGCTCCACATGAGGTGCTGGCTCTTCGCGCCGACGCGTTTGACGAGAGCGGGGATTTCGACGAGCTCGGAAAGGTTCTCTTCGGTCGTCACCGTCGTCAACGAGACGTCGAAGCCTAGTCCGGAAAGGAGCTTCGCGCCTTCGAGCGCCCGGTCGAACGTGCCCGCGCCGCGGATCGAGTCGTTCGTCTCGGGGCGGGCTCCGTCGATCGACACCTGAAACTTCACCTTCGTGCGGTCCAGCGTCTCGAGTCCCTTCTTCACGGCACCCGAAAAAACTGTGGCATTCGTGAGGATGATCATCTCGGCACCGTGGGTTTCGGTGGCGCGTTTCGCGAGATCGAAAATGTCCTTCCGGAGGAAGGGCTCGCCCCCGGTGACGTAAAGGCGTTCCATACCAAGCTCTTTCGCGCGGTCGACGAGCCGCACGAGCGCCGCGGCGTCGATGCCGGGCGCCCCGCCCGGGCCCGACGAAACGAGACAGTGCGTGCATGTGAGGTTGCAGGCGTTGTTGATCTGCAGCCACAGCTCGTGGAGTCCGGCCGGCTTGATGAGCGCGGCGCGGCCGGGATACGGGGCGCGGACGAACGGCGCGTCGGCAAGGAGGCCCGCCCGGTCGAGAGCACACAGGAAATCGTGAACGTGCACCCAGGCCTTTCCCGCCTCGAGCTGATGCTCGGCGGCCCAGCGCGCCACGAGAGAGCCGAACGCGAGCGGCGTTCCGGCGTCCTCCCCGCTCCGGATCTCGTGCAGGATCTGCTTGCCGCGGGCGTCGGTGGCGATCCAGTTTGGCGCCTCGGCATCGACGGCGTAGAAGACGTCGTCTTCCTGGAACGCGTGAAGCGAGGGAATGTGGAGCGGGGTCCGCTCCGCGAGAACGGTCATCGCCAACCTCCTGAAATTCGAGAGTCGTCCGGGCCGCGGGGGGAAAATCGTCAGGCGGCGAGCCGGGCAGGAGGCGCGCGGGAGGGAGCGACGGGACGGGGCCGGCGCGGAATCGTCCGGCGGGCCCATTCGGGGGCGGCGGGGACGGGCCGGAGCGAGCGGAGGAGTGCGGCGAGAGTCGGGTCGAGACCCTGCTCCGCCGCGAGGGTCGCGAGGTCGGATGGACGATCGACGTCGAGAAGCACTTCCAGAAGAGCCGCATCGGGCGCGTTCCGAACGAGAGATGAAAAGACACTCGCGGTCATCCATCGGACTCTCTGGAACAAATTCGAAAGAGCGGTCGGTCCGGCGCGAAGCCCGATCAGCCAGACTCCGCCGTCGGCCGACGGGCCGAGGACGGTATCGCGCGCCTCGAGCGCCCGGAACGCGGTGTCGAGATGCGTCGCGGAGATCCCCGGCACGTCCCCCGGAACGGTGATGATCTCCGTGTAGCCGGCCGCTCGCGCGTCCTCGAAGACGTTCTTGAGGCGCTCGCCGAACCCGCGACCGCGCTGGGGCAGCAAACGCGCTCCCTCCGGGGCCGGTCCGTCGCCTGCGAGAATCAGGTCCACCCCGCCTAGGGCCTGTACGGCCTCGGCCACTCGACACGCGGAGAACGCGAAGATCCGGCCGCGGCCGGGCATGCCTTTCAAGGCCCCTTCGTTCTGGGACGACCTGGAGAACAGAACGACGCACCGGGACGCCTTCACGTTGATCACTGTTGAATGCTAGTACGTTCGCCGGTTATTCCGCAGATCACGGGCGCGGGACCTTGTCCTCGCGGTGATCCCGCTTCTTCAGAGACCTGAAACTTTTTCGCCCGGATTTCGTCTTGATGAGCAGGACGGGTCCCCCTGGGACCGGGAAGGCGAGCGAGGAAGTCATGGAATCGGCGGCCGAACTTCACGAAGCGAGAGTCTTGAGGGCGCGAATCGAGGTCCGGGAGGCAGAGCTGGCGGGGCTCTCCGTCGATCCCGGCGAAGCCTCTCCGGCCGCTTTGGACCTCTCGTCGCGGCTTGTGACCGAGATCGGCCGTCTCAAGGCCGACTACCGCCGCATCCTCGCGCGCCAGGCGGACCAGGACTATCGCCGCCGCCGCGCCGAGTGGCGAACCCAGCAGGGAGCCGCGCGCAGGCGCGCCTGCGCATGCGCCTGAGGGCGCGCCGCTACTTCTTCCAGATCTCGACAGAGATCCTGATCGTCTTGGCGATCTTGTAGTCGTTCGTGTACATCTTCACGAACATGGAGTTCGTGTCGTCGACCTTTCCCTTGTCGAGCGTGGCCGTCCGGTCGTTCTCGCCGAACGGCTTGCCGTCCTTGCCGCCGGGGATCGTGACCACGTACTTGCACTTGTAGTCCTTGTCGCGGTCCCGGTTCGAGTAGCGGAACTCCACGACCATCGTGTGCTTGTCGTTCAGCTCCTTGCCGGCCTTTTCGAAGTCTTCCGAGCTCGGCCAGTGCCGTATGCGGAACGACTCGATCGTGACGTCTCCTGACTTGATGCCGACCTTGACGTCCTTGTCGCCCACGAACGGAAAGCTACGCTCGAACTTCGCGTTCTCGGCGAGAGACGCCGGGGACGCGAGGAGCAGGGCCACGCACGCGGCCAGACGAAACCGGCTCATGGGGAACCTCCGTTCTCGGCGATCGGGGACGGGCGCTACGACTTCTTCCAGATCTCGAACGTGACCTTCATCGTCTTGGCGAGCTTGTACTCGTGCGTCCTCATCTTGAGCGAGACCTTGTTCGTGTCGTCCGCCTTGCCCTTGCTGAGCGTGCGCGTCTCGTTGGTGATCGCGTAGGGCTTCCCGTCGGCTCCGCCGGGGACCTCGATCGTGTAGTGGCACTTGTAGTTGTTCTCGCGGTCCCGGTTCGCGTATGTGAACTCGACGGACGACTTGTGCGTGTCGTTCAGGTTCTTCTCTCCCTTGGCCATGTCGTCGGGGTCGGGCCAGTGGTGGATCCGGAAGGACCCGATGACGACGTCACCCACCGTGACGTTCACCTTGGTTTCCTTGTCGCTGAACGGGAAGCTCTTCACGATCTTGTTTTCGTCGGCGCTCGTGGGGAGCGCGGCGAAGACGAGCGCGGCGGCAGCAGCGACGAATACGGAACGGACGGGTTTCATGCGGTCCTCCCTCGGTTTTCCGGGATCTTAACGCCTGTGCGTCATCTCTTCATAGACCGTGAGCAGCGCCTGCGTGCCGTCCTCCCCCTGGCCCCGGGCTTCGAGCGCGGTCAGAAGCTGGTGGACGAGCGCCGTGCCGGGCAGCGGCAGGCCGCGCGCGCGCGCGGTCGCGAGGACGATCGCGAGGTCCTTCTGCTGGTGCTTCACGGCGAAGGCGGGCTTGAAGTCGCGGTCGATCATCTTCTTTCCGAGCACCTCGAGCGCCCACGAGTTCGCGGCGCCGGCGGTGAGCGCCTCGTGAAGCGGCCCCAGCGGAAGCCCGGCCCGAGCGGCGAACGCGAGAGCCTCTGAAACGCCCATGAGGTTGTTCGCGACGAGGATCTGGTTTGCCGCCTTGCCGAGCTGGCCGCAGCCCGAGGGACCGAGCGGCGTCAAGCGGCGGCCCATGGCGGCAAAGACGGGACGAGCCTTTTCGAGCGCCGCGGGGTCTCCGCCGATGAAGAACGTGAGTGTGCCCTCGATCGCTCCCTTCTGCCCGCCCGAGACGGGCGCGTCGAGGAAGTCGATGCCTTTCTCGAGGAGCCGGCGGGCGATCTCCCGGGCCGCTTCGGCGGCGATCGTCGAGCAGTCGATCACGATCGTGCCGCGGCGCGCGCCGGCGGCCGTGCCGGCGGCTCCGAGATGGACGGCTTCGACTTCTGGGGAATCGGGGACAGAGGACACGATGACGTCCGCGCCTTCGGCGGCGGCCGCGGGAGTCGCGGCGGCTCGCACGTCGCAGCCGTCCGCTGCGAGCGCACGGGCAAACCCGTCGGCCTTTCCAGGCGTGTGCGTGGCGACGGTGAGCGGGAAGCCCGCCTTCGCGAGATTCCGGGCCATTCCCTGACCCATCGTGCCGAGTCCGATGAAGGCGACGCGCAGAACGGGAGCGTGACTCATGGTGAAACGAGTGTAGTTCCTGCTACCATAGGTTCGTGAAATCGGGAGTCAACGCGACTCTCGCGGCCGGGGCGGCCGCGGCTCTCGTCCTCGTGTCGCTCGTCTATCTACCCGCCGCCCGGTCCCTGCATTACCTCTCGTTCTCCCAGGGCGTGGACTCCTCGCGCCTCCTCTGGTTTGCTCCCATGGCGATTCTCGGCGCCTTCCTCTTCGAACGAATCGTGCGCGGGACTTTCTACGGCTGGCTCCGGAAAAAGCTGCCGGCGGGGATGGCGGCGCCCGTCGTCGCGGCCGTTGGCGCTATTCCGGTCGCCGCATTCCGCCTGGTTCTCGCGCCCCGGCTGGACGCTCCGCCCGCCATCGCGATTGCGCATGCCTACCTCGTCGCCTTCGCGCTCGGGCTCGGCCTCGCCTGGCTCGCGCTCGGAACGGGCGCGACGTGGCCCGGTGGCGCCGCACTCGCGGCGATCTGGCTCGTGAAGGGCGCTCTTCCGGTGAGCTTTCACGGCCGGCCCGTTCCCCTTCTCGAGTTCGTCGCGGCGGTCCTGGCCGCCATCGTCGTCGCTCTCGTTCTTCAGAAGTCGCTCGCTCCTCATCGCGACGCGATGTGGGGCGCGTGAGGATGGGCGTCAAGGTGGAGGTGTCCCCATGAGCGCGATCGGGTCGCGTCTCAGGCAGCTCGACCTCTTTCTCGAAGAGCCGCCGTCTCCCGCCGAGATCGTCGCCGAGCAGTCGGCCCTGCAGGCCCGCTACGATTCTCTCGCCGCCACGTGGAAGCTCCCCCCGGCGCGCGTGGTCCTCACGGCGCGGCGCGCGACCGGAGGCGTCATCACGTACGGACCGCCCCATGTGATCCGGGTCTCGAGCCACATGTCCCTGGAGGACCGTCTCCAGACGCTTCTCCACGAGACCACACACGCCATCTGCTTCACCGAGTGGGGCGTCGCCGAAGGCCATTCCCCCCGATTCTGGGCGCTCGCGAAAAGGCTGGGGGTCGCGCGCCGGACCGCACCGGAGACCGAGCGGCTGCGCCGCGTTCGCGAGGCGAACGCGCGATACGCCTACCGCTGCCCCGGATGCACCGCCGAGTGGACCCGGCGCTCGCCGTTCGGGCGCGCGCGCCTCTGCGCCGCCTGCGAACGTGCCGGGCGGCCGGCCCGCCTCATCCTGGTCCGGCGCCCGAGGCCTCTCCACCGCTAGCCGCGGAAACGTTGAGAAACTAGAGAGGCGAGAGAGGCGAGAGAGGCGCGTCCAGCCGGAAGATGGGCACGAGTCCGACGGTCTCCTCGAAGAACGGCGTCTTCCCGTAGAAGAAGCGGTGCCGCGCCCGGGCGTCGCTTCCGAACTTCGGGTCCCGGAGCATCTGATTCCATTCCGACGCGAGTTTCGGATCCTTCGCGAGCATCTGCTCGGCCAGCGGATCGAGAACCCTCGTGTCCATGTACTCCTTCTCTTCGAGGCACGAGGAAAGCTCGCCCCACGCGAAGAGGGAGTCTGGGCTCTCCGGCTCGAGAATCGCGATCGCGACGTTCGCGAGCTCGGTGTCGAGCGGTACGTAAAGCGAGCCGGCCGGCAGCGTGCGGGTCTCGACGGCGCGCGCGATCGTCGCTTCGACGCGGACGCGCCCCTGATAGGACGCCTTTCCGAAGACGGGCGCCGAGGCCCGGTACGTTCCGACGGCGAGGGTGCGGGGGGCGGACAGCTTTTCGTAACGGATTCCATGCGCCTTCAGGCGCTCTTCGATGTTCGAGAAGCCCGCGGGAATCAGATACGCGGCCGGGCGCGGGACGGTGACCGTGGGCCGTGCGTGCTCGAGGCTCGGGATGTGAATCGTTTTCTTGCGCGACGCGTCGAAACGCACGGTGGGCCGGCCCGTCACGGTCGAGACGGCTTCCGTCCACTCGTAAGTCGGGAATGCGATCGTCTCGGGCCGCGCCGGATCCCCCTCGGCGGCGACGACGACGGGCGACCCGGCGGGCATCCCCCGGGCCTGGGAGCGCGCGGTCTCGCGCGCGGCGAGAAGCTCCTTCGCCGCCCGGCCCGTGCGCTCGAGAAGCGCGCGCAGGAACAGCTCGTTCGCCCGCACGCGCTCACCGAAGGGCTTGAGCGCGTGCGTCTCGACGAGAATGGATGGGACGTTGCGGACGGGGAAATAGCCCGTGGAATAGCGGGGCGAGAAAATGGACGAGTCGAATCCCTTCATGGGATCGCGCGAGTCGATAAAGTCCACGTAGGCGGCGCCAACCGCGACGCCCTCCTTCTCGACGTCGGACAGCGCCTTCGGGACGACGGCCTTCAGCCAGTCCCCGATCGGCTTCGGGGTGACCGGCTCGTTCGCGTACGACACCGTGAGGGTTGCCTGGAAATCGGCGCCGTCCGTCACGTGGTCGTCCACGAAGAGGTCGGGCTTCCACGCGTCCGCGAGTGCGAGAAGGGCGCGGGTTTCTTTCGCGTCGGCCTTGACGAAGTCGCGGTTCAGGTCGAGGCCGCGCGCGTTCGTGCGGAACCCCATCTCCTCCGGGCCGTTCTGGTTCGGGCGGTTGTACGCCGAGATGCGCGCGTGCCCGTCCACGTTGTAGACGACGACGGTCACGAGGGTGACGCCGTCGAGGAGCTCGAGCCGGTTAGTGAGCGCGATGTCGCGCAGCAGGCGCAGGGTCGCGTCGGTGCCGTCCACCTCCCCCGCGTGGATCGAGTTGACGACGAGGACGACGGGCTTCGCGCTTTTGAAGCGATCGGCGGCCTCGAACAGCTTCTCCTTCGAGGCCACGACGACCGGGATGCGCCGTCCCTCCTCGCTCGGCCCGATGAAAGACAGACGGAGATACGGTGACAGCTTCTCGAGGCGCGCCAGGAACGCGAGGACCTCCTCGGGGCTCTCCGTCTTCCGGAAGGCGGTGAGCTCGGCCCGCGTGAGGAGGTCCGGCGGGACGGGAATCGCCGGCCGCTCCGCCGCGAAGAGGGGGATGAAGGAGAGCGAAAGCAGGAGGCCGAGGACGCAAGCCGGGCGGGGGAGTCTCAGGGCGTGCATGGCGGAAGGTTACCGCGGGCTTGGGACCCGGGCGCGGGTGGTCTATCGTGCCGCGACATGTCGCTGAAGGTCCTGGGTGCGTTCCTCGTTGCCGCCGGCCTGACGGGTTCGGCTCTCGCCGCGGGCCGTCCGGAGCTCAAGGTCTACTTCCAGAGCAACCTCACGGACGCCGCCTACCAGAAGCAGGCGTTCGACCGGGTGGCGAAGAAATGGAAGGCGCCGGGCGCGTCCAGAATCCCCGAGGTCGGCAGGAAGACGGTCGTCCAGGCGGTCATCGGCCGGGACGGCGCTCTCGTTTCCGCGATCGTGTCGTTGAAGTCCGGAAAGAAGGGCTGGGACGACGCGACGCTGAAGGCCGTAAAGTCCGCGGCGCCGTTCGATCCGCTCCCGGCCTCCTTCAAGCCGCAATCCGTGGAAGCGCACTTCCACGTGAGCGTCGTGCCCTAGGCGATCGCGTCGAACTGCTTTCCGACCTTCGTGAACGCGTCGACGGCCTCGTCGAGGTCGGCCTCCGTGTGGACCGCGGAGATCTGACAGCGCAGCCGCGCGTGCCCCTGCGGGACGACGGGAAACCCGAAACCGGAGACGTAGACGCCCTTCTGGAAGAGCGCCTCCGACATCGCGAGGGCCTTCGCGGTGTCGCCGACGATCACGGGGACGATGGGATGGATCCCGTCGGGGATCTTGAAGCCGGCGGCCTTCATGCGCGTCCGGAACGTGAGCGCGTTCTTCTGGACGCGATGCGCGGGGGACGGATCCTCCATGAGCATCTTGAAGGCCTCGAGGGAAGCCGCCGCGACCGCGGGAGGCAGCGCGTTCGAGAAGAGGGACGTGCGTGAGCGCTGGCGGAGGAGATCCACGACGGGCGCGGGGCCCGTCGTGAAACCGCCCGCGGCCGAGCCCATCGCCTTCCCGAGAGTCGAGGTGAAGATCTTCACGCGTTTCATGACGCCGAGCTCTTCGGCAGAGCCGCGCCCGGTCTTCCCGAGGACGCCCGTCGCGTGGGAATCGTCCACGACGAACGTCGTGTCGTACTTCTCGCAGAGCTCGGCGAACGCGGGGAGCGGTCCGATCTCGCCCTCCATGGAAAAGACTCCGTCCGTGATGAAAAGGCGGCGCCGGAGCGGGGCCGCCTCCTGGAGCGCCTTCTCGAGGGCTGAAAGGTCGCCGTGCGGCGTCACGAAGCGCTTCGCCTTGCAGAGGCGCACGCCGTCGATGATCGAGGCGTGGTTGAGGGCGTCCGTGAGGAGGCCGTCCTCCTCCGCGAGGAGCGGCGCGAAGAGCCCTTCGTTCGCGTTCCAGCAGGACATGTAGAGGATCGTGTCCTCGGTGCCGAAGAACGTCGAAATCGTGGCCTCGAGCTCCTTGTGAAGCGCCTGGGTCCCGCAGATGAAGCGCACGGAGCCGAGGCCGTTGCCCCACTTCTGAAGCGCCTTCGTCGCGGCCTCCACGATGCGCGGGTGGTTCGCGAAGCCGAGGTAGTTGTTCGAGGTGAGCATCAGGACGTCGCGGCCGTCGACCCGCACGCGCGCCCCGGTGGGTCCCTCGAGCACGCGCTCTTTCTTCCAGGTCTTCGCTTCCTTCAGGGCGGCAATTTCCTGGCGGCAGAACTCGGTAAGGCTGGTGCTCATGGGGCGAAGGGTAACCCGAAAATCAGGAGCGGCGGGCCGAGGGGCCCGCCGCGAGGAATCGAAAACGCGCGCCGCTTATTTTTTTCGGATCTCGGTTGCGACGAACTGTGTCGAGAAGAGGCTTCCGCCCGTTCCCGACGCGAACATGAAGACACCTTTCACGTGGACGGTCGTCCCGACGACGATGCCCGAATCGATCTTGGTGAGCCCGTTCACGACGACGTCACGCGAGGCGATCTTCCAGTGGCCGAACGACACGGCGCCCGGAGCTGCGGTCGGGGGGATCGACTCGACGGCGCCGTCGAATTCCGCGGCGCGGTCGCCCGGACTCGGCGGGACGATGACGATGGATTTGACGATCGAGAGCGCGACGAGATACGAGGGCGCGAGAGATCCGGGCGGAGGGTTATGGACCTTAGCGAGAACATCGACGGTGTCGCCGACCCTCGGGTCCCCTACGATCTTCGTGTCGGCATCCACGGTGACGCCGCGGCCGGCGACCGTCCAGAGCGTCGCGGTGATGGTCTGCACCGGGCCACGGAACGCGATCAGCTCGGGCGGCGTGATGGTTCCGTAGGCCTCGACGCTCGTCGCGAGGAGGCCGCCGGAATTCACGACGGCAACGATCGCGAACATGCCCGCCGTGAGGTCGCCGATCCCCTTGATGGCGCCGTTCGGACCGCCACCGGACCATTTCGTGCCCGCATTCGTGAAGACGGTATGGATGAGCATCGTGAACTTCCCGCCCGCGACGTCCACCGACTGGATCGTGCCCGAGAGCTCTCCCGCGCGCGCCTGAAACACGACGACTCTCGTCGCCGCCAGCGGCGGAGGCGGAAACACGGCCGGGTAAACGTCCGGCACCGTCACCTGCGCGACGACCCGGGCGCCGGCGAAGATGCCGGACCACGGGAGAGGGTTGGCGAGCCGATCGTCACCGCCCGTGATCGTGGCATGCGTGACGTCTATCTGAATTCCGCCTTCGATGAGGTCGAGAATGGGGCCTACGACTTTCGAAACCGTTCCCTCGACGCTGGACGATCTCACGGGTGACGTCACCGGAGCACCGTCCGCTGCCGCCGCGAAAGGCGCCAGGCCGAACAGAAGGAGAGCCACGACGAGAGCACCGGAGGGTTTCAGAGGAAGGGAACGTCGAGGGAGGCGCGCAAGAGGGGGTCGAGTCGTCATCGTGGCTCTCCTTCCAGCGGAAGGGAGTGTTCTCGCGGGAAGTCATCCCACGACGAACCGTCACGACGTCGCCGCTCGAGCCGGCGCGTTTCTCTCTTTTTTACTTTTTCTTCTTCGGGGCTCTTCTTTTCACTACCGTCTTCGAAGCCTTCCTTGAGGCCTTCCGAGGGGCAGGCTTCCTGGCCGGTCTTCTCGGTGAAGCCTTTTTTGAGAAGGACTTTTTCGGCGCCGGCTTCTTCGCGGGTTTCTTCTTCCCGGCGCCGCTCTTCGGCCCGCCGGCGCGCGCCTGCTCCCGCTTTCTGCGCGCGTGCAGTTTCTGTTTCACGAGGTCGTCTACCTGCGACATCTGGACCCAGTCCTCGTCGGGATGCAGCTCGGACGCCTGAAACACGATGATCCGGTAGCCGTCGGGATCGAGAATCTCCGCCGAGCGGCCCGTGAATTCGTCCGCGGGGGGCCGGGTCACCGTGACGCCGCGTTCCTTCAGCTTCGCAATCGTCTCGTCCAGCGACCACGTTGAGAAAACCGCGGCCACCTGATTGCGCGCGGGCACTTCGCCCGGCCTGAGGGGGACGAGCTTCAGGAGCAGAGGGCCCAACGCGAACTCGACCCAGTCGTTCTCGAAGCCGCCCGCTTCGGGAAGGCTGAGAGTCTCGCCATAAAAACGGCGGGAGCGCGAAAAGTCACTTGCGGAAACGTGAATCCGCCTGAGAGCGAGAAACATGAAGGCGGGATTTTAGCAGGAAGTGGTTGAGTTTTCAATCACTTTCGTTGCCATGACCAGCCTCGCCGCAGGGGTCGACCCAGGTGCTTCCCGTGGGGCCGAATTCCCGTTTCCAGATCGGAACGCGGGCCTTTACGGCCTCGATTCCGGCGCGACAAGCTGCGAATGCCTCGGACCGGTGGGGGGCGGCCGCCACGACGGCGACCGCGACCTCGCCAACCTTGAGGGCCCCAACTCTATGGCGGAAAATGACTTGGGCCTCCGGGTGTGCCCGGGCGAGCTCCTCGGCAATGCGGGCCATCTCCCTTTCGGCCATGGAGCCGTAGGCCTCGTATTCGAGGCGGTCCACGCTGCGGCCGTCGTTGTGGTCCCTCACGACTCCCACGAACAGGGCCAATCCCCCGTCGCCATCCCGCCGCACGGCGTCGAGCAGGGACCCGGGGTCGACGGGGTCGTACGAGAGGAAGGACATCCAACCATGATAAGACCGGGAGCCGAAAGCGAACGATGACGATCCGCCGCCGCAGGGTGCTGGCCATCTCCGCGCTCAAGGGCGGGGTAGGGAAGACGACGACCGCCGTGAATCTCGCGGCCGCGGCCGCCCGCGCGGGGCGCCGCACGCTGCTCATCGACGCGGATCCGCAGGGGAGTGTGGGGACCTCGCTGGGACTTCCGCCCGAGGCGCGCGGGCTCGCGGCCTGGCTCGCGAAGGACGCCGCGTTCGACGCGTCGGTCGTGCGCGCGGCGCGGGGTAGCCTCGACGTCCTGCCGGCCGGAGAGCGGCTTCTCGCCGTCGAGGACCTGTTTCGCGAAAAGGGAGCCGAGAAGCGGCGAACGCGCCTCGGGAAGAGGTTCGAGGCGCTCGACGACGAGGGCTACGAGGTGATCATCCTCGACTGTCCGCCGGCCGGCTCGCTCCTGCTCGAGAACATCTACCATGTCGCGGACGAGCTCATTCTTCCCGCGAAGCTCGACTTCCTCTCGCTTCCGGCGCTCGAGAAGACGCGCGTCTTCGCGAAAGAAGCGAACGCGCATCGCGAAAAGCCAATTCGCATCGACGGTGTCCTGCCGACGTTCTACGATCTCCGGACGGCCGTCTCCACGGAGCTTCTCGAGACGCTGAGAGAACGCTTCACGAAAATCCTCTCGCCCATCCGGATCAACGTGGCGCTGGCGGAGGCTCCGTCGGTCGGCAAGACGATTTTCGAGTTCGACGGGTCGTCGCGCGGCGCCGTCGACTACGCGCTCCTGGCCGAAGACCTAAAGCTGGCTTAGCCGTTCTTCAGCCCCCCGCCACCGGGGGAAGAAGTGCGACGGTGTCGCCGGGTGCGATGGAATCCGTTTCCTTCGCCCACGTCTCGTTGATCGCGAGCTTCGCGCGCGTCCCGAAGCGCGCAAGGACGGGATGCGCGGCCTCGAGGGCGCGCCGGAGGCTCGTCACGGTGGCCGGCTCTTCCACCTCGACGGCGATCGTGCTTCCGACGGCGTCCCTTAGCGATGCGAAGAGCAGGACCTCGACCTTCACTTTGCGATCTTACTCGGGGCGGCCGCCCGTAGAATCGCCGGCCGGAGGACACATGCCGGAAGGACGACTCCTCGGAAAGACGGCGCTCGTCACGGGCGCGGGCAAGGGAATCGGCCGCGCGATCGCGCTCCGACTCGCGGCAGAGGGCGCGCACGTCGCGGTGGGCGCGCGTCGCGAGAGCGACGGCGCGGCCGTCGTGGCCGAGATCGCGAACGCCGGCGGCTCCGCGCAGGTGGTCATCCTCGACGTCGTAGATGCGGCGTCCGTCGCGACTGGCGTCGAGCGGGCGGCGCGGCCCGACCGCCGCCTCGACATCCTCGTGAACAACGCAGGGATCGGAGGCCCGACGCCCTTCGACGGAGACGTCCGCTCGGACAAGGTCTGGGCCGAGATCCTGGACGTGAATCTCACCGGGACCTGGCGCGTCTGCCGCGCGGCGCGCCCCTTTCTGCCCGACGGCGCGCGCATCGTGAATCTCTCGTCGGTGACGGGGCGATTCGGCGTGGCCGGGATGGCCGCGTACAGCGCGTCCAAGCACGGGGTCATCGGGCTCACGCGTTCTCTCGCGCTCGAGCTCGCGCCGCGCGGGATCACCGTGAACGCGGTGTGCCCGGGCTGGGTGGACACGGACATGGGGCGCTCGGGGATCGTGCGCATGGGAAAGACGATGCAGAAGAATGTCGAGGAGGCGTTTGCATTCGCGGGGAAGATGGCGCCTCTCGGCGAGGTGCTTTCCCCCCCCGAAGTCGCGGGCCTCGTCGCCTACCTCGCGTCGCCGGACGCGAAGAACGTGACGGGACAGGCCATCGTGATCGACGGCGGGCAGGTGATGCGGTGACGCCTGTAAATCGCGCGGCCTGCCGGCGGCCTTGAAAAGCATCGAAGCCGTCTTCCTGGACGCGGGAGACACCCTTCTCGCCGCGGACCCGCCGGTCGATCACGTCTATCGCGACGCGTTCGCCCGGCACGGCGTGGAGGCGACGGCCGACGACGTGCACGGCGCCGTGCACGCAACATGGCGGGAGGTGGATGCGGCTCGCGAGCGGGGAGAGGTGCGTTGGAAGGGGCCCGGCGGAGAGGCGGGATTCTGGCGGCGGTTTGTCGGGGCCGTGTTCGCGCGGGTAGGTGGCGGCGAGATGCCCGAGCCGCTTCTTGCGCACCTCATCGCGCACTTCCGTGAAGAGCTTCACTGGACTCTCTACCCCGAGGTTCCCGAGGTCCTGGCCGCCCTCCGCGCGAGGCGGGTCAAGCTCGTCGTGGTGTCGAACTGGGACTCCAGCCTGCCGACGCTTCTCTCGCGCCTCGGGATACGGGATTCGTTCGACGACGTCATCGTGTCGGCCGTTGTGGGTGTGAGCAAGCCGGACCGCGGGATCTTCGACGAGGCCCTCCGGCGCGCGGGCGTGGAGGCCGGAGCCGCGCTGCACGTCGGAGACTCGCTCACGGACGACTACCACGGGGCCCGCGCGGCGGGTCTCCATGCCCTCCTCGTCGACCGCGGAGGGCGCCGCCCTCCGGAGGTCGAGTCCATCGCGTCCCTGGCCGAGCTGCCCGCCCGGGTCGCCGGACACCTGACCGCTTAGACTCCCTCGCGAACTCTCCGGACTCCCGCATCTTTCACTGCCCGAGAGGAGGCCGCATGTCGTCGCTTTTCCGGCGCAAGCCGATCGATGCCCTGATTGCCGAAGGCGGCGACGAAGCTCACGGTCTCAAGAAGACCCTCAACTGGGTCGACCTGATGGCGTTGGGCATCGGGGCGATCATCGGCGCCGGCATCTTCGCCACGCTCGGGAGCGCGACGTCCGGCGGCACGGGAGCCCCGCCCGCGGGGCCCGGCGTGACCGTTTCGATCCTTCTCACGGCCGTGGCCTGCGGCTTCTGCGCGCTTTGCTACGCGGAGTTCGCGAGCCTCGTGCCCGTTGCGGGCTCGGCCTACACGTACAGCTACGCGACGCTCGGCGAGCTCGTGGCGTGGATCATCGGGTGGGACCTCATCATCGAGTACGCCGTCGGGAACATCGCCGTCGCGATCTCCTGGGCCGCGTACTTCCGCCAGCTCATGACCGGCTTCGGGGTGCAAATCCCCGCGTGGATTTCGACGGACTACCGCTCGACGGTCCTCGCCGCCAAGGCCGTCGCCGAGTCCGGCGTGGCGAGCCTCGGCCCCGAATACGCGCTCGCCTACGAGGCGCATCTGCACCACCCCGTTCTCGCGGGGATCCCGATCGTCTGCAATCTCCTCGCGGTCGTCATCACGGCCGCGATCACGTGGATCCTCGTCATCGGCGTCAAGGAGTCGGCGCGGTTCAACAACGTGATCGTCGTCCTGAAGCTCATGACGCTGCTGTTCTTCATCGTCGTGGGCGCGATGTGGGTGAAGCCCGCGAACTGGCAGCCGTTCTTCCCCGGCGGCCTGCACGGCGTCTGGACCGGAGCCTCCCTCATCTTCTTCGCATACATCGGCTTCGACGCGATCTCGACCGCCGCCGAGGAATGCGAGAACCCCGGCCGCGACATGCCGCGCGGAATCCTCGGCTCGCTGGCAATCTGCACGGTCCTCTATCTCGCGGCGGCGCTCGTTCTCACCGGCATGATCCCGTTCGCGAAGCTGGGAGGCGTCGCCGACCCGCTCGCGGCCGCGCTCACGTACGTGAACCAGGGGTGGGCCGCGGGTATCCTCGCGTTCGGCGCCGTGGTCGCGATGACGTCGGTCCTCCTCGTCTTTCAGCTCGGGCAGCCGCGCATCCTCATGGCGATGTCGCGCGACGGGCTCCTCGGCCCGTGGTTCGGGAAGATCCACCCGAAGTACCGGACACCCTACGTGACGACGATTCTGACGGGAATCTTCGTGGCCTTCTTCGCCGCCGTCGCGAACATCGACGAGGTCGTCCAGCTCACGAACATCGGCACGCTCTTCGCGTTCGTGCTCGTGTGTGTCGGGATCCTGATCCTGCGCGTCCGCGAGCCCGATCGCCCGCGAAAATTCCGGGTCCCGTTCTCGCCGGTGACGCCCGCTCTCGGGATCGTGATGTGCCTCGTCCTGATGGCGGGCCTTCCGGTCCTCACGTGGATCCGTTTCGGGATCTGGCTCGCGATCGGCCTCGTCATCTACTTCCTCTACGGCGCGCGCCGGAGCCGGCTCGCGGCGAAAAGTTGAGGATCGGTCCGGGGCCCGTCCGTCAGCGAAGAGCGCCGAGCGCGCCCGTGCCCGCGTAGCCGGTCATCTCGACGTACGCCCGTCCGAGCGGCAAGCCGCCGCCGGGAGCCGTCACGTCGCACGCGCCTTCCCAATAAGTGACGCGCGTGGATTTCCCGGTGACGAGCTCCTGGTCCTTGACGAGCGGAACGACCTCCACGGCGATTCCCGCGCGCGGCACCCGAAGGACCCACCGCGCCGGGTAGTTCCCCCCGCTTCGCGCGCTTTTCCAGCGGGCGGTCTCGTCGATCGTGAAGTCCGCGGCGGCGAGCGAGACCGCCCGGCCGCCTTTCTCGACGAGCGTTCCCGACGAGTACGGCGTGCCGCCGCCGTCCGCTCCGCGCAGGCGGTAGAGCATGAGGTCGCGCCCGTCGTCGAGGTGGACCGCGAACCAGTCCCAGCCCGCGTTGTCCTTGCCGATCGACCCGGAGCCCCACTCGTGGTCGAACCACGAGAGTCCGCTCACGGATGCGCTCTTTCCGCCCGAGGTCCACCAGCCCTCGGAACGGAGGCGCGTGAGGCTCACGTACCGGCTCACCGCGTCGGGCTCCGACCCCTTTCTCGAGAGGCCGCCCTCGCCGTGGAGGACGGGAGGCTTCTCGGGCGTCAGGACAAGAGAGAGCTCGTCCCCACCGTCGGATGCGAAGAGGACGAGCCGGCCGCCGACCTCCTCGAGGCGCCAGTCCTCGTTCGCGACGCCGAGGCGGTCCTCGCGCGCGAAGGCCGCTCCAACACCCGTGCGGTGCATCCTCTCCGCGAATCGGAATGTTCCGGCGGCCGCGTCCGTGATCGCGAAATGCGCGAGGAAAAGGTCGCGCGCGGCAAAGGACGAGGCGCGGGCTCCCTTCGGCCCGTCCTCGATGCCGGTCCGGAAGAACGTGAGCTGGTAGCCGAGCCTCCTGCCGGACGGCGTCTCGAGCTGGCCCGTGACGTACCACCATTCCACGCGTGCGTCGTCGTGCGAGCCGTGGTCGCGGGGGAAGAAAATCTTCTGCTTCGGATCGAGAGACCCGAAGCGTGAGGCGAGGAGGAGGAGCGCGAGCGCGACGTTCTTCATCATTCCTCTTTCAGCGCCGCCGCGACGTCCGTAGCCGCGGCGAGGCCGGCGGGGCGGGCGGCGGCGAGGAGCGTCGTCGCGAAGACGAGGCTGAGAGCGGCCGCGAGGAATCCCCAAGGCGGGTGCATCGCGATCGTCCAGCCGAACGACTGGCGGTTGATGACGTGGACGAGGACGAGCGACATGGCGCCTCCGGATAGCGCCCCGAGGCCGACGCCGAGGCCTCCGATCGCGGCCGCCTCGTAGCGCACGGCACGCCTCACGCGCGCGGCCGAGGCGCCGAGGACGCGCAGGAGGCCGATCTCGCGCCGCCTTTCGAGGACCAGCGCCGTGAGCGTGTTCAGGACGCCGAGAACCGCCACGGCGAGTGCGACGGCCTCGAGCGCGTACGTCACGGCGAACGTGCGGTCGAAGATCCGGAGGACGAGCCTTCGCAGCGTCGCGTTCGTGCGTACGCGGAGCACATAGCGGCCCTGGAGCGCCGCCGTAACCCGCCGCGCGCCCTCCTCGGGCGAGACGCCCTCCTTCAGCGTGACGGCGACCGTCACGGCACCCGTAAGCGGCCAGAGTCTCTGAAAGTGCGCGCGATCGAGCGTGACCGTGCCGCGGTCGTTCGAGTAGTCCGTGTAGATTCCGGAAACGCGCACCCGTACCGGCCCTTTGTCCGTCGGAAGCTCGACGAAGTCTCCCGTCTTGACGCGGAACTTCTCGGCGTACGGCTCCGAGATCATCGCCTCGTCCTTCCCGAGCGCCTCCATGAATACCTTTCGCGGGTCACGCCCGTCGACGAGGGGCAGGTTCCCGTGCTTCGCGATGAAGGCGAAGAGGCCCGAGCCGATCGTGAACGGAACGCCGTCCCGCGTCGCTCCGAAGGCGAGGAAGGGATCGATCTCGTCCACTCCGTCGACGCCCTGCACGATCGCGATCGCGGCGTCGGGGATCCGTCCGACCGACACGCCCGACTTTCCGCTCGCGGGCGAGATGAAAAGGTCCGCCGACAGGGTCTGCGAGACCCAGGTCGCGACGGTCGTCCGGAAGGAGCCCACCATGACCGCGACGGAGACCATCATCGCGAGCGCCATCGTGAGCGCGGCGACGGCGACCGAGGTGCGCGAGAGGCTGCCCGTCAGGTTCGCGCGCGCGAGACGCGCCTCGACGCCGAAAAGACGGAGCGCGGGCCCGTCGAGGCGCGCGGCCGCGAACGTCACGGCCGCGGGGGCCAGCAGGGAGACGCCCGAGACGATGAGGAAAACCGATAGGAACCCGAAGAGCGGCAGGCCGCCGATCGGGCCGAACCGGGTCGCGAGGAAGGCGAGGACGAGGAGAGCGGCGCCGATGAGCGCAAGGGGGCGTGTGCGCCGGCGCCGGACGGCCTCGACGGAGCCGTGGCGCATCGTCGCGGCAGGGTCGACACCCGCGGCCTCGAGCGCGGGGGCGAGCGCCGACAGAACGGACGAGGCGACGCCAAGCGCGAACGCGAGGAGGAGGACGAGCGGATCGAGGTGCAGCGAAGGATGCGCCGACGGGATGTAGATCTCGGTCGTCGTGCCGCCCACGAGGAGAAGCGCTCCTTTCGCGAGGACGACGCCGAGGGCCATGCCTGCGGCGCTTCCGAGGACGCCGAGCGCGAGGCCCTCGGCGAGGAAGACCGCGAAGACGGACCGCTTCGAGGCTCCCAGCGCGCGGACGGTCCCGATGTCGGTCCGGCGGCGAAGCACGGAGATCGAAAGTGTGTTGTAGACGAAGTACATTCCGACGAGGAGCGCGATGAGACCGAGGGCCGAGAGGTTCACGCGAAACGCGCGCACGAGGCGGTCGACCGTCTCCGTGCGGCGCTCGGGGCGGCCCGCGGTCGTGCCGGGAGGAAGGGACGCGCGGATCTCCTCCTCGAACCGGAGACGATCGGCCTCGGTGAGACCCGCGGGGAGCACGACGTCGATGCGGTCGAGCCGGCCGACCTTTCCGAAAGCTTCCTGCGCGGCGGCGAGGTCCATGAAGACGATCGACCCCGAAGCCGCGCGCGCCGCGCCGACGGGCTGGAGGATCGCCGCGACTCGAAACGTGCGTTCGACGCCATTCGTAACGAGGGGAAACGAAGACCCGGCGCGTAGCGAGTGACGCTCAGCGAGGGCGCTGGTGACGAGGATGGAATTTGCTTTGAAGATGGAGAAAAGACGGGGGGATTCTTCGAAGGTGTGTGTCTCGGAGGAGCGCGCCGCGCCGCCGCCGCTGTCAGCCGCCGCCTCGGCGCGCATCTTCCCCTCTTCCCCTTCAAAGAAAATCTTCTCTTTCTTCTCTCTTCCCTCTTCAGCAAACGAATATTCCCGCGCCGCAGTGTCCGCGAGCGGGTCGATGCCGAGCACCTCGACGACTTCGCCGTCTCTCGCGCCGGCCGCCGCCGTCTCGGTGATCGCGGGCGCGAGCGTCGCGCCCGCGCGCCGGACCCACGCGAGGCGCTGGAGAGTCGCTTCGGGGATGCCGGGGCCGTCCGCGAGGATCGTGATCCCGGACTTTCCGGCGACGAAGTCGACGGTGTCGGAGAAAGACGACAGCACCGAGGCGTTCGCGAGGCGGATCGCGGCGACCGTCGCGACGCCGACGGCGATGCCCGAGATCGTGAGAAGGAACCGGAGCCGATCCTTCAGCGCCGGGCGAATGACGAGCGGCCCGATCAGAGCGCGAAATCCGGCGCGAGGGCCGGTCACGACTGGAGCTGCCCGTCGCGCAGGCGCACGACGCGCGAGGCGCGCCCCGCCGCCTCGGCCGAATGCGTGGCCATCACGACGGTGATCCCGCGTTCCGCGACGAGGCCCGCGATGAGAGAGAGGACCTGCTCGCCGGTCTTCGAGTCGAGATTGCCCGTCGGCTCGTCCGCGAGAAGGAGCACGGGCCCATTCGCGAGTGCTCGCGCCACGGCCACGCGCTGCATCTGTCCGCCCGAGAGCTCGTACGGGTAGGCGCGCTCCTTGTCGCCCATCCCGAGATCCTGGAGGCCTCGCGCGGCCCGCGCGTCGGCTTCTGCCGGGGAGACGCCTTCCAGGAGGAGCGGGAGCGCGACGTTCTCGAGCGCGGTCATCGTCGGGAGGAGGTTGAAGAACTGGAAGATCGTGGCGGCGGTCTTCCTTCGGTAGGTGTCGCGCGCGTCCTCGGAGAGCGTCGCGAGATCGTGCCCGTCGACCAGGATGCGACCCCCCGCCGGGCGGTCGAGAGCGCCGAGGAGGTTCAGGAGCGTCGACTTGCCGCAGCCCGAGGGTCCGAGGAGCGCCGTGAAGCTGCCCGGCTCGAGCGTCAGGGAGACCCCGAGGAGCGCGTCCACACCGGCGGCGCCGCGGCCGCCTCCATACGATTTCGTCAGGGACTCGGCGATCACGCGGGCGCCCATCACCCTCATCCTACGTATGATGCTCGCGTCGGGATGGACGCCGCGTGCTGAAGAACCTCGTCGGCCTCTGGCGCCATCGCGCGCTCTTCTATGTGCTCGTGGCCCGCGAGCTCAAGGCCCGCTACCGCGGCAGCGTCCTCGGATTCTTCTGGTCGCTCCTGAATCCGCTCCTCATGCTCGCCGTCTACGCCGTCGTGTTCGCGGTCATTTTCCAGGGCCGCGGCGCGTCGACGTCTCCCTACGCCCTTTTCCTTTTCTCGGGGCTCCTCCCGTGGAACTGGCTCTCGTCGGCCCTCACGGACGCGTCCTCGTCCCTCCCGACCCACGGGGCGCTTCTCCGGAAGATCCTCTTCCCTGCCGAGGTGCTGCCGCTCGTGGCGGTCGTCGCGCAAGGCATTCACTTCGTCTTCGCGCTGCCCGTCCTCCTCGCGGGTCTCGTTCTCGGCTCCTTCGGTGTTTTCGGCCAGGCGGTCCCGATCGGCTGGCCGCTTCTTCAGGCGCTGCCGCTGATCGTTCTCGAAGGAGTGTTCCTCGCGGGGATCGGCCTCTTCCTCGCCGCGCTCACCGTTCATTTCCGGGACGTGAAAGATCTCCTCGCGACGGTGCTGTCTCTCTGGTTTTTCGCGACGCCCGTCCTCTATGCGCTCTCCGACGTCAAGCAGGAGCGCGTGCGCGCGCTCCTCGTCCTCAACCCGGCGGCGCCGCTCTTCGACGCCTGGCGCGATGCGTTCTTCTACAGCCGCTGGATCGAGCCGTCTCGCTGGGGCGTCCTTCTCGCGATCGCGAGCTTCGCTTTTCTCGCCGGCTACGCGCTCTTCGACCGGCTGCGCGATTCGTATCCGGAGGCTGTATGAAGCCCGCTGCGCCCCCCACGCCCGCCACGGCCGCCGTGACTGCCGTCCAGCTCTCGAAGGCGTATCGCAAGTGGGGACGCACGCGCGCGTTCGGCACGCTGAAGTCGGCGCTCCTCGGACGTTCCCTCGGGGCCGCGCTCGCTCCGTCCGAGGTGGTGGCGGCTCTTTCAGATGTTTCGTTCACGGTGGCGCGGGGCGAGACGTTCGGCGTGATCGGGCCGAACGGCAGCGGCAAGTCGACGCTCCTGAAGCTCGTCGCAGGCCTCTTCAAGCCCACGTCGGGTCAGCTCCTCGTGGACGGGAAGGTCTCGGCCCTCATCGAGCTCGGCGCGGGCTTTCATCCCGAGATCTCGGGGCGCGAGAACGTCATCATCAACGGCGTCATGCTCGGCCTCACGCGCAAGGAGATCGAGAAGAAGCTCCCCGAGATCGTTGCGTTCTCGGGCCTCGAAGACTTCATCGACGAGCCCGTCAAGACGTACTCGTCGGGCATGTACGTGCGCCTCGGTTTCGCCGTGGCCGTGCACGTCGACCCGGACATCCTCGTCGTGGACGAGGTGCTCGCCGTGGGCGACGAGGCGTTCGCGCACCGATGCCTCGACACGATCGCGGATTTCTCGCGGCGCGGAAAGACGATTTTCTTCGTCTCGCACTCGCTCGTCCTCGTGGAGGAGCTGTGCGATCGCGTCCTCTATCTCGAGCAGGGCCGCGTGAAGGGCCTCGGTGACCCGCGGGAGATGCTGGCGGCCTACCGCCTCGACGTCGCGGCGGGGGAAGGCGTGCGGCTCGAGACAGAGCACCGGAAAGATCAGAAGATTCTCGCCGCAGCTTCGTCCTCTTTACCCATCGAAGAAAAACCAGCCGATCCCGAAGAGGGCTTGCAGCAGGCGACGACTTCGGCGGAGCCGGCGCCTCCGAAACAGAAAATTTCTCCCCGCCGCTGGGGCAACCGGGACGTTTCGATCACGGGCTGCAGATTGCTCGACGCCGCTGGCGTCGAGCGCTATGCGTTCCGTTCGGGCGAATCCGTGACGATCGAGATCGCGGCGGAGCCGCGGGTTCCGACGTCCGATTTCGTCTTCGGCATCGCCATCTTCACGCCCGACGAAGTCTGCGTGCACGGCACGAACACGGAAATCGACGGCATCCTCCCGAAGAGTCTCGACGGCCCCGCGACGGTGCGCGTGACGTTGCCTCGTCTCGACCTCGGGGCCGGGACGTATCTCCTGGATGTCGCGGTTCATTCGCGGCGCGAGACGCCCTACGACTACTGGCGCGGCGCGTGTCGCTTTCAGGTGGACTCGCCGGACCAGGGCACGGGCCTGTATCGCCCCGAGCGCCGCTGGACGTTCTCGGGCGGCGTCTCGGTCGGTGCGCGGTGAAACGGCCCGAGCGCGTCGACCGGACGCTCTTAGTCCTCCTCCTTCTGGCGGTGCTTCTCCTCGTGTTCGAGCCCGGAAAGGTCCCGCTCTTCGAGCCGGACGAGGGCCGCTACGCCGAGATTCCGCGCGAGATGCTCGCCACGGGGGATTTCCTGACCCCACGCCTGAACGGCGTTCTCTACTTCGAGAAACCGCCGCTCTACTACTGGAGCGTCGCGGCCTCGCTCGCGATCCTGGGCCCGACCGAGATGGCCGTGCGCCTGCCGGGAAAGCTCGCCGCGGTCTCGATGGTCCTGCTCGCGGTCGCCTTCGCTCGGCGGCGGTGGGGAACACGGACGAGCCTCCTCGCAGGTCTCATCCTCGCTAGCTCCATCCTGCTCGTCGCTCTCGCGCGGGTCGCGCTCATCGACCCCATGCTCTCGGCGGCGCTCGCGGCCGCGACGTTCGCGTTTGCGTCCTTCGCGGAGGCGGATGCCGCGGGGGATGCGCGGCGTTCGCGCTACTCGCTCTACGCGTTCCACGCCGCGTGCGCGGCGGCAATCCTCCTGAAGGGGCTCATCGGGGTTGTCCTTCCCGGAGGCGCCATCGTCGTCTGGACGCTCGTCACGGGCCGCTGGCTCACGCTTCGGCGCGTGTTCTCGCCCGGGCCGCTCCTCCTGTTCTTCGCGCTGGCCGTTCCGTGGCACGTCGCGATGGCGCTGCGCCATCCTGACTTTCTCCAGTTCTATTTCGTTCACGAGCACTTCCAGCGCTTCGCGACCACGGAGCATCGCCGGACGGGGCCCGCCGTTTATTTCATTCCGGTCCTCGTCGCCGGCTTCCTGCCCTGGACGGCTTTTTTCGGGCGCTTTCGGGAGTCCTGGCCCGGCTTCACGCGCGGGGCGTGGAGGGCACGTTCCACGGAGGCCTTCCTCTGGATCTGGGCCTTGCTCGTCTTCGCCTTTTTTTCGGCGTCGAGGTCGAAGCTCATTCCGTACGTTCTCCCGATCTGGCCCGCGCTCTCGGTGCTCCTCGCGCTCGGCATCGAGCGGGCCCGCGCGCGCGGCGCGGAGTTCCGGGGAGACCGTCGCCTCGCGGCCGTGTTCTTCGGGCTGCTGTTCGCCGCGGCGGCGGCGTACGGCTGGGGCGCCGGCTTTCTCGAACGGTTCGGGAGCGGGCGCACGGGCCTCCTCGCGCTCGGCGCGCTGCTCGGGGGTTTCGTCGTCAACGTCTCGCCGCGAGTCTTCGGCCTGAGGCGCGAGGGAGATCCCGTTCCCTGGGTGGCCGCTCCCTGGCTCGCGTTCGTGGCGGGCCTCCTCGTCGTGCTGCCCGGTGCCGCGCGGTCCGTTACCCCGTGGCCGGTCACGTCGCGCGTGAGCGAGATTCTCGACGAGGGCGACCTTCTCATGCAGAAGGGGCACTACCTCGAGGTGCTTCCCTTCTACGCGAAGCGTCTTACGCCTGTTGCCTCTCTCTCCTGGAGCGAGCTCGACTTCGGGCGCTCACACGCTGGAACGGAGGCGCTCTTTCCGAAGGACGAGGAGTTCGCGGCGAGCTGGAACGGGGACCGGCGAGTCCTTGTCGTGGTGCACCGGGACCACCTTTCGGAGTTCGGCCGGCCCCCACTCTCGAGTACCAAGGCGCAGATCATCGCCAGGGAGGCGAGCGGGAAGCACGTGCTGCTCTCGAATCGGCCCGTGGCAGCGAAAATCAACCCGTCGTATTAGTGCAGCGGGACCGCGGTTCACGCTTGACAGAGCGGGGCCGTGGCGTCAGATTGCGAAAAATTCTCAGGGGTGGTTTGGAACGACGGCAGGTCGACGTGCTGTTTCTTTTTCATTTTTTATTCAGGAGGTCTAAATGAGATTGCGAGGATCCATCATTCCGTTCGTGCTCGCTGTCGCGGTCTCGACCGCGGCGCTCCCGGCAGCCGCCCAGACGACGGGCTCCATCGACGGGGTCGTGTCCGATTCCGGGGGTGCTCCGCTCCCCGGCGCCAGGGTCGAGGCGAAGTCGCCGTCGCTCCAGGGCGTAAGGAGCGCCGCGACGGACGCCGCGGGGCGCTATCGGTTCTCCGCCGTTCCGCCGGGGAGCTACACCGTCACGGCGGTGCTTGCGGGCTTCCGATCCGTCCAGCGGAACGGCGTCGTCGTCACCCTCGACGGCACGGCCAGCGTCCCCTTCCGCCTCGACATCTCGAAGACAGCCGACATTGTCGTGACCGGCGAGATGCCCGTCGTCGACACCACGGAAACCACGTCCGGGATCAACGTCCGGCAGGAGATCGTCGGGAAGATGCCGCTCGGGCGGAACTATGCGTCCGCGGTGGCGATGAACCCGGGCGTCTCGCTCGACCCGGGCGACACCCAGGGGCGGGCCCTCTCGTTCAGCATCTACGGCGCCACGTCGATCGAGAACCAGTATCTCGTCGACGGCGTCAACACGACGAACGTCATCCGTGGCTTCCAGGGGAAGGCCCTGTCCCAGGAGTTCGTCGAGGAAGTTCAGATCAAGACGGGCGGCTACGAGGCCGAGTACGGCCGCGCGATGGGCGGCATCATCAACGTCGTCACGAAGTCGGGCGGCAACACATTCAAGGGCGACGCCTTCGGCTACTTCCAGCCCAAGAGCCTGACCGCCGACCGGAAAGGCGATGCGACGACCGACGAGGTCTTCACGGGTCCCCCGTACGGCGTCGACACCTCGAAGCAGAGCTCCGGGGACTACGGCATCGACCTTGGCGGCTACGCCCTGAAGGACCGCCTGTGGTTCTTCGGTGCGTACAACCGCGTGGACACGGACGTCGACCAGAACACGCTGGCCGGAACGGGCCTCCCGAACGCTGGCAAGACCTTCCCGATCAGCTACCACTCCGACCTCTTCTCCGCGAAGCTGACGGCCCGGGTCACCGACTCGACGACGATCGTCGGGACGATCTTCGGCGACCCGGAGGAGCGGACGGGCGCGCTCCGCAACTTCACGTCCAGCAATCCCCTGTCGCAGGACGGCACGCGCAAGATCGGCGCGACCGATTTCTCGGGGAGCATTTCGCAGATTTTCGGCGCTTCGGGCCTCTTCGACGCGCGCTTCTCGCGCCACATGGACCGCTACACCGTGACCGGCGCGGGCGCGAGCATCGCGCAGACCCGAGACTACACGTTCGACCCCAACAACCCGATCGACTCCGGCGGCTTCGGCTCCGTCCGGGGCTTCCGCGACTACAACGAGTCCAAGCGGGACGCCATCAAGGGGAGCGGGACGGTCTTCTTCTCGTCGCATGAGATCAAGGGCGGCGTCGACTTCGAGAACAACCTGACGACGTCGACGGACATCTACAGCGGTGGGGCGCAGCTCCTCAAGTACAACTGCACGACCGCCATCTGCACCGGCGCGCACGCGAACGACCCCTTCTACTACGGACACGCCTTCTACACGCTCACGACCGACAAGACGAAGCTCGAGAGCGCATTCCTCCCCGGGGGAAACACCGTGCAGCCGCGAGCGTACCGTCTCGGGGTCTTCCTCCAGGACACCTGGAAGGTGATCCCGAACCTCACGGTCCACCTTGGCGTACGGTACGACCAGGAGGACATCCGCCGGTTCGACGGGAGCGAGATTTTCAACGACCGTGCGGTCGACGCCGCCGGCAAGGTCCTCCAGGAGGGGGGCCAGACGTTCAAGCTGAAGAACGAATGGCAGCCGCGGCTCGGTATCGCGTGGGACCCGATGAAGGACGGCTCCACGAAGGTCGCCGTCTCGTTCGGGCGTTTCTACTACGCGCTGCCAACCGACCTGACCGTCCGCTCCTACAACCGCAAGATCACCGCCACGACGTACAACTTCAGCGGCGACCCGCTGAGCGTCGCGCAGGATCCGGCTCTCAAGCGCCAGCCCTTCACGCAGGGCGGCGTCAACAACGAGCCGTTCCAGGACGACCTCAAGGGGATCTACCAGGACGAGTTCACGATCGGTGTCGAGAAGGCCTTCGACCCGACGTTCTCGGTCGGCCTAAGGTACATCTACCGGAACCTCGGCCGCGTGATCGAGGACCGGTGCGACTTCGACGCGGGCTACGCGGAGTCCAACGGAAACACGTGCGTCATCGTCAACCCCGGCTCGGGCAGCCCCTTCGCGACGGGCGTCGGCGTCCACACGTGCGACGGGCGCGACTACGTCGACTCGAGCGGCAATTCCCCGGACTCGCAGTGCACGGGACCGCAGACGAGCAACGTCTCGATTCCAGCCGCGGAGCGCAAGTACCACGGCGTCGAGCTGGTGGTGAAGAAGCGCGTCAGTGACCAGCTCTGGGCCCAGGCGAGCTACCTCTGGTCTCACGTGTACGGCAACTACGACGGCGAGGCGTCGATCGGCGAGTTCACGTACGCCGGCGGCGGCCAGACGGATCCCGGTATCAACGCCGACTACGACTACCCCGGGTTCCTGAAGTACGCGCAGGGCAACCTCTTCCTCGACCGTCGCCACGCCTTCCGGCTGGATGTGGCGTACACGGCTCCATTCGGGATGACGGTGGGCTTCAACGCGCACGTGAAGTCGGGCGCGCCGCTCAGCAAGTACGGCTATTACAACGGCGGCTACGGCGCCGAAGCCAACTTCGTCACGCCGCGCGGGACCGAGGGAAACCTCCCCACCGACTACGACATCAACCTGTCCGTGTCCTACGCGCTCAAGCTCAACCCGATCACCGTCACGCTCTTCGCGCAGGGGTTCAACCTTCTGAACAAGCAGACCATCTGGGGCGTGGATCAGGACTGCTCCGTCAATCCGCCGACGGGCGGCAACCCCGATCTCGTGAGCAACTGCTCCGCGGTCCAGAATCCCGATGGCTACAATCCCAATTACGGAAAGGTCACGTGGCGGGCGGCGCCGGCGTCGGTCAAGCTCGGCGCCCGCGTCAGCTTCTAGCGCTTCTCGCTTCACCCGGCATTTGCGGGAAAGAGGGGGAGGGCTTCGGCCCTCCCCCTCTTCGTTTTTCTCCAGACCCTAGAATGGCCGAGGTGCGACCGATTCGACGCCTCCGCGTGCCCGGCGCGCTCCTGGGCCTCGCGCTCGCTGCGGGAACGGGCTCTTCCGCCCCGCCGCGGCCGCGGGTCGTCGTCGTCGGATGGGACGGCGCGGACTGGGGGCTTCTCGACCCGCTGCTGAGAGACGGGAAGCTGCCGCACCTCGCACGACTTGTCGCGCGCGGGCGGACGTACGATCTCGGGACTTTCGAGCCGATGGCGTCGCCGCTCATCTGGACGACGATCGCGACGGGCCGGACGCCCGTCGACCACGGCGTGACCGATTTCCAGGAAAACGACGCGACGAACCGGGTCCTGATCCCGGTCACCGGCCGCTCGCGGAAGGTGCCCGCGATCTGGAACGCGGCCTCGGCGCGGGGAATCTCCGTCGGCGTCGTGGGGTGGTGGGCGACGTGGCCCGCCGAGAAGGTAAATGGCTTCCTCGTCTCCGACCGCGTCGCACCCGTCCTCTTCGACCCCGAGAGCCTCGCGCGCTCTCCTGCGCTGACGTGGCCCGAGGAGCTGGCGGACGGGGCGCGCCTGGTCCTCCGCCGCGAGGGGAGCCCGCCTTACGACGACGTCGCAAGAGGGCTCGCGGTGACGCGCGCCGAGTTTGACACGGCGGTCCTCGCCAGAAAGGACCTCGCGGATCCCGTGACCGGCTTTCGAAAGATCCTCGGCGTCACCCGCGTGACCGGGCGGATCGCCCTCGACCTCTACGACCGCGAGAAGCCGGAGCTTCTGATGGTCTACTTTCAGGGGACGGACGAGATCGGCCACGTCCTCGGACGCTTCAGCCCGCCACGGCTTGCCGGAGTCACCGCGGAGGACCTCCGGAAGTACGGAAACGGCGTGGTGGGACTCTACGAGGAGGCAGACCGGCTCCTGGGCGAGCTCTCCGCCCGGGCCGAACGCGACGGGGCGACGCTGCTGCTCCTCTCCGACCACGGCTTCCGGTCGGGGTCGGACCGGCCGGCCTCCTTTTCCGGCGTGCAGATCGAGACGGCGTACCTCTGGCACCGGACGCCTGGAATCCTCGTGGCGGCCGGACCGGCCGTGGCACCGTCCTCCGCGCGGGGGAAGTCGACCGTCTTCGACGTCGCGCCGACCATGTCACGCCTTCTCGGCCTCCCTCCCGATCCCGCCTGGGAGGGGCACCCCGTCCCGGGGATCGTCGCGAAGGCGCCGGCGCCTGTGCTGGCAAAGAGCTGGGCCGCGTTCGGCCCCGTGGAGCGGCTCGTCCCCGCCGGGAGGCCGGCCGAGGAGAAACGCGTCGCGGACGAGTTCACGAAGAAGCTGATCTCGCTCGGATACCTCACGGGCACGGAGGCGGCGCACGTCGAGAGCGCCGTGGTGCCGCGGGCCGGACTCGAGACGCCCATGGGGTTCTCGAACGTCGGAACGTTCCTGAGGAAGCGCGGGCGGCCGTCCGATGCGATCCCGTGGTACCGGAGGGCCCTCGACCTCGACCCGGGCGCTCCCAAGGTCTGGATGAACGTTTCGGAGGCGTACTTCGCGCTCGGGAAGTTTCTCGAGGCGGACGACGCGTTCCTTTCGGCTCTCCGAAACGGCTACCACGACCCGGAGGGGGCCGTCGAGCGCCGGGCCTCCGCATACCGGCACCTCGCGGCGCGGTCGAGCGCCGTCGCCGCCCACAGGCTCTCTTTCCTGAAGGCGGCCGCGACGGCGTTGCCTCGGAGCGCGCGGACGAAACGTGCTCTCGGCGACGCCCTCTTCGAGGTGAAGGACTGCGCGGGAGCGGAGGCGGCGTTCGCGGACGCGGTCGCCCAGGAGGAGGGTGACGTCGTGTCCAGGAACGGCCTCGGACTCTCGCTGTTCTGTCAGGGCCGTCTGGCGGAAGCCCGCCACGAGCTTTCGCGGTCGCTCGCGCTCAAGCCGGACCAGCCGGAGATCCGATCCGCCCTCGCGATGATCGACGCAGCCTCGGGCGCGCCCCAGCGCTGAAACCGGAACGTGACCAGCGAATGGGACTCAGATCTGCTTTCTTGGATTCGGCGGTGGATAACCATCACCCCTGCGGTTTTTTCCCCTTTGACTACAATGCCTCCCCTCTGTAGCCTTACTCAACTTCAGGGCAGGGTAATTGCACCTGCGTCTGAGCACTGCTCGCGGTCTCGGGTCCAAGCGTTGTGACGACGTCGAATTTCTTGCGTTGAGATTCACCGCATTTCTTTTTATTTTTTTCAGGAGGTAGATCCAACATGAGATTTCGTCGGCTGCGCACGTTCCTGGTGCTCACGCTCGCTGTTCTCGGCTTGACGGCGAACGTGGCCTATTCCCAGACCGTCGGTGACATCGAAGGCACGGTCACCGACACGAACGGCTCGCCGCTTCCCGGCGCGTCGCTCGAGGCGAAGTCACCGAGTCTTCAGGGCGCGCGCACGAAAGTCTCGGACGCGGCGGGACGTTTCCGTTTCCCGGCGCTCCCTCCCGGCGTCTACACCGTCGTCGCATCGCTGTCCGGATTCGGGAAGGTGGAGAAATCGAACATCCGCGTTCAGCTAGGCGCGACGGCAACGATCCCCATCTCGATGTCGGTCTCGGTCAAGGAAGAGATCGTCGTCACGGGTGAGGCGCCGGTCGTCGACACGACGAAGACCTCGGTCGGAACGAACGCCACTCTCGAGTCGATCCAGCGGCTGCCGCTCGGGCGGAATTTCGCCTCGATCGCGAACACCGTCGCGGGAACGGGAACGGACGTCTCCGGCAACGTCACGGTCTACGGCGCGACGGGCCTCGAGAATTCCTACATCATCGACGGCGTGAACACGACCGGCGTCAAGATCGGCACCCAGGCCAAGACGCTGAACAACGAGTTCGTGCAGGAAGTCGAAGTGAGGACGGGGGGCTACGAGGCCGAATATGGCCGCGTCCTCGGCGGGACGATCAACGTGATCACGAAATCGGGGGGCAACGAGTTCAAGGGAGACGTCTTCGGGTACTACGACAACGACTCCCTGGCCGCCGGCGACGGCAAGACCGAGGATCGCCACACGGTCCTTCAGGGCGCGTACTCCGTGCCAAAGCGCATCGACGCCGGCGCGGACCTCGGCGGGTTCTTCGTCAAGGACCGGCTCTGGTTCTTCGGTGCGTACGACCGGGTCTCGCAGGACCAGCCCTACGAGCGCGGCCTCGCCACGACTCGAAACTCTATCCCGGCACTGAGACAAGCGGTCTTCACGACGGGAACGGACAACGTCCGAAACGACCTCTACTCCGGCAAGCTCACGTTCCGCCTCGGCGAGTCGAACACGCTCGCGGCCTCGGTCTTTGGCGATCCGGGCACGTTCGAGGGGCGCGCGTCGAACACGGCCGTCGGCTCGGAGACCTCGAACCGGATCGACCGCAAGGTCGGCGGCGCGGACTTCTCGGCGAAATACGACGGAATCTTCGGCACGAACTTCCTCGTGCAGGCGCAGTTCGGGTTTCACCAGGACAAAGCCGGCGAGACCTCGCCGTTCTCGAGCTCTCTATACCGGGAGCAGAGCCAGGCCGGATACACGACGGAAGCGCTCCCCGGGTCGGGACCCGTCATCCTCCGGGACGAGCTCTATCACCGCAACGTCTACAAGGCCTCCGGCACCTTCTTCATGGGGACCCATGAGATCAAGGGCGGCATCGACTGGGAGCACCTGAACTCCGACTTCAGCGAGACGTACGGCGGCAACGACCGCCTGACGCTTCGGCTGAACGCGGCCGGGACCACCGTCCGGAACGTCCAGCACCGCTACTTCGCGGTGACCCCCATCGAACAGAACTGCACCTCGCTCATAAACCCCGCGAAGCCCTGGGCCATCGACAACTGCAACGGATACAGGGTCGCGCACTCGGTCGACAACACCCCCACGACTGACAACGTCGCCCTCTTCGCCCAGGACTCCTTTAAGGTTCTCAAGAACCTCACGATCAACGCGGGCCTCCGGTACGAGCAACAGTCGCTGAAGGACTACACGGGGACCGCTCTCGTCAAGATCCAGAACGAATGGGCGCCGCGCATCGGCATCGTCTGGGACCTCCTGAACAACGGGAAGTCGAAGGTCTACGGCAGCTACGGGCGGTTCTACGAGATCGTTCCCCAGGATATCCAGACCCGCGCGCTCGGCAACGAGTACATCATGTTCGTCCGCAACAGCAGCCAGAACTCGGTCGACCCGATCAACACGGTTTTCCCGTTCGCCTATGTGCAAGGGGGCGAGCTCGTCCAGGACAACCTCAAGGGGATGTACCAGGACGAGCTCATCGCGGGCTTCGAGTACGAGGTCGCAAAGAACTGGGCGATCGGCGTCAAGGGCATCTACAAGGCGCTCGGCGGGGTCGTGGAAGACCGCTGCGACGTCGCGATCAACCCCGACATCGCGCAGTACTTCACGCCCGGCAGCTCGGCGACGTGCGCGCTCATCAACCCGGGCCAGGGAAACTCCCTCGGCACGATCAAGGATCCCACCGACAAGAACTGCTACCCGAACGGGGACGCCGACGCAGACGGCAATCTTGTGGCCGGGCTGCCGTGCGCGTCCACGCAGGCGCGCCGCTACTTCCGGGGCATCGAGTTCACGGTGAACCACCGCTTCTCGGACCGTTTCTACCTGCTCGCGTCCTACCTCTACTCGAAGCTCGAGGGGAACTACTCGGGCAACCTCTCGCAAACCCGAGAGGGCGGTCAGACCGACCCGAACATCAACGCCGACTTCGACTACCCGGGCCTCGTGATCAACGCTTACGGCAACCTCCGGAACGACCGGACGCACCAGGCAAAGCTCTCGGGCTACTACGCCTTCCCGTTCGGCCTGACGGCCGGTATGAACGCGTCTTACACCTCGGGACGTCCCTATTCCATTCGAGGCTGCACGCCGGATCAGATCGCGTGCGGCGGCGGCTACAGCCAGGAGGGTTATCTCGTGCCGCGCGGCTCCGCGGGCACTCTGCCTGCGGTCTATGAGGCCGACCTGCACCTCGAGTACGGCATCCGGGTCGGACAGGTCTCGATCACCCCGATCGTGGACGTTTTCAACATCCTGAACCGGCAGGGCGTCATCAGCCGCGAGGAGCTCTTCAACAACGACGGCACGATCGACAGCAACGCTCCGGCCCACCAGGTCGGGACCGCGAGCAACCCGAACTGCACGGCGGCCGTGGCCGCGCAGGGTTTCACGAACGCCTGCGCCACGAACCCGAACTTCGGGAAGGACATCGCCTGGCAGACTCCCCGCGTCTTCCGCGTGGGCGCGCGCGTTTCCTTCTAGACCGGTTTCGATCCAATCCTTCGGGCCCCGGGTAACCGGGGCCCATTTTCTTTGGGCCAGTAGAATCCCTCCGGTGGTTCATCTTTCCCCTCAGCCGCGGGCGCTCATCGTTTCCGTCGCGGTGGCGCTTCTCGCCGCGGCGCTGCCCGTATCCGGGATAAGTCCTCGGCCCCCGGCGCCATCCAGGCCGCGCGTCGTCCTCGTGGGCTGGGACGGGGCGGACTGGAAGCTGCTCGACCCGCTCCTGAAGGAAGGGCGCCTCCCGAACCTCGCCGGAGTCATCGCGCGCGGGCGGACCTGGAACCTCGAAACGTATCAGCCGATGGCGTCGCCGCTCATCTGGACGACGATCGCGACGGGCCGCACGCCCGTGGACCACGGCGTGACGGACTTTCAGGAGCTGGACCCGAAAACGCGCGCGCGGCTGCCCATCTCCGGCCGTTCACGCGCGGTGCCCGCGATCTGGAACCTCGCGTCGGCGAAAGGTACGACCGTGGGGGTCGTGGGCTGGTGGGCGACGTGGCCGGCGGAGAAGGTGAACGGCTTTCTCGTCTCGGATCGCGCGGCGCCCGTACTCTTCGACCCCGAGGCGCTCTCGAAGTCGCCCGCGCTCACGTGGCCCGAGGGTCTCGCGGACGGCGTGCGGCTCATCGGGCGGCGCGAGGGCAGGCCGGCATACGAGGACATCGCGCAGGCGCTACGCGTTTCGCGCGCGGAGTTCGACGCGGCCGTCGCGGAGAAGAAAGATCTTTCGAATCCGATCACCGGCTTCCGGAAGATCCTCGGCGTGACGCGCGTCATCGGGAAGATCACCGTCGAGCTGTATGACCGCGGAGCTCCAGAGCTCCTGATGGTCTATTTCCAGGGCACCGACGAGATCGGCCACGTCCTCGGTCGCTATGCCACGCCGAAGCTGGCGGCCGTCTCCGAGGAAGACTTCGACAAATACAAGGACGGTGTTGTGGCGCTCTACGTCGAGGCCGATCGCATCCTCGGAGAGATTGCGCGCCGCGCCGAGAGGGACGGCGCGACGCTGATCCTCGCTTCGGACCACGGATTCAAACAAGGGTCCGACCGCCCGGCTTTCTCGTCCGGAACGACTTTCGACACCGCTTTCCTGTGGCACGAGCAGCCGGGCATCCTCGTCGCGGCGGGCCCCGCGGTGGCGCACGCCGGCGTGCGCGGGCGGGCGAGCGTCTTCGACCTCACGCCCACGCTCTGCCGGATCCTCGGCCTGCCCGTGGACCCGGCCTTCGAGGGGAAGCCGATCGCGGGATTCTCACTTCGCCCAGCCGCAAAGCCGGTGGCCTGGGCGCGTGCGGCGAAGGTCGAACGCCTCGTCGTCGCGGCGAACGCGGACGCCGACAGGAAATCCGCCGACGAGTTCACGAAGCAGCTCATCGCGCTCGGCTATCTCACGGGCGCCGAGGCAGCGGCCGTGGATGCGCGGCCAGCCGACCGCGCGGGGACGCAGACGGCCGGGTCGTTTCAGAACGTCGGGACGTTTCTGCGCGCCCGCGGAAAGTCCGCTGAGGCGGCGGCGTGGTATCGCAAGGCGCTCGACGTGAATCCGAAGTCCGCGACCGCCTGGGTGAATCTCTCGACGGCGCTGCAGCAAACCGGCCAATACGACGAGTCTGACGATGCGCTCGTGAACGCGCTCCAGAACGGCTACTCGTATCCCGAGGGGACCGTCTACCGCCGTGTGACTCTTTATTCGGAGGCCCCGAAGAGCCGGGAGCGGCGCCGGCGGCTCGTGTCCTTCATGCGCAAGGTCGTCGCGGCGTATCCAGTCGACGACCACTATCGCGCCTCGCTCGGAAAGGCGCTCTTCGAGGATCAGGACTGCGCGTCGGCGCAGCCGATTTTCGTGGAGCTCGCGGGAAGGACACCCGTGAACGCGGAGAATCTGAATCTTCTCGCTCTGACGAGCTGGTGTCTCGGGGACAGGACTCGGGCTGAGGACGCCTTCAGGAGGTCGCTCGCCGTCAACCCGAACCAACCGGTCGTGAAGGAGGGGCTCACGCTCCTCCAGAAGGGGCAGCCGCTGCAATGAGCGTCCCGACCTTTCCGCCGAGCGTGCTCCGCAAGGTTTCCGTCGTCGTGCCTGTCTTCAACGAGGAGGCGAACCTCCCGCTTCTTCTCCCGCGCCTCCTGCCCGTTCTCGCCGGCCTCTCGCGGCCATACGAGGTCGTCTTCGCGGACGACGGCTCGCGCGACGGCTCGCTCGAGATTCTCAAGGCGGCCGCGCGGGACAATCCAGGCATCGTGAAGGTCGTCGAGCTGGTGCGCAACGCCGGGCAGCACATGGCGATTCTCGCGGGCTTCACGGCGACGGACGGCGAGTACGTCATCACGCTCGACGCGGACCTCCAGAATCCGCCGGAGGAGATCCCGAAGGTCGTCGCGGCAATGGACGCCGGACACGACGTGGTCGGCACGATCCGCGAGAACCGGCAGGACACGTTCTTCCGGCGCGCCGCGTCGCGTCTCGTGAACCGCACGACAGCGGTCATCACGGGGATGAAGCTGAACGACTACGGCTGCATGCTCCGTGGCTATCACCGCGACGTCGTGGACGTCATGTCTGCCTCGGACGAAGCGGCCACGTTCATCCCGGCGCTCGCCCAGCAATACGCCCGCAAACCGGTCGAGATCCCGGTGGCGCACGCCGAACGCACGGCGGGGGAGTCGAAGTATTCTCTCTACAAGCTCGTGCGGCTCAACTTCGACCTCATGACCGGTTTTTCCGTGGTCCCCCTGCAGATGTTCTCCCTCTTCGGCTTCGTGACGGCCCTTTCTGGCGTCGGTTTCGGCGTCTTCCTCCTCGCGCGCCGGCTCGTCGTCGGCGTCGAGGTGGACGGCGTCTTCACGCTCTTCGCGCTGGCTTTCGTCGTCATGGGCGTCCTCATGGCCGGAATCGGCATCGTCGGCGAATACGTCGGCCGGATTTACCAGCAAGTGCGCGGCCGGCCGCGCTTTCTCATCCGGAAAGTGTGGGGGACCTGATGGGCGGAATCGTCGTTTGCGCCTACTCCGACGTCGGCTACAAGTGCCTGAAGACGCTTTTCGACGCCGGCGAGAGCGTGCGCCTCGTCTACACGCACGACGACGTCGAAGGCGAAGAGCGCTGGTTCGATTCCGTGGCCGAGCTTGCGCGTGAGCACGGCATCGAGCCGCGGCGCGTCGCCGACCTCGGCGACCCGGCCGACGAAGAGCGCATTCGCGCCGTCCAGCCCGATTTCCTCTTCTCGTTCTACTTCAGGAAGATGATTCCGGGACGCATCCTGTCGCTCGCGCGCCGCGGAGCCCTGAACATGCACGGCTCGCTCCTGCCCCTCTTCCGGGGCCGCTCGCCCGTGAACTGGGCGATCCTGAAGGGCGCGACGGAGACGGGCGCGTCGCTGCACTACATGACCGAGAAGCCCGACGCCGGCGACCTCGTGGACCAGGAACGGGTCCCGATCAGTCCGGCGGACGATGCGCTGGCCGTTTCGCGCCGCGTGTCGGATGCGGCGGCCGTCGTGCTCGCACGGGCCCTTCCGCGGCTCAAGGCGGGCGACGCGCCGCGCATCCCGCTCGATCTCTCGAAGGGCTCGTATTTCGGCGGCCGCAAGCTCGAGGACGGCGCGATCGACTGGTCTCAGTCCGCGAAGGAGGTCCACGACCTCGTGCGCGCCGTTTCGAAACCCTGGCCGGGGGCCTTCACGGACGTCTTCGGAAAGAAGGTCACGGTCTGGAAGACCCGGCTGTCGCCCCACGGCGGGCACGACGTGTTCCCGGGAAAGGTCGAGCTGACGGAGCGCTCCGTGATCGTCTTCGCGGGCGACGACCATACGATCGAGATCCTGGCGGCGCGCCCCGAAGGCGGCAAGGATCTCGACGCCGCGGCCTTCCGCGACTGGCTCGTCCGCCCGTCGGGCATCTTTCCGCGCGTAAAGGAAGACACATGAGAGTCCTGATCCTCGGCGTCAACGGCTTCATCGGAAACGCCCTCACACGCCGGATCCTCACGGGCACCGACTGGGAGGTCTTCGGCCTCGACGTCGGCAGCGACCGCATCGAGGAGTTCCTGTCGGAGAAACGCTTCCGGTTTCTCGAGGGCGACATCTCGATCAACCGGGAGTGGATCGAGTACCACGTCAAGAAGTGCGACGTCGTGCTGCCGCTCGTGGCGATCGCGACTCCGGCGACCTACGTGAAGAACCCGCTCTCCGTCTTCGAGCTGGACTTCGAGGAGAACCTTCGCATCGTCAAGATGGCCGCCAAGTACGGCAAGCGTGTCGTCTTCCCGTCCACCTCCGAGGTCTACGGGATGTGCCCCGACAAGGAGTTCGACGAGGACCGGTCGCCGCTCGTATACGGCCCCATCGCGAAGCCGCGCTGGATCTACTCCGCCTCCAAGCAGCTTCTCGACCGGGTGATCGCGGCGCTGGGTGCCGCGCAGGGCCTCCAGTACACGCTCTTCCGGCCGTTCAACTGGTACGGGCCGAATCTCGACAACGTGGACGCGCCGAAGGAAGGTTCCAGCCGCGTCCTCACGCAGTTCCTCCACAACATCCTCTACGGCGTGCCCATCAAGCTCGTGGACGGCGGCGCGCAGCGCCGCTGCTTCACCTACATCGAGGACGGCATCGATGGCCTCATGACGATCCTCGAGAATCCGAAGCGAAAGGCTGACAGCCAGATCTTCAATCTCGGAAATCCCTCTGCCGACCTTTCGATCGAGACGCTCGCCCACACGCTCATCGACGCGGTCGCGACGTATCCGAAGTTCGCGGCCGCCGCGAAGAAGACCCGGATCGTGAAGGTCACGTCGGCGCAGTACTACGGCGAGGGTTACCAGGACATCACGACGCGCGTCCCGTCGGTCGCGAAGGCGAAGAAGCTCCTCGGCTGGACGCCGAAGACGGACTTCCCGACCGGCCTCGGAAAGACGCTGGACTTCTACCTCAAGGGCCGCAAGCCCCCCGAAGTTTGAGCAGCTCCGCGAGAGTCGCTCTCAAGGTTGACGTCGACACGTACCGCGGGACGCTCGAGGGCGTGCCGCGCCTCGTCGACCTTTTCGCGAAGGAGGGCGTGAAGGCGACGTTCTTCTTCTCGCTGGGCCCCGACACGAGCGGCAAGGCGATCAAGCGGATCTTCCGGAAGGGCTTCGTGAAGAAAGTTCTCGCCGCGAATCCTGCCGCATCGTACGGGCTACGAACGATGCTCTACGGGACGCTCCTCCCCGCGCCCGATATCGGTGGCCGCCCCGAGACCGTGGCGCGAATGCGCGAGGTGGCAGCCGCGGGGCACTCGGTAGGCATCCACGCCTGGGACCACATCGACTGGCACGACAACCTCCCGAAGATGACGCGCGGGGAGATCGAGACGGTCGTCGCGAAGGAGCACACCCGCTTTCGGGAGATCTTCGGCAAGCCCGCGACGCTGCAGGCCGCGCCCGGCTGGACGGCGACGCCCCTCTCCGTCGAAGTCCAGGAGGCGCACGGGGTCTTGGCCACGTCGGACACACGCGGCGGCGGCCCGTTCTTCGCGATGCGCGCCGACGGGACGCCGAGCAAGGTGCTCGAGATCCCGACGACGCTGCCGACGCTGGACGAGCTGCTCGCCCTCCCGCTTCGTGGCGCCGGGACTCAGGCGGAAAAGGCCTGCGAATTTCTTCGAGTGAATGTGAAGAAGGGACTGAATGTCCATTCGATCCACACGGAGATCGAGGGCGCGGCCTCCTTTTCCGCGCCGTTCGCCTCGCTGCTCTCCGCGTGGAGGAACGACGGAGTCTCGTTTCTCACCTTCGAAGAAATTTGCAGGCCGCTGCTCTCCGCCGGGACGCTTCCCGTCAAAGCGCTCTCGTGGACGACGCTCCCGGGAAGGGCGACCCCCGTCGCGACTGGGGCATCATCCGCCGCATGAAGAGCCTGCAGGAAACCTACGGCCCCGCCACCCGGTGCTTCGGCTGCGGCCCCTCGAACGAGAAGGGTCTCAAGATCCGGAGTTTCGTCGAAGGAGACGAGGTCGTCGCGACGTGGAAGGCCGAGCCCCACCACCTCGCGTTCGAGGGCGTCGTGAACGGCGGGATCCTCGGCGCGCTCCTCGACTGCCACAGCAACTGGACGGCGGCCTGGCACCTCATGAAGAAGGCCGGAGACGGTGTGCTGCCCTCGACCGTGACGGCGGACTTCCACGTGACGCTCAAGCGCCCGACGCCCATCGCCGAGCCTTTCCTCCTGAAAGCCCGCGTCGTCGAATCGACGGGCGACCGCGCTGTCGTCGAGGCGACGATCGAGGCAGGCGGAAAGGTCACGGCGACGTGCCGCGGAACGTTTGTCGCCGTCAAGGAGGGCCACCCCGCCTTCCACCGCTGGTAGGCCCCCCTTACGGCGCGAGGTCGACGACGACTCGCGAAGTGCCCGCCGGGACGGGGACGCCGATGAGGTGGAGGTCGGCGACGAGCGGAACGACCGGGCTGCCATTCACGCGCGCGACGACGCGGTCCGTGAAGCTGCGGTCGACGTGGAGGACGGCAGGGCGCGCCCCGGACGTTTCGATGACGAGGCGGTCCGGGGATTCCTCCGTCACGCGGGCCTGGGCGGAGGAATCGCGTTCGTCCGACGCGAGAGCGGCGGCCGCCCGTCCGTAGACCACGACATCGGTGGCCGGCTCGAAGTCGTCCCGTTCGAAGGTCGTCACGGTCTCGCTGATCGAACCGGAGGCCACGACACGGCCGAGACGCCTCACGCCGGGCAGGGGCGCGGTCAGGCGCCAGAGGGTCACGGGCACGCCGGCGGAAGCCTCCACGAAGACGGGAAGGAGGCCCGGCGTCTCGGCGGGCACGTCCGAGGCGATGACGGAGCGCACCGCGCCCGCGCGCAACCATTTCACGCGCCGCTCCCAGCTTCGCTGCCGGAGAACGTCGTAGGCGTAGCGCGTGAGGATCGTGTAGCTGCCGTCCGGGTCAGGATCCCAGGCGTAGGCGAGGCCGTGCGGAGCGCCCACGAGGGCCCAGCCCTGTCGCACCTGAGCGGAGGCGAGATCGAGGAGATCGTCGCCATCCACGCGTCCCGCGAGACCGCGGCGCACCGAGTCGAAGTCCTTTCCTGCGCGCTCGAAGACGCGCCCGTCGAGCGCGGCCGCGCGGGCCACGAGCGGCGACGGGGTGTCGTAGAGGGCGGACGGGACCCGCGGGATCGTGCGTGGGGCACCGGCGAGGAGCGAAAGCGCGGTCGCGCCGAACAGGAAAAGGGCCCCGCGGGGATCGCCGATTCCTCTGAGGAGAAGGAGCGCGAGGACGATCAGCCCCGCGGCGGCGAGAGCCGCCTGTCCCGGGAGACGCTGCACGATGGGGGCGAGGACGACTTGGGGGTCCGACAGCCAGGAGGTGTCCCAGCCCGAGAGAAGCATCTTCCAGACGCGGCCCGGGAAGAGCCGGCCCGCGATTGCGAGCGCGGCCAGGAGGCCGCCGAGAGCAAAGAGAAGGCCGGCCGCGCGGCGCCGGAAACGCGGGAGAGAACCCTCGACGAGAAGCCGGTCGACGCCGAGCGCCGCCAGGACCGAGAGCGCGAGTGTGAACGGGAGGAGCGCTTTGACGGGGTAACGGAGGACGTGGACGGCCGGCACGGCCTCGTAAAGGGCGCGCGCGCCCGGGAGCCAGGGCGTAAACGATGCGAGAAGCGCGATCAGTGCGACGCCGATCCAGAAGCGCCCTTCGTTGCGGCGCGCCGAGCATGCGAACACGAGGGCGAGAGCGAGCGGGACGACGCCGAAGGAGAGCGAGGCGTGATAGGGCGGATTGCCCTGCGTCACCGCGAATCCCCAGAACGCCCCGGACACGAGATGGGTGGGATCTCCGAAGACGAGCGGGAACGGCGTCTCGAGGAGGCGCAGGGGATGGAAACCGACGGCGGCGAACTCGTTCCACGAGAAGCCGCGCGAACGCCGCGCCGCGAACGCGGAGGCGCGGGCGACTTCGAGGAGCCACGGCGAGACGACGAGCGCCGCCCCGAGCCCACCGCCGAAGAGGGCCATGAGGCCCCCGCGGCGCGCGGCGGCCGGCCCGCGGACCGCGAGCGCGATCGCGAGGAGGATCGCGAGGGCCGCGAGAGCCGGCTCGCCTCCGAGCGCGAGAAGGCAGCACGCGACGAGCGCGAGCGCTCCGGCGCGAAGGAGATCGGCGCGGGACGCCGCCGCTCGCGCGCGCTGGACGGCGAAAAGAATCCATGGCATCCACGCGATCGTCGTCGTGGCGTTCAGGAACGCGGCGGAGGAGAGGACGTATCCCGAGAGGCCGAACGCGAAGGCGCCGACGAGCGCGGCATCCCGGGACTTCACCTGGGTGCAGAGGAAGAGAAATGTCCCGAGAAGTCCGATCCCGAGGTGGAGGAGCAGATGGAGGCCGAGGAAGCGAGGATTGGCGGGGAAGGGATAGGCGAGGACGAGATTCGGGTTTCCCCGGTAGGTCTGCCCGAACGAGGCGAACGGGTCGAGGCGCGCCGTTCCGAGGCGGGCGGCGAGAGCGCGCGCCGGCCGCTGCGTCGTCGCGATGTCGCGGTAGGCCGGAGTCGTCCGGCCCGAGAGGAGATCCGCGTGCGTGAAAGCCGCCGAGGCTACGAGAAGAGCCGTGGCGAGGGCCGCCGGGGTGAGAAGGTTCCGGGCGAAGGGCGCGAGCCGCTCGCTCACGGAAAGATCGGGTCGTCCCGCCATCCCCACTTCCGGGCCTTGAAGCGGGCCATCACCCCGAGGATCGAAAGACCGTAGATGCAAGAGTTCCAGAAATTGATCTGCGAGGCCTCGTCGAAGTAGCGCGTCACGATCGGGACCTCGCGAATGCGCATGTTCTTCCACATGCCCGCGGCGATGATCTCGGTGTCGAAGACGAAGTCGTCCGAAAAAGCCTCGAGGTTGACGCTCTCGAGATAGTGACGCGAATACGCCCGCAGACCCGAGTGATACTCGGTCAGGTAGAGATAGAACGTGGCGTTCTCGACGGCGGTCAGAAAGAGGTTCGCGAGGTATTTCCACTTCGGCATGCCGCCCTCGAGCGGGCGCCCTCCGAGCATGCGGCTGCCGAACATCGCGTCTTCCTCGCCGCGCGCGATCGGGCCGATGAGGTCGGGCAGGACGGTCGCGTCGTACTGGTGGTCCGGGTGCACCATGACGCAGATGTCGGCGCCGCGCGCGAGCGCCGTCGCGTAACAGGTCTTCTGGTTGCCGCCGTAGCCGCGGTTCCTGGCATGCGTCACGACGTGGACGCCCGAGAGTGCGCGCGCGACCTCGACGGTGCGGTCCGTGGAGGCGTCATCCACGAGGATGATGTCGTCGACCCAGTCCTTCGGGATTTCGTGCCACGTCTTGTCCAGCGTCTTCTCCGCGTTGTAGGCGGGCATCACGACCGCGACGCGCTTCCCCTGGATCGGCATTTCCGGATTCTAGGGTGCGTCGGGGCCGAGCACGCGAAAGACGCGGAATCGCGGCTGGAAGGATCCGTCCAAACGGCGCGTGCCCGTCCGCGAGTCGAGGACCCTCTCGAGGAATGGAAGCGGCCGGGCGGCGTCGGACTCGTGCACCCGCCGGGCGAACATCGCGCGCGTGGATGCGGGCGCGCGTCCTGCGGCGGCCGCATAGGCGGGCAGCAGGGGGGTTAGCTCCGTCGTGACGAGATACCGGCACCTCGAGGCCTTCAGAATCGCGAGCGCCTCCGCGTCGTCCGTGGCCGTGAACAGCCGGCACTGGCGGCGCCATCCGTAGCCGAACGGGTCCGCGGCGGCTGGCCGCTCCGCGAGCGCCGTCACGAAGTGCCCCGCGGACCACGGAGGCATCACGCCGGGAATCGCTCCCGGAGGCAGCTGTGGGACGGTCGCAGGGTCCACCGGCGGCGGATCCAGAGCACGAAGTCTCGCGAAGAGGTCGAGAAAGTCGTCGCCCGGGCCGTCCGCGAACGTGCGGGCCCTTTGGAGATAGGGCCAGCCCGGTACGATCACGAGGCCCGCGGCGAGAAGGAACGGAAGGGCCGTCCTCGGGAAGGTTCGTGCACGCGGGCCGACCCGCGCGCACGCCTCGGCGAGCGCCAGAGCGGCGAAGATGGCGAGGTAGTAGACGTTACGCTGCTGGAAAAGAGCCATGGCGAAGACGGCCGCGGCGAAGAGGGCGAGGAGAAGCCGGCCGGCGCCACGAGACGTACGGGGCCGAAGGATGCCAGCCTTCGCCCAGAGGAGAGCCGCCAGGGGCACGAGGAGGAAGCCCGGCGAAAGCTCGCGGAGGGCGCGTTCGAACGATTTCCAGCCGCGAACGAGCGGCTGGGACTCGGCGATGAGGCGCAGGAACTCCGGCGGATAGGAGAGGAAACCGCCGTCTGCGAAATCGTTTGCGTTCCCGCCCACGCTCTCCTTGAAGACATACGCTCCCCCGCGGAAGACAGCGGCGAGGAGGCGATGCGCGTTTGGCATGGTCACGGCCAGGCCGGCAACCGCGAGCAGTCCCCAGAGAGCCCGTCTCCACGCGGACTCGGTGCGCCACGCGGCCAGCGCGAGGAGCGGCACGGAGGCTCCCGCGAGAAGCAGCGGTTGGAACCAGCCGAACGAGACGAACGAAAAAGGCACGGGTCCGCCCGGGAGCGTCGTCACGGTTCCAAGAGCGACGAGCGCGGCCGCGACGAGGCCGGCGACAGCCGCGGCCTCACCGAGTGCGAGAGCCGCCCACAGAAACGAGAGGCCGGCCACGAACACGGCCCCCTGCCACGTGAGGACGGCGAGGGCGATCGCCGCGCCGAAGACAGCGGCGCCCGCGAATCGAGCGCCCCCGCGCGCGCCCACGGTCCAAACACCGGCCGCGAGGACGAGGAGCAAGTTGAGCGCCTCGGCGACATGATGGTCGAAATGTCCGAAACCTCCCCAGAGGACGGCGGCCGGAATCGCGGCATAAGCGACGGTCGCGATCCGCGCGCGGCGCCTGCCTAGGGTCCTTCTGGCAACTGCGAAGAGAGGGATGACGTGGAGAGCGCCCAGGAGCGCGGGGAGGATGGCCGCGACCCGCAAGACCTGTTCCGTCGTCGCCGTGCGCCCGTAGAGAGCGCGCGAAATACCGCCAGCGAGGAGGTCGAATGCCGGTGGCCAGATGAAGACGCCGCCTTCGGGATGGTTGAGATACGAATCGCGGACGGGAACGCGTGGGAAGTTGCGGGCGACCGAGACCGTGCGCCTGAGATGGCCATAGCAGTCCGGCGACAGGAGCCGCCATCCCGGTGCCGTCGCTGCGGAGAAGGGCGCGAGGCGGAGTGCGAGGGCCGCGAGAAACATCAGGAGGACGAACCACCCGTTCCGCGAGGGACCTCCGGAGCGCGCGCTCACGGACTCGAGCGTAACAGGGCCGGCGACTCACTCCCCCTACAATCCCACGGTGTCCGTGGCCCGCCGCGTGAGGTTTCGTTCGGCCGTGCTCGTTCTGGCCGCGTGCGGCGTCGCCCTGGTCGTCGACCACACGCGCCTCGACAGCCCGACGATGGACGAGCCCTTCCACACGCTCGCGGCGGCGGAGTATGCGATCGCGGGCACGTACTATGCGAATCTCGAGCACCCGCCGCTCGTGAAGCTCCTCTCCGGGTTCGCGGTGCGTGCGGCGGGCGGTCGCGCGCCGAAGATGGAAATCCCATTTTCCATGGCAATGGCCGAGCAGCCTCGGCCCTTCAGCTTTCACTCGATGCTCGCGCCCGGGAAGCTCTTCGGTGTCGCCCGCGCGCCTGTCGCGGTGCTCTTCTTCATTCTCGTCGCCTCGGCCGGGTGGACCGTGCGGGGCTGGGCGGGTGATCTCGCCGGAATCCTCACCGCGGCGGTTCTGGCCTTCGAACCGAACCTTCTGGCGCACGCGGGCGTGGTGCATACCGACCTCGCGGCGTCTCTCGGATTCTTCGCCACGCTCGTGCTGGCCTTGCGCGCTCTCGAGCGGGGGTCCCTCGGCCTTTGGGCGGCCACGGGCCTCGCGCTGGGCGCGAGCCTTGCCGCGAAGTTCTCGTGTGTCCTTCTCGTCCCGATGGTCGTGCTCCTCGCTCTCGTCGGCCTTCTCAGGGAGCGCCGTGAGGCCGCACGTGCGGGCCGCCCTCCCGATCTCGTCGCGCTGCGCGGCCTTCTCCTCGCGGGCGCGGCATCGGCCGTCGTGCTCTTCGGAAGCTACGCAGTCGCGATGCGCCACATGAGCGGGCCCGAGGCCGCGAAGGCCGTGCGGATCTTTCTCGTTTCGCGGCAGGCGCCCGAAGAGACGATCGGCAGGATTCTCGCGATCTCGCGGGTTTCGAAGGAGGCGGGTCACTACGCGGCGGGACTCGCCGGGATCGCGGTCCAGAACCGGACGGGCGGCGGCGTGAATTTCCTCCACGGCAGGCTCTCCGTGGACGGATTCTGGGAGTATTTCTTCGTCGCGTTCGCGGTGAAGAGCTCGCTCGGATTTCTCGCGATCCTCGTCGTCGCCTGCGGCGTAGCCGCCTTCAGGCGGGTGCGGCCAGACCTCGTCCTCCTGACGCTCGTGCTCCCTCCGGCCTATCTGTTCCTGACCGGGATGGCGACGTCCTACAACATCGGCATCCGGCACATGCTGCCGGTATATCCGCTCCTTCTCGCGGCCGCCGTCCTCGTCCTCTTCCGTGCGCTTCCGGCGCGTGCGGCGGCGGCCGTGCTTCTTGCCGGGGCCGTGCTGCAGCTCGGCGAGACCCTGCGCGTGCACCCTCACGAGCTCTCGTTTTTCAACGAGGCGGTCGGAGGCCCGGCGAACGGCGCGGTCTGGCTCAATGATTCGAATCTCGACTGGGGGCAGGACCTCGAGCGTCTCGCGCGCCGGCTGCGGGAGCGTGGGGACGAGGAGCGGACGACGATCGCGTATTTCGGCGGCGGGGACGTGCCGTATTACGCGCCGAGAGCGACCGTGTTCGCGCCCGCCGGCGCGCCGGTCCGGCCGGGTCTCTGGGCGGTCTCCTCGTTCCTGATGTGCTGCGGCCCTGAGGCGACGGCGTTTCACGGAGATCCTGCCGGTGCCGCGGGCCTCTTCCGCCTTCGCCAGGCGGTTTTGACGCGGGGAATGCCAATCGATCGCGTGGGATACTCCATCGTTCTTTACGATCTGAAAGAGCAGAAGAGATAGAAGAGATGAAGTTGTCGATCGTGATGCCGGCGTTCAACGAACGCCGGACGATTCGCGAGATCCTTGCGCAGGTTCTCGCGGTGGACCTCGGGGATCTCGAGCGCGAGATCGTGATCGTCGACGACGGCTCGACGGACGGCACCCGCGACATTCTCCGGGAGCTCGACGGCAAGAACGGCGTGCGTGTTCTCCTGCAGACACGCAACCTGGGGAAGGGCGCGGCGGTCTGGGCCGGCATGCGCGCCTCGACGGGCGACTTTGTCGTGATCCAGGACGCCGATCTCGAGTACGACCCCGAGGAATATCCGGTTCTCCTGAGGCCCATTCTTTCGGGGAAGGCCGAGGTCGTGTACGGATCCCGTTTTCTCGGCAGTCCGCACGGGCACCGCGTCCTCTACTTCTGGCACACGGTGGGCAACCGCCTTCTCACGTTCATGTCGAACGTGTTCACGGACCTGAACCTTTCCGACATGGAGACGTGTTACAAGGTCATGACGCGCGGAGTCGTGGACCGGCTGGACCTCAGGTCCCAGCGGTTCGGCGTCGAACCCGAGATCACGTGCAAGGTGGCGCGCATGCGCGTCCGGATCTACGAGGTTCCCATCTCCTACAACGGCCGGACCTACGAGGAAGGGAAGAAAATCGGCCTCAGGGACGCGTTTCAGGCGGTCTGGACGATCCTCAAGTACTTCCGCTGGGAGGCGCCCGAGGGCGACGTCGGCGCCATCACGCTCAGGCGGATGAGCGAGCTGTCCGTATACAACCGGTGGATTCACGACCGTTTCGAAGCCTGGCTCGGGTCGCGCGTCCTCGAGGTCGGATCGGGAGTGGGGAACCAGACCCGCTTTTTCGCGGACCGGGAACGCGTCGTCGCGTCGGATATCGAGCCGCACTACGTGCGGGAGCTCCTCAACCGCTTCGAGAAACAGGTCCACGTGCGTGTCGCCTCATTCCGGTTTCCGCTCACCGGGGAGGATCGCGCCGACCTGGAGAAGGAGCGCATCGACACGATCGTCTGTCTGAACGTGCTCGAGCACATCGAGGACGACGCCGGGACGCTTGCCGACTTCCTGCGCGTTCTCCAGCCCGGAGGGCACCTCGCGCTGCTCGTGCCGGCCCTGCCGGCGCTCTACGGCACGCTCGACGAGAATCTGCGCCACTACCGCCGCTATGAAAAGGGGGCCCTCTCGACGCTCGTCGCGCGCGCCGGGTTTGCGGTGGAATCGGTCCGGTACCTGAATCGACCCGGCGTTCTGGGCTGGTGGCTGAATTCGCGCGTTCTGAAGCGCCGTGTCCTGCCGAAGAGACAGCTGGGCGCTTTCAAATGGCTGATGCCCCTCCTTCGCGCGGAGGAAAAGTCGGAGCCGTCGTTCGGGATGTCGCTTCTGGTGCTCGCGCGGAAGCCCTGAGTGACGTGACGCCGGCATCGGAAGAGCCCCCTCGCCTCCGCACGAGCTCTTTCTGGTGGGCATTCGCGGCCGTGTTCGCGGCCGCCGCGATCCGCTTCGCTCCGTTCCTGACCGGCGGCACGCTGTATCGGCGCGATGCGGGCTTCTTCTTCGTACCATGGAGACTCGTCCTGGCGCGGCTCCTCGGGTCGCGCGAGATGCCCGTCTGGAACGAGTGGATGTCGTCGGGACGGCCGTTCGCGGCCGATCCGAACGCGGCGGCATTCTGGCCGCTCTCGCCGCTCCTCCTCGTGCTCTCTCCGACTGCTGTCGCTTTCGTCAGTATCTTCCTCGTCCTCGCCGTCTTCTTCCTTTCCATGTGGCGTCTCGGGCTCTCGCCCCAGGCGTCGGCCGCAGGGACGCTCGTGCTGCTTTTCTCGGGCGTGTTTCAGACGCTTCCCATATACGCGACGACGTGCGCGGCCGTTCTTCCGCTCGCCTTCGCGCTCGCCGAGGCTCCGCGTCTTGCCTCTTCCGACGCGGCTTCCCGCAGCCGCGCGCGCGCCTTCGCGGCTCTCGCCTTCGGTCTTTCGGCGCTCGGCGGTGAACCGGCCGTCACGCTGATGGGCGCGGCGGCCTTCTTCGCGATCGCGGCCTTCGGTGCCGGGCAGGCGCGAGGGCGCTCGATCGCCGGAGCGCTCCTCACGCTCCTCCTTGGCGCCGGCCTCGCGGCGGTCCAGATCTTTCCGGCGGCCCTCGAGCTTTCCCGATCCGCGCGCGGTACCGAGATGCGGCCCGAGCACGGCGCCCTCTTCCGGTCCGTGCGGCCGTCGCGCATTCTCACGCTCCTCGAGCCGCGGCTCACCGGCGACCCAGAGGGTGACGCGGCCTCCGATTGGGGCGCGGGCACATTCGATGCAGGGAGCCCCTACTTCGAGGATCTCGCGCTCGGGCTGATCCCCCTTCTCTTCATGGCGGCTGCCTGGCGCGACGGGCGCGGGCGAGCCGCGATTCTTCTCGCTCTCGGGGGCGCGGTGCTCTCGTTCGGACGGTTTCTGCCAGGCGCCTCTTTCCTCGCGCAGGCCTTTCCGGTCATTCGATATCCGGAAAAGTGGTGGCTCCTCGTGACGTTTGCGCTCGCGGCGGCGGCGGCGGCCGGCGTGGACCGCGTCTTCTTCGCGGACGTGGAGGCACGACGACAGGCTTTCAATCTGCTTCGGATGGGCGCGACTGGATTGGCCGTCGTCTGCGGCTCGCTTCTCGCGTTGGCGATCGGCGCGGAAGATTTTCTTAGAAAGGGTTTATGGGGCGTCGGCTTGGGCTCCGGACCCACGTCCGCCGCGGCTGTGGCCGCGACTCTCCGTCCCCTCCTCCTTCTAGGAAGTCTTACTCTTGCTCTCGTCGCCGCCCTCGGGTGGCTCGTCTCGCACAACCGGCTTCCCGTCTCTCTCTTCGCAGGAATTCTTTCTCTTCTGTTCATTGCCGATGCGAGCCGGCGCGTGGCGGGGACGTGCCCCGCCGGTCCACCGGACCTTTACCGTAAGGAGACGCCCGAGGTCGCGCTCGTGCGCGCGCAGGCGGGATCCGGCCGCTTTTACGATGACGGCGCCGACGACGCGTCGACGGTCGCGCGCCGGACTCGCGAGGCCGGCGGGCTCGATCCGTTGCACCCTGCCGTCGGCGTCGCGTTCGGGATCCGATACACCGGAGAGAACGACATAGACCGCATGACGGCGGCGCCGTCGGCGCGCTTCGCCCGGGCGCTCGCCCGACTCCGATGGGGAGAGGAAAAGGTCGCGCGCCTGCGGACGCTGGGGGTCACGGTCACGAGGACGGCGGCGGCGCCGCCCGACCCGCCCGGTGTCGTCGAGATCGGCCGCTTCGGAGAGGACCGGATCCTGCACGTCGAAAACGCGCGGGCAGAGTTCGCCGTCCTCCCGAGGGGTGCCGGGACCGTCACGGTTGAGGAGCGCCGGGCAGGTCGGGCCCGCCTCAGAGTGCGGGTCGGCCTTCCGGCCGCCGTGCTCTTCGTCGGGCGGACGTTCGACCCGAACTGGCATGCCCGGTTGGACGGAGCGGATCTTCAGGTCCACGCTTCGGACGGATACCTGATGGCCGTGAACGTCCCGGGGGGAGACCACGAGATCGCACTCGCATACGAGAACCCCGCATTCTCTTCCGGCGCCGCTCTCTCTCTCGCGTCGCTCCTGGCGATCGCCCTCTTCGCTCGGCCGCGGGTGCTCCCGTGAAGGCACGTCTCCGCGAATTGCTTCCGCTCCTCGGGGCGCTCCTTCTCGCGCTCCTGCCGTTTCGCGATTTTTTCGGCACCGGCATTCCGGTGGGCCGGGACCTCCTGTTCTATTTCTTTCCGCTGAAGGCGCATCTCGTCGAAGCGATCGGGCGCGGGGAGCTGCCATGGGTGGATCGATTCCGCTGGGGCGGGTCGCCGCTTCTCGGCGGCTTGTCGGCGGCGCCCTTCGACCCCGCGAACGTTCTCTTCCTGCTGCTGCCGCTCGGCGGGGCGATGAAGGCGTGGATCCTTCTCCACCTCGCCGTCGCCCTCGCGGGATTAGCCGCGTTCGCGCGGCGCCTCGGTGTTCCGCGCGCGCCCGCGGCCGTGGCCGGCCTCGTCTTCGCGCTTGGCGGAACGGCGGTGTCCGTCGCCACGTTTCCGCCCACGCTGTCCGCTCTCTCGATTCTTCCGTGGTTCGCCGCCTTCGTCTTCGACCTCGTGAAGGCGCCGCGTACGCGCGAGGTGGCGAAGGTGGCGATCGCGGCGGCGCTGATTCTTCTCGCGACGGCGCCCGAGTTCGTGCTCTATGCGGCGTTTGTCGCGGTGGCGGTCTCCTGGGCGGCGTGGGAGGAACACAGCGGGTGGCGCGGGCGCGCGCGGCCTCTCGCGGCCCTGGCGATCAGCGCTCTCGTGGCTGGTGGTCTTGCCGCGGTCTCCGTCATTCCGGGGGGCGCGACCGCGGCGCGCAGCAGCCGTTCGCCGGAGAGTGGACGGACCTTCGACAAGAGTTCCTTAAAGCCGTTTGCGCTGGCGCGCCTCGCGGATCTCGCGTCGGACGGGATGATCGCCGACTGGACGGTCGTCGCGACGGCACCCCGGATACCGGATTATCCGTACCTCCCCTCCGTGACGCCGGGGCGGGTCGCGTGGGTCCTCGTCCTCGCGGGACTCGTCCGGAAAGGGCCTGGACGGATCGCGGCGGCGCTTCTCGCGCTGGCGGGCTTCCTCCTCGCGCTCGGCGACGCGACGCCGGTCTTCGGACTCGTGAGGTGGGTCGTGCCGCCTCTCGGCTGGATCCGCTATCCGGAAAGGCACCTGATCCTCGCGGGATTCGGTCTCGCCTGGCTCGCCGCGCTCGGGCTGAGGCGCCTCGCGGAAACCGTCTCGCCCCGCGCCCTTCGCGTCGTCTTGCTGCTCCTCGCTTTCGCGATTTTCATCGATCGCGAGGGCATGGCGCGGCGCCTCGTGCCGCTCGACGACGCTTCCGTGATCGCGCGCGTTCCGGCGCTCCTGTCCTCACTCGTCCCGGTCGCCCCCGGCGCGCCCCCGCCGCGCCTTTTTTTCCGGGACAGCTATGCGCCCGTCCCGGTGTACGACCTGCGTGACCTCGAGTCGGCGACCCGCGTCGGCCGGCAGTCTCTGCTCCCGGCATACGGATCGCTGTTCGGGGTCGGCTATCAGTTCGAGGTCGATTACGACCTGTCGCTTCCCCTCGAGGCGTTCGAGTGGTCGAGCCTTCTGTCCCGCGCCGTTCGGGAAACGCCGCCGCTCGCCCAGCGCCTTGTACGGGGCGTCGGCGTCACGGCGATCGTCCGCAGCGAACGGGGAGAGGACGGGCGCTACCGGCCGCGCCTCGAGCGGATCGTGAACCCGGTTCCGCCGTACCGGTTCGCAGGGAGGCTCGTGGCATCTACGGACCGGCGCGCGGTGTTCAAGCGGCTGCTCGAGGAAGGCTTTCCCGTCGACACCGCGTACGCCGACGAAGCGGTCCCGGGGGTTTCTGCCGCGCCCGCGGCGGGCCGGATCCTTGCGGTCGACGACCGCCCCTCGGGGCTCTTTCTCGACGTCGAGGTCGAGGGGCCGGGTCCGGGCTTTCTCATGCTGTACCGGCTGTGGGAGGCCGCGGAAGAGGCCACGATCGACGGCCGCCCGGCCCGCGTCTCGCGGGTCGCGTTCGGGTTCGCGGGCCTGGCCGTCCCTCCGGGGCGTCATGCGGTGCGTTTGCGGCCCGACACGCGGTGGGTGAAGATCGGGGCGATGATCTCTGCAGCCACCGCGCTGGCGCTCGCCACCGCCCTGCTCGTTCCGCGGCGCCGGCCTGCGTTCGGGAACGCATGAAGCTGGGCTCCAACGGAAGGCGGCGCCTCGCCCTTTATGGCGGTGCCGCGGTTTTTGCCGTCCTTGCGCTCTGGGGGTTTCCGGCGCTCGTGTCGCGGCTCGCGACGCCGCTCACGATTCGCCGGATGGATGTCGAGGCGGACGCGGCCATGGAAACGGAGGCCGTGAAGCTTCTCGTAGAGTACGTACGCATCGACACGACGAATCCGCCCGGAATCACACGTCCCGCGATCGAGTTCCTCGCCCGGTTCCTCGTGTGCGAGGGAATCCCCGTGACGATCACCGGCGCCGACCCGGAGCGCCCGATCCTCGTTGCCCGAATCACGGGCCGCGCTCCGGACGGAGCGCTCGCCCTCCTGAATCACGCGGACGTCGTCCCCGCGGGAGACCTTGGCGCATGGACCAAGCCGCCCTTCGCGGCCGAACGCGGCACCGGCCTCGACCGCGACCACCTCTTCGGCCGGGGGACGCTCGACATGAAGGGGCAGACGGTCGCGAACCTCCTTGCGATGACCTCGCTCACGCGTGCGGGCCTCGTGCCCCTCCGCGACATCGTTTTCGTCGTCGAGTCGGGAGAGGAGACGCTTCGGGAAGACCTCGGTATGGGCTGGCTCTTCGACCACCGGCCAGACCTCCTTGCAGGAGTGACGGACGTGTTCAACGAGGGGGGAGTGAACGAGGTCAAGAACCAGCACGTAGAGCGCTTCGGCATCGAGACCATGCAGAAGGCAGTTTTCTCGGTGGACGTCCTGTCACCCGAGGAAAGAACACTCGAGGAGTTTCGCGAATTCCTGAAGGCCCGTGATCTGGAGCAGCCCGTTCGCGTGGTCCCCGCCGTGCGGGAGTTCCTGCGGTTCATCGCGCCTTCGCGGTCGGATGTCTGGGGCCGCTACATGACGGACGGAGCCGAGAAGCTCGGCCCTCAAGCGGAGTTCTGGAAGTTCGTTCCCGAGGTCTACCGTTCGCTCCTCAAGGACAGCATTTACGTGAGCAAGGTGGAACGGATCGCTGAAGGCTTTTCCCTGCACGTCGTGAAGACGCTGCTTCCGGGAAGCCCGGTCGCGTCCGCCCGCGCCGAGATCGAGGGCTGGGCCCTGGCAAGAGGCTTCCGCCTCCGTCTCGTCCTCGAGACCAGGGACTGCGTGTCGAGCCCCTCCGAGGGAAACGCATATCGCGCGATCGCCAACGTGTTTGGCCTGGACCCGGAGAGCGCGCCCGTCGGGCCCTACATCCTGAGCGGGCAGGTCACGTCGGCGGCCGCCATCCGGGCCCGCGGCCTGCGCGCCTACGGGGTGTCTCCTTTCGCCGTGAGCATCTACGATGCGTCGACGATCCATCACGTGAATGAGGGGATTTCGCTGCCGCTTTACGTCGACGGGATCGACCGGATGAGACGGGTTCTCCTCGAGTTTGCGACGGCCCCCTGAGGGAGCCGGCTGGTACACTCTTCGAATTCGGGTCTGGCACGCTCCTCGCGTCACCGAGAGACCCCGTGCCGGCGCGGCCGGGCATCCCGTTCAGGAGTTTCGATGAAAGTTTCCCCGTTCCTCTGCACGAGCCTCTTTCTCGCGGGGTTCGCCGCACCTCCGGCGATCGCGCAGATTCAGGTTCAAACGAAACAGACTGGCCCTCAGGCCGGCGCGGCCGCCTCGTCAACTGGCGCTGCCGCGGCGCAGCCCACGCCGCCCCCCTGCCCGGGGATGGCCGGCCTTGAGATCGGGCAGACGCGCGCATTTTCGTTCGAGCGCATGGCGCTGCACGAGCCGTCGAAGAAGACAGTCGTCCGCGACCTGAAAGTCGTGCACACCCCCGAGGGGCGGCCGTGGAAAGTCGACGTGACCTACGCGTCCGACGCCCTCGACGCGAAGGTCGTGTCGCTGCACTACCTCCTCGACCCGCCCTCCGGTCTTTACGACGGCATCCTCGAGCGCTACGGAAAGGGAACTCCCGTCGCGTCCGATCCGGGAGTGTCGTCCTGGCCCGTTCCCCAGTGCGGCATCCGCCTTCGCTATCGCATGGGCATGTCCGAGGACAAGCAGCGCCGCGTGGAGGAGATGTGGGTCGAGCCTCTCGCGAAGGCGGCTCCCGCGAAGAAGAAGGGCTGAGACCAGGGGCGCTCAATTGCTTGAGCAGTTGACGGACGCCGCCGGCGCATGAAGCGCGTGCTGGGGAGGATCGCGGCGGCGACCGTCGCGGCCGTGCTCGTCGCCGGTGCCACGCTCGGCGTTCTCGTGTTCCGAAACCTCCCGGACCTGTCGTTTCCGAAGATCCCCGGACTCCGCGCGAGGGTGACCGTCGCGTTCGACGACCACGGCGTCGCCACGATCACAGCGGCCGATACCGGAGACGCCACTCGGGCCCAGGGATATCTAACGGCGCGCGAGAGGCTTTTCCAGATGGAGCTGCAGCGCCGGCTGGCGGGCGGCGAGCTCGCCGAGATCTTCGGCAGCGCCGCGCTTCCCTCGGACCGGTTGCACAGGATCTACGGTTTCTCGCGTGTCGCCGAGGCGGCCGTCCCGCTCCTTCCGGCGAACGAACGCGCGGACGTGGCCGCTCTGACCGACGGCATCAACGCCTTTCTCGACACGCACAAGGGACGCTGGGGGCTCGAGTTCACCCTTCTCGGCCTGACGCCGCGGAGATTCACTCCCGCCGACTCGCTCCGCGTCCTTCTCATGATGTGCGAGGAGATCTCCTCCACGTGGAGGAAAGAGATCGCCACGGAGCGCCTCCTCTCGCGGCCGTCCTCCGTGCGGCGCTTCCTCACGTCCGGCTTCACGGCCGACGATCTCGTGCTCGTTCCCGATGCCGGGAAGCCCGAACTGCCGCCGCTGCCGGTTCCGGGCGATGCGGCGCCCACCCGGGCCCTCGGCTTCCGGGCGGAGGGCGATCCGGACGAGGCGCCGGGATCGAACAGCTGGGCCGTTTCGGGCGCCCTCACGAAGAGCGGCAAGCCGATCCTGGCGAACGATCCGCACCTCGGAATCGGCGCGCCTGGAATCTGGCTGCCCATGCGGTTCGTCATCGGCGGGCACCTCGTCGAGGGGGTCACGCTGCCCGGCCTGCCCGGCGTGACGCTGGGACGGAACGAGCGCGTCGCGTGGGCGTTCACGAACCTCTATTCCGACGTGCAGGACCTCTACAGGGAGACGATTGTCGACAGCGGGGCGAAGCGCGGCGCGGAGTGGGAGAAAGTCGCCCTGCGCGAGGAGACGATTTCGGTCCGTGGAGCCGCCGCGGAGCGACTCGTCGTCCGCTCGACGTCGCACGGTCCTCTCGTCACGGAGAATCTCGCCCTGAAGTGGGTCGCGCTGGACCCCGCGAACCTGAGGCTTCCGTCTTCGAACGTGATGCGGGCCGGGGACGCCGAGAGTGTCGAGAGAGCGCTCGATGGGTTCCTCGCGCCCGGGCAGAACGTCGTCTGGGCGGACTCCGGCGGGAATATCGGCTGGCGGGCGACGGGCCTCGTGCCGGTCCGCCGCCCCGGAACGGACGGCAGCATTCCCTACGACGGCTCGGACGCTCGGAACGACTGGACCGGGTTTGTCCCCCAGGACGAAATGCCGCGCCTCGTGAACCCCAGAGAGGGATTTCTTGCGACCGCGAATCAACGCGTCGCGGGCACGAGCTGGCCTCACGTCCTCGGGACCGACTCGCCCTCGCCCGCACGGGCGCGTCGGATCGCGACGATGCTCGAAGGGGCGGGGCGTGCGGGACAGAAGCTCGATCGCGCCGCTGTCGAGGCGATGCAGCTCGATACGGCGTCGCCGGTCCTCGCGGCCACGATGGAGGCGCTCGTTCCCTTTCTTCCGCCGGACTGGGGCGCGCGTTTTCACGACTGGGACGGACGAGCCGAGGCGGCGTCCTCGCGTTTCCTCGTCGCACGCGTGTTTCGCCGGAAGTTCGGGGAGCAGGCGCTCAAGGCGTGGCGTGTCGCTCCGGACTTCGGCCTCGCGGAATACCGAGTCCTCGATCTCGCGCGTGCGGACGACGCGATGTTCCGCGGCGCCGGTCTCGGCGCGAAGGCTGGCTTCGTGAAAAGCGCATGGGACGACGCGTTCGCCGATCTCGAGGCGAAATACGGCAAGGACGCAACCCGGCTCCAGTGGGGCGAGGCCAACCGGCTCGCCGTACGCCATCCGCTCGGACGCGTGCCCGGATTGTCCTGGCTCTTCGACCCGCCTTCGTTCCCGCAGCAGGGGGCGACGGGCGTCGTGCGCGTCGCGTCTCCGACGTTCGGGCAGTCCATGCGTTTCATCGTGGACTGGGGCACGCCGGACGAGGCGACCCTCGTCATCCCGTTCGGCGTCTCCGGGCACGTGGGCTCCCGGCATCGCTTCGATCAGCTCCCGTTCTGGCGGGGCGGCGATCCGTCGGGCGCGGCGACGCGTCTTTCGAGGCCCGCGTGTGAGACCGGCGGGTTCGTCCCATGAACCTCCCGGAGACTCTGCTGGCGGCCGTCCTCGCGGCCGGTCCGGCTCCCGGCCCCGCCGCGGGCCTCACGGTCACGGCCTCGGTGACGTCTCCGACACAGGGCGGCGTCAGCCTCGTAACGGTCACGAGCGAACGTCCGCTCCAGGCGCTCGTCATGGTGGACGGGGAGACGCGCACCCCGCTCGAGCGCGACATCGCCGGGACGACGTTTCGCGGGCTCCTCGGCGTGGACCTGGCCGCGGCGCCCGGCACGCGGTCGCTCGTCTTCGAGACGCCGGACGGTTCCACCCGGCTGGCCTGGCCGCTGAAGATCGCGGCAGGGAACTTCCGTCTCCAGAAGCTGTCCGTCGACCCGCGCTACGTAGAGGTGCCGAAAGAGGAGCTTGAGCGCGTGAAGGCCGATCAGGTTCGCGTGGCCAAGGCGTATGGCCGCGGATCGCCAGTCCGCCTCTTTACGTCTTTCGCGCGGCCCTCGACAGCGCCCTCGAACGGCAACTTCGGCGCCCGCCGCGTCTACAACGGGAAGACGAAGAGCTTTCACGCGGGCCTGGACCTCGCGGCGGCAGAGGGCACGTCCGTGCAGGCGGCAGGGGACGGCCGCGTCGTGCTCGCCGGGAATCTCTACTTCAGCGGGGGCACGGTCCTCCTGGACCACGGCGCCGGGCTCTTCTCGCAGTACTTTCACATGTCGCGCATCGACGTGAAGGAGGGAGACGACGTGGCGAAAGGGGCCCTCCTCGGCGCGTCGGGGCACACGGGCCGTGTCACGGGCCCGCACCTCCACTGGGGAGCGAAGCTGCGCGCCGCGCGCGTGAACCCGGAGGATCTCCTCTCGCTCCCGGCCTGGCCGCTGCCCGGAGCGGACGCTGTCCGCTGAACTAGACTCACCGCCATGAGCGTTTCAATCTCCGGCAGACTCACGTCTCCGACTGGAGCCGAACTCCGCCATGGCCCTTCCGGCGCGCTCCTCGAGACGACGGCGCCGACGGACAACGGCGGCGACGGAAGCCGCTTCTCGCCTACGGATCTCTGCGCCGCGTCGCTCGCCGCGTGCGCGGCGACGACGCTGAGCCTTTACGCGACGCGGAGCGGGATTTCCGTGACGGGCGTGACGTTCGAGATCGAGAAGCACATGACGCAGGAGCCCCCGCGGCGCATCGCGAAGCTCGTGGCGCGCTACCGCATCGCGTCACCCTGCAGCGACGAGGACTTCAAGAAGCTCGTCAACGCTGGCAAGACGTGTCCCGTGAGGCGCTCCCTGCATCCGGACGTCGTCGTCGAGGAGGTCTGGGAGCGGGCGTGAGGGCTCAGGGCGCGGGAGGGAACGAACCCGTCGGACTCATGGGAATTCGCTCCGCCTCGATTTCGTAGCCGGCTTCCTCCCACGCGTCGAGCCCGCCTTCGAGGGGCCGGACGAGGGCGAACCCGCGGTCCATGAGAAGGCGTGCCACACGGGCCGCCGAGGCTTCATTGGGTCACGTGCAGTAGAGGACGATCTCCCGGTCGGTCGGCAGGTGAGAAATCTTCTCGTCCAGCTCGAGGATGTTGACCACGATGGCTCCCGGGATGCGCCGCCCGTCGCGCGTCCGCGCGTTGTTCGAGCGCACGTCCACGATCAGCGGAGCGTTTCCCTCGTCCATGAGCCGGCGGAGGTCCGCGACGCGGATACGCGCCATGCGGAGGAACCGGTAGAAGCGGCGCCGCTGTATCCACTTGAGGCCGATGTAGACGACGAGCGCCGCCAGGATGACGGCGACCGCGCCGCCACCGAGATCCGCGAGAAACGCGAGGACGCGCTCGATCGCGCCATGGAAGACGAGGCCGAGGCCGAGAGCGGTCCCGACCCAGATCAGCGTTCCCGCGGACGTGAAGGCCAGAAAACGGGGCAGCGTCGCACCCGCCGCGCCCGCGAGAGGCGGTGCCACCGTGGAATATCCGGGAACGAATTTCGCGAAGAGGAGCGACCGGAGGCCATACGAATCGAAGAGACCCTCGGTCTGGCGTACGCAGGAATCGGGAGAGAGAGACAGCTTGCAGAGCGTCTTGAGAACCCTCTGCCCGTAGCGCCGGCCGAGCAGGAACCAGCCCGTGTCGGCCGCGACCGTCGCGAAGAACGCCGCCGCGAGCAGTCTCTCAAACGGCAGCCGCCCGTCGGCCGCGAGCGCGCCCGCGACGAGAAGCGTCGGGACGGCGGGCACGGGAACGCCGAGCTGCTGGAGGAAAACGTTCAGGAACACGAAGCCGACGCCGTGCCGGAGGATGAGGGCCGTCAGCTCGTTCACGTCAGCTCACGCCCGTCGACGACGAGGAGACGGACGCCGGGTCGACGCCGAGGTGCGCGAGAGCGCGTTCCCAGAGCCCGTCGACGTCGTTCGTGAAGACGAGCCCGGGTTCCCACGGGAGGACGAGCCAGGAGCCCTCCTCCATTTCGCTCTCGAGCTGATCGGCGGCCCAGCCGGAATAGCCCATTACGAGAAGCCCCGGCGTGCCCGCGGACGGCGGAGCGGTGAAGAGCCTGGGGAGGATCTCGGCGGCCGCCGAAACACGGAGCCCCGGCGCCATCTCGATCGACTCGACACCTTGCACAGCCTCCGGGAAGAGGGCGACGAGCCCGTTCGTGAGAACGGGCCCGCCCACGCGGAGCGGGGTCTCCGGGTGAACGGCCGTGTCGAGCGGCGGCGCGAGAAGCTTGATGGCAGGCTCGCCCAGCAGGCGGTTCACGATCCATCCCAGCGCGCCCTCGCGCGTGTGATGGCCCATGACCACGACGGTCTTCGAGAAGTTCGGGTCCAGCATCACGGGTGCGGCCAGGAGCAGATAGGGCGTCGTCAGGGACTCGACCATGCGCGGAGACTAGCGCGGGGGGCGGTGCCGCCGGAAACGGTGCGTCCGGGTACGAACGCTTCCCAAGCCGCGCGCGCGACGGACGCGATCGCCGCCTCCCTCGTCGCGGCGTCGGTCCCTCCCCGGACGAAGACGGCGAGGACGAGGTGCGAACCGTCCTCGAGAGTCACGATTCCGGAATCGTTCGTGCACGAGCGCAGCGTGCCTGTCTTGTCGAAGACCGCCGTGCCTTTCGGAAGGCCCGCGCGGAGACGGCGGCCGCCCGTCGCGCACCGGCGCATCGCGTCCAGGATACGGTCCGTCGACGGACGCGAAAGGAGCTCGCCCATGAAGAGTCGGCCGAGCAGGGCCGCCATCGCGTCGGGGCTCGTCCCGTTCTCAGAGCCCCTCTCGAGCGCGGCGAGATCCTTCTTCATCGCGGCGCCGAGGCCCTTCTCGTCGAGCGAGATCCGGATGCCGGAGACGCCTTTCGCCGCTAACGTCTTCTCAATCGCCTGCGGCCCGCCGAGGAGGCCGATGAGGACGTCCGCGGAGGTGTTGTCGCTGTCGACGAGCATGACGTCGACCATTCGCTCGACCGTCACGCGCATCCCGGGTTTCCACTCGTCGTAGATCGGACCGATCTCCATCCGGTCCGACTCCCGGATCTCGGCTTCCTGTTCGAGCCGCAGCTTTCCCTTCTCGACGGCGTGGAGGATCGCGATCGCGACGGGCAGCTTGAAGACGCTCGCCATCTGGAAGCGCTCGTGCCCGTGCCACGAGGCGCGGCGGCCGGTCTCGAGGTGCAGGACGGAAACGCCCACGACGGCACCAGAGGTCCCTTCCGCCGTCCGGGCAGCGGCGACGACCGCGGCGCCGGCGGGATCCGGCGCGGGTTCCGGGGCGACGGCAACGAGGGCAGCTAAAACAAGAACGGGCAGGGCGAAGTTCAAGCGGGGCTAGTCCTCGAGATAGGTGTACTGCGACAGGACCTGCTCGAAATCCTTCGCGATGGCCTTCGCTTCGGGCTCCTTGACCTTTTTGCGCTCGGTGGCGCGCCGGAGCTGCCGCCAGATACCGTCGAGGATCTCGTCGCGGTCGTAGTTCATGTACGACAGCACGCGCTCGCACGACTCGCCCGGCAGCACGTCCTGGATGCGCGTGCGGCCGTCTTCGTCGACGCTCGCGAGAACCTCGTGAGCCTCGCCGAAGAGGTTGTGGAGGTCGCCGAGCACGTCCTGATACGCCCCGACGAGACAGAAGCCGATGTAGTAAGGCGTTCCCTTCCGAAACTCGTGGAGAGGCAGCGCTTCCTTGATGTCCCGGAGGTCGATGAACTTCTCGATCTTGCCGTCCGAGTCGCAGGTGATGTCCGCGAGCGTGCCGTGCTCGGTGGGCCGCTCGCGGAGGCGGTGGATCGGGAGGATCGGGAAGAGCTGGTCGATCGCCCACACGTCGGGCAGCGACTGGAAGACGGAGAAGTTCATGACGTACTTGTCGGCGAGCATGACCTCGAGCTGCTCGAACTCCTCGGGGATGTCCTTGAGCGTGTGGAGATGCCGGCGGATACGCTCGCAGATGTTCCAGTAGAGGATCTCGCCCTTGCTGCGGTCCTCGAGGGAGACGTAGCCGAGATTGAAAAGGGTGAAAAGCTCTTCCTTGTATTGCAGCGCGTCGTGGTAGCTCTCGCGCATCGTCTTCGCGGTGACGCCTTGCCACACGTCGTAGAGCTCGCGCACGACGTGGTTCTCGTCGCCGTCGAGCTTCACGGTCCGGCCCTGCTCGATGCGGTCCGCGACGTCGAGGACGTTCGTCACGAGCACCGAGTGATACGCCGTGATCGCGCGGCCCGACTCCGTGACGAGCGTCGGGACCGGGACCTTCTCCTCGTCGCAGATCGACTTGATCGTGTAGACGATGTCGTTCGCGTACTCCTGGACGGTGTAGTTCATCGACGAGTCGAAGGCCGTCTTCGAGCCGTCGTAGTCCACGCCGAGGCCGCCGCCGAGATTCAGGAATTTCACCTCGACTCCCGACCGGTACAGCTTCGCGTAGACGCGGCCCGCTTCCTTGATCGCCTGCTTGACCTTCCGGATGTCCGTGATCTGCGAGCCGATGTGGAAGTGGATCATGACGAGGCTGTCGAGCATCTTCCGCTGGCGGAGGATCTCGACGGCGTCGAGCATCTCGGTCGTCGTGAGGCCGAACTTCGCGGCCTCGCCGCCCGACTTCGCCCACTTGCCCGAGCCGCGCGCGTACAGCTTGCTGCGCATCCCGATTAAGGGTTTCACGCCGCGCTTTCGCGCGACGTCGAGGATGCGCTCGAGCTCGGACACCTTTTCGAGGATGAGGACGACCGTCTTGCCCATCCGGAGCCCGTTCAGCGCGAGCTTGATGAAGGCCTCGTCCTTGTAGCCGTTCGTCGTGATGAGGCAGTCCGGGCCGAGGTCCTGCGAGAGGGCGGCGAGGAGCTCGGGTTTGCTGCCCGCCTCCAGCCCGTAACCGTACTTGCGGCCCGACTGGATGATCTCCCGGACGACGACCTTCTTCTGGTTCACCTTGATGGGAAACACGCCGCGGTACACGCCGTCGTAGTCGTATTCCTTGATCGCGCGCAGGAAAGCCTCGTTGAGCTCCTTCACGGTGGCGTCGAGGATCTGCGGGAACCGCACCACGATCGGCGTCGAGATTCCGCGCAACGCCACGTCGTCGATGACTCCCTTGAGGTCCACGAAGCGGTGATTCTCGCGGGTGGGGTGGACAAGGAGGTTTCCGTCGTCCGAGACGGAGAAAAATCCCTTCCCCCAGTTCTCGATGCCGTAGAGCTTCTCGGCGTCGGCGAACTTCTCGGGGACCCGGATACGGGACGGCTTCGGAACCTTGGGACTTCGGGAAGCGGCGGCGCTCGTCGACATCGCGCGAATCTTACGGGAAGGGAAGGCTGGTTCGTGCCCTAAATTTCGGCGGTAGGATGATCCTGTGAGGATTCCATTCCACGTGCTGTCGGGGTTCCTGGGCGCCGGGAAGACCACCGCGGTCAAGAATCTCCTCGCGCGCCGGGCCGATCGCGAGCGGATCGCGGTCGTCGTGAACGAATTCGGGACGCTCGGCGTGGATGGCGCGCTCCTGTCGGACTGCGCAAGCTGCATCCTCCGAGAAGTGCCGGGGGGGTGCGTCTGCTGCACCGCGATGGCCGACCTCGAGGCCTCCCTCGAAGAGGTTTCCGACCTCGTGGCGCCGACGCGTTTCGTCCTCGAGCCGACCGGGCTCGCGAGGCCGTCCGAGCTCGTCGACCTCCTGCGCGGCCCGCGCTGGGCGAACCGCTTCGACGTCCGCCCCGTCATCACGATCCTCGACCCTCAGCAGGACCTCGCGAAGGCCTACGCGGAGAGCGCGCTCTTCCGGGACCAGATCGACGTTGCCGACGTGATCGTCGTAAATCGCTGCGATGTCGCCTCGGAAGAAGAGATTCTTAGAAGTGAAGAGTTCGTCCGCGCGTTGGCGCCGCCGAAGCTGCTGATCGTGCGGGCGAAGCACGCCATCCTCCCCGACGAGGTCTGGGATCTCGAGCGCCCCGCGACCGCTGCCGCCGCGACCCTTCTCGAGACGCCGGCGCCACACCACCTCCATGGAAATCCGAATTCCTCCGAGGGACATGTCGGGAAGGGCGTTGCGTACCCGCCGGAGAGGGTCTTCGACGCGGATCGCCTCATGGCCGCCCTCGAAGCGCTCCGCGCAGGTACGCTCACGAAGGGGCGCGTCGCACGCGCCAAGGGCCTCTTTCACACGACGGCGGGCTGGAGGCTCCACGAGATCGCGGGCGGAAGGCTCACGAGCGAGCCGACGTCGTGGCGGCGCGACAGCCGGGTGGACGTGATCCTGAAGGACCCGGAGACGGGGGAGGGAACCGGGGATTTCTTTGAATGGGAAAGAGTGCTGGCGGACGCGCTCGTGCCCGCGGATGCCCCGCTCCTGACGCTCGAAGACGGGAAGGGCGCTACGCGCGCATTCGACCCAAGAGGCTTCGAGGCTCTCTCTCGATCCCTTTCTAAGAAAATCTCTTTCTCTCCTTCCCCCTCTTCAGCAAGCGACTCTTCTCTCTCCTCCATCCCCGCATTCCGCCTCGGCGACGTCCTGGCCCACGCTGGTCTCGCCCGCGAGGCCGACTGGATGTGGATCGTGATGGACTCCGGCCTCTTCGGCGTCGGTGGGCCGCGCCGTGTCCTCGAAAACGGGATCGTGTTTCCTCAGGACGAGGGATTCCGGTACGTTCTGTCCGACGAGGCGGCGCGCGGCGCCGAGGACGAGGTCGACGCGTGCCGTGATCTCACGAACGTCTGCGGCGTGCGGCTGGGAAGCGCGCCCGGCTCTCTGGAAGGAACCCCCTCATGACCGAAAAGTCGGGCCTGCTGCTCTACGGCGCGAACGGCTACACGGGGAAGCTCATTCTCGAAGTCGCGCTGCGCGAGGGGCTTCGGCCCATCCTCGCGGGCCGAAGCGCGGCGGCCGTCGAGCCGATCGCGAAGGCGCACGGTCTGAAGAGCCTCTGTTTCGGCCTCGAGGATCCCGGCACCGTGGCGCGTCTGCTCGAGCCGTTTTCCGCGCTGCTCCTCGCGGCGGGACCGTTTTCGAAAACGAGCGCCCCGGCGCTCGACGCGTGCCTCCGCGCACGGACCGCCTATCTCGACATCACGGGCGAGGTCGCGGTATTCGAGGCCGCGTTCGCACGCGACGCGGACGCGAAGAAGGCGGGAATCTCTGTGCTTCCGGGCACGGGGTTCGACGTCGTGCCGTCGGACTGCCTCGCGAAGGCGCTCTCGGAAGCCCTGCCGGGGGCGGAGACGCTCACGCTCGCTTTCCGGGGCTTCAAGCCGAGCGCGGGGACGATGAAGACGATGGTCGAGGGGGCCCACAAGGGCGGACTCGTGCGAGTCGAAGGGAAGCTCACGAGAGTGCCGTCGGCATGGAAGACGATGGACGTCCCGCTTCCGGACAAACCCCGCCTCGCGATGACGATTCCGTGGGGCGACCTCGCGACCGCCTGGCGGTCGACCGGGATCCCGAACATCGAGGTCTACATGGCGGTCCCACCCTCGGCGGTCGCGAACGCGCGGCGCATGCGCCGGTTTGCCCCCGTCCTCGGCCTGCCTCTCGTGCAGTCCTTCCTCATGAGGCGTATCGAGCGAAACGTGAAGGGCCCGACGGCCGAGGAGCGCGAGCGGGAGCGCTCGTTCCTGTGGGGGCGCGTCACGAAGGGCGGGCGCTCCGTGACCGGCGCGCTCGAGACGCTGGAGGGCTACGGGCTGACGGCGGAGACGTCGGTCGCGATCGCGAAGCGCGTCCTCGCCGGTTCCGTGCCGCCGGGGGTCCACACGCCGTCGCTCGCGTTCGGAGCGCGTTTCATCGAGACGATTCGGGGATCCACGCTGAGAATAGAGCCCGTCGCATGACCCCTGTTCGCCTCGCCTACCGACACGTGACGAGCCGCCCCTTGCGGAGCGCGCTGACGGCCCTCGCGATCGGCCTCTCCGCGGGTCTGGTGGGCTTTCTCTACCTCGTGAACGGGGCGCTCAAGAACGACTGGTCCGAGAACATGGGCCGCCGCGCGATGGTCATGGCGAAGACGTCCATGTTCGAGAGGCTTCCGATGGCTTACCTCGCGAAGCTCGAAGACGTTCCCGGCGTCCAGCGCGTCTGCCCGTTCGACTTCCTCATGACGCAGTGGAAAGACGATCGGCCCGAGAACATGGTCCCGTTCCAGGCGGCTCCAGCTGACGCGTTTCTCGAGGTCTACATAGAGGCGAAGATCCCACCCGACCAGGTGGCCGCGTGGAAGGCCGACCCGACGGGGTGCGTGATCGGTCCGATTCTCGCGAAGCAGCACGGCTGGAAGATCGGGGACCGGGTCGTCCTCAAGGCGCCCGTGGCGGGCGGCGTCGTCGAGACGACGATCCGCGGGATCATGGCGTACAAGCTCGACAATGGCCTCTACGTCCACCGCAAGTACTACGAGAACGTGACGGGGGACGCGGGGCAGGTCGGGATGTACTGGATCCTCGCGAAATCCAGGCCGGACGTCGCGCGCGTCACGGCCGAGATCGAGCGCCGTCTGGAAAACTCGCCCGTTCCGATCCGGGCCATGAGCGAGAAGCAGTGGCAGCTCATGTTCATGGACATGCTCGGCAACGTACAGGCGCTCCTCGGGGGGATCGGCCTCGCGACCGCGTTCACGCTCTTCCTCATCACGAGCAACACGCTCGCGATGTCGGCCCGCGAGAGGCGGGGTGAGGCGGCCCTGCTGAGAATCCTTGGTTTCCCCCGGCAGACCGTGCTTCAGTTGCTCGTCCTCGAGGGCGCGTTCTTCGGAGCTGCGGGGGCGATCCTCGCGGTCGGATTCATGAGCCTGTTCGCACGGCTCGTCGAGAGGGCGATCTCCGACTCGCAGTTCGCGGGAATCGGCGCGCTGCTGAGGGCCGACGCCACGATGGTCGCGGTCGTCGCGGGGTTGTCCCTGTTCGTCGCGGTCCTTTCCTCTCTCGTCCCCGCCATCAGCCTCTCGGGCCGGCCGGTCGTGAGCCTCGCGCGGGAAGGGGCGTAGGCCGCTCCGGGCATAATCGCCTTCTCTTGACTTCAGAGCCCTTCCTGACCCACTCCGTCCTCCGGGACGCACTCGCGTTCGGCGCCGCCGCGGTCTTCGTGGCGCTGGCCGACCGCCGCGAGCGGCGCCGCGTCCTGAGGGTTTTGCTCCTCGGCGTTCTGGGCTTCGTCGTCCACGCGGCCGCCCACCTCGCCCCCGAGGTCGGCCTGTCCGCGGCCGCGCCCGCCCTCGATCTCACGGGGCGCGCGATCGCCGCGATCGCCGCCGTTGCGCTCGCGGGGACGCTGTTCTTCGACGTCTTCCTGCCGCTCGTGAAAATGCGCCCGCCCCGCATCCTCCGCGATCTCGCGATCGCCGCGGGCAGCGTCGCCGCGACGCTCGCGGTCCTCTCGTCGGGGCGCGTCGAGGTCGCCGGCATCGTCGCGACGTCGGCGGTCCTGACCGCGGTTCTCGGCTGGGCGCTGCAGGACACGCTCGGAAATGTCATGGGCGGCCTCGCCCTACAGCTCGACGGGTCCGTCAAGGCGGGCGACTGGGTGACCCTTGGCGACACGACCGGTCTCGTGCGCGAGATCGGCTGGCGACAGACCTCGATCGAGACGCGCAACCGCGATCTCGTCGTCGTCCCGAACGCGCTCTTCATGAAGAACGCGGTGACGGTCCGCGGCCGCGGGATGGGGGCCATCGACACCGAGCGCCGCTGGGTCTTTTTCAACGTGGAGTCGGGGGCGCCCCCGACGGAGGTGATCGCGCACGTCGAGGAGGCCCTGCGGCGCGACGCCGTGCCGGATGTCGACCCGGAGCCTCCGCCGGAATGCGTCTTCATCGACTTCGCGGAGAGCTCCTCGCGATTCGCGGTCCGCTACTGGCTCACGGACATGTTTCGCGCTGACGCGACGGATTCGATCGTGAGGGCAAGGATCTGGTTCGCGCTCCGGCGCGCCGGCCTCCATCTCTCTTTCCCGGTCCGCCACGTCGTCCTCACGCCCGACGACGCCGAGAGCCGCGCCCGGGCCCTCGACGCCGATCGCGGCGCGCGGCGCGCCCTGCTCGAGCGGGTGTCCATCTTCTCGCCGTTGACGCCGGAGGAGCGCGAGGGACTCGCGAGCACGATCGCGTTCACCCCATTCGCCGCAGGGGAATCGCTCGTCGTCCAGGGAGCCGAGGGTCATCACCTTTACGTCCTCACGAAGGGCCACGTCGAGGTTCGCGTGTCCGTGGACGGCGGGACGCCGCGCAGCGTCGCGACGCTCCAGGCACCCGATTTCTTCGGCGAGATGGGCCTCCTCACGGGCGAGCCGCGCAAGGCGACGGTCCTTGCCCTAACGGACGCCGAGGCCTGGCGCGTCGAGAAGAGTCACTTCAAGGAGATCCTCGAGAAGCGCCCCGCGGTCGCGGATGCGATCGCGAAGCTGGTGGCGGAGCGGGACGCGGCGCTCGCGGCCGTTCGCGAGGGACTCTCGGAAGAGGCCAAGCGCCTCAGGATGGAGCGGTCGCAGTCCCTCACGCTCGCGAAGATTCGCGCCTTTTTCGGAATCGAATAGGCTCACCGGTTCATGCGCTCAGGAGGCGTCCAACCCGTCGTGAGCCGCCTCGTGAGCGCCGCTTGCCTCGCCGGTCTGGCTTCCGCGGCGCCCGCCGCCACGCTCTTTCTTCCCGGCGTCGCGAATACAGGCGGGCAGAATGGGACGCTCTTTCACTCGAGCGTGTATCTCGTGAATCCCGGCCCGGTCGAGACGACCGTCCGGATCGGGCTCGTCCCCTCGGGAGGCATCCCCGCCCCGGCTCCTCTCACGCGGGTCCTCCTGGCAGGTGAGTCCCTGGCCTTCTCGAACGCACTTTCGGATTTGTTCGGCCTCGAAGGCACGTTCGGCACGCTCACGATTCTGAGCGACGCTCCGGTCGTCGTGCGCGGAACGACGGCGAACGTGAAGGATCCCGCGGCGACGTATGGCGTCGGACTGACGGCTGTGGGCGACTCGGGGACGCTCCGGGCGGGGGAGACGGGCCATGCGATCTGGCTCTCGAATTCCACCGACCCCTTGCGCGGTTACCGCACGAACGTGAACGTCGCCCTCCTCGATTCCGACAGCGAGGCGATCGTGACGCTCTGGGACGAATCGGGTTTCCCGCGAGGCTCGACTCGGGTTGCCTCGGCGAATCCGGTCACGTGGCAGGCTTCGGTGGCCGATTTCGCCGCCGGCCCGGAGCTGGCAACGGGTCGTGTCACCGTGGAGGTCACGCGCGGCCGCGCGACCGGCTTCACGTCCGTCGTCGACAACGTCACGGGAGACGGCATCGCCGTTCTCGCCGAGCGGATGCCGTTCGAGCCGGGCGACATCCTCCTGGACGGTGCGGCGCGTGCCGGCGGCCTGAACGGAACGCACTGGTCGACGGATCTTGCGGTCTTCAACCCCGGGCTGGCTCCGCTCGTCGTTACGTTCACACCGGTCGGCCTCCCAGCGGCGTCCTCCTTCACACGCACTCTGCCGCCGCGCTCTCTGCTGAAGATCGACGACGTCCTCGGACCGGGTGGCTTCGCTCTGGGGGATGGCGTCGCCGGCGCGATCCTCCTTCGGGCATCCGCGCCGTTCCTCGCGGCGGGGCGCACGAGCAATGTGGATCCCACGGGCGTCCGCCCGGGCGGGTTCAGCGCGGGCTTACGCGCCATTGCCTGGACGACCGGCCTCGTCCCGGCGGGGCGCGAGGCCACGCTCCCTGGGCTGTCGCATTCCGGGGCTTCGCCAGGCTTCAGGACGAACGTCGCCCTGCTCGGCGGTCCGGTGGGTGCAAGCGGTCTGCTCGTGCTCCGCGACCTTTCCGGCGCCCGGATCGCAAGCGCGGCTTTTTCCCTCAGGCCGACCGAGTGGCGGCAGCAGAGTCTCGGTGGATGGTTCGAGGTCGCGAGCGCGCCACGGGGAACGCGCGTCGACGTCGTGGTGACGGCGGGGGCCGCCGACGCTTACGCGAGCGTCATCGACAACGTCACGGGCGACGCCGTGGTGACCCCGACGCTTGCGAAACCTCCTGCCTGCGCGGTGCCCTCGATCGTCGTGCTCGCGATCTCGCCGGCGCGGGCGACGCCGGGAACGCCCGTGACGGTCTTCCTCTCCGCGGGCGGCGCCGCCGTGCGCGCCGAGCCGGGCGGGTTCGCGTCGGCGCCCGACGGCACCCTCACGCTGACTCCCGCGGCCTTGACGACCTATCGGCTTTTCGCGGCGAATTCCTGCGGCACGGGGATGGCCGCGCTCACGCTCGACGTCGCACCCGTCCCGGCCGTCGTGCCGACGTCGGGAGGCACGGTGCGCGGTTTCCTCGACGACCAGGTGGCGGTTTACCGCGGAATTCCATACGCCGCCCCTCCGCTCGGACCGTTGCGGTTCCGTCCCCCCGTGACCCCGGACCCGTGGGCGACCGTCCGCGACGCGTCGGGATTCGGCAGCATCTGCCCACAGCCGGACGGCGCAGGACGGGTCGTCGGATCGGAAGACTGTCTCGTGCTCAACGTCTGGGCGCGGGCCACGCCACCGTCCACGCGCGCTCCCGTCGTCTTCTGGATTCACGGCGGTGGAAACGTGCAGGGCGCGGGGAGTCTCCCGGTATACGACGGCCAGACCTTCCTGGAAAAGAGCGGAGTCGTCGTGGTGACGATCAACTACCGGCTTTCCTCGCTCGGCTTTCTCGCGCACCCCGCCCTCGACGCCGAGAGCGCGCACGGTGTTTCCGGGAACGACGGCCTTCTCGACCAGATCGCCGCACTCCAGTGGGTGCGGCGCAACATCGCGGCATTCGGAGGCGACCCGGACCGCGTGCTCATCGGGGGCGAGTCGGCGGGAGGCGAGGATGTCTGCTCTCTCCTCGCCTCGCCGCTCGCGAAGGGGCTCTTCACGCGTGCACTCATCGAAAGCGGGCACTGCAGCCAGCCGACGCTCCCGGAGGCGGAGTCGGCCGGCGCGACGATCGTCGAGGCCGCGGGTTGCGGGGGCACGGCCGACGTGGTCGCATGTCTTCGCGCCCAAAGCACCGAGACGCTCGTGTCGGCGGCCCGGCCGGACGTCAACTCGTACGGCCCCAACGTGGACGGGTTCGTCCTCCTCGACTCCCCGCTCGACGCGCTGTCGGCCGGCAGACACCACCATGTTCCGCTTCTCGTCGGTGCGAACGCGGATGAGACCTCTCTCGACGCTCCTTCGTTCGCCTCAGACGCGGCCTATCGGTCGGCCATTTTCTCGCTCTATGGATTCACGCTTGGCGCGCGCGTCCTCGCGGAGTACCCCTCGAGCGCCTTCGCGACGCCGCAGAAGGCCTGGATCGGGGCGACGACCGACGAGGTCTACACGTGCCCGGCTCGCCGGATCGCGCGCGCGGCCGCGGCCGGGCAGGCCGAGCCCGTGTTCCGCTACTTCTTCACGAAGTCGCTGGATTCCACCTCCGCCGCCTCGTACGGGGCGTACCACTCGTTGGAGCTCCCTTTCGTATTCGGCACCCTCGACAAGTTTCCTGGCTTCACGCCTTCCGCGCGGGAGCGGGCGCTTTCGGACGCGATGAACGGGTACTGGTCCCGGTTCGCCGCGAACGGAAACCCGAACGGACCTGGCGCGACGCTCTGGCCCCGCTACGACCCGGCCCTCGACACGTATCTCGACCTCGACAACGTGACCACATCGGGAGAGGGTGTACGCGCGTCCCGATGCGACTTCTGGGACGCGGTCGCCGGGTCGCCCTGAAGGCGGCGTCGCTCATAATCCCCTCATGACGCCTCTCTTTCCCGAGATCGAGCCGAACCGGACGTATCGGCTGCGCGTTTCGGACCTCCACGAGCTGCACGTCGAGGAAGCGGGCAATCCGTCCGGCCCCCCGGTCGTCTTTTTTCACGGCGGCCCGGGCGCCGGCGTTTCCGCGATCCACCGCCGGTTCTTCGACCCTACGTTCTGGCGGGTCATCCTCTTCGACCAGCGCGGGGCTGGGAAATCGACGCCGCTCGGCGAGCTGCGCGAGAACACGACGTGGGATCTCGTGGCGGACACCGAGAAGATCCGCGTTCACCTCGGGATCGAGAAGTGGCTCGTGTTCGGAGGCTCGTGGGGCTCGACGCTGGGCCTGGCGTATGCCGAGAGGTATCCCGCGCGTGTCACCGGCCTCATCCTTCGTGGGATCTTCCTCGCCCGTAAGTCGGAGCTCGAGTGGAGCTTCGCCGACGGCGTGCGCCGCATCTGGCCCGATGCCTGGGAGGCCTTCGTGGAGCCCCTGTCGGTGCGCGAGCGCGGTTCCATCGTGCGCGCATACCACCGGCGGCTTACCTCCGAGGACGAGGAGGAGCGAACGGCGGCCGCACTCGCGTGGAACGCTTTCGAGGGGACGGCGAGCCATCTCATCCCGGACACGAAGGGTCCCGATCCGGAGGAGCTCCAGCGCGAGATCGCGCTCGCGCGCATCGAGGCCCACTACTTCATCAACGGGACGTTCCTCGAGAGCGACGACCAGCTCCTGAAGGGCGCGTGGTGCCTGCGCGCGCTGCCGTGCGTCATCGTGCAGGGCCGCTACGACCTGGTCTGCCCGATGCAGTCCGCGTGGGACCTCGCGGCGGCCTGGCCGGAGGCGCGGCTCGTGGTCGTGCCCGCGGCCGGCCACGCGGCGGACGAGCCGGGTATTTCGAGCGCGCTCGTCGAGGCCACGGAAGCGTTCAAGAAGAAGGTCTGACGTGGAGGCCGTCTTCACGAAGGATGCGCCCGCGCCCGCGGGCCACTATTCGCAAGGCATCGTCCACGGAGGGCTCGTCTACGTCGCCGGGCAGCTCGGGAAGGATGCCGCGAGGCCCGAGGCGCTTCCGGAGACGCTGGAAGAGCAGACCGAGCGTGCGCTCCGAAACGTCGAGGCCGTCCTCGCGGCCGCGGGAAGCGACCTCGCGCACGTCCTCCAGATGACGATTTACATCTCGGACGCCGCGTTCTGGGGCCGCGTCAACGCGGTTTACGCGCGCGTCATGGGAGAGCACCGCCCGGCTCGCGCGATCGTGCCCGTCAACGAGTTCCGCGGCGGCTGGCAGATCGAGATCCAGGCGATTGCGGCCGTCCCGGAGGCCAAGTGACACGAGTTCGGCTCGGAGCCCTTGCATGGACGTAGCGGATCTCCGCCTCCTTCGGCTCTATCCCAAGAAGGCAGGCTCTCTCGCGGTGGGAGCGCTCGCCCGGCTGCGCCTCCCCGTGCGCTTGCGCCGCCCGCTCCTCGGCCGGTTCGCGGCCGCATTCGGCGCGAACCTCGACGAAGCGGAGAAGGATCTCGGCACCTACGTGTCGTTTCTCGATTTCTTCACGCGGCGGCTGAGGCCGGGTCTGAGGCCGCAAGCGCCCGTCGTGGCGGGCGGAATCAATTCGCCGATCGACGGGCTCGTGATCGCCGAGGGGCGGGTTGAGGAGGGCACGCTCATCCAGGCCAAAGGCCTGCCGTACCGCCTCGCCGAGCTCCTCGACGACGACGCCTGCGCATCCGAGTTCACCAGCGCCCGCTACCTGGCGCTGTATCTCGCCCCGAAGGACTACCACCGCATTCACGTCCCGCTCTCGGGAGCGTGCGTCGCGGTCGGACGCGTGGAAGGGGAGCTCTGGCCTGTCAACGCGGCCTCCACGGCCGCGACGCCGCGGCTCTACGTGAGGAACCGGCGCGCCTACTGGATTGCGCGTGGCGTCCGGGAGGCCGAAGGACTCGTCGTGGCCGCTGTCATGGTCGCGGCGACGCACGTGGGCGGCGTCGTGATCGACCCGCGTTGGCTCGCGGGGCGCGCGCTGCCGCGGCGCGGCCGCCTCGAGGTCGCCTCCGTTGCGTGCGCGCCGGGCGACGATCTCGGCGTCTTCGAGCTCGGATCGACCGTCGTTTTGCTCGTCGGCGGGCCGAGAGCCGTGGAGTGGAATCCGGCGCGCGGCCTCGGGCCCGTGAAGATGGGGGAGCGGCTCGGGAGCCTGTCGTCTTGATCCGGGCCGTCCTCGCCGGGATCCTCCTGCTCCCCGGCGCGGCGCGCGCGGCCGTGCCGGATCCGCTCGTGCTCCGCTGGGGCGGCGACGCGGAAGGGGGCGCGCCCTTTGTCGAAGCCGACCCGGCCGATCCCTCGAAGGTGCGCGGTTTCGACGTAGAGATCGCGAATCTCGTCGCAAGACGTCTCGGGAGAACATCTGTTTTCGTCCAGGTCGCATTTCAGTCGCTGGACCAGTCGGCCGCGCGCGGCGACTTCGACATCGGCTTCTCGGGAATCGAAGACACCCCCCAGCGGCGCGCCTCACTCTCTGTCACGGCCCCGTACTTCGAGTTTCGCGAGGTCCTCACGGTGCGAGAGGCCGACGTTTCGCGCTTACGCACGCTCGCGGAACTCCGTGGCCGGAGGGTTGGCACGCTCGCGGGGACGATCGCATGGGACTTGCTCGTCGCGGCCGGGAAGACGGACGGGATCCTCCCGGTCTCCTACGACGACGACGTCCATCCATACGAGGACCTCGCGAACGGCCGCCTCGACGCCGTCCTCCTCGACCACGTCCTCGCGGCGCGCTCGGTGCGCCGCGTCGCGGGAATCGCGATCCAGCCCGGCACCGCCTCGACGGGGTGGTACGTCGGCGTCCTCTCGAAGAAGAACGCGGCGCTCCGCGACGGCATCGACGCAATTCTCGTCGCGGCGATGAAGGACGGGACGCTGCGAAGGATCTTCGAGAAGTGGAATGTCTGGGACGACCAGCAGGCGGCATTTGAGAAAAGAGAGGAAGAGAAGAGAGAGATTTCTTTGAATGGTAAAGAGGCTGCAGGCGCCGCTGAAACGCTTCGGGCGGGCGAGAAGCTCCCGTTGCCTTCTTCACCTTCTAAGAAGATCTTCTCTTCTTCATCTCTTTCCCTCGTCATCTCCTATCTCCCTTCTCTGCTGAAGGCCGCCTTCGTGACGATCTCGCTTTCGTGCCTCGCGATGGCGCTGGCGGTCGCCCTCGGCGTCGCGATCGCGAGCGGGCGCGTCTACGGGAACGCGCCGGTCCGCCTGCTCCTGACGGCCTACGTCGAGATCACGCGCGGGACGCCGGTTCTCCTCCAGCTCTTCGTCCTCTACTACGGGCTCTCGTCCGTCGTGCGCCTGCCCGCGTTCGTCGCGGCGCTTCTCGGCCTCGGGCTGAACTACGCCGCGTACGAGAGCGAGATCTACCGGGGCGCGCTCGAGGCCGTGCCGAAGGGACAGCTCGAGGCCGCGCGGACGCTCGGCCTCACGGAGGGGCAAGTCCTCCGCCTCGTTCGCGGGCCGCAGGCCTTCCGGCTCGCGCTCGCTCCCATGACGAACGACTTCGTCGCTCTCCTGAAGGACTCGTCGCTCGTTTCCGTCGTGACAGTCGTCGAGCTCACGAAGCAGACGGCCATCTTCGCGACGAACATCGCGAGCTGGGCTGTCCCCGGCGCCTTGTGCGCGGGCCTGTATCTCGCGATGTCGATCCCTCTCGCGCGCCTCGCGCGACGACTCGAGGGACGTTGGAAGGCGGCCTCATAGGTGAACGCATCCGTCCTCGCGATCGACGGTCTATGCCTCTCGCGGGGCGCGGCCGGCGTCTTGAACGGCGTGACGCTTTCCGTCGCGCGCGGTGAGCTTCTCGCGCTCATGGGGCTCTCGGGCGGCGGAAAGACGACCGTCCTTCGGGCAGTCGTCGGCCTCGAGGGATTCGACGCGGGGTCGGTGGATGTGGGCGGCGTCGCGCTCAAGCCCGGGCCGCCGCCCTCCGCGGAGACGCTTCGGTCGCTGCGTACGCGCGTCGGGATGGTCTTCCAGTACCACGGCCTCTTCGAGCACCTCTCGGTCCTCGACAACGTGACGCTCGCTCCCTTGCATGTCGCCAGGCTCGCGAGAGGTGCCGCCGAAGAGCGGGCGCTCGCGCTGCTCGCGTCCCTCGGAGTCGAGCGGCACGCGCGCGCGCTGCCGCGCGAGCTCTCGGGCGGGGAAGCTCAGCGCGTCTCGATCGCGCGCACGCTCGCGATGGAGCCGCCTCTCCTTCTGATGGACGAGCCGACGGCCTCCCTCGATCCGGCGCGCCGCAACGAGCTGGGACGAACGCTGGCGGCGCTCGTGGAGAAGGACGGCAGGACGCTCGTCGTCGCGACGCACGACGACGACTTCGTGCTCGATTTCGCCACGCGGGTCGTCATTCTCGCGGACGGCGTCGTCGTCGAGGAAGGTCCGCCCGCGAAGGTCCTGAAGGACCCCCAGCACCCCGCGACACGCTGGCTCCTCCAGTCGAAGAGCGGTCAGGTGCTACCCTTTTTGGGACATTCATGGCCAACGTGAACCGACTCCGGCAGTCAATCCTCAAGGACGCGATCCGCGAGAACGTGGACGTCATCGAAGGGCGGCTTCCCAAGGGCCTCCGGCGCTCGGACCGCGTGCGCCGCATACTGTTTCGGACGTCCATTTTCATCGTCGTGCCGTTGGCTCTGTTCCTCTCCATCAACGCCCTGACCACGGGGCGCGGCGAGCGCACGGACGTTCTCGTCGTGTCGTCTCCGTCCGCGGCGCCTGCGGCGCCCGCAAGTGTCATCAACGCGCCGAACGGCCTCGAGCCTTCGCTCTTCCGTCTCGAAGTGCGCTCCGTCGTCATCGACCCGGGGCATGGCGGGGCGGATCCGGGCGCGACGGCCTCCGGCATCGCCGAAAAGGACGTGACGCTCGACGTGGCGCGCCGCCTTCGGGACCTTCTCGTCGCCCAGAAGATCGCCGTGTCGCTGACCCGCGAGGCGGATGCGACCCTGTCGTTGAAGGATCGCGTGGCCTTCGCGAACGCGAGGAAGTCCGATCTCTTCGTCTCGATTCACGTGAACTCGCTCCCCTCGGTGAAGGACAAGCGCGGCGTCGAGACGTATTTTCTCGGCACCACGACCGATCCTCACGTGCAGCAGCTCGCGGGAGACGAGAACCGCTCCTCGGGCTACACGATGGCCGACTTCCGGCGCCTTCTCGAGGGAGTCCTCGCGGACGCCCGTCAGGGCGAATCCCGGAAGTTCGCCGAGTCCGTTCAGGGCGGCCTCGTGACCTCGCTCCGGCCCTTCGTGCCCCGGCTCCAGGACCGCGGTGTCCGGAGCGCGCCGTTCGTCGTCCTCATCGCAACGGAGATGCCGGGCATTCTCGCGGAGGTCTCGACCGTGTCGAACGACGAAGAGGCGCGTCATCTCCGGGAACCCGGGTATCGTCAGCAGATCGCACGGGCGCTTTCGAACGGAATCCTCGCGTACGCGGAGGCGCGGAACCATCCGCCCTCCAATCGGAGTTGACATGAGCGGGAAGAAGGATGTTCTCCACGTCGGGATCGACCTCGGCACGTCGCGGAGCGCGATCACGGCCTCGAACGGCGCGCATCACGTCGTGGAGAGTTACGTGGGCTGGCCCCTGGACATGGTGGCCCGCAAGGTCGTGAAAAAGCCGATCCTCTTTGGCGCCGAGGCGCTCGAGAACCGGCCCATGCTCGACCTGCACCGCCCGCTCGAGCGCGGTCTCATCAAGCAGGGCTCCGTGAAGGACGAGGAGGCCGTGCACGAGCTTCTGAAGCACCTCATCTCGCTGGCCGGCCGGAAGGAAGGCCAGGCCGTGCAGGCCGTCGTCGGCGTGCCGGCCGAGGCGCTGCGCGTCTCGAGGCAGCACCTGCGCGCGGCGGTGAAGGGGATCGCGGACGCCCTGCTCATCGTGTCCGAGCCGTTCGCCGTGGCATACGGAATGGACGCGCTGCTTCACACCATGATCATCGACATCGGCGCGGGCACGACGGACTTCTGCGTCATGAACGGCCGCTACCCGACCGACGACGACCAGCGAACGCTCACGCACGCGGGAGACTCCGTCGACGAGCAGCTCATGATGCTCGTCAAGGCGAAGAACCCCGACGGTCGTATCTCGGTTCACATGGTGCGCGAGTGGAAGGAGAAGCACAGCTTCGTCGGGAGCCCGCCGGGTCCGGTCGTCGTGCGGTTCCCCGTGAAGGGGAAGCCGGCGGACGTCGACATTACGGCCGAGATGAAGAAGGCCTGCGAGAGCATCGTCGGGCCCATCGCCGAGACGATGCTCGACCTCCTCTCCAAGGTCGAGCCGGAATACCAGGAAAAGGTGCAGCACAGCATCGTCCTCGCGGGCGGCGGCTCGCAGCTGCCCGGTTTCGCGGCCGCGCTCGAGAAGACGCTTTCCGAGCTCGGCGGGGGCCGGGTGCGCACCGTGGACGATCCGGTCTTCGCGGGCTCGAATGGCGGCCTTGCCATCGCGCTGGACGCGCCCGAAGGAGACTGGGAGCCGCTGTCGGCATGAGTCCGCTCGACACAGGTTTTCCGCGCGATCCAGAGCCCAGGAAGAGAATGCTTCCGTCAGTGACGGACGTCGTGCGCGAGCTTGCCAAGACCGTTTCGGCGGATCCGGCCGTGCTGTTCAAGGCGGCGCGGAGCGTGGTCGCCGAGGAGCTGGCGAAGGTGAAGCAGGGATTCGAGGCGGCGCCGCTCGACGTGCTCGCACGGCGGGCACGCCTCCAGCTCGAGCGGGACGGGTCGGGGATTCCCGTTTCGGAGCCCGAGCCGCCGCCCATGCCCATTTTTCCCGCCCGGCCGGCGCCCGCGCGCGAGGCGCCGGGATCGCCGACGACGCAGCATCCGCAGCCGCCCGCGAAGCCGGCGGCGGCCGACGATCCCTTCCAGGATCTGGCCTCCCGTTCGGATCTGAACTGGGAAAAAGACCTGCCGATTCAGCCCGACGACGCGCCGTTCCGGTCGGCGATCCTGCCGATCCCGCGCAGATCGCGCGGTCCTCTCGAGATCTCTGTGCTGATCGAGCCCGAGCGCGACCGGGTGCCGGCGCCCGCGCCCCTCGCGTACGCGCCGGAGACTTCGTCCGGCCCGCCGCGGCCGCCGGCGGTTACGCCTGCGCCTCCAGCCGGCGCGCCACCGCCCGTCAGCTACTCGCCACCGCTCACGTACGCACCCGAATCGAAAGCGCCCGCCGAGAGCGGGACTCTGCCATTCGGCGAGCCGCGCCCCAGACTCACAGACGAGAACCTCGACGACCTTCTCACCGAGGCTCCGAAACCCCTTCCCCGCCCCGCCGTCGCGTCCGCCCCGTCGATCCCGCTCGTGCCTCCTCACGAGCCGGCGGCAAGGTCCGCGCCCGAGACGCCGCGCCTCGCCGAGCTGCTCGAGGACAACACGCAGCCGGCGATGGAGGAATTCCACTTCAAGGCGGCCGATCCTCTCCCCCCGCCGCCCCGTCGTTCGAGCGGGAGAGGCTGGCTCGTGGCCGTTGGGCTCGTCCTCGCGGTCGGGGCTGGCCTCGCGTGGGCCGTCCGGGAGTACGTCTTCAAGAACGAGATCGTGAAGCCGACACCGCTCGTCGCGCGCAAGAAACCCGAGCCGGCCCCTGTAACAGTTCCGGTGCCCGTCGCGGTCCCGACGGCCGCGCCGGCCGTGGCTGCGAAGCCCGTGGCTCTAGCGGCAAAGCCAGCGGCTCCTTCGGCAAAGCCCGCGCCCGAGGTGCCGCGGGGAAAGGCGGCCGTTCTCCTGACGCCCGACTGGTCCGGAAAGTCGGCTGTCTACGTCATTCACTTCTCTTCGACGAAAGACCGCGACAGCGCGGCGAAGGAAGCCCTGAAGCTCGGCGCGGCGTTGGGGTCGCCCGCGCGCGCGGTCGAAGTGGATCTCGGGGAGAAGGGCGTCTGGTATCGAGTCGTCGTGGGCGAGTTCCCCGACGTGGACGCAGCCCGCGTCTTCCGCGCAGACCTCGAGGCAAGGAAGACGCCCGGCATGGGCTTCGTCTACGAGATGCGAGGACGCTGAGGAACTTTGCTCTCGCGTTTGACATCTGATGCGTGATGCGTGATGATGTCCGCGTGAGGACGACACTCGAGATCGACGACGATGTCCTGCAGGCGGCGAAGGAAATCGCGGCCAACCGCTCGACCACAGCTGGCCGGGTTCTGTCGGACTTGGCGCGGAAAGCGCTCGAGCCGGGAAAAGCGCCGCGGGTGCGCAACGGTGTTCCGCTGATTCCGCGCCGGCCGAAGGGGAGCGTTCGCCCGACGATGGCTCTCGTCAACAGGCTCCGGGACGAGGCGTGACGCGCGTCGCCCTCCTCGACGTCAACGTCCTCGTCGCTCTGTTCGATCCGGATCACGTGCACCACGAAGCCGCTCACCGGTGGTTTGGCGAAAACCGCGAGAGTGGCTGGGCCACCTGTCCGATCACCGAGAACGGACTCGTGCGGATTCTCTCGAACCCGGCCTACATGGCCAGCCCCGAGACGCGGGGAGCAATCGTCCGCCGCCTAGGCGAATTCTGCGCGAGCGGCGGGCACGTCTTCTGGCCGGACGAAGTCTCGCTTCGCGATCCCGGTCTTTTCAGGTGGACCGCGCCCGTGTCTCATCAGAAGCTGACGGACGTCTACCTACTGGGTCTTACAACGAGCAGGAAGGGGAGACTCGCCACGTTCGACCGGGGTATTCCCGTCGCGGCCGTGATCGAAGCGGAGCGCGGAACCCTCGAATTGATCCCGGCATGAGGGGATAGCGGAAAGAAAAAGGGCCGCGCGAGCGCGGCCCGAAGTCCCGTGGACGAAAGCCGTCAGAACGACGGCTGAAAGCTCTTGATGATGTCCTGGACGGTCGACTGCGGCTTGCCCGCGAGCGCGTTGACCTTGACGGTCCCGAGGCGGTCGAGGAGCGTGGGCTCCGAGACGTCGTAGAGGACGCCGGTCGTCACGAACTCCTTCTCGCGAGTGAATGCGAGCGCCGCCGGGCGCGACGAGGCGTCGTGATTCTCGGGAAGCTGCCTCTGCTTAGCCTTGAGGGCCTTGAACTGGTCGTCGCCGCGCCAGGTGACGCAGGGAGACATGATGTTGAGGAACGCGAAGCCCTTGTGCGAAAGGGCTTTCACCATGAGCTCGACGGTTCCCTTGAGGTCGCCCGAGAAGGCCCGCCCGACCCACGTCGCTCCGAACGAGATCGCGAGCTCGCAGGGGTCGACCGAGGGCTCGGGGTTGCCGTAGTGCGTGGACTTCGTCTTGTCGCCGGCGGGGGTCGTGGGCGCGGCCTGGCCCTTCGTGAGGCCGTAGATTTCGTTGTCCATGATGAGGTACGTGACGTCCAGGTTTCGCCGCGCGGCGTGCATGAAGTGGTTGCCGCCGATCGCGAGACCGTCGCCGTCGCCGCCCACCGCGATGACGGTGAGGTCCGGGCGCGCGACCTTGACTCCCGCCGCGAGCGGGAGGGCGCGGCCGTGGAGGCTGTTCACGCCGAACGTGTCGACGTAACCGGGAAGGCGCGACGAGCAGCCGATGCCCGAGACCACGACGGTCTCCCATGGCTTCACCTGCAGCTCGGTGAGCGCCCGGTAGAGGCCGGTCAGGACGCCGAAGTCGCCGCAGCCGGCGCACCAGACGGGCTTGAGATCGGTCTTGTAGTCGACGGGCTTGAATTCGGGAAGGGTCACGGCTTCGCTCATGCGGACACCTTTTCCTGGGCGCGCTCGGCCGCGAGGGCGACAGAGAGCGCGACGAGCTCCGCGTCCACTTCGGCGACGGTCAGATTCTTGCCGCCCGACCTCTTGTAGACGTGCGTGCGATCGGCGGGTAGGTCGAGGAACGTGCGGAGGTACTTGTGGAACTGCGCAGCGTACGAGAGCTCGACGACGAGGATGCGCTTCAGACCCTTCAGGAAGGCCTCGAATTCCTTCTTCGGGAACGGATAGATCATCTGCGGCACGAAGGCGGCGACCTTCAGGCCGCGTTCGTTCGCGCGCCGCACGGCCTCGCGCACGGCACCCTTCGACGAGCCCCAGCACACGATGCCGATATCCGCGTCTTTTGGGCCGTAACGCCGGTGGAACGTATGGGCGTCCCGGATGGGGATGAGCTTGCGGTACCGCTTCGCGTTCATCACTTCGTGAAGGTCGAACCCGGAGCCGGGGCTGCCCTCTTCGTCGTGCTCGAGGCCGTTCGTCTGATAGATCCCGCCCTTGATCCCGGGGCGCGCGATCGGCGAGACGCCGTCGGGGGTCTCCCGGTAGCGGTGATAGTCGGTCAGCTCCTCGTCGGTGGGAAGGCGCCGCTCGCGCACGGCGTGGACGAGGGACGCCGGGTCGAAAGTTTCCCGCCGGCCCGCGACCAGCTGATCGGAGAGGACGATGACGGGGATCTGGTACTCCTCGGCGATGTTGAAGGCGTCGACGGTCGTATGGAAGGAGTCCTCCACGTCCGAGCAGGCCAGAACGACGCGCGGCATATCGCCGTGTCCGGCGAAGACCGCCTGGAAGAGATCCGACTGCTCGCTTTTCGTGGGAAGGCCGGTGGACGGGCCCCCGCGCTGCACGTTCACGACGACACAAGGGAGCTCGGCCATCGACGCGAGGCCGAGCATCTCGGTCATGAGCGAGAGCCCGGGGCCGGAGGTGGCCGTCATCGCCTTCTGGCCCGCAAACGACGCGCCGAGGACGGCGCCGATGGCGGAGAGCTCGTCCTCCGTCTGAACGAGCGAGCCGCCCATCTTTGGAAGCCACTCGTCGAGGAACATGAGGATTTCGGTGGAAGGCGTGATGGGATAGCCCGCGAAGTAGCGACAGCCCGCGTGCAGGGCGCCGATCGCCGTCGCTTCGTTGCCCGACATGATGAGCTTGGCGGGCCCCGGCGTGAAGCCGAGCCGGCGCTCCGGCATCGGAGGCAGCGTCTGACCGAGAAGGAAGCCGGCCTCGAACGCCTTCAGGGCGCCTTCGCCGACGGCCGCCTTCTTCTTCCCGAAGCGGGAGACCACCGCGCGGCGAAGCGTCTCCGCGGGCAGGCCGAAGAGAGCCGTGAGAACGCCGAGGCCCACGAGGTTCTTCGATCCCTTCGCGCCCGACTCCGTGGACAGCTTCCCGAACGGCAGCTTGATCCAGACCGCGTCCGCGCCGAGTCCGAGGTCCTCGGGCGTGCGCGCGACGGGATCGGCCTCGTCCGAGAGGACGACGGCATTCTTCGCGGGGGTGCACTCGCCTTTGAAACGGCTGAAGTCGGCCCAGCTGAATACGACGAGGACGTCCGCGCCGTCGCCCGATTCATAGATCGGGTCGCCGCTGAGGCGGACGACGCAGGAGGATTCGCCGCCGCGAATCTGCGGGCCGTAAGCCTCGGTTTTCAGGACGTTGAGCCCATCGCGCGCGGCGGCCTGCGAGAGGACGTCGCCCATCGTGACGATTCCGTCGCCACCCGCGCCGACCATGGCGATCGTGATTGTTCGTTGTTGCACAGCGGCCTCGCCTTCTCCAATGAATTGACCAAGAACGGCTCTCAGAACGGGCCCTTCGGGTGCGCGCCAGAGTGCGGGGGGGCGGGGTCTTCCTCAATGGTGCAAACGGATCACCCTGTTGATCCTGTGTCTCAGCCCCTGCTGGCCCGGAGCGGCGGTTTAGCCGGAAATCAGTCGGGCCAGCGTATAGGCCGCTCCGGACGCGAGGGCTCCGACGAGCACGGTGCGCAGCGCCTCGCTGACGGGCGGCCGTCCCGTGAGCTTGCCCTTCCACGCTCCGAAGACGGCGAGCGCGATGAGGGTGACGACGACCGAAGCGGCGAGAGCCCTCGTGACGGGCATCCCGAAGAGATAGGGAGCGAGCGGAATCGCCCCGCCGGCCACGTACGACCCGCCGATCGTGAGCGCCGAGACGCGGGCCCGCTTCGGATCGGGCTCCGAGAGGTTGAGCTCCTCGCGCATCATGAAGTCGACCCAGCGATCGTGATCCGCACAGACGGCGTGCGTGGCCGCTTCCAGTGTGTCCCCCTCGAGGCCCCAGGCGCGGAACACCTTGCGGACCTCTTCCTGCTCTTCCGCGGGAACGTCCTTCACTTCTTCGTACTCGCGCTTCAGCTCGCTGTGCCACGTATCGGTCTCGCTCTTGGCGGCCAGATATCCACCGAGGCCCATAGCGATCGCGCCCGCGGCCAGCTCGGCGACGCCTGCCACGAGGATCACGCGCGAGCTCGCAACTGCGCCGGAAAGGCCCGCAGCGAGTGCGAAGGGGACCGTGAGGCCGTCGGACATCCCGAGCACGACGTCCCGCACGGTCTCGGAGCCCGAGAAGTGGGCTTCCACGTGGTGATGGCGGGGGCGGGGCCGGGACGTGCCCTTCGCGTGTGGAGGCGCCGCTGGCGTGTGCGGCCTTGGAGAGGCGTCCGGAGCCGTCACGGGTTCGTCTGCCAGATCTCCAAGGCCGTCGTCATCGCGCGGTCGTCCATCGCCACGAGCGACACGACCGCGTTCGCGACGTCCTCGGGCTGGATCGCGCGTTCGGGTACTAGGTCCATTCCCGCCTTCTTCACGAGGCCGGTGTTCACCGTGGACGGGTAGACGCAGGTCACACGCACGTTCGACGTGCGGGCCTCGTACCGCATCGCCTCCGTGAGGCCCGCGAGCCCGAATTTCGACGTGCAGTACGCGCCGCCGCCCGCGAACCCGCGCCGGCCCGCCGTCGACGAGATGTTCACGATGTGCCCGCGCTTGCGGGATTTCATCCCGGGCAGCACGGCGCGGGACATGAGGAAGGGCCCACGCAGGTTGACGGCGATCGTCCGGTCGAAGGCGAGCGTGTCCAGCTTCTCGACCGGCGCCAGCACGAAAATGCCCGCGTTGTTCACGAGGACGTCCACCGGCCCGAGCTGTTGCTCGGCGGCGGCGACGGCGCGCGAGACCGCGCCCTCGTCCGAGACGTCCGCCGCGAGGACGACGGTCGGGACGCCGGAGTCCTTCAGCTCCTTCTGCACGTCGAGCAGGTTCTTCTTCGTCTTCCCGAGGAGAGCGACCTTCGCCCCCGCCGCCGCGAAGGCGTGCGCCAGCGCGCGGCCGATGCCGTGCCCCGCGCCCGTGATGAGAACGACTCGGCCTTTTAGTTCCATGTGTGACTCCCGCTTCGGGATTCTAGTGCGGTTGTGAAGACCGGAGCCGTTTCGCGACCGTCTAGGGCGCGACGTGGGAGAGGTCCACGAGCATCCCGAGCCGGTTCATCTCGCGCACGGCGTCCTCGCCGAACTTCGTGAGACCGCCGTGGCGGGCGGGCGGGTCCGTCGCGCTGTCGGCCCAGTCGAGCGTGACGTTGTAGGTCAGCGTCATGTAGCGCGCCCCGAGCGCGTAGTAGGCGCGGAGGCGCCTGCTACTCTCGCCGGCCGATGCCGGCCTCCGTCGAGCCCCGTTTCGACCCGGCGCGGCGCCGCGCCGTCACGATCGCCCTGCTTCTCGTCACGGCTCTTTCGTCGTTCGAGTCCACGGTCGTGTCGACGGCGATGCCGACGATCATCGGCGAGCTCCGCGGACTTCCTCTCTACTCATGGGTCTTCTCGATCTACCTCCTCGCGTCCACCGTCACGATGCCGATCTACGGCCGGCTCGCGGACGTTTACGGGAGGCGCCGCATCCTCATGGGCGCAACGCTCGTGTTTCTGGCCGGGGCGGTGGCGTGCGCGCTGGCCCGGTCGATGCCGCAGCTCATCGTCGCGCGCGGCCTTCAGGGCCTGGGCGCGGGCGGCCTCGTTCCGATCGCCCTCACGGTGTCCGGCGACCTCTATTCGCTGGAGGAGCGCGCACGGGTGCAGGCGTTTTTCAGCGGCGTCTGGGGGTTCGCGAGCCTCGTGGGTCCGCTTCTCGGCGCGTTCCTGACGGTCACGTTCGGATGGCGATCCATCTTTACGATCAACGTGCCGCTCGGCCTCGTCGCCCTTTACCTCGTCGCGACGAAGATGATCGAATCGCGCAAGCCGGGGTCCGATCCGCTCGACGTCGCGGGCGCGCTCACGCTCGCTCTCGGGATCGGGGCGCTGCTTTTCGCAGTTCTGGAGAGAGCCGGCGCGGGAGCGCTCGGCGTGGGGGTCCGCCTCTTCCTCGGGGTCATGGGCTTCACCCTGCTCGGACTCTTCGCGCGGCTGCAAACCCGGCGCAAGCATCCCCTCATTCCGCCAGAGCTTTTCCGGCATGCCGACACGGCGGCTCCGTACGTAGGCGGGATTCTCCTCGGAACGACGATTTACGGGGTCGATACTTTCGTGCCGCTCTTCGTGCAGGGCGCGCGCGGCGGCACCGCGGGGGCAGCCGGCGCGGTCATCACACCGCTCGTCCTTTTCTGGTCGCTCTCGGCGGCGATCGCGGCGCGGATCATCGTCCGCTTCGGCTTCCGGAGGACCGCCCGCGTCGGCGCCCTCCTGATCCTTGCGGGCTTCGTGGGCCTCCTCGTGGCGGCGCGATACGACGCTCCGGTGGCTGCGATCAGCGCGGCGTGCGGCCTGATCGGGGCCGGGCTCGGCCCGTCGTCACTCTCCCAGGTGCTCGCGATCCAGAACGTCGTCGAAGAGAATCGCCGGGGCGTCGCCACGAGCCTCGTGCCTTTCTTCCGCACCGTCGGCGGCTCGCTGGGCGTCGGGGCCCTGGGCGGGATTCTCGCGGCCGGCCTGACCCGCCGGCTGGGGGCGGCTGCCGATTCCGCCGGATCGCTCCTGACGCAGGGGCACGTCCCCCGCGAGATGCGTCTCGCGCTCGAGCAGTCGCTCCTGCCCGTCTTCGCCGTGCTCCTCGCCCTCGCCCTGGTCAATCTCGCCGTGACGTCGCGGTTCCCCGATCGAAGCGTCCGGCCGCGCACGCCGGAGTCCGCATGAGGACGATTGCGGGAACCACTCCGCGGACCCGTGACCCCGAAGACTACAATTCGCACATGAAAGTCGCGCTCGCCGCAGTCCTCGCTTTCGCGTCCGTCGCCGGCGCCTCGGCACTCGCGCAGGCGCCGACGCCCATCCCGCCGGCGCCCGCGCCGACGCCAGCCGAACAGCACGTCGTGGCGCCGTCTCTCCCGGATCAGCCGAACAAGGAAGGCGTCGCGCGCCCGAGCGGCTCGATGCCGACGGACGCGGAGGGATACGTTCGAACGAATCGCGGCGCGGTGGATCCGTCCGCGACGCCGGCCCCCTCGACGGGCGTTGCCGGCGTCACGGGCACCGGAACCATCGTGCGGGCGCCCGCTCCGGCGCCGCCTTCCGGCCCGACCGGCCCGGCGGAGGTCAAGGCGGCGTTCGTGTCGCTCCGGGGACGCGTCAAGGCCTACGCGAAGGGCGTCTCGATCACGATCGTCGAGAAGAACGGGCGCAAGCGCACCGTGGCTCTCGCGCCGGGCGCGGGCGTGTACGAAGGTCTCGCGACCGGAGACCGCGTCATCGTGCGCGTTCCGCTCGAGAGCTCCGGCAGCGGGAAGACCGCAGACCTCGTGTCGCGGCAGACGCCGCCCAAGGCGCCGCCGAAGTCCAAGTTCTCCGCCGCGCAGTCGCCGGTCCGTTGAAAGCCGGCGCGTCCCCGCCGATTTTCCGCGTCGCTTTCGCTTCACTGATGGCGCTGACCGGGTCGCGGCTCTCCGCGAGGGAGGCCGCCCCGACACCCGTCCCGGAAACGACGGCACCCGCTTCCGCCCCGACGCCCGATAGCGGACCGACCGTTTCCGCGCCGCCGCTCGTCGCGTCCCCGGCGGCCGGCCGCGTCCGGCTGAAGTCGGGCCTCGCCTCGGGCAAGCCCGTCACGCTCGGGCGTTCGGCCGCGTCGACCGTGACGGGATACGTGCCGGGAAGATCGATCACGGTGAAGTCGCCCGCGGGACAGCTCGTGAAATACCCCCTCGCGAGGGACGCGTCCGTTCCCGAAGGCCTGGCGTCGGGACGGATGGTTCTCGTCGAGACGAAAGTGGTGAAAAAGCGCCGCTACGCGTCGCGCGTCACCTACGCGGAGTCCCGCGTCGTCATGACGAACGTGGATTGACGGCGGCGAGGTGGTCCTCTTCGAGAACGACGACGTCCTGGCGCTCGACAAACCCCCGGGCGTCTCGATGGCGACATCCTCGAAGGAAGGCAAGTCGGCGGAAGATGCCGTCCGGCGTCTGCTCGCGGCCTGTGGCGTCGATCCGCCGGATCCCCTTCCGCTTCTCGTCCACCGCCTCGACACGGGGACGTCGGGTGTCGTTCTCTTTGCGAAGACGCCCGCCGCCCATCGCGCGCTCAGTCTCTCGTTTCAGGAGCGCCGCGCCCAAAAGACATACCGCGCGCTCGTCTGGGGCCATCCCGTGCCCGCGAAAGGGGCAATCGACCGCTCTCTCTCACGCGACCCGAAGGACGGGCGCAAGATGCGCGTTTCCGGCGACGGGAAGCCGTCCGTCACGCGCTACGCGACGCTTGCGAGGTTCTCGTCGCTCGCTGATCTCTCGCTTGCGCCCGAGACCGGACGCACGCACCAGATCCGCGTCCACCTATCCGCGGTGGGCCACCCGATCGTGGGCGACGACTTCTACGGGGGCGCCAGCCGCTGGCACGGTGTTCGCAACCACGCGCTGCGTGAGGCGCTCGCCGGAATCACGCGGCCGCTCCTCCACGCGGAGCGGATCGTCGTCGAGGAGCTGGGCCTCGACGTCGAGGCCCAGCTCCCGGAAGACTACGAGAGGATTCTGACTCTCCTCAGAAGATGACCTTGGCCGCGAGCTGCAGGATGCGGGGGCCGAACGAGGTGGTCGGCGCGCCGAAGCTCGCGAGAGGCGCGAGCACCGTTCCGTTCACGCCGTAGTAGCCCTGGTTCACGCTCACGATGTTCGAGCGATTCAACACGTTGAAGGCTTCGAGGATCACCTGGAGCGTCACCCCGCCGAGCGGGACGTCCTTCGTGATGCGCGGGTCGATCGAGAAAAACGTCGGGTAGTTGAACGAATTGCGCGAGAAGCCGGGGGCGCGGTCGTTGCGGTTGTTTCCGTCGCTGTTGATGTCGGTGAGCGGCGAGAGGATCGGCGAATACGGCTGGCCGCTCGCGAGCGTCACGATTCCCGAGAGCGACCATCCTCCGAACAGGGCCTGCTCGACGCCGCCCGCGCTGCGGTAGTAAGGAAGGCTCCAGTAGGCCGAGAAGACGATGCGGTGGCGCTGGTCGGCGTCTCCCGGGGCGTAGTCCGCCTGGAAGTTCTTCGGGTCGGAGGCCTGCTTGGCGTCGTCGCCGCCGCCCGGGACGACCGAGGTCGCGTCGGGCTTCGTGTCGAGGACCTTGCCGAACGTGTATGCGACGCGCGCCTGCCAGTTGTTCGAGAAGCGCTTGTTGAGCTCGAGCGTGACGCCGTTGTAGTTGGATTCCGCCGTACTCTGGAACTGGACGACGCGCGCGAAGTTCGTGAAGGGACGGTCGGCGCCGTAGCGTGTGATGGGGTAGACGTTTCCCGCGGCGTCCGTGAAGTTGACGACGGATGGGGATCCGACGTTGATGTCCGTCGAGCGCTGTAGCTTGGTGCCCTTCACGTAGAGATAGGACAGGCCGACCGAGTAGTCGTTCGACACCGCATGCTCGATGCCGAGGCTCGCCTGGTGGACAAGCGGGTTCTCGAAGCTCGGGTCGAAGACGAAGATCGTCGGCTTCGGCAGGGCGACGCCCGTCGGGATCGAGGGGAAGATGTTCGGGTACGCCGGCATTTGCGCGCCCGTGAACGTGAGCGTCTGCACGTTGACGCCGTTGTTCGACATCGCCGTCCCGATCATGATCGAAGGCGTCCGGCCGTAGAACATGCCGTAGCCGCCGCGAACGACCGTTGTGTCCTGGCCCTTCGGCGTCCATGCGAAGCCGAGGCGGACGCCGACGTTGTTCGTGTCCTCCGGGACGACGCTCGTGTCGATGCCCGCCGCGAGGAGCTGGGCGTCGGGGTTACGGACCGTGGGTTGCGCGATGCCCTGCTTGTCGTAGCGCACGCCGAGGTTGAGCGTGAGGTTCGGGGTCGGCCGCCACTCGTCCTGCAGGAAGATTCCGATCTCCGAGAGATCGGGGTTCGTGAAAGGGCCGCTCGTGCCGGGGCCCCCGAACGCCTGGACGAACCGGATGGGTTGTCCGAGGTTGTAAGACGCGATCGAGTTGAAGGTATAGCTGCCGGAGAAGTTGCCGGGGAACCAGTTCAGGATCAGGTCGCGGTTGAAGTCGACGCCGCCCTTGATCGCGTGGCTGCCGAAGAGGTAGGTCACGGCGTCGGCGGCCTGGTAGCGCGTAATCGTCGTCTCGCGCGGGCTGAAATTGTTCCGCCCGATCGTGAAGGCGAAGTTTCCGACGTCCTGAATCAGCGCCTCGGGGTCGGAGCTGTTCGCGAGGCCGGGCTCGGAGTCCCTCGCGTACTGGCCGCGCAGCTCGTTGAAAAGCGACGTCCCGAAGGAATTAGTGAGGGAGGCGGTGACGGTATCCGTCTTGACGAGCGAGTTGCCCGAGTGCGTGACGGACTGTGTCGTGCCGCCGTTCTCGTTGTTCACGCCCGTGAAGTCCTGGCGGTTGTAGCGAACGGAGACGTGCGCCGAGGAGCCCGCGTCATAGTCGGCCTTCGCCAGGAAGACGTCCTGGTTCTGGCCGCGGTCGTAGGGGCTCGCGAGGGGGGTGAGCTTCGCAAGGCCGGCGGCCGTGTTTGCGTCCGTCGGGAGGGCGCCGGTGGAGAGGATGACGGGCTGTCCGTTCGTATTGCGTTGTCCGTCGTAGTTCACGAAGAAAAAGAGCCGGTCTCGGAGGATCGGTCCTCCGAGACTCGCGCCGAACTGGTTGTAGTGGTAGTTGCTCTTGTCGCGGCCGTTGATCACGTTGATGTAGTCGTTCGCGTTCATGCCCTTGTCGCGGAAGAACTCAAACGCGCTTCCGTGGAACTCGTTCGTGCCCGACTTCGTCACGACGTTGATGACCGCGCCGCCCGCCCGGCCGAACTCGGCCGTGTATGCGTTACGGTTGACCTGGAACTCCTTCACGGCATCCTGGCTGAACTGGTAGGGCGCGCGGCCCGAGCCCGTGCGGCCAAGGGCCTGGCCGAAGAACGTGTTGTTGTTGTCGGCGCCGTCGATCACCAGGCTGTTCAGTGTGCCGCGCTGACCGGCGAAGCTGATGTCGCCAAGGCGCGGGTCCTTCGTGACGCCCGGCGTCGTGAGGACGAAGTCGATGAAATTGCGCCCGTTCGTGGGGAGGTTCTGGATGTAGTTCTCGTTCACGACGGCGCTTTGCTGCGTGCGCGTCGTCTCGATCAGGGGCGCCTCTTCGGTGACGGTCACGGCCGTCTTCACGCTCGAGAGCGCGAGCACGAACTTGAGCGAGACGTCGCCGCCGACATTCAGCTCGATGCCGGTTTTCGTCGCGGAGCCGAAGCCGGAGAGGTCCGCGGTGACGCTGTAAACGCCGACGCCGAGAAGAGGAAAGTTGAACGCGCCGGCAGCGTTGGAGACGGTGGCCCGCGTGGCCCCCGTCTTCGCGTTCTTCGCGGTCACGCTTGCGCCGGGGAGGGGCCCTCCGGCAGCGTCCGCCACGGTGCCCGAGATGGATCCCGCGCTGCTCTGCGCGAAAAGCGGCGCGGCGGGCCACGCCAGCGCAAGGGCCATGACCGCGGTGAGAATCGCGAGAGAACGGAACGATCGCGACATCGAAAATCCTCCTTCGAACGGCTCAATGATCGTCACCCCTAGATGCAGGGGACGTGAAGTTCGCGTGAAGCCTATCTCAAGATCCGTGTGACGGCGATCGCAACAAGGTTTCGTCATGGCGGCGTGTTCAGCGGGCCGACGCCGGCGGGGGGGCGAGCGTCCGGAGCCGTCCGCAGCCGCGGGTCGCGAAGAGGGCGGTCACGGCGATCAACGAGAGGCTCGCGCCGAGGAGGAGAAGAAGAGGCCCCTTTCGGGGCGCTGGCATTTCGCTCGTCATGGCCGCGGCCGAGGAGCGCGGCCGCCGAAGCGGGGCCGTTGAGTCGGCGACGGAGCCCGCGACGGGTCTTGCTGCGGGGACTTCTCGCGTGACGGCCCCCCGGGCGGGTCTCGCGTGCAGCTCGCGCCGGGCGACCACGAGGTCGAGAATCATCTGGCCCGCGCTTCCGTAACGTTCGGCGGGCTCTTTCCGGAGGGCGCGCGCAACGATCTGTTTCAGGCTTTCGGGCACGAGCTCGGGCTCGGGCCAGGGGTCCGCCTCCTTGGTCATCATCTTGGCCACCATCTGCGTCACGCTCGCACCCGAGAACGGATGCACGCCGGCCAGCATCTGGTAGAACACGATGCCGAACGAGAAGAGGTCGGACCGCTCGTCGAGGGGGTTGCCGAGGGCCTGCTCCGGCGACAGGTAGTCGAGTGTGCCGACGATCATCCCTTCGCCCGTATGGAGGTGAGACCGCGCCGTGTCGCGGGCGCCCTCGGAGAGAATCTTGCTGAGTCCGAAGTCGAGCACCTTCACGTGGCCGCTCGGCGCCAGCATGATGTTCGACGGCGTGATGTCCCGGTGCAGGATGCGGCTCTGATGCGCCACCTTCAGGCCCTCGAGCGCCTGGATCGCGATGTCGAGGCACTCGGCGATCGAGAGCCGCCGCCTGTCCATGATCTCGTCCAGGCCCTCTCCCTCGAGGTATTCGAGGACGAGATAGAGGGCTCCCGGAGGGACCCCCATGTCGCGCGCGTCCGTCGTCGCGAGGTCGTGGATCGTGATCACGTTCGGATGGATCAGCGTCGCGACGGCGCGCGCTTCGTTCATGAAACGCCCGCGCATCTTCGCGTCGCTCTGGAGAGCCGCCGGGAGGATCTTGATGGCGACCTGGCGGCCCAGCGCGGAGTCCGACGCGAGGTAGACCTCTCCCATTCCGCCCCGGCCGAGCAGGCGGAGAATCTCGTACCGGCCGATGCTCTTGGGAAGTGGTTCCGCGGCCACCGCGCGGCAAGTGTATAGGGATACGGGCGCCGGATCAGGCTGGCGGGGAGCCCGCCGGATCCAGCGTCATGAGGATCGTCAGAATGCTTCCCTGATCGCGCGTCGCTGTCGGGAGGCCGGTGCGCTCGAAGACGCGCAGCATGCGCTCGTTGTTCTTCAAGACCTCGGCCTCGAATACCGCGATTCCCCGAGCGCGGGCCAGCACGGCGAGGCGCCGGAAAAGAATACTGCCCAGGCCGCGCCCCTGAAAGTCGTCGGCTACCGTGAAGGCGACTTCCGCGTGGCCCGGCGGGACGCCGAGGCGCTCCCATCGCGCGACGCCCACGATAGCTCCCGCCGTCTCGGCGACGACGGCATAGCGCGTTTCGTAGTCGACATGCGTGAGGTACGCGACTTTCCCCGCGTCCTTGTCGGGCACGGCGAAAAAGCGGAAATAGAGGCTCTCGGGAGAGAGGCGGTCGTAGAGCGCGAGGAGGCCCGCCTCGTCGGCGTCCCGGATCGGGCGCATGTGCAGCGCCGCGCCGTCCTTCAGGACGACGTCCTGCTCGTCCCCGGCTGGGTAGGTCCCGCTCGTGCCGGTCCCGCCCCCCGGTTCTTCCCGGACCGTCCGAACCACGAAGACCTCCAGGAGCCGAGGCTTCTCTTCGACCCCGAAAGACGATACAACGCGCCGTCGACGCGCGAAAGCGGGAGATTGCACATGAAACTCATCACCACGATCATCCGCCCCGAGAAGCTCGCCGACGTAAAGGCCGAGCTGTTCCGCGCCGGCGTCACGGGGATTTCCCTGTCGCGCGTGCAGGGGCACGGCGGCGAGCATGAAACGGTCGAGCAGTACCGCGGCACGACGCTCGTCTTCGAGTTCGTCGAGAAAGTGCGGATCGACATCGCTGTCTCCGAGCCGTTCGTCGAGGCGACGATCGCGGCCATCATCGCGGGCGCCCGCACCGGCGAGGTCGGCGACGGAAAGATTTTTGTCCAGCCGCTCGATCGCGTGATCCGGATCCGGACGGGCGAGCAGGACGTCCAGGCGCTGACGCCCGTTTCGGCCGGAGCGGTCCAGGCGCGCGCGATCCGTGTCGCGAAGGGAGACCCGGCGTGAATGGCGCGGCTCTTCCCGCGATCAGCGCCGGCGACACCGCGTGGCTCCTCGGCTCGGCCGCGCTCGTTTTCGTCATGAACCCAGGGCTGGCCTTCTTTTACAGCGGCCTCGTGCGGCGGAAGAACACGCTCAACACGCTGATGATGACGTACGTTGCGATGGGTACGGGCGCCCTCGTCTGGATGGCGGCGGGCTATTCGCTCGCGTTTGCTCCGGGTTCGGCGTTCCTCGGCGGGTTGAAGTGGCTCGGCCTTTCCGGGGTCGGAGCGGCGCCCCAGTCCGACTATGCGCCCACGGTTCCGCACCTCGCGTTCTTCGTCTTTCAGGGGATGTTCGCGACGATCACGCCCGCGCTCATCTCGGGCGCGATCGTCGAGAGGATGAGCTTCCGCGCTTACGTCCTCTTCATCGGACTTTGGAGTCTCGTCGTCTACGCCCCGGTTGCGCATTGGGTCTGGGGCACCGGCGGATTCCTGCGGGGATGGGGCGCGCTCGATTTCGCCGGCGGCACGGTCGTGCACGTGACGGCCGGGACGGCTGCTCTCGTTGCCGCGCGGTTGCTCGGCGCGCGGCAGGACCACAAGCGCATCGCGCTGATCCCGCACAACGTCCCATATGTGCTCCTCGGCTCGGGTCTGCTGTGGTTCGGCTGGTTCGGCTTCAACGCGGGATCGGCGCTCGCCGCGAACGGCATCGCGTCGCTCGCGTTCGTCACGACGAATGCCGGGGCGGCGGCAGCCCTCCTCACCTGGCTCCTCCTCGAAAACCACTTTGGCGGCCATGCGACGGCGGTCGGCGCGGCGACGGGCGCGGTCGTCGGGCTCGTCGGCATCACGCCGGGGGCCGGCTTCGTGTCGCCGCTCTCCGCGGTCGCGATCGGAGCGCTCACGGCCCTCGCGAGCTTCACGGCCCTGCGCCTTCGGGCGCGTACGTCGCTCGACGACACGCTCGACGTCTTCGCGTGCCACGGAATCGGCGGGATCACCGGTTCGATCCTGACTGGCGTCTTCGCCTCGAAGGCGGCGAACCCGGACGGCGGCAACGGGCTCCTCGCGGGGGGCGCGGCGCTTCTCGGCGTCCAGATCGGCGCGGTCGCGGTCGTGTTTCTATACACCGCGGCGGCCACGGCCGCCGTTCTCCTCCTCGTGAAGGCCGTCACGCCGCTCCGGGTCGAGCTTCGCGCCGAGCTGGAAGGCCTCGACCGCCAGGTGCACGGGGAAGAAGCGTATCGCGGCGGCAGCGCGGCGGGCGGGCTCGGGGAGTCGGTCATCCTGCTGCCGTCCGAGCGGGTCCCCGGCAGCGGGAGAAGCTAGCTCCTCGGGCCGGCCGCGCGTCCCGTCAGTGTCGCGAGGTGCCGGAGGCGTGCGGCGCATTCGGGCGTGAACGCATCCTTCGAGGCGCGCCAGTCCCAGTTCTCGCCGGCGCGCCCCGGCACGTTCATGCGGCCCTCCGCTCCGAGATCGAGGATGTCCTGCAGCGGCACGATCGCGCGCTCCGCGACGGAAGAGAACGCGGCGCGGATGAGATCCCAGGCCGCGTCCTCTCCCGTCGTGCCGAGGTAGTCGCGAAAGCGGGTCCTCGCGTCTTCGTCGAGCGTCGCGAACCAGGCGCGGGTCGTGTCGTTATCGTGGGTGCCCGTATAGACGACGCTGTTGGAAACGTGACGGTGCGGCAGGTGCTCGCTGTCGAGCTCGCCGAAGGCGAACTGAAGCACCTTCATACCCGGCAGGCCGAGAACCTCGAGGAGCCGCCTCACCTCGTCCGTGAGAACGCCGAGATCTTCGGCCACGAGCGCGACGTCTCCGAGCGCGTGCTGGATCGCCATGAAGAGCATGAGGCCCGGTCCGTTCACCCAGCGCCCCGCGCGCGCGGTAGCGGCGCCGGCGGGCACTTCCCAATATGCGGAAAAGCCGCGGAAGTGGTCGAGGCGCACCGCGTCCGCGAGCCGGAGATTGAGGCGAATCCGCTCGATCCACCAGTCGTAGCCCTCGTCGGCGAGGACGTCCCAACGATAGAGCGGATGACCCCAGAGCTGGCCGTCCGCGCTGAAGGCGTCCGGCGGAACGCCCGCCACCGCCGTGGGCCGCCCGTCCTCTCCGAGGGCGAACAGCCGGCGGTGCGCCCAGACGTCGGCGCTGTCTCCCGCGACGTAGATGGGCACGTCTCCGAGGATCGAGATGCCGCGCGCGTTCGCGGCGGCTTTGACCCGTTGCCACTGACGGAAGAAGAGGAATTGCGAGTAGGTGTGGAAGGCGATCTCGCCGGCGAGCTCGGCCCGCGCCGCGGCGAGGGCGGCCTCCTCGCGGTGCGCGAGGGCTGGGTCCCACTCGGTCCAGGGCCGCGCCTCGTTTCGTTCGCGAAGGGCAGCGAAGAGCGCCCAGTCCGCGAGCCATGCGGACTGTGACGAGGCGTTCTGGAAGCGCGCGATCTCTTCTTCGATCCTTCCGCCGAGGGAACGCGTATGGCGAAACGAATCTTCGAGAAGCCGCCGGCGGAACGGCACCACGCGCTCCCAGTCGACACGGTCAGCCGGAAAGTCCGGGGCGTCGTCGAGGGCGCCGGCCGGCAGGAGGCCCTCCTCGACGAGCCACTCGGGCGAGACGAGGAGCGGATTCCCGGCGAACGCGGAGAGGCCGTCGTAGGGAGAATGGTGGGGGCCGGTCGGACCCGGGGACAGGACCTGCCAGAGCCTCAGCCCCGCCTCCGACGCCCAGTCGAGGAAGGCGTCGGCGGCCGGACCCAGGTCCCCCACGCCGAAGCGCGACGGCAACGACGTCGGGTGCAAAAGCACGCCGGCCTGGCGCGTCAGGCGGACCATTTGAGGATGCTATCCCGCCCTTTGGCGCTCAAGGGCCTCTTCTTACCGGCCCATGCCGGCCTCGTGGTCGAGAATCCGGAGGGTCTTGCCGTAGATCGCCTCGACCTCCTCGCGCGTGTTCCCGATGGCCGTCATTCCGAGCTTCCCGTATTCCGAGAGCGCCCCGATGAGATGAAAGAGCACGCCCGACTCGGAGTTGTGGCTGTAGTGGAGGGAGTTGATCGTGACGATCTCGATGAGATCCTCGGGCAGGAGTCCGCGGAACGTCTCCGACTGCAGGTTGTCCGTGGCGCGGTAGAACTTCGGCGAGCGGCGCGGCGAATGGAAGAGGCCCGTTCCGGGGTCGAGCTGCCCGCCCGTCAGGAACTGGAGCGCGAGGTACGGGTGCGTCGTTCCTCCCATGCGGAGGTTGATCTCGAGGGCCCAGGCCTTCCAGGGAAGATCGTCGCTCTCCCGCGTCACGAGGAAGTCGACGGCGAACCGGCTCACGACGCCCTTCGCGGCGAGGACCTTGCCGATGCGCATCGCCGCGTCGTGGATGAGCATTCGGTAGTCGTCCGCGGCGGGGAAGAGGCAGCCGAGGAAAACCTGTCCGCTCGGACCGCCCAGGATCTGATCGTGCGTGGAGATCGGGATCACGCCGCCATGCGGGTCGCTGCGCAACTGAACGCTGGGCGACATCTTTTGCGGCGCCTCGAGAAATTCTTCTGCGATCCCGCCCATCCTGCGGAACTTGCCGTGGTAATCGTCCCAGGTCTCCCATGGCACCGAGAACTCGACGTTCGGGAGCGTCGCGTGGACCGCATCGCCGAGGTGTCCCGTCTCCGGGTAGCGGAAGACCGCGTTGCCTTCGCCCGAGAAGCTGTCGTTCAGCTTCACGACCGCTCGGCGGAGGGCAGGGTTTCGCTCCTTGAGCGCGACGAGTGCCGCCTCGATGTCGGCATCGTCCCTCAGGTCCTCGAAGCCGTCCGGCACGGGTACGCCGGCCTCCCGGAAGATCTTCCGGCTTCCGGACTTCGTTCCGTACGAGTTGAGGGCGGGGTCGACGCCATTCAGGGGCACGCCGAGGAGAACGGCGAGCTTTCGCTCGAGCGGCGTCGAGTTGAAGACGGTCAGATACGCGCGCGAACGATCGGGGATCCCTTGCCGGATGCGCTCGATGAGGCGCGGCCGTTCCAGGATCTTCTCCGTAAGCGAGCGGGGCGAGGCGTCATGGGCGCAGAGGAGCGTGAGCCTGCCGCGCGCGTGGCTCGCGGGAATGCCGACGAGGAGCTGGAAGTAGTACTCGAGGACGAGGGGATGAACGGGCTGAGAGGTCACGAAAACAACGCGTGCCCGTGGGTTGCGCAGCCGGATGAGGAGAAAAAGGAGTCTTTCCTCGTAAAAGCTGGCGCCGTCGAGCTTTTTCATTTCCGCCTGGTCCAGCGTGAGCGACGGCACAACGACCGAGGTATGGGGCTGATCGTCACGCCCGGAAATCGAATCCCAGACTTCGGCCAGGCGCGGTTTCAGGGTCTCGAATTCAGCCAGTTCCTGCTCGAGAGTGAGGGCGGACGCGAAGGGTGGTCGCGGGATCACGTTGGACCTATTCTAAAGGCCATTTCCCGAGGCGCCCGATTCGAGGCACGCTTCTTGAGTGCTTTTCCGGGAATTCGGGTTACGAGGGAGCATGCCGAGACGCCGGGGATTCACTCTCATCGAGCTATTGATCGTCGTGGCGATCATCGGCATCATCGCCGCCATCGCGATCGTGAACATGATCAACGCGATTCAGCGCGCGAAACAGAAGCGTTCGATGGGCGACATGAAGACGATCGCGACCGCCATCGAGGCATACGCCACAGACCAGAATTTCTATCCAGCCGCGGCGGCATTCTCTCTGCCGTCGGGGCTTTCGCTGCCCACCGGCACGATCGGGGCGATCTCCGGCTCGCTCGGTCCGACCTACATCCGCGGGGTGCCGCTGGTGGACGGATGGAGCTCGTTTTTCCTCTACGGGACGAGCGTGTCGCGGAGCGACTTCGCCCTCTGCTCCACGGGTGCGGACGGCGTCCCGGAAACGAGCCCCCTGGGTGGTGCGACGACGAATTTCAACGCCGACATCATTCTCGTGGACGGGACGTTCGTGCAGTTTCCCGACGGCGCGCAGCGATGAGAGAAGCATCCGCGGCCCGACAAACGGTGGCCCGCCCTTCCCGCCTTCTCTGACAAAAATTCGTCGTGGCGCCCTTGTTCGGGCCGAAATCCTTGCCGAACGAGCCCGTTTCAGCCTCGGAGGGCTACGGCACGCGTCTTGAAAGCAGAGCAGGGAACTAGGAGGGTTATTTTCATGAAGAAGAGGAACCAAAACAAAGGCTTCACGCTGATCGAGCTCTTGATCGTCGTCGCGATCATCGGCATCATCGTCGCGATCGCCATTCCGAACCTGCTCAACGCCATCCAGCGCGCCAAGCAGAAGAGGACGATGGCCGACTTGCGCTCCGCGGGCACGGCCGCCGAGGCGTATGCCGTCGATTTCAACCACTATCCGGCCGCGGCCGCGGTGACCCTTCCTTCGGGTATGGGTCTCCCGACGACGTCGTTCGGCGCCCCCAACAGCGGATTCAACAAACAGGTCGCGCCGACCTACATCCGCCTCCTGCCCGTCGTGGACGGTTGGAGCTCGTACTTCCTGTACGGGAACAGCGGGGCCAACCCGCAGGCCTATGCCATGGCGTCCAACGGCAAAGACGGCGCACCGGGTACCTACGTCGGCGGTGAGACGACGAACTTCAACGACGACATCGTCTTCTTCAACGGCCAGTTCGTCCAATACCCCGCGGGCGCGCAGCGGTAATCGTCCTCCCGCTGAGTCCCGATTCGAGAGCCCCCTCTTGGGGGCTCTTTTCTTTTCCGGGCCTAGAATCGTGACGGTGCAAGGCCGCGGGACGACGGGACGGACGGCGCTCCTGGGCGGCGCCATGGGGCTCGCGTTCGCGGCGGTATTCCTGGTGCCGAGCGTGTTTTCGGGCGGGCTGCCCGCGCGCGGAGACCTCGCCGATTTCTTCTGGCCGATGAAGGCCTACACAGCCGTGCGCTGGGCCTCCGGCATGCCTCTCTGGAATCCCCTGTCGGGGTGTGGAGAGCCGTGGATCGCTCAGCTCCAGTCCGGCGTACTCAACCCGGTGGACTTTCCGTTCCTGCTCCCTGGCATCTGGGGGCCGCTCCTGAGCATCGCCATCCATCTTGCGATCGCCTCGTCCGGAATGGCGGTCTGGTTGTTCGGCCTCGGCGCCTCGCGCGCGGGGGCGCTCCTCGGCGCGTCGGCGTACGTGGGGGGCGGTGCGTTCCTGTCGCTCGCGCTCGTGTACAACAACTTCGAAACGGCGGCGTTCCTCCCCTGGCTCTTCGCCGCGGCGCGTTACGCGGCAGCGGGCGGCTCGCCTGCGGGGCTCGCGGTTGCCTTCGCTCTCTCGTTCCTCGGCGGGGAGCCGTCCGTCGCGGTCGCGGGCGCGGCGGGTGCGGTCCTTCTTGCATTCTTCACGCGGCGCGAGGAGCCGGCCGGAACAGTCGATTCGGGCAGGCCGTTCGTGCGGCTCCTTGGAGGGCTTCTTCTCGGCGCGACCCTGGCGGCGGCCACGGCGCTTCCCTTCTTCGAATACGCCGCGTCCTCCGGACGGCTGCTGGGCGTAACCCGCGCCGAGGCGCTCGCACGTCCCGTCGGATCGTCGGATTTTCTCGATCTCGTCCTGCCGCCGCCCGACGCCCTGACGCTCCGTCCGGAGCCTGGGCGGGGCGGCTACCTCGCGACGCTCGCGCTGTCTCCGCTCGTGCTCGTCCTCGCGGCGGGGGCGGGCGCTGGGTTGGCGGCGCGGCCGCGGCTGCTCGCGGGGCTTGCGATTCTCGCGCTCGTCGGCCTCTTGCTCGCTCTTGGGGCGCGGGGAGGGCTACTCCCGGTTCTTTGGGATCTGGGAATCGCGCGCGGCATAAGGTTCCCCGCGCGCTGGTTCGTCCTCACGCTGTTCGCTCTCGCGGGTCTCGCGGGCGCCGGCCTCGACGGCTGGCGATACGGACGGATATTCACGTGGCCAAAGAGTCTCGAACCGGAAGACGGCGCCCGCGTGTCGGCGCCGGCCGCGGCCCGTCTCGCACCCCTCTTCGTCTTCGCGGCGATCACGGTCGCACTTCTGTGCGCGGGGCTCGCGGCCGGGCGAGCAACGGGTGTGACGGCCCGGGCGACGCTTATCGCTGCGGCTGCCGGCGGGATTCTGCTCGCGTCCGTTCGCATGACCGGGCGGCCGGGTCCCGCGCGTTCGGGCGCCCTTCTCATCGTGCTCGTGGCGCTTCCTCTCGCCGGCGCGACGGCCGGCCTCTTCGCGCCCGCCAGGCTCGAGGGTTCGCCGCCTCTCGTCGCGGGACTGACCGGAGCGCCGGGTCGAGTTTTTCCCTTCGCCTCGGACGGGGCGGCACTCCTCGCGCTCGGCCGCGAGACGGGCGGTGAGTGGGGAGGCGAGGCCGCGGCGCGGGCGCGGGCCGCACTCTCGGGCTACACGAACCTGCCCCTCGGCCTTTCCTCTGCGGCGTCGCCGTCGCCCATCGGGAACCCCTGGCGCAGGCGCCTCCTCGGCGCCGCGCTCTCGGGGGGAAACGCGGGCACGATTCTCTCGCTAGCGGACGTGCGGCATATCGTGTCGCCGTTTCCGGCGGCAATTCCCGGAGCCCGGCTCGAGCGGCAGGGCGGCGGCGTCTTCCTCTACGCCCTCTCGCGGCCGCAGGGGCGCGTTTTTTTCGCGCGGTCGGCGCGGGAGGCGGATGACGACGACGCCTTTCATGCCCTTGCCACGCCGGATTTCGACCCGGAGGCTGTCGTCCTCGTCGCTCCTCCCGCCGGACCCCTTCCACTTTCGCGCTCGGGGAGGAGCTTCTCGGTCGCGCGCGTCGTGTCGGATGCGCCCGAGCTCCTGAGGGTCGACGTCGAGGCTTCCGAGGCGGGCTTCCTCGTCCTCACGCGCGCGTACGATCGCGGCTGGGAGGCGTCCGTGGACGGGCAGGGCGTCGCGCTCCGCCGGGCGGACCTCGCCCTTTCGGCGGTGCTCCTGCCGGCGGGCGCCCACCGCCTCGAGCTCGTCTACCGCCCGATCTCTTTCCGCGTGGGCGCGGCGATTTCGATCGCGTCACTCGTCGTGCTCCTCGGCCTCGTTCTCGCGGGAAAGAGTCGCGCGTGAGCGCCGTCGACGGCGTCCTCCTGGGCCTCTTCTTCGCGACGGGCGCGATCGTGGGCTCCTTCGCGAACGTATGCATCCACCGGCTGCCGCGCGGGCTTTCGGTCGTCTACCCGGGTTCGCATTGCCCGTCCTGCGGGGAGCCCGTCGCGTTCTTCGACAACGTGCCCGTCGTGTCCTGGCTCCTTCTCCGCGGCCGTTGCCGCCGCTGCGACGCACGCATCCCGCTCCGCTACCCGCTCGTCGAGCTGCTCGTGGCGGTGCTTTTTCTCGCGGCAGGCTTCCTCTACGGGCCCACGCTCGTCGCGGCCTCGGCGTCCTTTCTCGCAGCGGCGTCGGTGATCCTCGCGGCCACCGACCTCGAGGCGCGCACGCTGCCCGACGAGGTGACTCTCGGGACTCTCGCGCTTGGCCTCGTCCTCGCGGCGCTCCGCGACCGCATCGCGCCGGCTTCGGGGCGCGATCTCGCGGGGGCGGTGGCCGGGAGCCACCTCGCCGAGGCGGTCCTCGGGGCGCTCCTGGGTGCGCTCTTTCTCGAAGGGGTTCGCCGCGCCTACGCACGGCTGCGTGGGCAGGAAGGCATGGGCGCAGGCGACGTGAAGATGCTCGCGATGGCGGGAGCGTTCACGGGACCCGCGGGCGTCTTTCTCACGCTCTTTTTCGCCTCTCTCGCGGGCACGGTCGTGGCGGGCGGCGCGACGCTCCTGCGCGCGCTCCGCTGGTCCCTCGAAGCGCGGCGCGCGCGCGCGTCGTCCTCGGCCGCTCGCGCGGTGGCGGCACGTTCCGGGCTTCTCATCGGGGAGGACGGCCGCGTCCTTTCGGCCTCGGCACGCTTCCGCGAGATTCCGGGGGCCGCAGCCGAAGGAAATCGGCTCGCGGCGGACGTCCCGACGGCCGGCCGGCTCCTCGCGTTCGTCCGGCTCGCGAGGACGCGGGCCCGGCGCGGCGAGCGGGCCGCGCACGGGCGCCTCGCGCTCGACGACGGCGCCGACTTCTTCCGGGTTCTCGCGGCGCGTGCCGAGGCGACGCCGGGCGGGCTCCTCGTGCTTCTCGCGCGCGTCGACGTGCCGTTCGGTGTCTTTCTCGCCTGCGGTGAGCTCGTGGCGTTCGTGGCCGGTCGCCCGGCCTGGGACGCGATCGCCGGGGGGCTGCCCTGGGTTCCGAGGCTCCTGCCATGACGGATCGCGGGTTCGAGCGCGAGGTGCGCATCGTGATCGTGGGCGGGCTCGCGACGCTGCTCTTTCTCGCCGGCGCGGCCGTCGTCGTGCTCCGGAACACCGCGGAGTGGGGCGCCGGCGAGAATCTCCGGCGCCTGACCGTGGAAACGCGCGCGGTCGCGGACCGCCTAGCCCGAACGCCGGACGCCGCGCTCGCGCTTGCCTCGGATGCGCCCCTTACGCGGATTCTCCGCGAGCTGAACGCGCGGGGGGCGGCGCTCTACGACGCGCGCGGAGAGCGCATCGTCGAGGCCCAGTTCCTCCCGGACGCGGGGCTCGCGCCCGCCGTGCTGCCGGCCGGCGAGCGGCCCTCTCCGGAGCCCGTCGTGGCGGGGGGCGAACGCGGAGCTCCGTCGATCACCGTCGCCCTTTCGGGAGAGACGCGGATACTGAGGGTCGTCTGGGACGGAGCGTCGATCGCGGAGGCCCGCCGCAATGCCCGCATCCTCTCGATCGCGGTGCCCGCGGCCGCGTGCGTCCTCGTTCTTCTCGTGGTGCCGTTCCTCCGGCGCCTTTCGGAACCGATCGACGCCCTCACGGAGACGGCACGCGGAGTCGGAGGCCTCGTGCCGGCGGCGCGAGCCGGCAGCGACGAAGCCGAGACGGCGATCGCCACGTTCCAACGCACGGTCGAGGAGCTGAAGAAACGCACGGTCGAGCTGGAAGGGCTCCGCCGTTCCGAAAAGCGGCGCGCGGACGACCTCGCGGTGACGGCCGAGACGCTCGTGCGCTCGCACCCGGGCGGGCTCGTGGTGGTGGACGCCGCGGGCCGCCTGACGCAGGCGAATGCTCCCGCCCGCGAGTTCCTCGGCCTCGGCGAGGGAGCTCTTGCCGAGGGAGCCGAGGCGGCGATCGACGCGGTGCCCGCTCTCCGCGCGGCGGCGGAGGCCGCGCGGAAGGGCTCGCCGACTCTTTCCCTGGAGCTGGCGATCGGAACGGGAGCGGGCGCGCGCCTGCTCGAGCTGACGGCCGTCCCGATCCTCGACTCTGGAAAATCCATCATGGGCATCCTGCTGTTCCTCGAGGACCGCACGAACACGCGGCGTCTCGAGCGGGAGCTCTCGTCCCGCCGCGAGCTTGCGGCTCTCGGCGAGATGTCAGCGGGCATTGCGCACGAGTTTCGCAACGCGACGGGCACGATTCTCGGATGGGCGCGCCTCGCCGCGAAGACGAGCGATCCCGCGGCACGCGGGCGCCAGCTCGACGCGATCCAGGCCGAGGCCGAGCACGTGGCGCGCGTGACAGGCGACTTCCTCTTTTTCGCGAGGCCCGAGCGGCTCGAGGCCGGCCTGTGCGACCTCCGCGCGCTCGCGCTCGAGATCGCCGAGGAGCAGCGCGTTTTGACGCCCGGTGTCCGCGTGGAAGCAGCGGGGACGTTCGCGCCCGCGATCGCCGACCCGGCCCTCGTGCGGCGCGCGCTCGTGAATCTGGTGAAGAACGCATGCGAGGCCGCGGCCGCGGGCGGCCGCGCGGGCCGCGTCGTCCTCTGCGGCGAGGGCGCGGCGGCCGGCTTCGCGCGGATCGCGGTCGAGGACGACGGCCCGGGAGTGCCCGAAGAGGCCGCCGGGAAGCTCTTCGTCCCTTTCTATTCCACGAAAGACACCGGGACGGGGCTCGGCCTCGCTCTCGTCGCCAAGATCGCGCTTCTCCACGGCGGCGCCGTGACCGTCGAGAGCTCACGCGCGCTTTCCGGCGCGCGATTCGTTCTCACGCTGCCCGCGGCCGGCTGAGCCTTCCCTCTCCGATCGGGAGTTGCTCTCAGGGTTCGAGGGCGGCGCCCGCCGCGGGCGCCGGCGGGCGGTTTGCCGCGGTTTTCCGCTTCTCGACGAGTCCCTTGAACTGTTCCTTGTCCAGGGCCTTTTCGAGCGCCTCCTCAGGTTCGACGGTGGCTGCCGCGACGAGATCCGCGAGGTACTGGTCCATTCCGATCATCCCACCGCTGCGGCCCGTCTGGATGAGGGTCGAGATCATGTTCGTCTTGCCTTCGCGGATGCTGTTCGAGAGCGCGGAGGAGCCGCGGAGGACCTCGAACGCGGGCACGCGTCCGCCGCCCTTCCTCTTCAGCAGCACCTGGGCGACGACCGACTTCAGCACTTCGGCCAGGACGGTTCGAACCTGCTCCTGCTCCTCGGCGGGGAAGCTGTCGATGAGGCGGTCCACCGCCTTCGCGGCGGAATTCGTGTGCAGCGTGCCGAAGACGAGGAGCCCGGTCTCGGCGGCCTGCAACGCCATCGACATCGTCTCGAGGTCGCGAAGCTCGCCGACGAGGACGACGTCGGGGTCCTCGCGAAGCGCGGCCTTGAGCGCGCCCGCGAACGTCGGCGTGTCGAAACCGAGCTCGCGGTGCGAGATGAGCGACTTCAGGGGCGCGTGGATGAACTCGACGGGGTCCTCGATCGTCACGATGTGCGATGCGCGGGTGCGGTTGATCCAGTCGAGGAGGGCCGCGAGCGTCGTGGACTTGCCGGATCCCGTGGGGCCGGTCACGAGCACGAGGCCGCGCGAAACACGCGCGACGTTCGCGACGATGGGCGGGAGTCCGAGCTCCTCGATCGTGAGGACCTTCGGCGGGATCATGCGGAGTACGGCGCCGGACCCGTGCTCCTGCCGGAACAGGTTCACACGGAAGCGGGCGATCTTTCCCATCGAGTATCCGAAGTCGGCGTCGCCCGTCTCCTTCCAGTCCTTGAAGGGCTTCTCCGGGGCGATCGGTGCGACGAGGCTCTCGTACTCCTCCTCGGTCAGCGTGCGCCACTTCAGCCGTATGAGATCGCCGTCCACGCGGACCATCGGCGGCGAGCCCACGGCGAGGTGTAGGTCCGAGGCCTTCTTGTCGACGACGATCCGGAGGAGGGTGTCGATCCGGTTCGCGCCCGTCTCGGCGGCACGGACGGGAGGCGCCTCGCTCATTCGAGCGCCTGCCTCTCGTCGGCGAGTAGCTTCTCGAAGGGTTCCTTCTTGAGCGCCTTCTCGAGGGCCCTCTCGGGATCCACCTTGCCTTCTTCGCAGAGCTTCATGAGCGACTGGTCCATCGTGATCATGCCGGCGCTCTGGCCGGTCTGGAGCTGGGACGGAAGCTGATGCGTCTTTCCTTCGCGGATGAGCGCGGACACCGCGGAGGTCGTCCGCAGGATCTCGAAGGCGGCCACGCGGCCCGCGAACCCGCGGCGCGGCAGGAGAGCCTGGGAGACGACGGCCTTCAGGGAGTCCGCGAGCATGACGCGGATCTGGCCCTGTTGACCGGGGGGGAAGGAGCTGACGACGCGGTCGATCGTCGCCGGAGCATTGGTCGTGTGCAGGGTGCCGAGCACGAGGTGGCCCGTCTCCGAGGCCGTGATCGCGAGCGAGATCGTCTCGAGGTCGCGCATCTCGCCCACCAGGATCACGTCCGGGTCTTCGCGGAGGGCGGCCTTGAGCGCTCGCGCGAACGAGGCCGTGTGGTGGGGCACCTGCCTCTGGTTCACGAGCGCTTCTTTGTTCTGGTGGACGAACTCGACAGGGTCCTCGACGGTGATGATGTGGCACGGGCGCGTTTCGTTGATTCGGTCGATGAGCGCCGCGAGCGTCGTGGACTTCCCGCATCCTGAGGGGCCGGTCACGAGGACGAGTCCCTGCGTGAACTTCAGGACGTCGGAGAGGGAGGAGGGGAGCCCGATCTCCTCGATCGTCGGAATCGACTTCGGGACGACGCGGAAGCACGCGTCGAAGCCGCCGCGCTGGGAATAGAAGTTCGCGCGGAAGCGCCCGAGTCCGGGCAGCTTCAGGCAGACGTCGATCTGCCGCTCGCGTTCGAGACGCTTCCACTCCGTCTCGTCGAGCACTTCGCGGATGAGCTGGGCCGCACGCGCGCGGGTCATAGGAGGCGCATCCACGGGCTCGAGAACGCCCTGCACTCGCCGATGGGGCACGAATCCGGTCGCGAGGTGGAGGTCGGAGGCGCCGTGCTTGACCGTGTCGGCGAGGAACTCGACGAGCCGCGCGCCGATGTTGCCCGAGAGGTTGACGGCCTCGATCTCCGGCTCGATATTCGGGAGCGCGTCGCGGGCGTCGTCGCCCGAGAGCCTGCCGACGAGCCGGCGGGCGCGTTCGCGAACCGCGGCGTCCAGCTGTGCCATCTGCGAGACCCGCGAACAGATCGTCGCGATCTGCGACTGCACTCCGGGCTCGGCAAGCGCGAGCCGTCCCATCGCGTCGAGGATCTCCATCTGGACGTCGGGACGCGTCGCGGCGGCCTTGAACGCGTCGAGCAGCGGCTGCGCGGCGCGCTTGTCGCCGAGATCCCCGACGGCCGATGCGGCCGCGATGACGAGCTCCGGGTCTTTCAGCGCTGCGAGGAGGCGCGCGAGGACGTCGTCGTTTCCCTTGCCGAAGCGGCCGAGCGCCTCGACGGCCCGCGTCCGTACCCAGAGGTCGCGGTCGTCCACGAGCTTGATCCACACGGGCAGCGCCTTGACGTCGGAAAGCGCAAGGGTCATTTCCGACGCCGCCTTCGCGAACGCCGGATCGGGATCGTTCGTGAGCGTGAGGAGCGCGTTCACGAACCCCGGAAGACCGTCCCGGGCCGTCTCGACCGCGCGGTCGCGAACCCAGACGAACGAGCCGCGGAAATGCTCGAGAAGCCGGCGCGCGAGGAGCTCCGGCGCGAAGGGCATGAGGAGATTCACGGCGCCCTGGCGCACGAGCGCGTTCCCGTCGGCCAGGAGCGGCACGATCTCCGGGGTGTGATCCTGCTTGGCCGACGCGAGCAGGCGCTTGATGGCCGCGAACGAGGCCTCCGCGACGCGCCCGCCGCCCGTGCGGGCCATCTGGAGAACGTCCGGGAAGTAGCTCTCGTTCGGATTATTCTCGAGAACGGCGAGGGCGGAGTACCGGATCTCCTCGCTTTCGTCCTGGAGGAGGGGAACGGCAAGGCTCGCGGCCACCGCCGCGCTTCCCTCGAAGCTCATCTCGCTCACGGCCTTCAGGGCGCGGGCGCGGACCGCGGGGTTCGCCGCGGTGAGGACTCGGCGCGCGATGTCGAAGGCGGCCTCGGCGGGCAGCTCACGCGCGAGATCGAGGGCCGCGAGCCGCGCAAAGTCGTCGCCGCGGGACGCCACCTCCTGGAGGAAAGGTCCGAGCTGCGGGCCCGCGAGGTCTTTCAGAAAACGCATGACCGCGCGCCGGACGGCCTCCGAGCGGGTCTTGAGGAGAGGGACGAGCGCCTCGAGGCCGGCCCGATCGTGGCGCCGTTTCAGGATCGCGAGGCCCGCCGCCCGAATCTCCGGGGTCTGGTCGAGGGCCGTCCAGGCGACCCATTCGACGTCCGGCTTCGAGACGCTCTGGAATTTCTCGAGGAGCTCTCTCTTCTGCTGGTCGCTCGTCCACTTATGCTCGCGGAGCTGGGCGACGAAGGCCGGCTCGGAACGCAGGCCGCGCAGCTTCTCGAAGACCATCAGCGAAGCTCCATGTTCTCTATCGTAGCCGAGCGCGCCGGTTCGCGCCTTGCGCGGGAATCGTCCGCCGCCGGGCATTGAGTGTTACGAAAAGTGTCTGTTCGTGCGTGGGATGGCGGTGATGACCTTGCCTCTCGACGGGTGTAACATGCTTTCCAGGAATCATTTGGCTTCCAAGAAAGAGGTTGGGCACGAACCTCGCTTTTAAGGGACGGACTTTCTCGATGAAGAACCGCAAGAACCGGCCGCTTTTGCTCCTGAGTCCGATCCCGTGCTCGGCCCGTCCGCGCGGCCGGAGGGGATTCAGCCTCGTCGAGCTGTTGGTGGTCATCATGATCCTCGGCATCATCGCCGTCATCGGCGGAGGCGAGATCTCGAGGGCCTGGAAACGCCAGAAGCTCCAGAGCGCCTCCTCGGACATCAAGGTCCTCCTCCAGCGCGCGTACTCGGAGATGTTCCGCCGCGGCAACCCGGTGTTCGTGCAGGTGGGTCCTCTCGTCATCGCGGGAGCCTCCCGTACTCTCCCCATCTACCTGGTCGGGGACCAGAGCGCTCCCGGCGGCGTCTTGTCGTCCACGGGAGACGAAGTCCTCGAATGTTTTCAGAGGGTGCCGACGGCCGCATGCCCCGATCTCCTCATCGACCAGTACAACATCATCGTGAAGGGGCTCTCCGGAACGCTGGGGATCTCCGGTGTGGACCAGGAGTTCTGCCTGTCCGTCTTGAACACGGCCGAGATCCAGTCGACGCTCTGGTCGGACAACGCCCTGCTCTGGACCGCTCCGCGCGTCATCATGTGCGACCTCCAGGGGCGCGCGATGGCGGTCGGCCCGAAGCCCTTCGCTCCGAACGCCGGCCTCCCCGCTTCGACGGGCCGGCAGATCGCGGGGCCGGCCACGCTCGTCTTCACGCACGTGGACGTCGTCAACCAGACCTTCCAGCCTCCGACGCGGTACATTCTCAACATCAACCCCGTCTGGAGCGTTCGCGTCGTCAAACAGATCAAGGACTCTACGCCTGCGTGGGTGGATCAAAATGGCTGAGCGTAACTTCCGCATGCACCGCCGCTTCCGCTCCTGCCGTGGCAGCAGCTTCGTCGAGGTGCTCCTCGCCATGAGCATCATGGCGCTCGTCCTCGTGGGCATTCTCCAGATGTTCTCGGTGTCGCTCATCGTCAACAAGGGCTCGGCGGCGCGCACGCAGCTGCTCTTCAAGTGCCAGCAGGTCGTCGAGAACATCCGCTGGTACTACTACGTGACGTCGCGCGGTCTTGCGACGGACGCCGTGATCGGCACCACCGACATCCCCGCGCTCGGTGCGGTCACCAGGAATCTTCCGTACCTCAGCGGCGATTCCGGGTGGGCGTTCTGGGGTCCTGCGGGAGCGAACGTGATGGAAACGTCGAACGGCCCGTACCAGATCAGCTACAGGATCGCGCAAGACGCGAACCAGACGCTGAACAGCGGCGTCGCCGTCTGGGTGATCACGGTCTCGGCAGTGCCGACGACCGCCGCCGCCGCTGCCGGCGATTCGCGTTACCTGGGAATCGGCACGAACGGCGGCGGCAAGAGAGTGGACTATGTGGCCCAGTTCACACAGTAACAGTAGCAAGAGCCATGGCCGCGGGCGCCGGGGCCTGTCCCGGGGCTTCACGCTTCTGGAGGCGATGGTTTCGCTGCTGCTCCTCGTCATCATCCTCGTCGTGGCGATGACGATGCTTTTCCAGATGCGCGCCTTCGCGGAACGGCAGCAGTACTTCATGCTTCCCCGCCAGGCGGCACGCCGCGCGACCGACTACCTCTCATACTATTTCGCGGGTGCTTCCGACGCCAACTACGTCGATTCCGCGCACCCGAGCCCGAACGCGCTGGTCATGTATTACAACCTCAACGGGGTCTCGACGCAGGCCTCGTACAACAACCTCGTCGGGATTGGGTTGGGTGCGGAGCCCTTGAACTCTCTCCTGCCGGCGAGCGGGCTCAGGCCCGCCAATACCTCGACCGCGTTCGGCGATGTCGGAACCGACGTGATCACGATGGTGGCTCCCTTCGATCCCGCCCGGTACCAGGCCTGGCCTGGGCCGACGGGGTTCCCGGCGCTCGGGGCGAACGTCGATTTGTGGTTCAACTTCCGGGTCGGCTGCGGCCCGTTGAATGACGATGCGGCGAATCGGTTGGCCTTTCAGGCGGCGACGGGATCTGACGGAACGACGCCGAGCGCCCTCCTCATGCTCGTCGACAGGAACGGGAGATGGTCCTACGTGAGCATTCCGGCCGCGGGTTATCTGGTGGACGGGCTCTGCACCGACACGACCGCGGGTTCTTTCAAGAACATTCACGTGACGGCCGATACGGCCACGGCGGCGCTTCCCGCCGCCCCGAACCCAGTCGCGAGCCTCACGGATCCGGTTTTCCTCGTCACGGGTCTTCAAGTGATCTCCTTCCGCGTCCTCACGGACAGCGTCGACGGGCTTCCGAAGCTGCAGCAGAAGCTCGGTCTCTTCGACCCGAACACGGACAACCCGGGTGTGGCCTTCACGAACGTGATGGAGAACGTGGAGGATCTGCAGGTCGCCTACGTGTTCTCGCAGGACGCGGCCGCGGGAGGGGGCGGGCTCGTCTGGAATACGGCCTCCCAGACGATCAATCCGGCGGCTCCCGGATGCGCGGCGCTGGCGGCGCCCGGATGCACCGGGCGCGTTCCCTTCCAGGCGGGGCCGAATTTCGCCGCGGGTCCTCCCGCTCTCGACATCGCAAACGTGATCGGCCTCAGGTTCTCCGTCACGGGGCGATCCCCGCTCCTCCCGATCGGCGCCCGTCAGCTCACGAACGTGGGCGCGGATGACGACCTGGTTGTGGCGGACCCGACCAAGACCCCTAACCAGCATTTCCGTCCGGCTTCGGAGGATCACGCCGTGACGATGGTCGGGTTGAAGCCTCTTTACGATCAGTTCGACCACTACCGCGCGACGGCGACCCTGATGCTGCGCAACCGGATTCCGAGGGGATGACGATGAGAACACGCGGCAGCGCCCTCATCTCGGTGATCCTCGTTCTCCTCGTCCTGACGATCGTGGGAGTCGGCATCGCGTACTTCACGTCCATGGAGGACCGCCTGTCGGGCAACACGCGCATCTCGAAGGCGGGCTTCTACGCGGCGGACGCGGGCCTCAGGCGCGGCGAGGCCCTCCTGACCGAAGTCATCAACCTCGCCCCGGCGGCCTGTGGCGTCCAGACTCTGTCGCTCATTCTTGCGGCCCGCTCGGCACCGACTCTGAAGGTGCCCGGCGGGGGATACGACGCGCAGGTGCTGGACCTTTCCACCATTTCGAACGCCGGCTGCCTCCTGTTGGATCGCCGGGCATACCTCGACGTCCCGATCCCGCCACCCGCAGGGGTCTCCGTCGTGGATCGGGTCACATACTCGCTCTACCTTCGCAACAACGTGGATGACGCGACGGGCACCGACACCGTCGACAACGACAACATCGTGAACCTCATTTCGGTCGGAACCGTGCGGCTCGCGGCGGGTGTCGTCGTGACGAAGATCGTCGAGGAGCAGCTCCTCCTGACGACCGGCGGGGGATCGACCGGAGCACAGAAAAACGTGAACCAAGGTGGAACGAACACCATTACCGGGTCGGCGACCGCCGCAATCGGCCCTTGAGAGCCGTGATTGGATGAGAAAGCCATGACGAAACCTCGCCGCTCCGTCGCTCTTCCGGTCTCGGTGAGGAAAGGGTGCGCCTTCCTGCTTCTCTTCGCCATGGCCTTTGGCGGGGCGGGCACTGTGCAGGGTGCGATCCGAACGGAAGGGTTCGACCCCCTTCGCCAGCTCACCGCGCAGCTTCTCCGCTCGAACCTCCTCATCCTCCAGGACGTCAGCGGCTCGATGCGCTGGGACGTGACCGGACACTCCCTCGTCGAGGACGAGGATTCCGTCGGCCGGCTCGTCTGGAGCGTGACATGCCTCGACGGCAACCCGGGCCCGACCAATACGCCGACGGTCACGCCGACGGAAACGCCGACGGTGACGCCAACGGTGACGCCAACGTCCACGGAAACGATCACGCCCACCGTGACGCCTACCGAGACGCCCACGCTGACGCCCTCGCTGACGTTCACGCCCACGCTGACGCTGACGCCGACCTCGACGGCGTCCGAGACGCCGACCTCAACGCCGACGGTCACGCCCACGCTGACCGTGACGCCCACGAATACGCCCTCGAGCACCCCCTCGTCCACGCCGACGGTCACGCCGACCTTCACGGTGACGAACACGCCGTCGCTGACGCCGACGCCGACCTCGACCCCAAGCGTGACGCCGACGGGGACCTCGACGAACACGCCTACCCTGACGCCCACCTCGACGGCCTCGGACACGCCGACCCGAACGCCGACGCCGACGATCACGCCCACCGTCACGCCGACCTACACGGCTTCGAGAACGCCGACGATCACACCGACGCCGACGATCACGCCCACGGTCACGCCGACGTCGACGGCCTCGAACACGCCGACCCGGACACCGACGAGAACGTCGACGCGGACGAGAACGCCCACGCGCACGCCGACGCACACGCCGACGCGGACGGCCACGGTGACGAGCACGCCGACCAATCTGCCCACGGATACGGCCACGGTGACGCCGACCTTCACGGTGACGGACACGCCCACGAGTACGCCGACCGTGACGCCGACTTCCACGGTGACGCCCACGTCGACGCCGACCGGCACGGCGACGCGGACGCCCACGGTCACGCCGACCGGGACGCCGACGGACACGCCGACCGGGACGCCGACGCCGACCGTGACGCCGACCGTGACGCCGACCTCGACCACGACCACCACGCCCACGGTCACGCCGACGCCCACCGTGACGCCGACGTCGACTCCTTCGAACACGCCGACGTGGACGGGGACGCCGACGTATACGCCCACGGTCACGCCGACCTACACGCCGACGTGGACTCCGACGATTTCCCCGACGCCCACGAACACGCCCTCGGTCACGCCGACCCTTACGCCCTCGATGACGCCCACGTCGACGCCCACGTTGACCGTGACGCCGACTTCGACGCCGAGCGTGACGCCGACGAATACGCCGACTCTTACGCCGACGCCGACGACGACGCCCACGTCGACCCCGACGGTGACGCCCACGACGACGCCCACGTTCACGTACACGCCGTCTTGGACGCCCACGGGCACGCCGACGCGCACGCCGACCGTCAAGATCAACGACCTCAACATCCCGAGAAACCCGCTCGTGAAGCCGGACGAACGGCAGCCGGTCCAGGCCTCGGCGCGGCCTCGTGGCCTGCCGGAGCCGGTGGCGATGGTTGCGTGGAGCGGGTCAGGTCACGGGCCAGCGGACCTCGCTTCAGATTCGGATTCTTTCGAGGCCTTCCTCCCGCGCGAGCCCCATGGCGTTTCGATGGGAATCGCGGCTCTCATGGCCGTCGCCACGCCCACGCCCGTGCCGCCCGCCGCGGGCGCGGGATGCCACCGCTGGCGCTACGCGCTTCGGTGGGAGCAGCCGTCGCGGCTCGCGATCCTCAAGAACGTCCTGGGTGACTCCGTGACGATCTACACGGACTACAAGGCGCCGAACGGCGGGGCGAGCGCGAACGATTGGCCGGATCCGATCCTGCACAGCGAGACAGCGGGCGCATGGAAGTACACGGCTCCGTCACAGCCCACGGTGGGAGCCTACAATCACGACTGCGGCGTCGGATTGCCGGCCTGTGCGTTGCCGACCTCGACGGATGTCGAGGGTGAAAAGCCCGGAATCTATTACTCCAGGGGAACATGGGACTGGCCCGATCCGAACGCGCCGTTCCTGTTCTCGAACTACGATCCCGCCCACCCGCCGCTTTATCACCCGGGGGTCCCGACGACGGGCTCCCGCAAGTACTCCGACCTGGCGAACCCTCCGACCGTCTACGCGGCCGCGCCCTACGGAACGGCCGCGACGTACGACGGCTGGGCCTGGACGTTGAACTATGGCTACGGGATTCCTCCGAACAACGACATCGTCTATGGACCGGACCCGGGTCCGCCCCTCGGGCTCAACGGCCTGGTTCCCACGCTGATGGACGAGACGACGGAAGTCAGTGGAAACTCCATCCCCGGCACGACGGGGACGCCTCTGTCCTTCCCGGCGGGCTGGCAGACAAAGGGCGGCGCCGTAATCGGAGGCCAGACCCAGGTACCCAAGGCGGGCGATCCAACCGTGATCCTGTTTGGAGGCGGCAAACAGCCCTCCTGGACGAAGAACGTCTATCGGGACGTCGTCGGCACGACGAAGGACGTCGTGAACTGGGGCCTCATGACGTTCGCGTCGACGACCGGGGCCTGCGGGGACGGAACGAACTGGGATGAGAAGGTTCCAATTGCCATCGTCGACAGCGGTTCCGGCGACGTCACGGCCATCGAAAGCTACATGCGGCTCCACTACTTCAACACCGGACCGAATCCCGGCCTCGGGGTGGGTGGCGGCACGCCCATCAAGGGCGCGATCGACCAGGCGGACCTCGCCATGACGAGGACGTGGGGCGCGGACCCGAGAAAGGCATGTAACCGGGCCTACGGGGTCATTCTCTGTACAGACGGCGAGTCGAACGTCTGCAATACGGGTGCTCCCGCGGACTCGGCCTGGGGCGCGGGGTGCACTCCGGACAAGAACGGGCTCGATTTCACGAACTTCCCTCCGGGTGCCGCGGAAGCCATGTATCTGAACGCGCATCAGGCAGCGGCCGGAGACGCCATCGTGCGAACCCGGACGTTCGCGATCGGAATCTCGTCCGACATCTCGCGTTGCGAGCTGAACCGCGTCGCGTATCGCGGACGCACCGATGCGAACGCGAAAAAGAAGGACGCTGGATTCGTCCTCTACGACACGACCGACCCACCGGTCTTGCGGGGAGATATCCGCTTGCCGCATATCAGCCCGGCTCCCGAGACCGCCGGAAATGCGGTTCCGACGAACGAGAGCGGGCCAGGCGCGCCGAATCCGGGCATCAACCACTTTGGCCCGGACCAGACGGTTCCGACGGCGGCAGACCTCAAGGACTACGCCTTCTTCGCGAGCGACGCCAAGGCGCTCTACAACGCCTTCATCAAGATCGTGCAGAGCTCGGCGAGCGGCGACTACACCACGAGCGCTCCTGTTTCGGGAGCAGCTGTCGGCCTCGGAAACAAGGTCGTCCTCACCTCGGCGACGTATCCGCTCTGGCAGGGTCACATCAAGGCGAAAGACGTCACGAACCCGCTCGCGATCGTCGACGTCTGGGACGCGGGAGCCGTCCTGACGACTCCGTCGCAGCCGTGGCACCCGACGCCCGACGGAACGGCCGGTACGCCGCGCCGTCAGCTCTTCACGTGGGATCCGGCCACGGGCGCCCTCATCGAGATCATCGCGGCGAACGCCGGGGCCATCGACGCTCTTTGCGGCGGCTGCGGGATCACGACCGCAGGGGCCGCCATACCAGGCCCGATCGGCCCTCTGGGCGCGGGTTCGGTCATCGACTTCATGCGCGGAAACGACGGGACCGAGGCGTCGGTCAAGCGCAACTGGCTCCTGGGTCCGTCCATCAACGTGACGCCCGCGATCGTGGGCCCCCCGCAGAGATTTTTTCAGCTGGGGAACGTCTCGAGCCACAGCTCCTTCGAGGGAACTTACGGGAGCCGGCGCAAGCTCGCGTGGCTGGGCGCGGACGACGGGTTCCTGCATGCGTTCGACCTCGAAGACGGTGCCGAGGTGATCGCGCTTCTGCCTCCGAACCTCATCGCGAGCCAGATCGATCTCTACAACAACTTCTTCGACCCGGATAGCTCGGTTTCGACCGACACCGGACAGAACGCAGGGTTCCTGTTCGACCAGCACACCTGGGGGATCGCGAGCTCCCTGAGGTTCGCGGACATATGGTTCGACGCTCCGACGAACAGCTACAAGACGATCGGGTTCCTCACCGAGGGAGCGGGAGGCGACCTCGTCGCCGCGATCGACATCACGCACCCCTATCCGGGCCGGATCATCGCGCCGGCCGTGGCCGCGGACCCGGGCTACGGCGCCTTCGGCGGTGCCAACGCGGGAAAGCCGGTAGATGTTCTCTGGACGAAGAATTCGTCGGACTATGCCGGCCTCTTCGGCTCCTGGAGCGTGCCCGCGGTCGCGGCCGACACATTCATTACGAGCAAGATGACGTTCGGAGCCGGCATCAACCCGGCAAGTATCCGTAACGCGCAGCTGAGCGCGAACATCTTCGTGGTCGATCCGACCGTCGGTACGCTCCTGTCGACGACGGCGGTCGTGCCCCAGACCCCTCCGCCCGACCCGCTCGTCGGCCACCAGACATTTACGGACTCGATTTTATTCCAGACGAACGCCTCGGGCTTCCAGAACGACAACCTGGCGAATCTCTCGCTCCAGGGGGATACGAATGGCCGCCTCAACGCGATCTTTGGAGCCTGGGCGGCCCCGACCTCGACGGTCCTCATCGACCTCAACGCGGCGGCGGGCGGCCCCCAGCCGCTCTACTATTCACCGGCAGCGAACGGGATCGGAACGCTCGGGTATCAGGTCTACGCCTTAGCGAGCGGCAGCTTCTACGAGACGAGCCCGACCGTCTCGGGCTGGAACGTGAACCGTAGCGGCGCCCCGCCGGCAGCTTATCCAGGGCTCCCCGTGTTCGTCCCAACCCTCTTCGTCGCGACGAATCCGTACAAGATCGGTGATCCCCTGTTTGGCACCGTAGCGCTCGGTGCGGGAGCCCTGGCGCCGCACGTCATCAAGGAAGTCATCGCCGGTATTCCGCTTCAGTCGGGCGCCTGTCCCGGCCCGACGTGCGACCCGACGTACATCGCGGGCGTCCACACGAGCCTCGGTATTCACACCCAGATCACGTCTTCGCCGCTCCTCGTCACGAACGCGACGTCGCCGACCGTCTTCTTCACGGTCTTCGATCCCGACTTCGGCTGTAACGGCTACTCGTACATCCTCAAGGTGGTATTTGCGATTTCCGCGGGCGGCGTGCCGAAGTGGGGCCCCACGGGCTCCCCTCCGGGTTTCACGGCGAATCAGGCGACGATCGTATACGCCGCAGGCGCGGGTGCCTCGTCCGGACTCGTCGTGACGGGCGACGGCGCCTTCGCCGCGCAGAGCGGCGTCGGAAAAGACGTGGCAAAGCTCATCCAGGTCAATATTCCCCCGCTTGCGCTGCCGGGCTTGCCGAACTTCACACCCGTGTGGTGGAAGGAGCAGAAGTAGTCCCTGGAGGATCCCGGAGTTCCCGCTAGTATTCGAATGTGATCGCGGGGCCGGGTGCGTACGTGAGGCCGAGAGGGTTCTCCCTTCGAGAGCTCGGCCTCACACTGCTTCTGCTCGCCATCGTCATCGTGGCGGTTCTCAGGCTCATCGACCTCAGGACGAGGCTTCTGGTCGTCGAGAAGGACGATCCCGGCCTCGGCGGTGTGCTCGAGGCGGCCTCTCGCTCTCTCGCGCGGGACGTGAGGGAAGCGGGCCGGGGGGGCGTCCCGCCAGGAGAGGCCTTTCGCCCGATAGCGGACAACACGAGGGCGGAAGAAGACACAGGCTACAAGGACGTCTCGGGAGCTCCAGTCGCCGTTCGAGCGGGCACCGATCAGTTCGGCGTCCGTGGGGTGATACGCACGCCCCTCCTCGCCGTCCGGCTGTTGCGCGGGGGGTCCGGGGGTGCGGGCGGGGGTGACGGGAGCGCCTGGATTACTGGCGATGCGTCGTCCGTGTGGCTCCGGGCTGGGCCTCTCTCTGGCGCCTCTGGCAGCGCGGGCCCGAGCCCCGAGGACGAGCCTCGCGCCGTCGCCGAAAGGCTGGGGGCGGCGACGCGGCGCGCGAAACGGTTTTTCCTGGTGGCGGATCGGGAGGGCCGTTCGGCCGTTGCACTCGTCCGCGAGTGGAATCGCTCCCGGGAGGCCGGCGCCGCTCTCGAGATCCGTCTCGACTTCACCGACGCGGAGGCGGCGCGCCTGAACCCTCGCGGAAAGACGGATGCGGTGCGGGCGCTCCTGGAGCCCGTGACGGGCGGCCTCCTCGACGACGTCGTCTGGTTCGTCGCGCGCGGGCCCGCCGGCCGGGTCCCCGACTACGATGCCACGAACGATCCGCCGTCCATGAAGTTCCCGCATCCCTTTCTGGCCGTCGCCGAATTCGCCGGGAACGGCCGGTGGGAGATCGCGCATCTTGGCGAGGACGTCGAGGAATTCCAGGTGGACTGGGGGCGGAGGTCCGCGGGGACCCTGAGGTTCGCGTGGACTGCGAAGGCCGAGCACCGCTGGAGGCGAGGCGACGGCCCTCCGCCCCCGCTCGAATTCCCGCCGCTCCTTAATGCGCCCGCACCCGGGCCGGGCGCGGCTCCGGTCGGGTGGGATCCGGACGAGAGCCGCCGGGTTCCGTTCGAGCGCGCGTCGAGAGAGTTCGCGCTGACATTGCGCGACGCGGAGCCGCGCGCACCGCCTGGAGCACCTCCGGGTGTAAAATAGGGTTGTTCTCGATTTGGAAGGAGGTCCCATGCGACGGCTGATGTTGGCGGTGGCCGTCCTCGCATGCCTCGCGGGCCTCGTGGGCATTGCGGGCATTGCGGGGGCCGACGAAATCTGGCTCAAGGACGGTCGCCGGATCGTCACGAAGAAGCCCTTCGTTCAGAAGGGCAGCCTCGCGCTCCTGACGACGACGGACGGGGTGCTCCTGTCCCTCCCCCTCAGTGAGATCGACCTCGAGAAAACAGCGGCCGAGAAAGCGCGTGTAGCCGCCACCGAGCCGCTCCCGGCGCCGAACCCACTGAAACCTCTCACGCCCGCGGAAGCGGCGAAGCAGAAGACCGGCCGCCGGGCGGCGGTCGTCCTGACGGACGACACGATCGCGCACGGAATCGGCGACGAGGCGCCGGTGACGAAGGAAGGCAGCGGCGACGGACGGGTCGACGTCGCGAACACGAGCGTGACGCGCTCGAAGGACGGCTACGCATTCTCGGGCTCCGTCGTCAACGGCGGCTCCGGCGAGGTGACGGCCGTTGCCATCACGGTGGAAATCGTCGGCAAGGACGGCAAGACGTTCTCGTCGGCATTCGCGCAGCTCGCGAAAGACACGCTGGCGCCGGGAGAGAAGTCGACCTTCACGGCGAGCGCCCCGCTCGAAGGGGAGGCGGCGTCGTACCGCTACATTCCTCACTGGCAGATCCGCATTCCCGTCAAGCCGGCAGGCGACGCCGCGGCCGGCGCGCGCGCGCCGGGCAGCGCGCCTCCCAAACCGGAAGGAGAGGCCGAGGCAGCACCCACGCCGGCGCCCGCGCCAACGCCTCCGACCTACATTACGGTTCCGAGGGGCGACGTCGCCCCACCCATGGCAAATCCGCCGACCGGGAATCCGGCGAACGGAACCTTCATTCCGGGCTCGGAAGCCCCGAAGACGACTTCCAGGCCTCCGGGCTCCTGACGAGGCCGGATCCCGGCGTTTCGATGTCCGCGGAGATCCTGCTCGTCGAGGACCGGGAGTCCCTCCGCGCGATGCTCGAAGAGACGCTGACCCGCGAGGGCTATAGCGTCGAGGCCGTCGCGACCGGCGAGGAAGCGCTGCGCCGCCTGGCCGAGGGGCGGCGCTATACGCTCGTCCTCACGGATTTCAAGATGCCAGGTGCCGACGGTCTCGCCGTGCTCAAGGCGGCCACGGCCTCGGACCCCGCGCTCCCTGTCGTCGTCCTCACCGGCTTCGGAACCGTCGAGACCGCGGTCGCCGCGATGAAGCTGGGCGCGGCCGACTTTCTGAGCAAGCCGGTCGACCCGGATCTCCTCCTCCTTCTCGTCGCGCGTCACGTGCGCGCCCGCCGGGCGGCCGTCGCCCACGGGCTTCTCGCCGCCGAGGCGGGCCTCCGAGGAATGCCGGAAATCGTCGGGACGTCACGGGCCCTAGCAGAAGCCCTGGAGCGGATTCGCCGGGCCGCGGCTTCCGACGTGACGGTTCTCCTCACGGGCGAGTCGGGGACCGGCAAGGAGCTGTTCGCGCGGGCCGTGCATGCGCTCTCGCCACGCGCCCCCGGGCCGTTCGTCGCCGTGAACGTCGCCGCGCTGCCCGAGAGCCTCGTCGAGAACGAGCTCTTCGGACACGAGCGCGGCGCATACACGGGCGCGAACGAACGGCGGGCCGGGCGTTTCGAGCTGGCCGACGGCGGGACGCTTTTCCTCGACGAAATCGGCGAGCTCCCGCCGGCGGCGCAGGCGAAATTCCTCCGGGCCGTCGAGGAACGCACGTTTCTCCGTGTGGGCGGCACGGTTCCGATCGCCGTGGACGTCCGGATCGTCGCCGCGACGAACCGCGAGCTCGCGTCCCTCGTGAAGGCGGGCACATTTCGCGAGGATCTCTTCTACCGGCTGGACGTTTTTCCCGTGCGGCTGCCGCCGCTTCGCGCGCGAAAGGAAGACATTCCCGCGCTCGTCGGCGGGTTCGCGGTCTCCGCGGCGCGCCAGGTGAAGAAGAAGACGCCCGCTTTCTTGCCGGCCGCGCTCGAGAGGCTCGCGGCGCACGACTGGCCGGGCAACGTGCGCGAGCTCCGCAACGTCGTCGAACGTGCCGTCCTCCTCGCCTCGGGGGACGTCGTCCGGCCTCAGGACATCGTCGTCGGCGTGGCGGGCGAAACGGAGCCGCGGCATCCTTCCCTGGACGGAACTCTCGAGGAGACCGCGGAGAGATGGCGGGAGGCGGGGGAGGCGGCGCGCATCCGGCGCGCCCTCGACGCCACCGGCGGTGACAAGACGCATGCGTCGGAGGAGCTCGGCGTCCCGCTGCGCAAGCTCGCGCAACGGATGAAGGAGCTCGGGATCTAGGCTTCGGGAGGCAGAAGAGCCCCGAGGACCGAGAGGACGCGCGCGAGCTCCTCATCCTCGGATTCCGCGACGCTCCTGAGGTCGACGAGAACGCGGCCCTCTTCGATCCGCGCGACGACGGGGGGCTCGCTCCCGCGGAGAGCCGCGGCGAGCCGGTCCGCGGACCTTGCCGGATGCGCGAGCGAGACCGCCTTCGAGAGCAGCGTCGACTCGGTGCCGGCGCCCCCGCCCGCGGTCGCGACGGAGTCGACGGGTATCGCCGTGAACCCGGCTGCGCGGGCTCGCTCCGCGAGCGCTTCCGCGCGGTCTCGCAGGGAGACGAGAGACGCTTCGAGCATCCGGAAGAAGGGGATCTCGAGGCGGCGGCCCGAGAGATGGAGATCGAGGGTGGCGGCCAGCGCGCCGAGGACGAGCTTGTCCGGGCGCAGAGCGCGGGCGAGCGGATTTGCGGCGGCGCGCGCGACGAGCTCTCTCTTTCCGATCAGGATTCCCACCTGCGGTCCGCCGAGGAGCTTGTCGCCCGAGAAGCAGACGAGGTCGGCTCCCGCGTCCAGAGCGTCGAGCGGCACGGGCTCGGTTGCGAGGCCGTGCTCGGCGAGGCGCGAAGGCGTCGCCGCGCCGGCGTCGAAGATCAGCGGGACTCCCCGGGCGCGCGCGAGCTCCGCGAGGGCGGGGAGCGCGACCTCTTCGGTGAAGCCGACGATGCGGTAGTTCGAGGGCCGGACCTTGAGAATTGCCGCCGCGCCGGCGTCGAGCGCCTCTTCGTAGTCCCGTGTCGTCGTCCTGTTCGTCGTGCCGACCTCGTGCAGCGATGCGCCGCTCTTGGCGAGGATCGCCGGCACGCGGAAATCGCCGCCAATCGCGACGAGCTCCCCACGGGACACCGCAACGGGCCTGCCGTTCGCGAGCGTGTCGAGGGCGAGGAGGAGCGCCGCGGCGGTATTCGTGACCGAGAGGGTGTCGAGGTCGTCGCGTCCGGGCGCGAAGAGCGCAAGGAGGAGCGGCCGGACGTGATCGCCGCGCCTTCCCCGAGTCCCTTCGACAAGCTCGAATTCGAGCGTCGAGAACCCCGCTGCGCGGCCCGCGGCCGAGACGGCTTCCTGGGCGAGCGGGGCACGGCCCAGATTCGTGTGCAGGAGGACCCCCGTCGCGTTGATCACGCGGCGCGGCCCGACCGGAAGACGCGTCTCGAGGGCGCGTGCCGCGGCGGCCAGGATCGCCTCTACCGCGTCGCCGTCCGGGGACTCCGACTCGCGCCAGGCGGCAGCCGCCTCGCGGAAAGCCTCCTTCGCGCGCGTCCTGCCGTGGCGGGCGGCCAGCGCCTTCCCGGCAGTCGTCTCGAGGAGGCGGTCCATGGCGGGAGGCCGGGGCGGCTCGGGATTCATGCGAACGGAATGTAGACTACTTTTCGCCGATGGCCGTCTCGATCGCGGGTGATCTCGACCTTCTGGACAAGAGCATCACGGCTCTCAAGCTGGACTACGAGCGCTTTTTTTCGGGCGACGTGAAGGTGCCTCCGCTTCCCGCCCGAAAGAGCGTGGAAAGGGTCCTCAGCCGGATCGGCAATGCCCCTGTCGAGAAGGTCGCCGAGCGCTTCCGCCTTCAGGCGCTCCAGAGCCGCTTCACGGCCCTTTCCGATCTCTGGGAAAAGAGGCTTCTCGCGCGAGAGGAAGGGCGGGGACCGGTCAGGCTCGCGGCGCGGGCGCGGCTGGTCGAGCCGGGAGCCCTCCCTCCCTCGGGCGACGCTCCCTTGCCGGGCTCCGTAAAAGGCTCCGGACGGGGTGACCTCAGGTCTCTCTTCGACCGGTACTGCGCGGCGCGCGCGGCGGCCGGTGAGGACGCTTCCCGGCTCCGGTACGACCGATTCGAGGAACTCGTGAAAAAGCAGGCCGCCGAGATCCGAAACGCCACGGGCGCCACGCGCCTCGCCTTCGACGTGCAGACTCGCGACGGGAAAGTGCGGCTCGTCGGCCGCTCTCTTGCCGCGCCGACGAAAGGACGATCATGAGCAACGATCGACGCGCGCTCTTCGAGGGCGCGCTCGTGCACTTTCTGACATTGGCGACACTGGCGACACTGGTGTTCGCCGGGCCGCTTGCCGCCCGGGACGTCTACAAAGGCTTCCTGGAGCCGAGCATTCCGCAGCACCGCGCGACGCTCGACCTCCTCGCACGTCTCGAGACGGCGCCGAACGACGCCTCGTTGCACAACGATCTCGCGTGCCTCATCGCGCGGGACGGCTTCTGGCGGGACGCTCTTCGGGAATTCGGTGTCGCCGCGAAACTCGACAAGGCGGACGGCCGGCCGCTCTACAACGCCGGACTGGTCCATGCGACGCGCGGCGAATGGGGAAGCGCCGCCTCCTCGTTCCGGAAAGCCGTGTCGCGCGCGCCGGGGAACTGGGTGGCGTGGTGGATGCTCGGTTACGCCGAGGAACGGCGGGGCAACGATTCCTCCGCGATCGCGGCATACAAGGTGTCCTTGCGGGTCGACACGTCGCTGTTCGACGTGCGAAGGAACCCCTTTGCCGCATACACGCGCCTCAAGGGGCGCGTCCTCCTCGAGACCCTCGAAGGGCGCCTGGTTCGCGCCGCTCTTCCGGTGGCCGAGCAGATGGCACAGGCCGACCTCGTGGGCTCGTTCCAACACGGCCGCGTCGCGGTTTCGGCCGTGCCCGGGGGACTCGCGAGCGGAGCACCCGCGCCCGGGACGCGCACACCGGCAGGCAGTCTGGTGCCGGACGACGGGTCCGTGATGAGGCCGGGGCCGGGCGGAGCGGTCGTGACGTCCGTTCCACCCGTGAGTACGAGCCGTCCCGCGCCGCCGCCGAACTCGTCGTTCCCCCCCCCCACGCCCGCGTATACCCGCGCGAACGAAATAATCCCGTCGGACATTCCGGCCCAGTCTCCCGCCGGGCCGGCGAAGAGACGCCCGCCCGCCCCCGCGGACCCTGAGGAGGCTCCCGCCGCGCCCGCGCCCGCGCCCACGCCCGCGCCGCCGCGTCCGGGCCCTGGGGTCGGCTGAGCCGCGGAAAACGCCCCGTCAGGCCCCCTTCCACTTCGGCACGAAGAGGGTGGGCGTGCCCGCGCTGCCCGTGCCCGAAGGCACGAACCGTACGTCGTCCCCGACGGCAGCAATCGACCGCAGAAGCTCCGAGAGCCGGCCCTCGACGAGCGTCTCGGACACCGCCTCTCTCGCCCGGCCTTTCTCGATCCAGTAGCCCGCGGCGTGCAGGCGGAAGCGGTCGCCCGAGAGGTCCACCTCCGGGCGCGAAAGGAGGACCGCTGCGTAGAAGCCGCGCGCCATGGCGCGCAGAAGCTCCAGAGGCGGGACTCCGGCCGACGGGTCCACGAACAGGTTCGTGATGCCGATCACGGGCGGCTCGGTGTAGGCGCGGCGCACGGCATTGCCGGTGGGCGGTTGCTCGAGGCGAACCGAGGCCGCCGCATCCGACAGCCTGCCCATGGCGATCCCGCGCGAGACGAGGACGGTGCGCGCATGCGGTGTTCCCTCTCCGTCATGTGTCGCTTGCACGGGTCCGCCGGAGACGGCCGCGTCGTCGACGAGCGAGAAGAGGGGCGCGGCGAAGGCGTCGCGTCCTTCGCGTGTCCGCGACGCCAGGAGCGTGTCGCAGTCGTCGCCGAAGAACGCGGAGGCGAGACGGCCCACGACCGGGGCGGCGACGTTCGGATCGAGAAGGAGGTCGCCTCGGGCCGGCGCGAGCGGCCGGCCGCGGAGCGGCAGGAGCACCCGGTCCACGGCGAGGTGCGCGAGACGGGCGAGCGGGAGCTCTTCGGGCCGCGCGGCCGACGCGAGAAATCGCGCCGACACGCTGCCGGCCCCGGTTCTGCCCGTGACGGCCGCGACGAGCGTCGTGGTCTCGCTGCCGAATACGACGTCGCGCCCGGCGGTCGTCGCGACACGCTCCGTGCGAGCTCCGGCCGTGAGAATCGCCTCGGTGAGGGACACGGCACCCTCGCCTGCCGCGAGAAGGTCGCTCCGGAACGAAGCGAGGAGGGCCCGGGCCGACTCTTCGTCGGGGGCGCGAGGCGGCGCGAGCGCGCAAGCGTCCTTGCCCGCGACGGGTCCCGCCGCGCGGACTCCGCGGCGCGTCCGCGACCGCGCGAGAAGAAGGCGCGCCGCGTCCGGAAGGCCGTCCACGGCTTCCGGAGGAGAGGCCGCGAACGAGGTGCGCCCCGAGCGGAAGAGTCGCAGCGCGAAACCGCGCTCGGTGACGACGGACAGCCGCGAGCCTTCGGCGTCTTCGACGATCTCGAGCGACGTCCCGCGCCGTTCGTATGCCTCCGCGCTCTCGCCTGCCGCCGCGTCGCACCGGGCGCCCGCGAGGAGGCGCTCGAGAAGGTCTTCCTTGCCGGCGCTCACGAGCGACCCCGCATGGCCGTGAGACCGCGAATGAGGATCGCGGGGGAAGTGCCGCCCACGGCGACGCCCTCGCCTCCCTTGAGGCAGAGCCCGAGACCGCTCGCGGGATGCGTCACGTCGCCGCTCTCGGCGTGGAGGCACCGCAGCGCGGTGAGGACGTCGGACGTGAGGATGAACGGGCCGAGGGGCGCGCCGAGCGCGCCCCTCCTCACGAGGTCCGCGCTCTCGACGAAGAGCGTGAAGCGGCCCGACTCAGGGTCCGCGTGTCCGGCCGAGATCTCGCGAACGTAGAGCCCTTTGCCGCAGGCCTCGAGAAGCTCCTCGCGACTCGCGCGACCCGGCGAGACGACGAGGTTGGAGAGCCGTGGACGCGGCGAGCGGCGAAAGTCGCCGCAGCGCGCGTGGCCGTTCGAGGAGCTGCCAGCCGTCCTTCGGTCCGTGACCTGGCCGTCCACGCAGCCGTCCGTCAGGAGGGCGACGGGCCGCGCGGGCGTGCCCTCGTCGTCCGCGAGGTAGTGGCCCGGAAGGTCTCCGCGCGTCGGGTCCGCGGTCACGAAGACGCCCGGAGGCGCGACCGCGGCGCGCGGCACGCGCGTCAGGACGGAGCCGCGCTCGCCGCCTCCCGCTTCGAGAGGATGGCCGACCGCCTCGTGCCAGAACACGGACGCCGCACCCGGGGAGAAGACGACGTCCACCGGTCCCTCGGCGGCCTGGTGCGTGGGCACGGGCCGCGCCGCGTCCTGGAGGGCGCGCGCGAGGGCGTCGAGCGCCGGAGCCCACGGGGCAGACGTCTGGAACGCGAATGGCCGCGCCGAGTGCGCGCGCCGGAGGAGGCCGGCCGCCTCGAGGCGCCGGACGGTTCCGCACGTCACGAGCTCTTTCGCCGTCACGACCGCGCGCGAGACGGTGACACGTGAGATGCTGAGCGTGAGCGAGATTCCGCGCGGATCGGGGAGGGCCCGGTGAAGGGCCGCGCCGAGCTGGGCCGCGCGCTCGTCTTCGTCGTCTGTCGGCCCCTCGGTCCCGGCGCGCGCCTTCTCGAGGCCGCGGGATTTAAGGAAGGGGGATCCGCCGCCGCGGCGGGAGGCCTCGCGGACGGCTTCCCGGAGCGCTTCGGGACCGTCCCCGTCGCGCGCCACGAGAAAGGACTCGCGGCCCCTGCGGAGACGCACGGCGGTGCCGCGCTCCTCCGCGAAGGCGGGCGCGAGGAGGCCGGCCTCGGTCGCGGTCCACGAGACGCGGCGCCGCCGCTCGCGAAAGGCCTCGCCGTCCTCGTCCCGGCGCAGCAGCCCGGAGACGATTCGGACAGCGTCCTCGGCGTCCTGGCGGAAAGTCTCGATGGCGTCGCTCAACGGGGGGATTGTAGGAGCGCGCCAGAATCCCGGAGCGCCTCACGGGCGCCGGGGTGCGATATCCTCTAGGGTCCATGGCCCTCTCGGACGCTCGACTCCTGGCGCAGGCGGCCTTCGTCGCCCGTCGCCTCGTCGCCGAAGGCCTCGTGAAGGCGGCCTCACCCGCCGACCTCAGGCATGCTCTGGAGGCCGCGCTCGTCGAGGACCGCGATCGCGAGCGGGCCCTCGACGAAGAGGTCAAGCGGCTGCTCGAGAAGAACGCGGCGGCGATTCGCGGGGCGGACGTCGACTACGCCGAGATGTTCCGGAAGGCGAAGCGGATGCTCGCCGAGAAGAAGAAGATTCCCCTGTAGAGACACGAGGCACGAGAGAGAGCCCCCATGACACGTTCGATCGAAGATCGTCTCCACGCCCTCGGAGCCCTTCGCGCGAGGGCCCGTGCCGGCGGGGGAGCCGATCGGCGCGAGAAACAGCACAAGGCGGGCAAGCTCACGGCGCGGGAGCGCGTCGAGCTGCTCGGCGATCCGGGATCGTTCGACGAGATCGACCCCTTCGTCGTGCACCGCGCGCGTGACTTCGGCATGGACGACGAGTCGAACGCCATCCCCGGAGACGGCGTCGTCGCGGGGGTCGTGCGCGTCGAGGGCCGTCCGGTTTTCGTGTTCGCCCAGGACTTCACCGTGTTCGGCGGGTCCCTCTCCGAGACGAACGCCGCGAAGATCTGCAAGCTCATGGATCTCGCGATGAAGGTGGGCGCGCCCGTCGTCGGTCTCAACGACTCGGGCGGCGCGCGGATCCAGGAAGGCGTCGTGTCTCTCGGGGGGTACGCGGACATTTTTCTCCGCAACACCCTCGCTTCGGGCGTGGTCCCGCAGATTTCGGCGATCCTCGGCCCTTGCGCGGGCGGCGCCGTCTATTCGCCCGCGATCACGGACTTCATCCTCATGGTGCGCGGCACGAGCTCGATGTTCGTGACCGGGCCGGACGTCATCAAGACGGTCACGCACGAGGATGTCACGAAGGAGGCGCTCGGCGGCGCGGACACGCACGCGGCCGTCTCGGGGGTCGCGCACATCGTGGCGGACTCGGACGCGGACTGTCTCCAGAAGATCCGGGCCCTCCTGTCCTTTCTCCCGTCGAATAACCGCGAGGATCCGCCGCGCCGCGAAAACGGCGATCCCGCCGACCGCGAGGACGCCGAGCTGGATCGCATCGTGCCTGCGTCGCCGAACCAGCCGTACGACATGGCGGCGCTCATCCGCCGCGTCACGGACGACCGGGAGCTCTTCGAGATCCACGCGGACTTCGCGAAGAATCTTGTCGTCGGATTCGCGCGGCTCGGCGGCAAGCCGGTTGGCATCGTGGCGAACCAGCCGGACCATCTCGCGGGCGTCCTCGACATCGATGCCTCCGTGAAGGGCGCGCGCTTCGTCCGCTTCTGCGACGCCTTCAACATCCCTCTCGTGACGTTCGAGGACGTGCCGGGATTCCTGCCGGGCACGAAGCAGGAATTCGGCGGGATCATCAAGCACGGCGCGAAGCTGCTCTACGCGTTCGCCGAGGCCACGGTTCCGAAGATCACCGTCATCACGCGCAAGGCCTATGGCGGCGCGTACTGCGTGATGTCGTCGAAGCACATCCGGACGGACTTCAACTTCGCCTGGCCCACGGCGGAGATCGCGGTGATGGGCGCGGAGGGCGCGGTGAACATCCTCTATCACCGGGAGATCGCGGCCGCGAGCGACCCGTCGGCGGCGCGCCAGGCGAAGATCGCCGAGTACGACGAGGCCTTCGCGAACCCGTACGTTGCGGCTCGGCGCGGCTATGTCGACGACGTCATCGCGCCGCGGTCGACGCGGCCGAGGCTTATCCGTGCCCTCGACCTCCTCGGGAACAAGCGCGACGTCATGCCGCCAAAGAAGCATGGAAACATCCCGCTCTAGCGCCCCGCGCCTTCTCATCGCGAACCGCGGGGAGATTGCCGTTCGGATCATCCGGGCCTGCCGCGATCTCGGGATCTCACCCGTCGCGGTGTATTCGGAGGCGGACCGTGGCGCGCTCCACGTGCGCCTCGCGGATTACGCCGTCGCCATCGGCCCGCCGCCCGCGCGTGAAAGCTATCTCGTCCCGGACAGGATTCTCGCGGCGGCGCGGACGACCGGCGCGACTCTGGTGCATCCGGGATTCGGGTTCCTGTCGGAGAACGCCGACTTTGCGCGGAGAGTCGAGGAGGCGGGCCTCACGTGGGTCGGCCCGGCGTCGGCCTCCATCGCGGCGATGGGCAGCAAGACCGAGTCGCGGCAGAGGATGATCGCGGCCGGAGTGCCCGTCGTTCCCGGTATGACGACGCCGGCGGAGACCGCGGAGGAGATCGCCGCATTCGGACGCGCAAACGGGTTCCCACTCCTCCTGAAGGCGGCCGCGGGCGGCGGCGGCAAGGGGATGCGCGTCGTGCGCGGTGAGACCGAAGTGGCCGAGGCGTTCCTTCGCACGCGCAGCGAGGCGAAGTCCTACTTCGCCGACGAACGCGTCTACGCCGAGCTCCTCGTCGAGGGCGCGCGGCACGTCGAGGTGCAGATTCTCGGCGACGCGACCGGGCGCGTGATCGCGCTCGGCGAGCGCGAGTGCTCGCTCCAGCGCCGGCACCAGAAGGTGCTCGAAGAGTGTCCGTCCGCGGCGGTCTCCGAGGAGCTCCGCGCGAGAATGGAAGCGGTGGCCGTCGCGGCCGGGAAGGCCGTGAACTACGTCTCGGCCGGCACCGTGGAATTCCTGCTCGCGAAGGACGGACGTTTTTTCTTCCTCGAGATGAACACGCGGATCCAGGTCGAGCATCCCGTGACCGAGATGGTCTACGGAGTCGACCTCGTCGTGGAGATGATCCGGATCGCGCAGGGCGAACCGATGTCGGTGACGAAGAAGCCGGAGCTGCGCGGCCACGCCATCCAGTGTCGTATCTACGCGGAGGACCCTGCCCACGGTTTTGCCCCCTCCCCTGGGCGCATCCGGCGCCTCCGCAGGCCGCAGGGACCGGGGATCCGCGTCGACTCGGGCGTCGAAGACGGGGACGTCGTGCCGCTCGACTACGACCCGATGGTCGCGAAGTTCATCGCGTGGGGCCGGGATCGCGACGAGGCCTTCCGGCGGATGCGGCGCGCCCTTTCGGAGGCGCGTGTCGAGGGCATCGAAACGTCGATCCCGTTCTTCCTTTCGCTTCTCGAGGATCCCGACGTCGTCGCGAACCGCGTCTCCACGCAATTTCTGGACGACTGGAAATACGAGCCGAGGCGGCCGCCCGAGGACGTTGTCGCGGCGTCCGTGGTCGCCGCTGCCCTCGGATCGATGGAGGGCGCGAAGAAGCGCCGGCCCGGGGCGGCCCCGGCGGGCGGCGAGACGGGGCCCTCCGCGTGGCGGAACGCGCGGGCTTCCTTCGGCGCGCGCGAATGAAATTCCAGGTGCGGATGCCCGGCGAGCGCGAGGGACGCACGGTCGTCGTGACGGCCGGGGCGCCCGCGTTCGAGGCCACGCTCGAGAACGCCGTTCTGACCGGAGATGCCCTCGAGGTGCGCGACGGCGTGTGGTCGCTCGTGGGCCGGGACGGCCGTCAGATCGAGGTCAGCGTCGCCTTCCAGAAGGACGGTTCGGTGCGCGCGTCGGCGGAGGGAGCCCTCTTCGGGTTCGAGCTTCTGGACGAGCTCACGGCGCGCGCGCTGCTGACGACGGGCGGGCGCGCCGCGAAGAGGGTCCGGCACGTCGCCGCGGCCATGCCGGGCCGCGTCCTTCGCATTCTCGTCGGGGCGGGCGACCGCGTGATTCAGGGCCAGCCGATCCTCGTGCTCGAGGCGATGAAGATGGAGAACGAGGTCAAGTCTCCGCGGGACGGCGTGGTCGCCTCCGTCGAGTCTGCCGCCGGGCAGGCGGTCTCCCAGGGCGATGTTCTCCTACGCTTCGAGGCCGGAGGGGAATGAGGTTAATCTTCACCTCATGAAGACACGCGTCTCAGCCCTCGTCGTCCTCCTCGCCGCCGTCTCTCTGGGTTGCGAGGCGGCGTCGCCCACGCCTTCCGCCGCCGCGCCGGCGCCGGCCCGGTCCTCCTCGAACGAAGCCCTCCTCGAATGGGTCGATGCGTTCTTCGCCTGGGGCGATGGGAAAGTCACGATCGAAACGATTTCGCAGGTCTCGCTCGGAGGCGGCGCGCGGCTGGCCGTCGCGAAGAAGACCTTCACGGCCGACGCACGGATGAACGACCAGGCGTACCTCGTCCTCGAGGACGGCGCGAAGTCCGTGCTCGTCGGGGACGTGATCTACGACGAGGATCGTGCGAAGCGGCCGCTTCCGATCCGTACCGAGGCCGACCTCGACGGACTCCGCGCGCGTCTCAAGCAGTACCTCATCGGGGCCTTCTCCGTGGTTCTCGACCCGGCCAGCGATCGGAAAGGGTGGAAGGGCGTGACCGTGAAAGCCGACACCGGGTACGGAAGCTACCCGATGGCCGGCTGGGTGAAGGCGGACGACGGGGCGCTCCTCGTGCTCGGACGATGGTGGGACCGAAGGCGCGGCGTCGCCGAACAGCGGAGGGAGTTCATCAAGCTCACCGGAACGCCCGCCACGGGGCCCGCCGATGCGCGCGTAACCGTGGTCGAGTACTCCGACATGCAGTGCGGCTTTTGCAAGAAGCGGACGGCGGACTTCGAGAATCTCGTCGAGAAGCTCGGCAAGGAGCTCAAGATTCGGCGTTACATCAAGTCGTTTCCGCTCACGGGGGCTCATCCCTGGGCCTTCCGCGCCTCGTCAGCCGGGCGCTGTTTCTTCGACAGTCCTGGCGGCACGGATCTCTTCTTCCGGTGGAAGTCGAACGTGTACGCGAAGCAGGATGAATTCTCCGTGCCTCAGGTCGACGCCTTCGCGATGGACTTCGCGGTCGCCAACGACATCGACGAGAAAGTGTTCCGGTCCTGCTACTTGCAGGCGAAGGCGAGTGAAAAAATTCACGCCGACCTCGCCGAGGGCTGGGCCATGCGCGTCCGCTCGACGCCGTCCTACTACATCGACGGCGTCTTCGTCTCGTGGTTCACCGACAACCTCATGGAGGAGTTCCTGAGGAAGACGTATCTCGGCGGCAAGGGCCTGCCTCTCCCGACGCCGGTCGTGAAAACGCCGGCGACCGGAGGCCATTGATCCTTCTCTGAACGGGACTTCTTACTTGAACGGGACCTGCACCGTGATCCAGGTCTTGACCCGGTGCCCGTCCTTGGTGGCGGGTTTCCAGCGCCACTGCTCGAGCGCGGCCTTGCTCGCGTCACCGAGGCCCACCCTGAGCGCAGTGTCGCGCAGGACATCGACCCTGGCGGGCGCGCCGTTCTCGTCGACGAGGACGCGGAGGAGGACCGTCCCCGTCACGTGACGCCGAATAGCGAGGGGTGTCGCCTGCGGGCTCACCTGCTTCACGGCAACGGGAGGCGTGTCGGCCAGCTCCGCCTCCACGAGGTCGCCGTCCTTCACGGCCGCCGCCATTGCGGCTTCCGCCTTCTGCGCTTCGGACTTGCGGCGTTGGACAGCCTCGCGCGCGAGGCGCGTCGCCTCTTCGCGGTCCGCGTTGTCATGCGCGGCGCGAGCGGTTTCCTCGCTGTCCTTCGAGCTCGCGGCCGCTTCAGACGTCTTGTCGATCTCGGCCTTGCGCTTCTTCGTTGCGGCTTCCTGTTCGCGCGCGGATTTCGCCTCGCGCTTCTTGAGCTCTTCCTGGAGCTTCTTCTCGAGGGCCGCCTGAAAGAGCGGATCTTCCTTCCCGACGAGGACGGGTGCGGGAGTCGGCGCGGGCGTGGGCGGCGCGGGCGTGGACCGCGGCGCCGGCGTGGGCAGCGGCGCGGGCGCAGGGGCAGACTCACGGAACGCGAAGAACGCACCGCCCGAAAGGAGCAGCGCGGCGCCGCCGACGACGGCCCACAGCGGGGCGCCCGAAAGCACCTTCTTCGGCATCGGCCCTGCGACCGACCGCACCGGGACCGGCTTCGGAACCGAACGCGGGCGTTCGGGAGGCCGGAGTGGCGGCACGGGCAGCCGGCGCGACCCCGTGGAGGATTCGAGCCGGTTGGAGCCGCTTCTCTCCACGGCCGGACGGCGGCTGCTGCCCGACGCGTCGGGTACGGGCGCGAACACGGGAGGGAGCGCCAGCGTCCGCGGGTCGATCTCCTCTTCCGCCGCCAGCTCGAGCTTCTCGCGCTGGATCGCCTTGTCGAAGCACTTCTGGAGGAAGAACGCGAGATTGAACGTGGAGGGCGCATAGGGCCCCCCGTACAGCAGCGCCGAGAGGTCGCGCCGGTACGCCGGCACGCTCCGGTCCCGGACGCGAGGATCGGGATGCAGGACCCGCCTGAGGAGGCGGCGAAGGTCCTCGGGCATCGGCGACCCGTCGACGGCGAGGTTGGCGCTGTCTATGGACTCGAACGCGACGCCCGGCGAAGGGGCGCGGCCCGTGAGCGCTTCGAAGAGGATGGCGCCCACGGAGTAGAGATCCCCCGAGGTCGACGGTTTCCCCGCCGCGAGAACCTCCGGAGCGACATAAGGAGCGAAGCTCTGTCGTGCGCGCGGGTGGCGCAGGGCCGGCAGCAGCCCAGCTCCAAGGCCGTGTCCGAAGACCCTCGCCTCTCCTTCGTTGGAAATGCACACGAAAGCCGGTACCAGGAATCCATGCGCCGCCCCCGTGAATTTTTCCACCGGCGTCCCGGATTCGAGCGCCGCGAGCAGCCTCTCCGCGATGAGGAGGCCGTGCTCGACCGGCATCGGCGTGCCGAGGAGGCGGACGGCGAGGAGATGGTCGAGCGTGCGCCCCTCGACGTACGAGGTGCCCACGAAGGGCATGTCGTCGATGGCGCCCATGACGGTCCCCTTCGCGATTGCCGGGCCCTGGACGTCGTCCACGAGATTGACGGCCGTTTCCATCGCGGCGAGAAGCGCTGGCCGGTCGATCGAAAGGGCTGCGAAGATGCGCACCAGAAGGAAGGGCTTCAGCCGGGAAGCGCCCGCCGTGCCGGCACGCCAAACTTCCCCCAAGGCGTCGGAGCCAAGGGCACGGGTCAATACGTATGGCCCGAACGGCCGCGGACTCGGTCCGGTTGCGCTCATGAGCTTTCCAGAAGCTGGCAATTTGAGTTTAGCAGGAGCGGTCGCCGGTCAGGGAGCCGCGGCCCGTGCCGCCCGGCGTGCCTCGTGATAGCGCGCCGCGTTGCGCTGCTGTTCCTCGTAGTCCGCGGAAAACAGGTGCGAGCCGTCGCCTGCCGCCACGAAATAGAGGAAGGGCACGTCTGCCGGGGCGACGGCCGCCTGCAGCGACGCGATCCCGGGGTTACAGATCGGACCCGGCGGCAGGCCCGGCCTCACGTACGTGTTGTAAGGCGCATCCACGGCCAGCTCGGAACGTGCCAGAGAACCGCGCCAGATCCCGAGCCGCTTCAACGCGTAGATCGTCGTCGGATCGCACTGAAGCAGCATTCCCTTGCGCAGGCGGTTTCGGTAGACGCCGGACACGATCGGCCGCTCGCTGGGGACGGCCGTCTCCTTTTCGACGAGGGACGCGAGAGTCGTCGCCTCGAGCACAGACAGGCCCTGCGCCCGGGCTTTCTGTTCGAAGCCCTCGGGCAACCGGCGGGCGAATTGGCGCGTCATGGCGCCGAGAATCTCCCGTGCGCCCATCGAACGCGTGATCGTGAACGTATCGGGAAACAGGAAGCCCTCGAGCGTGGGCGCGTCCTTTGGAAGTCCCTCGAACTCGCCCGGTTTCTGAAACAACGCCTGGTAGTCGCCGAGCGTGGAGAATCCCTGCGACGAGAAGAGCGTGAAGACTTCCTCGGCCGTGAACCCCTCCGGGACGGTGATGCGGTAGGTCACGACGTCGCCCGCGACGAGCGAAAGGACGACTTGCTCGGGTGTCCGGGCGCCCGCGAAGCGATATTCGCCCGCCTTGAGCGTCTTTCCCCGGTGGAAGATCTTGAGGGCGACCAAGCCGAGACGCGCGTCCCGGAGGACGCCCTTCGACTCGAGGAGCGTGAAGATCGTCATGGAAGGCGTGCGCGGCGCGATCGAGACGACGACGTCTTCGCCCGCATAGCCCTGATAGGGCGCGCGCACGAAAAAGAGCACGAGCGAGAGGCCGACGGCGAGGAGAAGCACGACGAGGGCGAGCACCCACGTGAGCAGTGGGTAGACGTGGCGCTTGCGGTTCATTTGACCGCTGTACACGGGTGACTCCGGCGCGCGCCTAGCGCACGCCGCGCGCCTCGTCGCGCTCGAAGAAGTAGTCGCGCAGGAGGAGGGCTGCCGCTTCCGCGTCGCGCACTTCGCCGCGTCGCCGCCTGTCGAAGCCCGCGTCGATGAGGGTCCGTTCGGCGGCGGCGGTCGTCAGGGCCTCGCCGTGAAGGTCCACGGGGAGCCCGGAAGCCTCCTCGAGGCGCCGCGCGAAGTTCCGGACGCGCCGCGCCCAATCGCCCTCGGTGCCGTCCGCGTTCACGGGGTGCCCCACGACGAGGCGGACCACGTCGCGCTCCTTCGCCGCTGCGGCGACGGCCGCCGCGGCCTGCGCGTCGCTCGAGCGCGAGACGACGCCCACGGGGACGACGACCCGGCCGGCCTCGTCCGAGACGGCGAGACCGATCCGCTTTTCGCCGAAATCGACCGCGAGGACGCGCACGACCTCGAATCGTAGGAGGCCCCCTCGGCGAAGTCCAATCCGGCTACAATCGCTCCCTTCGCCGGTCCGCACGCGGGACCTCGACTTTCGGGAGACACATCCGCCATGAACGACGTCTTCATCCTATCCGCCGCCCGCACCCCGGTCGGCACGTTTCTCGGCGCGCTCGCACCCCTTTCGGCCTCGCGCCTCGGCGCGGTGGCCATCAAGGCCGCGCTGGACCGCGCGGAAGTCCCTGCCGGAAGCGTCGGCCAGGTCTGGATGGGCAACGTCCTGCAGGCCGGCCAGGGCCAGGCGCCCGCCCGGCAGGCGGCCCTCGCCGCGGACATCCCCGTCTCGACCGGCTGCATCACGGTCCACAAGGTCTGCGGGTCCGGTATGCGGGCAATCATGGACGCGGCAAACGCCCTTCGGGCAGGCGAGTTCGAGGTCGCGGTCGCGGGCGGCATGGAGTCCATGTCCAACGCGCCTTACCTCTTTCTCAAGGGCCGCTCGGGCATGCGCATGGGCCACGGCCAGCTCCTCGACTCGATGATCTCCGACGGACTCACGGATCCATACAAGGGCGTCCACATGGGAACGTGCGCCGAGCTCTGCGCGGCGAAGTACGCCTTCACGCGCGAGGCGCAGGACGCGTACGCGCTCGAGAGCTACCAGCGCGCGCGCCGTGCGAACGAGGCTGGAGATTTCAACGCCGAGTTCGCGCCCGTGACGATCGAAGGCAAGAAAGGGCCTGTCACCGTGGATCGAGACGAGGAGCCCTTCGCGACGCCGCTCGAGAAGCTCGAGAAGATGGGGTCGCTCAAGCCGGCGTTCCAGAAGGACGGCACGGTCACCGCTGCGAACGCGTCGAAGATCAACGACGGCGCGTCGGCGCTCGTCCTCGTCGGCGAGGGGAGCCTCGGAAGCTACAAGCCGATCGCCCGGATCGTCGCCCAGGCCTCGCACGCACAGGAGCCCGAGTGGTTCACGACGGCGCCCGTCGCGGCGGCGCGGAAGGCCGCCGAAAAGGCGGGAATTCCGCTTTCCCAGATCGACCTCTTCGAGGTGAACGAGGCGTTCGCGGTCGTGGCGATGGCGTTCATCGAGGACCTCTCACTCGACCCGAACAAGGTGAACGTGAACGGCGGGGCCGTGGCCCTCGGCCATCCGATCGGTTCGTCGGGCTCACGCATCGTCACGACGCTGGTGCATGCCCTCCGCGCCCGCAAAAAGAAGTACGGCCTCGCCGCGATTTGCATCGGGGGCGGCGAAGCGACGGCGGTCGTCGTCGAAGCGCTCTAGAATCGGGCCGATGATCGACAAGGTCGTCCGCGGAGCCTCACCCCGGGACGCGGCGGCAGAGGCCGTCCGGGACATTCCGTCGGGCGCGACGCTGGTCGTGGGCGGATTCGGCCTCTGCGGAATTCCCGAAAACCTCATCGGGGCGCTCGCGGAACGCGACGTCTCTTCTCTCGTCTGCGTCTCGAACAATTGCGGTGTGGACGACTGGGGCCTCGGGATCCTCCTCGGGAAGAAAAAGATCCGGAAGATGATCTCGTCCTACGTCGGGGAGAACGCCGAGTTCGAGAGGCAGTACCTGGCGGGGGAGCTCGAGCTCGAGTTCTGTCCCCAGGGCACGCTCGCCGAGCGCATGCGCGCGGGCGGGGCCGGCATCGCCGGCTTCTACACGCCGACGGGCGCCGGCACGATCGTGGCGGAGGGCAAGGAGACGAGGCTCTTCGACGGGAGGGAGCACGTCCTCGAGCGCGGGATCACCGGCGATTTCGCGCTCGTCGCCGCCTGGAAGGCCGACCGGCTCGGGAACCTCGTGTACCGCAAGACCGCCCGGAATTTCAACCCGATGGCCGCGACCGCGGGACGGATCACGATCGCGGAGGTCGAAGAGCTCGTGGACCCGGGCGGACTCGATCCCGACGAAATCGACACGCCGGGCATCTTCGTGAAGCGCGTCGTCGTCGCGCCGCGTGTCAAGCGGATCGAGCGGCGCACGGTGCGGAAGGGCTGACCGGAATGGCGAAGCTCGACCGGGACGGCATTATCCGGCGCGCGGCAGAGGAGCTGCGCGACGGGATGTACGTGAACCTCGGGATCGGCATGCCGACGCTCGTCTCGAACTTCATCCCGAAGGGCATGGAGGTCATCCTCCAGTCAGAGAACGGCATCCTCGGCATGGGGCCCTATCCCGGGGAAGACCAGGTCGACGCCGACCTCATCAACGCGGGCAAGGAAACCGTCACCGTCATTCCCGGTGCGGCGTTTTTCTCGTCGGCCGACTCCTTCGCGATGATTCGGGGCGGCCACATCGACCTCTGCATTCTGGGCGCCATGCAGGTCGACGCCGAGGGCTCCCTCGCGAACTGGATGATCCCGGGAAAGCTCGTCAAGGGGATGGGCGGCGCGATGGATCTCGTCGCGGCGGCGAAGCGCATCGTCGTCACGATGGAGCACGTGGCGAAGAACGGCGAGAGGAAGATCCTGAACCGCTGCACGCTGCCCCTGACAGGGAAAGCCTGCGTCCACCGCGTCATCACGGACCTCGCCGTCCTCGACGTGAAGAAGGGCGGAGGTCTCGTTCTCGTCGAGCGCGCGCCCGGCGTCTCCGTGGACGAGATTCGTGCCGCCACCGAGCCGCCGCTCGAGGTTTCGGGCGACGTGCCCGAAATGCGGCTCTGACGGACGTTTCCTTGCGCCGGCCGCTCCTCGTTTGCGCCGCCGTCGCCGTCTGCGCGGCAGCAAATCTCTCCTTCTCCCAGTCCTCGTTCGACACCGATCCTTTCTCGTCGCGCTTTCGCGAGAGGGGCGGATTCGAGCCAAAATTCCGCCTGCCCGACAAGGGCGGGACGATTCGCATCGTCATCGACAATGGAGAACCGGGCGGACCGCAGGGCAAGCAGACGTTCAAGGACGACGACCTGTTCACGGCGGACGCGCCGCCCGGCAAGTTCGTCACGATCGAGTATCAGGACGTGAAGCTCACGGCGCGTAGCGTGCACGGCAGCCGGAAGCAGAAGACCGTCGTCGCCGAAGGCGACGTCACCTTCGAACAGGGCGCCTCTCGCATGCAGGGCGCGCTCCTCGAGCTGGATCTCGCCGAGAAGACCGGCGTCCTCACGGACGGACGCATGGACCTCGAAGGGGGGCTTCATCTGAAGGGCGCGACGCTCGCGAAGGTCGGACCCCGCACCTTTACGCTCACCGACGGAATGGTGACGTCCTGCGAGGTCTGCGAGGGTCAGGATCCGGCCTGGAAGTTCAAGGTCCGGAGCGCCCGGGTGACGCTCGAGGAGTTCGCGCGCCTCAAGGGCGTGACGTTCTCGATGGGGGGTGTGCCGATCCTCTGGACTCCCTATCTCATCTGGCCGGCTCTCCGGGACCGCGCGTCGGGTTTCCTGATTCCGGGAATCGGGTACAACTCGAACCGTGGCGGCTATCTCGGGATGTCGTACTACTGGGCGATCTCGCGTTCTCTGGACGCGACGTTCTCGGGAGACTTCTATACGAAGAAGTACTACGGGTTCGGCGCGGAGGTCCGGGCGCGGCCGTCCGAGGGGACGCGTTTCGAAGGCACGTACTACACGATTCAGGATCCGACGGTCGACACATGGCGCTGGCAGACGCAGGGCACGCTCGTCTCGGACGATCTCGGGCCCAGACTGCGCGGCGTCGCCACGTGGATCAACTTCTCGGACTCGACGTTTTTCCAGGACTTCAATCGCAACTTCAGCCTCGCGTCGACCCGGTCACTGAAGAGCGAGGGTTTCCTGACCTGGAGTCCGGATCCCGTCTCCGTCAACCTGCGCGTCTCGCGCGAAGAGGCCCTCGGCTACGGTTCCTCCTCGATCGTGAGCGAGCGTCTTCCGACGATCGAGGCCAGCCTGCGTCCGACGCCCTTCTTCGGGCAGGCGGTCTTCGTGGAAGCGTCGGCGCAGGGGGGCGTCCTTCGAACGGATCGGGGCGAGGGCCTGCCCTCCGGCACCTACGGCCGCTTCGACCTTTTCCCGAAGGTGAACGTGCCGCTTTCGCTCTTCCCGTGGCTGTCGCTCGAAGGCACGGCGGGCGTGCGGCTCACGTCGTACGGGAAGTCCCTCTCACCGGACGGCGCGTCGCTCACCGACGACCGCTACAACCGCGAGGCGCTCTCGACGAGCGTCTCGCTGACGGGCCCGTCCTTTTCACGCCTCTTCGAGGGCAAGCTCGGCCCGTTCACGAAGTTCAAGCACGTGATCGAGCCGCGTGTCACGTGGGATTACCTCGCGGGCCGCGACGATTTCGCGGCGACGCCTCTCTTCGACGAGATCGATTCCCTGGTCCCGACGAACGTGATCCGATACTCGTTGCTGCAGCACCTCCTCGCGAAGGGAGAGCAGGGCGGCTCGCGCGAGATCGCGTCGTTCGAGGTGGCGCGCCGGTACTTCGTGAAGCTGCCAGGCGAGGGCACGGCCTACGGGCCCCTGCCCGACGCGCAACGCAGCTCTCCGTGGGACTTCATCCTGCGGGTGAACGCCACCTCTGCGCTGAACCTCGACGTCCGGACGACGTGGGATTCCCACGCGAACCAGGTCACGGCGGCGAGCGTCACGGCCGTGGTGTCGGGCGCCGAGCGCTCGCTCTCGCTCTCGCTCTTCGACAGTCACCCGGTCATCGTCCCGGCCGAGCTCGACCCCGGCGCCTCGGCCCAGCTGCGATTCTCGGGCGGGATGCCGATTATTCCGAAGCGGCTCCGGTTCGACGTGGAGGCGAACTACGACCTGTCCAAGGGAAAGATGCTCGAGTCCCGCTCGCTCCTGACCCTCCAGGCCTCTTGCTTCAAGATCCTCGCGGAATACCGGGATTTAAGAACCGGAGACGTGCCTTCGCGGGACTTTCGCGTGGCACTGACGCTGAAAAACGTCGGCAGCTTCCTGGACTTCACCGGGAGCCTGCCATGACCCAGGACCGGGTGAGAGAGATTCCGCTCGGTTCCGACACTTCCACCGTGAGGCATTTTTCGGTCCGTTTCGTCCTTCTGGCCCTCTTTTTTCCCGTTTCCGTGCTCCGGGGCGAGGTGGCGGCCCCCAGCGCGACCTGCACGGACGCGGTCGTGGTCGACTCAGCGGCCTTGCCGTGGTCTTCGGCGGGCATGGACACCCGGGCTCTCCCGGACGACGGGGCCCCCCCTGTCTTCCCGTGCTACGTAAAGGGGCAGGTCGCGACCGGTGGCCAAGCGCCGCCTTCGCGTCTCGCCTGGTTTTCGTTCACTCCCGCCGTCTCGGCCACCTACCGCATCGATACGATCGGGACGACGCCGGCCTCCGACTACGACACGATCATCGGCCTGTACACCGGGTCGTGTGGGTCACTCAGCGCCGTCTCGGGAATCTGTCGTCAGAACGGTTTCAATCCCGACGACGCTCCGGGGTCGCTCCAGTCCTCGGTCACGCTCAACCTGAGCGTCGGCACGACCTACACGATCGCCGTCGGCGGCATCGGCCAGGCGAATTCGTTTATGGGCGCCTTCGAACCCTCGAAGGGCGGCACGCTCCGGCTGAACGTCGCCCGCGTGGCGATCAACTATCCGTACACCTACGTGGTCCCGTCGATCGCGCGGTCGGGCGGGTTCGTGAGCGACCTTTCGGTCACGAACGTGGAAGCTTCAGAGGGCCAGTTCGTCGTTCAGTATCTGGGGCACGGAAGCGACGGCGAGCAGAACCTCCCGGCCGTCCAGCCCTCGTCCAGCCCGCAGCGCATCGGCCCGTCCGGGTCGCGCGAGATCCCGGACGTCCTGGCCGCTCTCTTCTCGGTGTCTTCGGACTATGGCGCCGTTCTCGTGCAGTCCACGAGCCGGCTTCTCGTCGGCGCGCGCACCGCGACGACGGCGCCCGGGGGCGCGGGGACCTTCGGGCAGTTTACCGAGGCCGTGGACGTGTCCGCGGGCGCGTCGCCCGCGCTGGCGCTCGCCACCGGGGAGACCGGTTGGTTCACTGCGGTGCGCGAGGACGCGTCCGCGCGAACGAACCTCGCTCTCGTCAATCCGTCGTCGACGCCATGCGTCCTTCAGTCGGAATTGCGCGATGCGGGCGGAAACGTGCTCGGCGGCACGAAGACCTTCACGGTTCCGCCGCGCACGATGATCCAGAAGAACCGCCTCAAGGACACGTACGGGATCTCAGGTGACGTCCGCGCGGCGTCCGTCCTGGTTCGAAACGTGACCCCGGGCTGCGCAGTCGCCGGAACCGCCTACGTGGTGGACGGGAACACGACGGCCGGCACGAACGACCCCTTTGCCGTGCCGCTCCGCAAGTAGCGGGCGAGCCTCGCCGTGTAGACTTCTCTGCTCGTGCAGACGGTCATTCTCGGTGCCGGCGGAATGCTCGGACGGGCGCTCGGACGGGAGTTCCCGGACGCCGAGCGTTTCACGCGGGCGGCGCTCGACATCACGGACGGGGCCGCCCTGCGCGCGGCCCTCGCCCCGGACACGCGCCTCGTCCTGAACGCCGCTGCCGACACGCGCGTCGACGCCGCCGAGTCCGACCCGCACCACGTGCTCGTGAATGCCGTCGCCGTCGGCGCGCTCGCGGCGCTCTGCCGCAAGCTCGACGCGATGCTCGTGCATGTCTCGACAGATTTCGTCTTCTCGGGCAGAGGGATACGGCCCTACCGCGAGGATGACCCCGTGGACCCGATCAACGCGTATGGCCGCGCCAAGCTGATGGGGGAACGCCGCACGTTCGAGGAAGGCCATGAGGTGCTCGTCGTCCGGACCTCGTGGGTGTTCGGCATGGGCGGCGTGAACTTCGTGGACACGATTCTGAAGAGAGTCGAAGGCGGCGCGCGGGAGCTCTCGGTCGTGAACGACCAGGTCGGGCGCCCCACGTTCGCCGCCGACCTCGCGGCGGGGATCAGGCGGCTCGTCGACAAGCGCGTCACGGGAGTCGTCCATTTCGCGAACGCGGGAGACGCCACCTGGTTCGAGCTCGCTTCGGAGGTCCTCGCGCGCGAGGGGCGCGCGGACGTCCTCGTGCGCCCGGTCCCGACGTCGGCGTTCCCGAGGCCAGCCCGGCGTCCCCTGTGGTCGGTCCTCGACACGTCGCTTTACGAGCGCCTCACCGGCAGTGCGCCGCGTTCCTGGCGCGAGGCCCTTGGTGACTATCTCGCCGAGCGCCGCGCCGCCGCACCGGCGCGACCCGTTTCATGACGCTGACCCGCGCCGAAGCGGCGCGAAAGGCGCTGCACATCGGGATGGGGGGATTCGCGCTTCTCCTGCCGTCGATCACATGGCTTCAGGCCGCCCTCGCCGCGGGGGTCGCCTGTCTTTTCAATGTTTTCGTCCTGCCGCGGATGGTGCCGTATTTTCTTAGAAGGGAAGAGGGGGAGAAAGGTTACTCGGTTGGGATCGCGCTGTATCCGCTCGTTCTCCTCGTTCTCCTCGTTCTCTTTCGAAGAAATCTTCCCGTGGCCGCCGCCGGATGGGGATACCTCGCTTTCGGTGACGGATTCGCGTCGCTCACGGGCCTCCTCTTCGGAGGTCCTCGCCTTCCCTGGAACTCCCGAAAGACATTCGCCGGCTTCTTCGGCTACCTGTTCTTCGGCTTTCTCGGAGCATCTTTTCTCTATGGATTCCTTTCGTCGCGAATTCCCTCCTCCTCCGAGCTGATCTGTCTTCTTGCGGGCGCGCTCGCGGGCGCGGCCATGGAGAGCCTCCCATCCGAGCTGGACGACAACGTTCTGCCACCGCTCGTGGCCGCCGCGGTTCTCGCGTGTCTGCTGGGGACACGCGGAGGCTGGCGGGACGCTCTCGAGCCGGGCGCGCTTCGCGGCCTTCTCGTCGCGCTTTCTGTCAACGTCGTGGTGTCCGGGATCGCCCTCTCTCTCCGCCTCGTCCGTCCCTCGGGCGCGCTGGCGGGCGCGCTTCTCGGGACGGTCGTCCTTGCGTTCGGAACCGCGCCTCTCTATCTCCTGCTCTGGGTGTTCTTCGGCGTTGGCACGCTGGCGACGCGTTTCCGGAAGGGGCGCAAGGAGGCGATGGGGAAGGCGGAAGAGAAGGGTGGGCGGCGCGGCGCGGAGAACGTCCTCGCGAACGTCTCGGTGGCCGCCTTCTGCGCTCTCGTCGCGGGGCTGGGGCCGAATGGCGACGTCTTTCGCCTCGCGGCCGCGGCGGCGCTCGCGACGGCGCTCATGGACACGGTCGGAACCGAGATCGGCCAGTCGATCGCCTCGCCGACGGCCCTCCTGCCCGATTTCCGCCGCGTGCCGCCTGGCACGGACGGCGCTGTTTCGGTGGCGGGCACGCTCGCGGGATTCGCGGCGGCGGCCCTCCTCGCGGGCGCGGGCGTCGTCTCGTTCCTCCTCACGACCAGGGGCGCGGTCGCCGTCGTGCTCGCGGCCTGCGCCGGGACGGTGCTCGAGAGCCTTCTCGGGCGGGACGGGGCTTCCTGGCGCCTGTCGAACGGCCATGTCCTGAACTTCCTGAACACCCTCGCGGGAGCCGCAACCGCTCCCGCCCTTCTCGCGGCCGCGCGAGCTTTCTCGTGAACCTCCGGCTCGTGACGCGCCTCTCGCGCCCGTTCACGCTCCTGCCGCCTCTCCTCGGCATTCTCTCGGGCGCGGTCTGCGCGTTTGGAAGCGCGCACAATGCCTCTCACAGAGTCACGCCGGAGCTCCTCGGGGTCGTCGCGCTCGGAGCGCTCTGCGCGTCGCTCCTCAACGCGGCCTCGAACGTCCTCAACCAGATCACCGACATCGAGGTGGACCGGGTCAACAAGCCCGACCGCCCCCTCGTCACGGGCGAGGTGTCCATGGCCGCGGCGTGGCGACTCACGTGGCTGCTCTACGTCCTCGCCCTCGTTCCGACGTGGGTGATCGTCGTGCCCGCGCCAGCGGGGCTCTTTGCGCGGCTGCGTGCACCCGTCCTCGACCACCAGTGCTTCTTCCTGTTCCTCGGCGGGCTCCTCGCGACGCTGATCTATTCCGTGCCGGTATTCGGGCGCACGAAGCGCCTCGGGATGTGGGCGAACGTGACGATCGCGATTCCCCGCGGGTGCCTCCTCAAGGTCGCGGGCTGGACGCTCGTCGGCTCCGCGTTCTCGTGGGAGCCCTGGGCCATCGGATCGGTGTTCTTCCTCTTCCTGCTCGGTGCGGCCTCCACGAAGGACTTTTCGGATGCCGCGGGAGACCGCGCGGGTGGGTGTGCGACCCTCCCCGTGAAATACGGCAACCGCCGAGCCGTCGCGATCATCTCGCCCTTTTTCGTCCTGCCCTGGCTCTTCGTGCCGCTCTTCGCGCGCGCGCCGGACCCCGCGGCGCCCGCCCACCGCCTCCTGAGCGGAAACCCGTTTCTCCTCACGGCGCTCGGCCTGCTCCTGGCCGCCTGGGGCGCGTATACGGTCCACCTCCTTCGAAGAAATCCGGATGAGCTCGCGACGACGGAAAACCATCCGTCATGGACTCATATGTACCTCATGCTGATGGCGGCGCAGATTGGCTTCGCGGCCGCCTATCTCCTCTGAGTCCCTTCGCGAACGGGGCCGTCGAGCGTAGGATCGGTGGGATGGCTGAGCCCGCATTCGCGATCCCGTCTCCCGACCTCCCCGCCCTCACCGTGCGCTGGGAGGGCCTCGTCGTCGCCATCGACGCGACGACGCTGAACACGATCGCCCGCCAGGCGACCCGAAAAGTGCCCGAAGTCCGGGAGATCCTGATCGAGCCCGAGGACGGCCGGCTGGGCCTCACGGTGCGCATCAAAAAAGGGATTCCGGTCGCCTTTCGCGGCCACCTCGAGTCGATGCGCTTCAAGGACGGCTTCCTCGGGTTCACGATCACCGACCTCCGCGTTTTCGGGGTCGTGCCGATTCCGAACTGGGTCCTCACGAAGATCGTCGACCGGCAGCCGGAAGGGCGCGCGTTCTTCTACCCGGAGGAGCGGATCGTGGTCGTGAACCTGAACGGCGTCCTCCCGCCCGAGCTCTCCGTCCAGGTCAAGGACGTCGTCTGCGAGAACGGCGAGATGCGCTTCGTCTTCGGCCCGAGCCAGTACCGGCTGGACAAGGTCATCGCCGAGATGGGCCGCGACCCGTTCGAAGACGACTGAGACGG
>JBBRRY010000001.1:0-346950 GCA_038245905.1 Thermoanaerobaculia bacterium | reverse complement strand
GCTCCTCGGGCGTCATCGTCACAACGAGGTCGGGCTGCTGCTCTCTGTCTCCACGCATCCCAACAAGGTGCTTCCGCACTTCGCTCTCTTCAAGACTTCGAAAGCTAACTCATCCGACTTTTTCAGCAGCCTGCTAGGGCTCGTCGACGCGTTGCGATACTTCGACGGCCGGCCGATCGACGACGCCCTGGCCGCGATTCGACGTGAACGGAATCTCGCCTTGACCCCGGCGCTCGTCCGCCGGATGGTGGACTTCGGGATCCTCGAGTCCGCGGATTGAGCGCATGGGCCCGCATGAAGATGATCAGAAGGACGAGGCACACGTCGATGTCGAAGGAGCCCTCGACGACAGTCCGCTTCTCGGCTCCTCTCTGGAAGCGCTCCTTGAACCGGCTCGATTCCTCGGTCAGGCGCTTCGCGTCGGCCGAGAGCGACGAAGAGTTCATTGTCCATCTTTACGACGAGCTGCTCGGCCGCCGCGCCGATTTCGTTGGGCTCTCAGAGGGAACCAGAAATCTCGGCCTCGGCCTCATGCGTCGCGGCCACCTCCGGCGATACATTGCTTCGTCCTCCGAGTATCGGGCCCTGACCACGACGCGGGAGAGTTACCGCGAGCTTCTCGGCCGCGACGCGACGGGGGCGGAGGAGAGGAAGGGCGCGCGGCTCCTGATTGCCGCCGACCAGGACCGGGTTGTCCTGGAGCGTGAAGTCCGCGAGGGAATCGAATACCGCACTCGGCACGATCCGGCGACTGTCACGGACCGGAGCCTCGCCGGTTCGCTTCCGAAGGAGGTCTGGCTGGAGCTTACGACGCGCTGCAACATCGTTCCCGCGTGCGTGATGTGCGGCTACGCGAGCGCCGACTCCTCTTCGCCTCGTCGTGACATGGATCCGGAGACGTGGCGCAGTCTCCTTCCTCTTCTCCGCCAGGCTCGTCGCATCGGTCTTCACGGGGCAGGGGAGCCGCTTCTTTACCCCTTCCTCGAGGACCTCATGGAGGCTCTCTCTGCGTCCCCCGCGGTCGTGGGCTTCAACTCGAACGGGCATCTTCTGACCGCGGCCGTGAGCCGCCGCCTCGTCGAGCGTCTCGGCTGGATCTCGATCTCTCTCGACGCGGCGACCGCCCGGACATATCTCCGGATACGGCGGCGCCCGGACTTCGACGCCCTCCTCTCGAAGATCCAGGCCCTCCGCGAAATCCGGGACGCCGCCGGCAGCAAGCGGCCGCAGATCGAGATCAACATGACCCTCATGAAATTGAACCTGCCCGAGGCTCCGGCCTTTGTCGATCTGGCGGCTCGCCTCGGCCTGGACCGTGTGATGTTCCAGGAAATTCAGCCGGGCGGATCACAGCGAGTCGTGGCGCCCGACGGCTTCCTCTTCGACTACCGCGAGCAGGAGCTGACGGGGGATACCAGGCGCGAGGACGTTCTGGGCAAGGCCCGCGCACGTGCCCAGTCGCTGGGCGTGCAATTTTCCTACGAGATACTTTACGGTTCGACCGTCCCGGCGGAGGTGCTGGAGGCGGCGGAGGCCGCAGGAGGGATCGGGACTCGATGCGAGGGTCCGCAGCCTCCAGCGTGCGGGGAGCCGTGGGAGAGGCTGCTCTTCAATGTTCGCGGCGACGCATTCGTCTGCTGTACCCAGATGGTGAACGAGGTCTCTCTCGGCCGGTCGCCGGACGATTCTCTCGAGCAGATCTGGAATGGAAAGAGGGCTCGAATCGTCCGCGATGCGATGTTCGACGGCTCCTCCCCGGCCTTCTGCCGCGGCTGCTACCGGACCTCCGGGCTCGCGCCATCGTTCGCGCTCACCGGCGGCTGAGCGCGCTGGCCGTCAGGAAGGCCCGGAACTGCTCTTTGCCGGCGACGACGTCGTCGTGCTCGAGCGGGGACTCGATGAAGACGAGCCGGTTCTTCCGAAGGACATCCTGCGTGACGGCGTCTTCCGGAACCGCCACGAACGGGATATTCCACGCGCGGAGATCGTCCATCAGGTCCATCGTCTGCGCTCGCGTGCCCCCCTCCGCGGTGTGGATGTCGACGAGCTTCCCCGAAAAGCGGTCGATCCAGTGGGCGAACTTCTCCGTCTGTCCGTAAAGGGCGTCGAAGAGGTAGACCTCGCGGATGTTCGCGGTCAGGCCGCCCCTCGTCAGGATGAACGCCATCACCCGGTACGCGCCGCTGTGTCCGGCCAGGACGATCGACCCGGGCCGCGTTTGCTCGATCACGCCGCGCGCCTTCAGCGCCCCGAGAACGTCGGAGACGAGGCTCGAGAAGACGCCTGTCTCCTCCAGGTTCCCCCCGAAGGAGTCGGGCGCGTTCTTCGGTCCCTCGGCGAGGACGAGAACCGCGTTCACGCCGCTCGCCGCGAGCTGCTCGGCGACGTGGAACCTGGCGAAGGTGTCGTCCACGTTGTTGCGCCAGCCGTGAAAGTAGAAGATGAGGTCGGTGGTCTTACCGGCGCGGAAGCCCTTCGGGACGAAGATCGCGACGGTGCTGTCGCTGTAGTGGACGTCGGCGGGATACGATTTTCCGTCGTACGTGTGCCCCTTCGCGCGCTTCTCGTGCGGAAACATCGTGAAGCGTGACGTCGTCACGATCATCGTCCCGATGTCGGCGTAGCGCTCCGCGAGCGGCTGGGCGGAAGCGAGGCCGGACGCGAGCGCTGTGCCGAGGACGAGAGCTCCGCCGGGCCTTATGGACTGCCCTTTCCAACGCGCGCGCTGCTGATGGGACCGCCCAGGAGGGCGCTGATCAGGCACAAGTTGAAGGCGCCGGTGATCAGCGGAAGGAATCCGACCGCGATGAGGACGAGCCCGGTGCCGCTGCCGCGCTGCGTGTAGCCCCAGGCGATGAGGGCGATCCCGACGACGAGGCGCGCGATGCGACCGGCGGGGCTGCTGATGAACCGAGCGAAAGCCGATCGGCCGAATGATTCCGCGATGCTCACGGTCACCTCCTTGACGGCCCTCGGATCGTACACGTCGGACTTGGAGAGCAACAATGGAGCGGGTGATGGGGATCGAACCCACGACATTCAGCTTGGGAAGCTGACGTTCTACCACTGAACTACACCCGCTCGCGGTGGCTGTGGCGGGAACGAAAGTACTTGCCGCCGCGAGGTTCGTCAAGCGCGGTCGCGTCGGCCGCCGCGGGCGGGGGAGAATGCCGCGTGGTGGGAGCTCGAGAAGGAAACGCGGTTGCCGTCTTCGGCGCGGGCGCGGTAGGGTGCTACTTCGGCGCGATGCTGGCGCGCGCCGGCGTTCCCGTCACGCTCATCGGAAGGCCACTCCTCGTCGACGCGATATCCGGCGATGGCCTTCTGCTCGAGACCACCACGTTCACTGAGCGCGTGCGCGTCGCGGCCTCGACGGACGCAGGCGCGGCGCGGGGCGCGAGCCTCGTCCTCGTCGCCGTGAAGTCCTGGGACACGGACGAGGCGGCGCTCGCGCTCGCGCCCCACCTCGACGAAGGTGCGACGGTCCTCAGCCTCCAGAACGGCGTCGAGAACGCGGCGCGCCTTCGGGCCGGAACCGGCCGCGACGCATTCCCGGCGGTGGTCTGGGTCGCGGCCGAGCTGACGGCGCCGGGGACTCTCACGCACGCGGGCCGCGGCGACCTCGTGATCGGCGACGAGACGCCGGCCGCGCCCGGGGCGGCGCAGAGAAGATCGGCCCTGGTCGCCACGTCCGCGCTTTTCGCGCGTGCGGGCGTCCCATGCCTCGTGGCGGAGAACGTCGTGGGGGAGCTGTGGGCGAAGCTCGCGGCGAATTGCGCGTTCAACGCCGTCTCGGCACTCGGCCGCGCACGGTATTCGCGCCTCACGGCGGCTCCGGACCGCCGCCGTCTCCTCGAGGACATCGTCGGTGAGGTCCTCGCCGTGGCCGCGGCGAGCGGCGTCGACCTCTCGGGACGCGACGTCTTCGGCGACGCGTGGCGGCTGGGAACCACGATGCCGCAGGCGACCTCCTCGACGGCGCAGGACCTCGCCCGGGGGCGCCGCACGGAGATCGAGGACCTGAACGGCTTCGTCGCGCGCCGCGGGGAGGCGCTCGGCGTTCCGGCGCCGGTGAACCGCACGCTCGCCTCGCTCGTGAGACTCCTCGAGGAGACTCAGCGCCCGTCTACGGCCTTCTTGTAGGCCGAGAGGTGCCGGATGGCGGCTGAGCCCTTTCCGAGCTTCTCATACAGGAGCCCGAGGTTGTAGTGGGCGTCGGCGAAGCCGGCGTCGGACGCGAGCGCGCGCTCGTAAGCGCCGACAGCCTCCTCGAGGTGGCCGCGATCCTCCAGCACGACGCCGAGATTGAACGCCGCTGCCGCGTGCTTCGGCTTCGACGTGAGGGCGATCCGGTAGTGCACCTCGGCCGCGCCGGTCTTTCCTTCTTCGTGGAGGAGGCGGCCGAGGTTTACGTGCGCGTCGGCGTGATGCGGCTCCAGCTCGACGGCCCGGCGGTACGCGTCGCGCGCATCGGCGGGTGAGGACGCCTCCACGTCGCAGCCGAGGCGATACCAGTCCTCGGCGCTCAGCCGTTCTCCGTCCTGCCGCGCCTCCTCGGCCGCCCGCTTCGCGAGCGGGGCGGCGGCCGTCGCGATGTCGGCGACCGCGAAGTCGAAGAGCGTCTGCCCGGACTCCGGATTCCAGGCTGCTGCGCCGTCCTGCACGACGACGCGCCTGCCGTCGGCGGCGATGCGGACACCCGTGAGCGGCCGGCCCTCGGGAAGCTGGCCGCGAAGCTTCTTCAGCGCCCGCCGCACCGTGGCAGCCGGAACGTGCGCCTCCGAAAGCCCTTTCGCCGTGCGGAGGAGGACGAGATCCTGGAAGCCGAAGCGCAGGGCGGGGGAGACCTCGAGGTCCATCCATTCCGCCCAGGCCTTCACGCGCGCGAGAGAAACTCCCAGCATCGCGGCGGCGTCGCGCGCGGCGTAGCCGTTTGCATGCGGCATGGTGAGGCCTTCAGCCCCGAGACGCCTTCTTCCCGTTGCTCACGGCACGGAGGGCCCGGGGCCTCGCTTCGCCCGCATCCGCGCGCGCCGCGGGCTTGCGCTCGGGCTTCGCGGCACGTGAGGCCATCTCGGGTTTCGAAGCGCCCTTTCGGCCGCCGCGCGCCGCGAGGCTCGCCTTGAGGGCCTCCATCAGGTCGATGACCTGCGTCCGTGGCGCCTCGGGCGCCGACTCGGAGATTTCCTGCCCGTCGATCTTCCTGCGGATCAGGCCCTCGACGCGCTCCTTGACCTCGTCCTTGTAGTTCTCGGGGTGGAACTCGTCGGTCGCGATCTGGTCCGTGAGCATGATCGCGAGCTTCAGCTCGGCGTCCTTCACGGCAACCTCGGGAACGCCGACGTCGGCGAAGGAGCGGACTTCGTCCGCGTAGTTCAGCTGCTGCATCATGAGCCCGCCCTCGTGGCCGGTCACGGGACGCACGACCACGAGGTACTGCTTGCCGCGCGCCGCGTACTTCGCGAGGCCGCAACGGCCCGTATCGGTCATCGCCTTCGCGAGGAGGCCGTACGCCTTGTCGCCGCCCTTGCCCGGCGACAGGTAGTAGCCCTTGTCGAAATAGACGGGGTCGATCTTCGCGAGCGGGACGAACTCCATGATCTCCATGACCTGGTTCGCCTGCTCTTCGAGGGCCTTCAGCTCGGCCGGCGTGAAGACCACGTACTGGCCCTTCTCGAACTCGTAGCCCTTGACGATGCGGTCGCGCTCGACGACCTCGCCGTCCTTGCTGCACACGAGCTGCTGTTTTACTCGGGCGTGGTCCTCGTCGTGAAGCATGTTGAAAGAGATTGCCGCCTTCGACTCGCTGGCCGAAAACAGGTTCACCGGGATCGAAACGAGGCCGAAGGAGATCGTGGCCGTGCCGTTCGGTCGAAGTGCCATAGGTCAATTCTACGCCTCTCGGCGCGACGGGTTCTCAACGGCGGTCCGGGGCTTCTCTCGGGCTCAGGCCGGGACGACGGCGACGGGGAGGGTGCAGGCGGCGAGCACCTTCTGGGTCGTGCCGCCGAGGAGGCCGGAGAGCCCGCCGCGGCCCGTGCGGCCCATGACGACGAGGTCGAAGCCCTTCGCGGCGCGCAGGATCTCACGGCTCGCGCGGCCGGAAACGAGGCGCGTCTCGAGCGCCCCCGAGCGCGCGACGAGCCCTGCGAGACGGACGGCGTAGTGGCTCTTCATCGCGGAGGCAAGCGCGCGCGACGGCCCTTTGAGGAGGTCGTCCCGCCCTTCGGCGATGGCGGCGCGGACGTCCGAGATCGGCCGGACGTGGAGGAGCGTGAGCGACGCGCCCATTCGGTCCGCCAGCCGTCTGGCTTCCCGCAGCGCCTTCAGGGAGGTGGGCGAGAAGTCCACGGGCACGAGGATAGAGAGCCCGACGCCAGCCATGGGGAGGATCCTATTTCAACGTCGTCCGATGGAACCACGCACTACCGGATGAGACATCCGCATCATCGACAGGACCGGTCCGGTTGGGGGTATACTCTTGACGATGCGACTCAGTCTCAGAGCTGCCCCTGCCGCCCTGCGGAGCCCTGCGAACCTCGACGATCTCGAGATCGGCGAATCGGGCGTGCTTTCCTCGATCGACCTGCCCGAAGGCGACGCTCAGCGTCTCATGGAGCTCGGGTTCCTGCCGGGCAGCGTGATCGTGGCGGCCCGGAGCGCCCCGGGGGGCGATCCGCGCGTCTATCGGGTGGAGGGGACCGAGTTCGCACTGCGCGGCGAGACGGCGAAGCACATTCGGCTCGACGCCTCCTCGGTCGTCCGCGCGGCGGAGGAACGGCGGTGAGCGCATTCCACACGTCCTGTGACGGCTGCCCGGTCGCCGCTCTTCCCGTCCGCCGACACCCTCGGCTTGTCGGCCTCGTGGGCCCGCCGAACTCCGGGAAGTCGACGCTGTTCAACCGGCTCACCGGGCTCCGCCAGAAGGTCGCGAACTACCCGGGCGTCACGGTCGAGGAGCGGCGCGGCCGCGCGCGGCTCGACGGCGATACCGAAGTCGTCCTGATCGACCTGCCGGGCGTCTACAGCCTGACCCCCCGCTCGGAGGACGAACGCGTGACGCGCGACGTCCTCGCGGGAGAGATGGCGGGGCAGAGGAAGCCCGACGCGATCCTCCTGATCCTCGACTCGACCAACCTGAAGCGCCACCTCGTCCTCGCGGCGCCCATCCTCGCTCTGGGCCTGCCCACGCTCGTCGTCCTGAACATGGCCGACGAGCTCGAGTCCCGCGGCGGCTCCGTCGACCCCACGGCGCTCGCCGAGCAGCTCGGCGCGCCCGTCGCCCTCGTGAGCGCGGCGAAGGGTGAGGGCATCCAGACGGTCCTCGACTTCCTCAACGGCGCCGTCGGCGTACCGCGCGCGCTCGACCTGCCCACGCTCGCCGACATCCCGAAGTGCCGCCAGTGGGCCGTCGGCGTCGGCGACAGGGCGGGCTACGCCGCGCCCGCGCCCCCTCTCTGGACGCGCCGGCTGGACGCCGTCTTCCTGCACCCCGTCGCGGGACCGCTCATTTTTTTCGCCGTCGTGGTCGCGGTGTTCCAGACGATCTTCTCGGCGGCGCGGCCTCTCATGGACGCCGTGGACCACGCCGTATCGGCCTCGGGCTCCTGGCTCTCGGCGGTTCTGCCCGCCTCCTTGCTCAAGTCGCTCCTCATCGAAGGGGTGTGGGGCGGCGTTGGTTCCGTCGTCGTGTTCCTTCCGCAGATCCTGCTGCTCTTCCTCTTCATCGGCATTCTCGAGGACTCGGGGTATCTCGCCCGCGCCGCCCTGATCGCCGACCGGACGATGCGGAAGGCGGGCCTGCAGGGAAAGTCGTTCCTGCCTCTCCTTTCCGCCTACGCCTGTGCCGTGCCCGCGGTTCTCGCGGCCCGGACGATCGAGAACAAGCGGGATCGAATCGCGACGATTCTCATCGCGCCTTTCATGACGTGCTCGGCGCGTCTGCCCGTCTACACGCTCATCATCGCGGCCTTCATTCCGGAGCGGCCGATTCTGGGGCCGTTTCTCGGCACGCGCGCGGCGGCGATGCTCGGCCTCTATCTCCTCGGCTTTCTCGCCGCTTTCGGGACGGCACGCCTTCTGAAATCGTCGGTCCTGAAGAGCGACGGGGCGCCGTTCCTGCTCGAGATGCCGCCTTACCGGCGCCCCACGCTCCGCCAGATCAGCCTGAGGATGTACGACCGCGCGAAAATCTTTCTTCGCCGCGCCGGCACGGTGATTCTCGGCGTCGCGGTCGTGCTCTGGATCCTCGCGCACCTCCCGCTCTCGGGAGGGAAGATGCCCGAGATCGCGAACAGCGTGGCCGGCACGATCGGCCGCGCGATCGAGCCATTCGTGAGGCCGCTCGGATTCGACTGGCGGATCGGCATCGGGATCGTGATGTCTCTCGCGGCTCGCGAGGTCATCGTCGGAACGCTCGGCACGCTCTACGGCATGGACCCGAAGGCCGGCAGCGAGGGTCTCCAGGCCGCGCTCCGGCACGACCTCACGCCGGGCGGAGCGGTCGCGCTCCTCGTCTTCTTCGCGTTCGCGATGCAGTGCCTCTCGACGGTGGCGGTCGTGCGACGCGAGACGGGCGGCTGGAGGTGGCCGGCCATCCAGTTCGCGTACATGGGCCTTCTCGCCTACTCCGGTGCATTCGTCGCGAACCGGCTCGTCACGCTCTTCCTGGGCTGAACCCGGGCCGTCCGGTCAGGCGGCGTTCGGGGGTTTCTTCTTCGGGTGCTTTTCGACCCGCATGGATTCCCATGCGGCAAGGGCGGTGTCGCAGTACATCCCGAGATCCTGCATCGTGCGGCAGGCTTCGCTGCCGCAGGCGGGACATTGGAGACACGTGTGGTTGCCGGACGGGGCCGGAGCGACCGGCCTCGATTTTTTGAGGCTCGGGGCTGGATTCGGCGTTCGGTTCACTGGTCACCTCCGCTGGGCGGGATCCCCGCGGACAATATAAGGTAGATTACGCATTGCGTCAACTCATTGCGTCATTGGGCGCCCGGAAGCCGGTATATCCTGACGCTGGCCGATTCTTTGGCCGGAAAGACCTTGTGCCGGTATTGCCGAAGATCATCCAGGGCGGAATGGGCGCCGGCGTCTCGAACTGGACGCTCGCGAACGCCGTGTCGCGCCTCGGGCAGCTCGGTGTCGTCTCGGGGACCGCGATCGACGTGATCGTCTCGAGGCGGCTGCAGGACGGTGACGCGGGCGGACACATGCGCCGCGCGATCGCCCGCTTCCCCTTCCGGGAGATGGCGGGGCGCGTTCTCGCGCGCCATTTCGTCGAGGGAGGGCGGGACGAGGGCACGCCTTACCGGGCGATCCCGATGTACGCGCGGACAGGCTCCGCGCGCGAGCTGATCGAGCTCTGCATCGTCGCGAACTTCGTGGAGGTCTTTCTCGCGCGCGAGGGGCACGACGGCCCCGTCGGGATCAACTATCTCGAGAAGATCCAGCTGCCGATCTTGCCTTCGGTTTACGGGGCGATGCTCGCGGGCGTGACGGCCGTCCTCATTGGCGCCGGCATCCCGATCCGCGTTCCGGGCATCCTCGACGCCTTCGTCCTCCATGGGCCGGCGGAGTATCCGCTGAGCGTGACAGGCTCTCTCGCGGGTGAGGACACGATGATGCGGTTCTCCCCATCCGACTACTTCGAGGGCGCGCCGGCTCCGCTCGCGAGGCCTGCTTTCTACGCGATCATCGCGTCGAACACGCTCGCGATCACGCTCGTGCGCAAGGCGAACGGGCGCGTCGACGGCTTCATCATCGAAGGTCCCACGGCGGGCGGACACAACGCGCCGCCGCGCGGCAAGCCGCCCCTCTCGGCGGCGGGCGAGCCCGTGTACGGAGAGCGCGACGCCGTGGACCTCGCGAAGATGCTCGAGCTCGGCCTCCCGTTCTGGCTGGCGGGCGGGCGCGGCACGGCCGAGGGCCTGCGCGACGCGCTCGCGAACGGGGCCGCGGGCATTCAGGTTGGCACGGCGTTCGCCTACTGCGCGGAGTCCGGGCTGGACGTCGCGACGAAGGGGCGCGTCCTTCGCCTCGCGGCCTCCGGTGGGGCGCGCGTCTTCACGGATCCCATCGCTTCGCCCACAGGGTTCCCGTTCAAGGTCGTCCAGCTCGAGGGCACAATGTCGGACGAAGTCGAGTACCTCAAGAGGACGCGCATCTGCGACCTCGGATACCTCCGCGAGCCGTTCCGCAAGGAAGACGGCACGACCGGGTACCGCTGCGCGTCCGAGCCTGTCGCCCAATACCTCAAGAAGGGCGGCACGGAAGAGAACGCGCGGGGACGCAAGTGCCTCTGCAACGCGCTCATGGCGGACATCGGGATCGGACAGACGCGGGCCGGGGGGATCGGCGAGAAGACGCTCGTCACCTCGGGCGACGACGTCTCCGACGTCGCACGCTTCATGCAGCCCGGCGCGGAGTCCTACGGCGCCGCGGACGTCGTCGCGCGGCTGCTCGAAGTCGCCTCGTAGGAGCCAGCCGGGAGTCCCACGCTCACGCCTTCGCGCGGCCGTATGGCATCGGCCAGTCGACGTCCGCGCCCAGCTCCTTCGCGGCGTGGAGCGGCCAGTAGGGATCGCGCAGGAACGCGCGCGCCATCACGATGACGTCGGCCTGTCCGGCCTGAAGAATCGCCTCGGCCTGCTTCGGTTCCGTGATCATCCCGACGGCCGCGGTCGGGATCCCGGCGTCCCGGCGGATCGCCTCGGCGAAGGGGACCTGATAGCCCGGTCCCACCGCGACCTTCGCATAGGGGACGAGGCCGCCGCTTGAGCAGTCGACGAGGTCCACGCCCTCCGCCTTCAGGCGCTTCGAAAATTCGATCGACTGGGCGAGGTCCCAGCCGCCGTCGGCCCAGTCCGTCGCCGAGATGCGCACGAGTACGGGCCGACCTTCGGGAAACGCTTCGCGCACGGCGCGGACGACACGCAGCGGGAAGCGCATCCGGTTCTCGAGCGAGCCCCCGCACGCGTCCGTGCGCCTGTTCGAGAGCGGCGACAGGAACTCGTGAAGCAGATAGCCGTGCGCGGCATGCACCTCGACGACGCGGAAGCCCGCGTCGTCGGCGCGAAGCGCGGCGGAGGCGAACTCGCCCGTCACGCGGTCCATGTCGAGGAGCGACATCTCCCTTGGGGGCGGAGATCCGGCGTCGAACGGGACCGGGCTCGGCCCCAAGGTCGTCCAGGCGCCCTCTCCCGTCGCGAGCGCGCGCCCGCCCTTCCAGGGCACGTGCGTCGAGGCTTTGCGCCCCGCGTGCGCGAGCTGGAGACCGGGCACGGCACCGCGGGCGGTCACGAACCGGGTGATCCGTCGGAACGCGTCCACCTGCAGGCCGTTCCAGAGTCCCGTGTCGCCGGGCGAGATCCGGCCCTCGGGCGAGACGCCCGTCGCCTCGGCCATGACGAGCGCGGCCCCGCCCACCGCGCGGCTGCCGAGATGCACGAGATGCCAGTCGTTCGGCACGCCGTCCTCGGCGGAATACATGCACATCGGCGACACGAAGATCCGGTTCTGGAAAGCGACGCCGCGAAGGCGGAGGGGCTCGAAGAGGAGGGCCATGAGCTCAGCCGCCTGCAGGGGCCGGTGAGTCGATCGCGCTCACCGCGGCGGCGTGCTTCTTGCGCCCGATCCGCGCGCCGAGCCGGTCCATGGTGACGTAGAAGACCGGTGTGACGTAGAGCGTGATCATCTGTGAGAACAGCAGACCGCCGACGACCGCGAGGCCGAGAGGGCGCCGCGATTGGGCGCCGGCGCCGAGGCCGAGCGCGATTGGCAGCGTGCCCATCAGCGCCGCCATGGTCGTCATCATGATCGGGCGGAAGCGCACGACGCAGGCCTCGTAGATCGCGTCCGGCGCGCTCTTTCCCGCGCGACGCGCCTCGACGGCGAAGTCCACCATCATGATGCCGTTCTTCTTGACGAGCCCGACGAGCAGGATGACGCCGACGAAAGCGTAGATCGAGAGCTCCGTCTTGAACAGGAGAAGCGTGATGAGGGCGCCGAATCCGGCGAAGGGGAGCGCCGAGAGAATCGTGATCGGGTGCAGGAAATCCTCGTAGAGGATTCCGAGAACGCCATAAATTACGAGGATCGCGATGAGCAGGAGGAGGCCGAGGCCTTTCTGCGAGTCCTGAAAAGCCTGCGCCGTGCCCTGGAAGACCGTCGTGACGCTGGCGGGAAGCGTCTCGCGCGCGATCCTGTTGATCTCGGTGACCGCATCGCCCAGCGCGATGCCGGGCTGCAGGTTGAAGGACACGGTGACCGACGGAAGCTGTCCGGCGTGATTCACGGCCAGCGGCCCGACCGTCTGCTCGAACCGCGTGACCGCCGCGAGCGGCACGAGATCGCCCTTGAGGCCTCTCACGTAAAGCGCCTGGAGGGCGGATGGGTCACGCTGGAACTGCGGGAGGAGCTCCATGATCACCTGATACTCGTTGTTCGGCGAGAAGATCGTCGACACCTGCCTGGAGCCGTAGGCCGTGTAGAGCGCGGTCTCGATCTTTTCGGGCGAGATCCCGAGGGACGCCGCGCGGTCGCGGTCGATCGTGAGATAGGCCGTGGGGTTCGCGAGCTGGAGGTCGCTCACGATGTCCGTGAGGCCGCGGACGCCGCGCATCTTCTTCTCCATCTCGGGTGCGCGCGAGTAGAGATCTTTCGTGTCGGACGCCTGCATCGTGAACTGGTATTGCGCCTGCGTCAGCTGTCCGCCGAGCCGGATGGGCGGCGGGTTCTGCGGGAACGCGAGGATGCCCGGCACCTGCAGCAGCTTCGGCCGGAGGCGCTGGATGATCTGATCGACGGTCGAGTGCCTCTCGCCGCGAGGCTTGAGCTTCATGAAGAGGGTGCCCGTGTTGCCGCCGCTCGCGTTGTTGCCGCGGTTGCCCGCGCTCGACATGAAGGTCTCGATGTCCGGATCCTCGTTCACGATCGCGGCGAGCTTCTTCTGGTGCTCCACCATCGACTCGAACGAGATACCCTGCGCGGCCTTCGTGGGAGCGAAGATCTGGCCGATGTCGTCGCTCGGGAGAAATCCTTTCGGGATGACGACGAAGAGAGCCGCGGTGCCCGCCAGCACGACCCCCGAGAACACGACGGTGGCCCGCTGGTGCGAAAGGACCCACCGGAGCCCGCGCTCATAAAAGCGCAGCGAGGCGTCGAAGACACTTTCGGACGCCAGATAGATGCGGCCATGCTTCTTGGCCGCGTCGTGCCCTCTCAGGTAGCGCGCGCAGAGCATTGGCGTCAGCGACAGGGAAACGAATCCCGAGACGAGGATCGCGACGGCGATCGTCACCGCGAACTCGCGGAACAGGCGGCCCACGATGCCGCCCATGAAGAGGAGCGGAATGAAGACGGCTGTCAGCGACAGCGTCATGGTCACGATCGTGAATCCGATCTCCTTCGTGCCCTTGAGCGCCGCCTCGAACGGGTCTTCGCCCATCTCGATGTGGCGGACGATGTTCTCGAGGACGACGATCGCGTCGTCGACGACGAATCCGACCGACAGCGTGAGCGCCATCAGGGACAGGTTGTCCATGCTGTACCCGAGGACGTACATCGCCGCGAACGTACCCGCGATGGACAGCGGCAGAGCGAGGGACGGAATCACCGTAGCGGAGAGATTGCGCAGGAAGAGGAAGATCACGAGGACGACGAGTGCGAGGGTGAGCCAGAGAGTGAACTTCACGTCCGCCACGGATTCGCGGATCGACTGCGAGCGGTCGTAGATCACGTTCAGCCGCGCCGAGCCGGGAAGCTGCGACTCGAACACGGGGATGAGCTTGCGGATGTTCGAAACGACCTCGACGGTGTTCTCACCGGGCTGCTTCTGGATCGCGAGGATGATCGCGCGGCTCGCGCCCGACTTCGTGTAGAACCAGGAGGCCGTCTTGTCGTTCTCGACGCTGTCGATCGCGCGTCCGATGTCCTTCACGCGGACGGGCGACCCGTTCCGGTAGGCGACGATGAGCGGGCCATACGCGGAGGCCTCGTTGAGCTGTCCCGTCGCGAGGACGGTGAACGCCGTGTTCGCGCCCCAGAGCGTTCCCGTGGGCAGGTTCACGTTCGCGCCGGCGACCGCGGCTGCGGCCTCGTCGATCCCGATGCCGCGCGACGCGAGCGCGTGCGGGTCGAGCTGGACCCTCACGGCGAACTTCTGGGCTCCGAAGACCTGGACCTGCGCAACGCCCGAAACCGTCGAGATGCGTTGGGCGATGAGAGTCTCGGCGTATTCGTCGAGAGCCGAGAGCGTCAGCGTCGGTCCGGTCAGCGCGATGTAGAGGACCGGCTGGTCCGCCGGATTCACCTTCTGGTACGTCGGCGGGCTCGGCATCCCGGGCGGCAGCTGACGCGAGGCGGCGCCGATCGCGGCCTGTACGTCCTGTGCGGCGGCGTCGAGGCTCCGGCTCAGGTTGAACTGCAGGCTGATCTGCGTGACGCCGAGGATGCTCGCGGAGTTCATGGAGTCGAGTCCCGCGATCGTCGTGAACTGGCGCTCGAGCGGCGTCGCGACAGCAGCGGCCATCGTTTCCGGACTGGCGCCCGGGAGGGCGGCCGTGACCTGGATCGTGGGGAAGTCCACGCTCGGCAGGTCCGACACGGGGAGGAGCCGATAGCCGACGATCCCGAAGAACAGGATCGCGAGCATGATGAGCGTCGTGGCGACCGGGCGCCGGATGAAGATCTCGGAGATGTTCATCGACGTCAGCCTGCCTTCTTGATCGCGACCTTCACGCCCGGGGCGAGGCGGAGCTGGCCGTCGGTCACGACGCGTTCTCCAACGGCGACGCCCTTCTCGAGGACGGACCACTGGCGATACGTGCGGCGCACGGCGACCGGCCGCACGGCGACTGTGTCGTCGGGTCCGATGACGTAGACGAAGGCGCCGGCCTGGCCCGTCTGGACGGCCTCGGTCGGGACGACGAGGGCTCCCGCTTCGTTCGCGAGGCGGAGCGCGACGTTCGCGAACTGTCCCGGCCAGAGAGCGTGATCACGGTTCGGGAACGTCGCCTTCAGGTTGATCGTCCCGGTCGTCGTGTCGACGGCGTTGTCGATGAACGTCAGCTCTCCTGTGGAAGCCGTGGCGCTCGTGCCATTCGGCGTCGCGAGGACCGCCAGCTTTCCGGACGCGAAACGCTTCTTCACATCGGAGAGGGCGCCCTCGGGCACGGCGAACGTGACGAAGACGGGCTCGATCTGGTTGATCACGACGAGAGGTTTGTCGTCGTTCGCCTTCACGAGGTTTCCCACGTTCACGAGGAGCGAGCCCGTGCGGCCCGGCATCGGAGCCGTGATCGAGCAATAGGAGAGGTTGAGGCGCGCGTTCGCGACGTCCGCTTCGTCGGCCTTCACGATAGCTCTGAGTGCCTCGGCGTTGGACATCGTCTGCGAGGCCTGTTCCTTCGTGACGTAGTCCTTCTTGACCAGCTCCTCGTAGCGCTTCGAGTTCTCCTCGGCTTCACGGGCGCGGGCGCGGTCGCGCTCGAGATTCGCGAGGGACACCTGGAGGGCGACCTCGAACCCTTTCCGGTCGATCTCGAAGAGAAGCTCGTCCTGTCGCACGTCCTGGCCCTCCCGGAACGTGACGCGCACGATCGGACCGCCGACGCGCGAACGAACGGCGACGGTCGCGAAGGGGTCGACGCGGCCGACGGCACTCGCCTCGAGCGGGACGTCGCGCGTCTCGACGGTCGCGGCGAGGATGGGCACGGCCGGCGGCGCCGAAGTCTTCTTTCCCTTGCCGCACGAGGCAAGCACGAAGAAGGGAAGCATGGCGAGGGCGCGAAGGCGGGGCGAAGGGAACCTCGGCGTCATGGAGTGTCCTTCCTGGGAGAGGCCGCCTGAACGCTCGTGTCGACGCGGCCCGTGTCGTGCGCGAGCTGAGCCATGGCGAGGAGGAAGCCGGCGCGGCTCTTCACATCCTGGGCGAGCGCGCTTGCGAAGGCGCTCTCGGCGGTGAGCAGGTCGAGGATGCTTCCGACGCCCTCGCGGTAGCGGCCGCGGGCGACTTCCGCGGACTCCCGTGCGCTCTCGAGGAGATCGCGGGAGGCCCGCACCTGCTCCGCGGCGGTCGTGAGGCCGTAGTAGCTGCTCCACACCTGGAAAATAACGAGCTGCGCGGTGGTTTCGGCGCTCGCGTCCGCGGCGTCCGCCGACGCCTCGGCGCCCTTCGTGTCGTAAAGCGTCTTGAATCCCGTGAAGAGCGGGACGCGGAGGAACAGCCCGAACGAATAATTGTTCGCGTAGGGATTGGCTGCGCTCGCATTGTCGTAATACGGGCGGCTCGCGGAGGCCGAGGCCGCGAGCGTGGGGAGGCCGGCCGCCTGGACGGAGCCCACGTGCGCGCGAACCGCCGCAGCCCGGGAGCGGGCGGCCGCGAGGTCGGGCCGGATGCTCTCGGCCTCGGCGATGAGCCGGTCCACGGAGGCGATGGTCGCATCTTCGTTCACCGACTCCGGCAGGGCCGCGGCGTCGACGGGGAGGTTGACGGGCACACCGAGCGCGGTCGCGAGCTGGCCGCGATACGTCTCGATCTGGCCGCGCACCGTGTCGTACAGGAGGCGCTGCTGGGAGAGCTGTGTCCGTGCCTGGAGGACGTCCGCGATCGTCGCGACGCCCGCGTCGTGCCGCGCGCCGGCCGCCTTGTAGTTCGTGTCCGCCTGCTTCACGTTCGCTTCCTGCGCCACGAGGAGGGCGCGCGCGCCCTGATACGAGTAGTAGGCCTGCGCGACCCCGAGGACGAGATCGTTCATCGTCGCGTCGTGCGTGAAGTCGGCCGCCCAGAGGCGCCGCCGGGCTTCCTCGATGTCGGCGGATCTTCCGCCAAAGTCGAGAAGCAGCCAGCTCAGGCTGGCGGACGGAGTGTAGGTGGTCGTCAGCGTCGTGACGCTTCCGCCGATTGACGACAGCTTCTGGCGCTGCGCCGAGAAGTCGGCCTCGATCGACGGGTAATACGCCGAGCGACGGCTGCCCAGGTCGGCCGCGGCGGCCTGCGTCAGGAGCCAGCTCTGACGCGTCAGCGGGCTGTTGCGGAGAGACACGTCGATGGCCTCGGCCAGCGAGATCGTGCGGCCGGTCAGCGCCTCGGGCGTCATGCCCTCCGGCAGTTTGGCCGGGGGGCGCGCGGGCGGAAGGGCTTCCTTCGGCGGTTGCCATCGCGCTTCGGGCGCACGCGGCGTGTCGGACTCCGCATGCGCGTGCCCCGAGAGGAGCGCCGCGAGGCCGACGGCGCCGAGAACGCGAACGACGGATCTCGTCATGACCCCGTGTTTTACCATTGCCGGGTGGCACGGCACCCCATCGCCTTGTTCGAGCTCATCGCCGTGGCGACTCTTGCCGCGGGTTGCGGCGGCACGCGGCCGATGCCCAGCCTCGAGGACTACTCCCACGACGTATCGGCGAAGGTCGAAGAGCTGAGAGAAGAATTCTTTGGGGGGAAGAGGGAGAGGAGCGCCGGGACTTCGGACTCGGCTGAGGAGCCGTCCTTATGGCAGCTTTCGGAAGCGTTGCGGAGCGCATGCGCCTTTCGGTGTGACTCGGCCGTCCGAATCATCGACCTTCAGAAGAAGTCCTCATCGGACATCCTCGTTCGGGTCGAATTCCGCCTGCAGGGCTGGGCGCGCGCGGATTCGTCCGAACGCGTGGCCGCGAGGCTACTCTTCGATCTCGTTTTCTTTCGCAGAAATCCCTCCGAGTCTTCTCCGGCTGGGAGCTGGCAGTTGCGCTCGGCCCTCGCGGTGAACGGGCCCGCCGCCATCCAGCGCGGAGTCCCTCACCTCTTCGAGGAAGCCGCGGCTCGCGGCCTCGTCGCGCGGCACGAGTCCCTCGATCCCGTGGAGGCGACGAACTTCTGCCTGCCCGCGACGCATCACCACCCCGGCGTCGTCCTCGTGGACGTCGACGGAGATGGCTTCGTGGACGTGATCGTCCCGAACAGGCACCCAAGGCTGTTCCTGAACGACGGGACCGGACACTTTCGCGACGCGACCGCGGGCTCCGGGCTCGACCTCCTGCCGGAGATGGAGGCGTCGGGCGGGGTCGCCGCCGACCTGGACGGCGACGGGTTGCCGGAGCTGTTCCTCTCGAACCACGTCTCTCCGAGCCGCGTCCTGAAGAACCTCGGCCACGGGAAATTCTGCGACGTCACGGAGGCCTGGGGCCTCGCCGGCCTCTCGGGACCGTTCACGTCCGCCGTGTTCTTCGACGCCGACCGCGACGGGCGCGTGGATCTCTTCGTGGCGGCCTACGGCGACGCGCGCGCGACCGGGCCTGCGTACGACGGTCGGAACGGGGGAGGCAGCCGCTTCTTCCGGAACGTCGAACGAGCCGGGCATCCCTTCTTCGTGGACGAGACGGCGGCTTCGGGCCTCGGCGATGCGGGATGGGGCTTCGCCGCGGAGGCCTGCGACGCCGACGACGACGGGGACGACGATCTCTACGTCGCGAACGACTTCGGGCGAAACGCGTTTTTCGAGAACCGCTCGACGCCTGGGCATCCGAAGTTCGTGGACATCGCGAAGACGAGCGGCACCGAAGACGAAGGTTACGGGATGGGCGTCGCCTGGGGCGACTACGACGGCGACGGCAGGTGGGACCTCCACGTGGCCGACTACTGGACGCCCTATCAGTGGATTCTCCGGGATTCCCGGTGGCCGATGCCGCCCGTGCCGCTGGCCGGCCTCGTGCGCCCCCACATGGCGAAGGTCATGGGGCGAAGGTCGCGCGGGGACGGGCTCTTTCGCAATCTCGGCGGCCTGAAGTTCGAGCGCACGTCGGAGGCGGCGGGCGTCGCGGACGGCGGATGGGCGTGGGGCACGGAGTTCGTGGACCTCGCCGGCAAGGGCCGCGAGGACCTTCTCGTCGTGAACGGAATGTTCCGGGCGACGACCGGGAAAGACGACGAGATCGCCTTCTGGAACGCGATGGGCCGCGACGGTGTGAACTTCCACGACGGCGTCTGGGGCGGAATCGACTTCGGGGCGAACGGCATGGCGTCCCGGACGCCGAAGAAGCTCTTCTGGAACCGCGGCGACGGCACGTTCGAGGAGCGGGCGTTCGTGGAAGGTTTCGACACGCTCGAGGACACGCGCGGCCTCGCATACGCGGACCTCGACGGCGACGGGGCTCCGGAGATCGTGCTCTCGTGCTTCCGCGGGCCCCTCCATCTCTATCGGAACGCATGGGGAGAGGGCGGGGGCCGCGTCGTCGTCCGGCTTTCTGTGGATCACGGCATGAACCGAGACGCGCTCGGCGCCGTCGTGAAACTCCGCGTGAACGGGAAGGTGCAGCTCCGCGAGGTGCGCGCCGGATCCTCGTTCCTGTCGCAGTCCTCCCACGATCTTCTGTTTGGTCTCGGAGGCGCGAAAATGGCGGACTCCATCGAGATTCGCTGGCCGGACGGCCGCCGCGACACGCTCCATGACGTGCCAGGCGGCACGCTCGTCACGCTGGTCGAGGGAAGAGAAGAGAGGAGAGATCTGCTTAGGAATACGGAAGGGAAGAAGGACTTGCTTAGAAGGTGAAGAGGGCCGACTCGCCCGGCGTGACGCACGAATTCCCGGCGCGAGTCGGGTAGCCGCGTTCCGGCCATAATCCCTTCTGATGAACCTCCTCCTTTTTCAGTCCCTTTCTAAGAAAAGGTTTCTCTTCGAACGTTGCCGCTGGGCCGCCATCGCACTCGCCGCCGCGATCGCGTTCTCTTGGTCCTCCTCTTCAGCAGAAATATCTTCTTCTTCGAAGATCCTGTCTCTCCGGAACGTCGGCCTTGCGCAGCTCGAGGAGGACAAGCCGAAAGAAGCCCGCGCGACGTTCGCGCGTCTCGCCGAGCTCCTGCCCGGAGAAGCCCTGCCTCTCGCGAACGGCGCCGTCGCGGCCTTGCGTGAGAAGGATCTTGCGGGCGCCGAGTCTCTCCTCGGCAAGGCGCTGGCCCTCGGTGAGCGGGCGGATCTGTACGCGATTCGCGCGGCTCTCGAGAACGAACGGAACCGTCCCGCCGGCGTCCGCGCCGCCCTCGAGAAGGCGGCCGCCCTGAACCCGCGCGATCTCGAGTCGCGCTGGCGATTCGCGCGAAGCGTCGAGACGGACTCGTCCTCTTCGCCCGCCGAGAAGGCCGCCCGGAAGACACGCCTCGCCGAGATCGTCGGCCGTGCGCCCTCGAATCTGCCGGCGCGGTTGAAGCTTCTCGTCCTCGAGGGCGAGGCGGGAGACGCGGCTGCCTTGTCGAAGGGCGTCACCGAGCTGGACCCTCTCATCTCCGACGGCGACGCGCGCGCCCGCCAGTTTCTCTCCGAGGCCCGGACGCTCGCGGGGAGAGGCGACGTGAAAGGCGCGACGGTCAAGGTCCGCGTTCTCGAGAACGTCCTTCGGGTCACGCCCCGGTACCAGCAATCGCTCGCCGAGGTCTTCACGCAGGTCGTGGGCCTGCCGATCGAGAGATTTGCTTCGAAGGTCGAAGAGGGGCTTCGCTCGGGACCGGCCGCCGCGATTCCGGTGACGTTTCGCGCGCCCGCCGGGTCCGAGGAGAGCGTGGAAAGACTTCTGAGAAGGGTGGACCTCGCCAACTCGGGAGCGGCTGCGCAGTATCCAGTTCCGGCGCCCTTCGTCTCCGCTGTCTTCTTCGACTACGACCTCGACGGCGATCTCGACGTCTACCTTTATGGTGGGAGCAAGCCCGATCAGCTTCTCCGCAACAATCTCGACGGAACATTTTCCGACGTGACGGCGAAGACGGGCGATGCCACGTTCCATTCGAAGAAGGTTGTCGTCTTCGACGTCGACCGGGACGGCGATCCTGATCTCGTGACGATCGACGCGAAGGGCGATCTTGTTCTGCGCCTCAATCTGCGCTCGGGCGTCCTCAGGAACGTGCCCCTCCACGTCTCGGGCGCGACGGACGTCGCGGTCGAGGACGTGAACGCGGACGGGATTCCGGACATCGTCGTTGCGACGTCCAAAGGGCTCCGGCTGTTGATCGGAAATGGAGATGGGAATTTCTTTGAAGGCGCGGGGAGCGGGCTCGATGCTGCGGGCGCTTCGGCCGCGATGCGGGCGGTTGTCCTCGCCGATTTCGACAACGACGGATTCCCGGACGTCGTCGCGGCCTCTTCGGACGGCCTCCACGCGTTCAGGAATCTCGGAGGCGGAAAGTTCGCGGACTGGCCTGTCTTCTCTTCACCTTCAAAGAAATCTTCTTCTTATTCCCTCTCCTCAAACCTGGCAGCAGTCGACGCGCTCCTCGCCCTCGACGTCGACAAGGACGGAGATCTCGACCTCCTCGTCTCGGCCGGCGGAAAGACGAGCGTCCTCCTGAACGACGGCGGGAACGCGAACGGCTGGCTGGTGGTCGTTCTCGAAGGCCTGCCCACCGGTTCGGGAAAGGTGAACAGGCAGGGCGTCGGAAGTCTCGTCGAGGTGAAGGCGGGGAACCTCTACGTGGTGCGTCTCGCGAGCCTCCTGCCGACACACGTCGGCCTCGGTCCGCACGCGAAAGCGGACGTCGTACGGGTTACTTGGACGAACGGCGTACCCCAGAACCTCTTCGACCAGAAGGCGAGGTCGGTCGTCAGGGAAGTCCAGCAGCTCAAGGGCTCGTGTCCGTTCGTCTACGCGCGGAACGGCGAGACCGGCGTCTGGAGCTTCATTTCCGACGCGCTCGGACGTTCTCCGATCGGACTCCTTTATGACGGCGTCCACCTCGCGGGCTGGGACGCGCGCGAGTGGCTGTTCATCGACGGCGCGGCGCTTCGGCCGGACGCCGCCGGCCGGCTCGAGATCGACTACACCGAGGAGCTGTGGGAGGTCGCATTCCTCGACGAGGCCACGCTGATGGCGGTCGATCATCCCGAGGGCACGGTCGTCGTGCCGAATGAGCGGACGATTCCGGGCGTGACGGAGAAGAAGCTCTTCACCGTCACGCATCCGCGCCCCGTGCGCGCCGCATTCTCCGACGCCTCGGGCCGCATTGAAGACGTGACCGCCCGGTTGGCCAGCCGCGATCAGGTGTACGTGGGACCCGGGCCCGAAACGTTCTATCAGGGCGTCCGAAAGGAGCATGCCCTCGTTCTCGATCTCGGGGACGTGGCGGCGGGGGATCGCGTGGTCCTCTTCCTCTCGGGCTGGATCTTCTACACGGACACGTCGATCAACGTCTCGCTCTCGCAGAGGAAGGACCTCGCGCATTTCCCGCCGGTCCTCGAAGTGCCGGACGGTCGGGGCGGCTGGAAGGTCGCGATGGAATCGTTCGGGTTCCCCGCCGGGAAGACGAAGACGATGCCGGTCGACCTCACGGGCCTCTTCGATCCGAACGACCCGCGCGTGCGCATCCGGACGACGATGGCGATCTTCTGGGACGAGGCGCTCGTCACGGTGAACGACCCGGCCGTGGACGTCGTCACGACGCTTCTCTCCCCGGTGGCCGCCGTGCTTTCCGAGCGCGGATTCCCGCAGGGGTATCGTGAGACACCGGACGGCCCCGAAGTCTTCGACCACGGCGACGTCTCGACGCGGCCCCGCTGGGAGGACATTCCGGGCCGGGTGACGCGCCTCGGCGACGTGATGGAATTCCTCTCGAAGGCCGACGACCGCTGGGTCGCGTTCAAGGGAGGCGATGCGATCCGGATCACGTACGACGCCTCGAAGCTGCCGCCGCTCGCAGCGGGGTGGCACCGGGACTGGATCCTCGTCTCCGACGGCTGGGACAAGGACTTCGACAAGAACACCGTGACGGGGCAGTCCTACGGTCCCTGGCCGTTCCACGCGATGTCGGCGTATCCGTATCCCGAGACCGAGCATCATCCGGACCCGGGTTTTCTGGAACGCACCCTCACGCGCGAAGTCGGGCCCGAGCGATTCCGGAAAGCGCTCGGGGAAAGATGAGATTCGCCGCCGCATTTCTCGCCGCGCTTCTCCTCTCGCCTCACCCCCCGATCCGCTTCACGGACGTCACAAAGCGCTCGGGGGTGACTTTCAAGTTCGACACCGACCTCAGGCGCGGGCGAAATCTCGCGACCATGGGCGGGGGCGTCGCGGCGGGGGACTTCGACGGAGATGGATTCCTTGACCTCTTCTTCACGGGCTCCGTGGCGAACGGCAGCAAGCCGGAGGCTGGCCCCTGCGGCGTTCTCTATCGGAATCGGGGCGACGGGACGTTCGAGGACGTGACGGGGCGCTCGAGCATTCACTCCTGCGGCTGGAAGATGGGTGCCTCCTGGGTGGACCTCGACGGCGAAGGGCAAATCGACCTCGTCGTGACGGGAGTTGGGAGGACCGAGATATGGAAGAACCTCGGCAACGGGAAATTCCGCGAGGTCGGGGTCGAGCGCGGCCTCGCCGCGCCCGGCTACGCGGTCGGCCTCGCGGCAGGGGACGTGAACGGAGACGGGCGCGTCGATCTCTACGTCGTCGGTTACCTCGACACGGATTACGGGAAGGAGAACGCATTCCGGCAGTTCGAGGTCCGGGTCCCCGAGGACTACGAGGGCCAGGAGGCGAAGCTGAACGTCCAAGGCGTGGACGGACGTTTCGTCGAGCGCGCGAAACAGGCCGGTGTTCCGAACGCGGGCGGGCGCGGCCTCTCGGCCGTCTTCTTCGACTACGACGGCGACGGCAAACCCGACCTCTACGTCGCGAACGACCGGACGACGAACGTCCTCTATCGCAACCGGGGCGACGGCACGTTCGAGGACGTGACGGTCGAAGCCGGCGCCGGCAGGCGCGACCACAAGGAGGCCCGCGCCGGCATGGGTGTCGCGATCGGCGACCTCGACGGCGATGGTCGGCCGGAGATCTTCGTGACGAATTTCGCGGGCGAGCCGAAAACGCTCTATCGCAACCTGGAGGGCGCGCTCTTTGACGACGCGACGGAGTCCTCCGGCGTCGAGCGCGCGTCGCTCCCGTACGTCCAGTGGGGGACCGACATCGCCGACTTCGACGACGACGGGCGGCCAGACCTCGTCATGGTCTCCGGGCATCTCATTCCCAAGTTCATCATGTCGATGGCGAGGCTCTTCGGGAACAGCAAGGGTCTCGGTCCGTACGTGCGCGGGGACCGGAGCTACAGGCAGCCGCCGGTTCTCTACCGCAACGAGGGCGGAGGGCGGCTTTCCGACGCAACGGCGTCTTCGGGGGATTTCGCCGGTTTGCGCCTCACGGCCCGCGGGCTCGCGGCGGGGGACCTCGACGGCGATGGCCGCGTCGACCTCGTGATCGCCTCTGTCGCCGGCGGCGTCCGTGTTATGCGCAACGCGACCGCGGCGACGGGCCACGCGCTCGAGATCCTGCCGGTGGCGGGAGCGGATCGCCGCACTGTCCTCGGAACGAAGGTCGTCGTCACGACGGGCGGCGTCCGTCAGGTCCAGGAGTTCATCCTTCGTCCCTCCTACGCCTCGGGCGCCTGGGTGCCTTTGCACTTCGGGCTCGGGACCGCCACGGCGGCGAAGGTCGAGATCGTCGCCCCGGGCCAGACCGCGCCCTCCGCAGCGTTCGAAGGCGTTGCGGCCGATCGGCTTTACACGCTCCGCGACGGGACGCTCGCGGAGAAGAGGAGATTTCTTAAAAGGTAAAGAGGGGAAAGAGAAGAGGGGATTTCTTAGAAAGGAACAGGGGCCGCCGAGAAGGAAACCCGTCTGTGCCTTTTTCCGTATTCACCATCTAAGAAGTCTGCATTTCCTTCAGGGAGGCATCACATGAAATGCGTCCGGTCTTCCTTTGCTTCGTACGGTCGCCTTCGGGCTCCCGCTGGGAGAAGCTGAAGGTCAGCGTCCCGATTGGCGTCGACACGAAGGCTGTCACGCTCGCCAGCATCCGGGAGCAGCCCCGCGGCCTGCCGCGGTTCTCCTGGCAAGGCTGGAATGGCGCGGCCGGCTGGTGCTTGCGCAACAAGACGAACGTCGACGAGGGGATCGCCTGGGCCGACCGATCGATCTCGATGCAGGCGAATTACCAGAATCTCCGAACGAAGGCGGACCTCCTCGAGCTGAAGGGCGACGCGGCCGGCGCCGCCGGGGCGCGTAAACGGGCCCAGCCTCTCGCAACCGAGGTGGACACTAACCTCCAGGGCTACACGCTTCTCGGCGAGGGCAAGACGGACGAGGCGATCGCCGCCTTCCGCAAGAACGCCGCCGACCATCCGAAGTCGTGGAACGTCTGGGACAGCCTCGCCGAGGGCCTCGACAAGTCCGGCGACAAGAAGGGCGCACGCGAGAACTACGAGAAGGCGCTTTCGATGGCTCCCGAGGACCAGAAGAAGCGCATTGCCGGGGAGCTCGTGAAGCTGAAGTAGAGAACGGCGCGATTTTCAATACTCAATACAGCGAAGCCAGCCCTTCCATCTCCTCGGAGGCGTACACGTGCGCGCCGGGCGATCCCTCGCGCGCGATGACGACCATCGCCTTGGCCACGTTGTCGGCCTTGATCGGCCGGTACTTGCGTATGGGCCCGAGGAAAAGTCCGGAAGCAAGCTGCGCGAGGACGATTCCGGCCTGTTCGCCCGGCCGCTTTTCCGGCCGGCCGCCCAGGAGAAGCGATGGCCGGAAGACGTGAAGTCCGGAGAAGCCCATCTGGGTGACCGCGTCTTCCACTTCGCCCTTTACGCGGCTATAGAAGACGCGCGATTTCCGGTCGGCGCCGACGGAGCTTACGAGGTAGAAACGGTCGGCACCCGTTCGGAGCGAGGACTCGGCGAGTCGCACGACGTACTCGTAGTCGACTTTCCGGAAGGCCTCCTCGGAGCCGGCCTTCTTCATCGTGGTGCCCAGGCAGCAGAAGACGTCCTGCGCGCGCGGGAAAGCCGACATGCGGCCGAGGCGGTCGAAATCGACCGTGCGTTGCTGGAGGCGCTTGTGCGTGACGTTGAGCGGCCCGCGTACGAACGCGACGACCTGCTCATGCAGACCGCTGGCCAGAAGGCGGCGCAGGCAATGCCCGCCCACCAGACCGCTGGCTCCCGCCACGATGGCCATGCGTGCCGACATGAGAGTGTCCCGTGATTGTAGGCGAGAATCGGGTGTGCAGACGGTCGAGACGATCCTGACCCTCCTGGGTCTCACGACGCTGCTCGCGTTCCTGGCGCGGAAGGCCGACGTGCCCTACCCCATTTTTCTCGTCGTCGCGGGAATGGGGCTGGGGTTCATCCCCGGTCTCCCCGAGGTCATGCTCGACCCCCAGCTCGTCTTTCTCCTTTTTCTCCCGCCGATCCTCTTCGCCGCCGGGTACTTCACCTCCTGGCGCGACTTCCGGTCGAATCTCTTCTCGATCACGCTCCTCGCCGTGGGCCTGGTCGTCGCGACGACGACCGGCGTCGCCGCCGCGGTTCACCTGCTCGTGCCCGGCATCGCGTGGCCCGTCGCCCTCGTTCTCGGCGCGATCGTTTCGCCGCCGGACGCGATTGCCGCCTCGGCGATCGCGCAGCGGCTCCGCCTTCCCAGGCAGATCGTGACCATTCTCGAGGGCGAGAGTCTCGTGAACGATGCGACGGGCCTCGTCCTCCTGAAGTTCGCGACCGCCGCGGTCGTCACGGGGTCCTTCTCGATCGCGTCCGGCGTTCTGGAGTTCTTCCTTCTCGTCGCGGGCGGCATCGCCGTGGGGATCGCGATGAGCCTCGCCTTCATCTGGCTCCAGCGCTTCATCGACGACGCCATCCTGACGACGACGGCGTCCATCCTCTTCTCCTTCCTCGTGTACATCGTGGCCGAGCGTCTGCACGTGTCGGGAGTTCTCGCCGTGGTCGTGGCCGGCCTGCTTCAGGGCCGCTACGTGCCCCACATCTGGAAGGCGGAGACCCGAGTGGACGGCGAGGCCGTCTGGCAGACGCTCGTCTTCATTCTGAACGCGCTCGTATTCGTCCTGATCGGCCTCCAGCTTCCGATGATCCTGCGCGGGCTGGACCGCCCGTGGCCGGCCGTGGTGGACGGAATCTTCGCGGCGTTCTCGGCGATGGTCGTGGTTCGCATGCTCTGGATGTTTCCGGGCGCGTACCTGCCGCGCCTTCTCTCGCCTAAGTTCCGGGCGACCCATCCCTATCCACCTTGGCAGTCCGTGACGATCGTCGGCTGGGCCGGGATGCGCGGCGTCGTCTCGCTGGCGGCCGCGCTCTCCCTGCCGCTGACCCTGGCATCCGGGCAGCCGTTCCCGGCTCGCAATTTCCTCATCTTCATCACGTTCTCGCTGATTCTCGGCACGCTCGTCATCCAGGGCCTCACGCTGCCGCCTCTCATCCGGTGGCTGCGCGTGGAGGAAGACCGGTCGGCCGAGCGCGAGGAACGGCACGCCCGGCTCGCGCTCGCGGAGGCGGCGATCGGCCATCTCGACGGAAAGCTCGACGACGGCGTCCTGCATGCGCATCAGGTCCATCCGGTCCAGAACGAGTACGTCCAGAGGGTCCGGGCCCTCAAGGGCCTGGACGGGGAGGCGTCGAACCGCGGTCTTGCCACGGCCCGCACTTCGAACGCCCTTCGGAAGGAGACGCTCGACGTTCAGCGGAAGGAGCTTCTCAGGCTCTGGAAAGAGGAAGTGATCGGCGACGACGTCCTCCACCGCCTGCAGCACGAGCTGGACCTCGAAGACGTGCGGATGCGCTGAGGGGCGCGGACGGCGCGTCCTATACTGGGACGCAATCGCGGAGGACAACGAGCGCGTGACGGATCTGGGGCCTGGATTCCGGCTGGGGCCGTACGAAATCGTCGGCACGCTCGGGACGGGCGGCATGGGACAGGTGTTCCGCGCCCGCGACACGCGCCTCGAGCGCGACGTCGCGATCAAGGTGCTCTCGGCGGCGCTCCTCGCGGACGAATCGGCCCGGGCCCGCGTCCACAAGGAAGCGGTCGTCCTCGCGAAGCTCAAGCACCGGAACATCGCGCACCTCTACGACGTCCTCGCGGTCTCGGGGACCGAGGCGCTCGTCATGGAGCTCGTCGAGGGGCCGACTCTCGCCGAGCGGCTCAGGGAGGGCCCGCTTCCGGAGGCCGAGGCCGCGCGGCTCGGGATTCAGCTCGCGGACGGCCTTGCCGCGGCGCACGCCGAGGGCGTCGTGCATTGCGACCTCAAGCCCGCGAACGTCAAGCTCCCTCCGGGCGGCGACCTCCGAATCCTCGATTTCGGGATCGCGAAGCTGCGCCACGCGCCGGAGGCGGACGCGGAGGCCGTCCTCGAGACGCTCACCGCCACCGTCCGCGAAGTCGTGGGCACGTTGCCCTACATGGCTCCGGAGCAGCTTCGGGCCGATCCCGTCGACGCGCGGACGGACATCTGGGCCGCGGGCGTGGTCCTGTGCGAGATGTCCACGGGGAAGCGGCCGTTCGACGGACCCGTCGCCGCGCGCCTCATGGACGCGATCCTGAACGGCGAGCCGCAGCTGCCCACGGACGGCAGCCTCTCGAAAGGGCTCGAGGCCGTCATCCGCAACTGCCTGCGGAAGTACCCGGAAGACCGTTACGCCGGCGCCGCGCATCTGAAGGCGGATCTCGAGACGCTGCGGACGTCGCCGAAGGCGGCGATCCCGGAGGTCCGGACGGCGCCGGGCGGAAATCGCCGGCTGATCGCAGGCGCCGGCCTCGGCCTCGCGGCAATCCTCGCGCTCGCCGTCGCGGCGGACCTCGGCGGCCTTCGTGGGCGCATCGCGGCGCTCTTCGCGCCGAGGCGCATCGACTCGATCGCGGTCCTGCCCCTTGCGAACCTCTCGAAGGACCCCGAACAGGAGTACTTCGCGGACGGGATGACGGAGGCTGTAATCGCCGAGCTTTCGCGGCTAAAGGCCCTCAAGGTCATCTCGCGGACGTCCGTCATGCGGTACAAGAACACGACGCAGTCCCTCCCCGAGATCGCGAAGGCGCTCGGTGTGAAAGGCGTCGTCGAGGGCTCCGTCATGCGCGACGGGAAGTCGGTCCGGATCACGGTCCAGCTCATCGACGGAAGCTCCGACCGGCACCTCTGGACCGAGAGCTACACGCGCGAAGACCGCAACGTCCTGTCCCTCCAGAGTGAGGTCGCATCCGCCATCGCGCGCGCGGTCCGTGTCGCCGTGAGCCCGGAGGAGCGGGACCGCCTGAAGGTCGGTAGGTCCGTGGACCCAGAAGCGCACCGGCTCGTCCTTCTCGGGACGTACGCGATGAATCAGTCCCTCACGCAACGGGCGGGAATCGAGAAGGCGACGGAACTGTACCGGAAGGCGATCGAGGCCGATCCCAAGTTTGCCCTCGCGCATCTTCGCCTCGCGATCGCGCTTCGCTGGGGCGGCTCCGCCGGCTATCGGCCGATGTCGGAATCGTGCTCGGAGACGCGCACCGAGGTCGAAAAGGCGACCGAACTCGATCCCGCCAACGGCGAGGCCTTCTCTCTCCTCGCGAGCCTCAGGCGCTCCTGCGACTTCGACTGGGTGGGGGCCGAGAGGGACATCCGGCGGGCGCTGGAGCTCTCGCCGGGCTCGGCCAACGTCCACAACGAGGCCGCCTATCTCGCGTCCACTCTCGGGCGGCACGAGGAGGCAATTCGCGAGAGTCGCACGGCCGAACAGCTCGACCCGCTCTCGGAGGAAATAGGCGTCTTCTGCGGGATGCGCCTCACCTACGCCCGGCGGTTCGAGGAAGCCGTCCAGCAGTACCACAAAGTGCTCGGAATCCACCCCGAGTCGGTCTTCGCGAAGTTCCAGCTTGCGAATGCCCTCACGGGCCTCAAGCTCTATGACGCGGCGATCGAGGTCTTCCTTTCCCGCAAGGTGCCGGATCCCGGCTCGAATTTCGCGGTTGGCCTCACATACGGCCTCGCGGGCCGGAAGGACGAGGCGCGGAAGGTCCTGAACAAGCTTCTCGAGAAGCGCAAGTCCGCTTTCCTTCCACCCACCCAGATCGCGCTCGTCTACGCGGGCCTCGGAGAGAAGGCGACGGCCTGGGCCTGGCTCGAGCAGTCGTGGAACGACCGGGCCTGGATCATCGACGGGATGGGAGTCGACCCGCTTTTCGACGTGTTCCGGAGCGACCCGCGCTTCCAGGACCTACTCCGGAAGATGAACCTGCCGTACGCGCGCTAGCGTTTTGCGGGTTCCGGTGCTCCGCCCTCGACCCATTTGTAGAGTCCCGGAGCGAGGTCCTTCGCGGAGGCGGTCGTGCCGTCCGGCCAGCGGACGTCGACCCCGTCGAGCTTCGGCGCGGCGCCGAGCCCGATCGTGATCGTCCTCTCGCTGACGGAGAGGTAGCCGTCGCCGCCCGAGACCTCGTCGACGCGCTTCTTTCCGCCCATCGAGCAGGTCACGCGCGCGCCGATCGCGTCGCGGTTCTTGCCGTTCGTTGCAAGTTGGAGACGCACGGCTTTCGCCGGCGTCTCCGTCACGTTGCGGAAGACGTGAGCAGGGCCGCCGTTCTCGGTCACGACGAGATCGGGCCTGCCGTCTCCGTCCAGGTCGGCGAGGGCCAGCCCGCGTCCGACGATCGGCGCGAGGAAGCCCGCGCCCGCCTGGGACGAAGCGTCGGCGAACTTGCCCGCGCCGAGGCCGCGATAGAGGAGCGGCGCCTGGCGATAGGTCACCGTGGGCTGAACGCTCTGGACGGAAGTCTCGACGTGGCCGTTGACGCCCACGAGGTCCAGAACGCCGTCGAGGTCGAAGTCCGCGAAGGCGACGCCGAACGTGAGCGGAAGAAGAGACGTCCGCCCGATTCCGCTCTGGATGGATTCATCCACGAAGAAGTCGCCCTTCGGGCCCGCGGCGAACACGGACCACATCTCGTTCGAGAAGTTGCCGATCACGAGGGAAGTGCCGCCGTCGTTCTTCGTGTCGCCGAACGCGACGCCCATCGCGCCGCGCGCGCGGCCGTCCTCTCCCACGGCAACGCCGGCTTCGACGGCCATGTCGCGAAAGACGGGGACGCCGTTCACGGTCTCTTCGTTCCGGTACAGGTTGTTGGGCGACGTGTCGTTCGAGACGACGAGGTCCATGCGGCCGTCGCCGTCGATGTCGCGGACGGCCACGCCCAGCGCCTTGCCGAGAGGGTTCAGGAGGCCGGCTTCTTTCGTGATGTCCTTGAACTTTCCGCCACCGAGGCCTTTGTAGAGGCGGGATGAGACGCCGTTGTAGCGCTCGGGCGTGCAGTAGGACTTCGTCTTACCGTCCAGCGAGCAGTACATGTCCGTCTTCGGAGTCCAATTCACGTATTGGCCGACGAAGAGGTCGAGGACTCCGTCGCCGTCGAAGTCGGCGAAGGCCGCGGACGAGCCCCAGCCGGATCCGACGAGACCCGACCCCTTTGTCGCGTCACGGAAGCGGCCCTTGCCGTCGTTGAGAAAGAGGCGGATGTCGTCGAGGCCCGTGACGACGACATCGGGGAACCCGTCGTCATTCACGTCGCCGACGGCCACACCCATGCCATAGAGCGAAACAGCGAAGCCGGCGTCGCGCGTACGGTCCTCGAACCGGATCGGTCCCCCCGGCTCGGTGACGTTTCGCCAGAACGAGAGCGTGGGTTGCCTCGCGGCCTTCGGGTCTCCCGGCCAGTACCGGCCGTTCACGAAGAGAAGGTCGACGCGGCCGTCGCCGTCAGCGTCGAACGCCGCGATGCCGGAGCCCATGGTCTCGGGCATCCACTTCTTCCCGGCGGCGCCGTTTACGTGGACGAACGAGACACCCGAGGCCTTCGTCACGTCCTCGAACCGGATCGACGAGGCGACTTTCGTCGGCTCGGGGGCGGGCGTGGGGGAGACCGGCGCGGGCGCGGGCTTGCTGCAGGCGGCCGCGAGGATGGCCAGGAACGCGGAGGAGAAGAAAGGGAGATTTCTTTGAATGGTCATTGGCCGACGATGCTATCGCAATAGGGGCGTGGCAAATTTCATCGTAAAGTCCGCGAATGAGCAGACTCGGCTCGGTCTTTCTCTCCGCCGTGCTCGGATTCAGCGCTCTCGTCCACGCGGAGTCCCCCGCGCCTCCGAAGCTCAGACTCCCTGCTGGCGCCGCGCCCGTGCGCTACGCCGCCGAGCTGTGGATCGACCCGGCGAAGGAGTCGTTCGAAGGGAAGATCGCGATAGAGATTTCTTTGAAAGTGGAGACGGGCGCGGTCTGGTTGAACGCAAAGGAGCTGGACGTGAAGTCGGCGTCCGCGCACCCCGTGGGAGGGGGCGAGGCGGTCCCCGCCGCCGCGGCCGCGAGTGGCAGCAACTACGTCGGTCTCACCTTTCAAAGAAGTCTTTCTCCCGGTCTCTGGCAGATCGACCTCAGGTATTCGGGACGCATCGAGTCGAAGGACACGGAAGGCATGTTTCGCCAGAAGGAAGGCGCCGACTGGTACGCCTTCAGCCACTTCGAGGCGATCTACGCGCGGCGCGTGTTTCCCTGCTTCGACGAGCCCTCATACAAGACGCCCTGGCAGCTCACGATCCACGCCCCGAAGGGAGCGATCGCGGTCGCGAACACGCCGGTCGTGTCGGAGGCCGCTGATGCGGACGGCGGGCGGAAGTTCGTCTTCGGCGAGACGAAGCCTCTCCCGAGCTATCTCGTCGCGTTCGGCGTCGGCCCCTTCGACGTCGTGAACGCGGGTGTCGCCGGCCGCAACAAGACGCCGGTGAGGATGATCGTCCCGAAGGGCCGCGCGGCCGAGGCTCGCTGGGCCGCCGCCTCCACGGGCCCGATCCTCGAGGTGCTCGAGACGTACTTCGACATCCCGTATCCCTACGAGAAGCTCGACCACCTCGTGATCCCGCAGACCGTCGGCTTCGGCGCCATGGAGAACGCGGGGCTCGTGACGTATTCCTCGAGCCTCCTCCTCGCGAAGCCCGCCGACGAGACGATCCGCTTCCGCCGCGCGTACGCGAGCGTCTGCGCGCACGAGACGGCACACCAGTGGTTCGGCGACTACGTCACGACGGCGTGGTGGAACGACATCTGGCTCAACGAGGCGTTCGCGACGTGGATGGGCTCGAAGATCGTCGATCGCTGGAAGCCCGAATGGAGCTGGGCGGTCCAGCGCGCGGCGTCGCGGACGGGCGCGATGGACCAGGACTCGCTCGTCACGGCGCGGCGCATCCGTCAGCCGATCGAAGGAGACGACGACATCGTGAGCGCGTTCGATGGAATCACGTATCAGAAGGGCGCCGCCGTCATCGAGATGTTCGAGGGCTGGGTCGGCGAGGAGGGCTTCCGGAAGGGTATCCAGCGCTACCTGAGGGCCTACGCCTGGGGGACGGCGACGGCCGACGACTTCGTGGCCGCGATCGCGGAGGCGACGCAGACGCCCGCGGTCATTCCGGCTTTCCGCTCGTTCCTCGACCAGCCGGGCGTCCCTCTCGTGACGGCCGAGCTCGTGTGCACGGGCGGCGCGCCGAAGCTCCTCCTCTCGCAGAAGCGCTTCCTCCCGACCGGTTCGACGGGATCGACGAAGGAGACATGGCGGGTGCCCGTCTGCGCGCGCACCGGGGACCCCGGGTCCGAGAAGACCTGCATGCTCCTCATGGAGCCAGCGGGCGAGATGGCGCTTCCGGGCGCCTGCCCCGCGCGTGTCTTCGCGAATGCCGGTGCGGGTTACTACCGCGTTCTCTACGCGGGCAGCATGCTCGGAAAGATCCTCGCCGACAGCGGCAGGCACCTGACCGTGTCGGAGCGCGTCGCGACGCTTTCGGACGTGGCCGCCCTCGCGCGAAGCGGCGACGTCCCGATGGCGACGGCGCTCGCGCTCGTGCCGGTGTTCGCGAACGACCCCGACCGGCCGGTCGTCGAGGCGATCCAGAAGATTGCCGCAGCGCCGCGCGATCTTCTCGTCACCGATGCGATGCGCCCGCGGTATCGCCGGTTCGTGAGCGATGTCTTCGGCGCGCGCGCGCACGCCCTCGGCTGGAAAGCGAAGCCTGGAGAGGACGAGGACACGCAACTTCTGCGCGGGGAGCTCGTCCCCTTCGTCGCGAACGAGGGCGACGAGCCGGCTCTCGTGGCCGACGCGATGCGCCTCGCGAACGCCTGGTTGAAGGACCGGGGCGCGGTCGACGCTCTGATGGCGCCCTCCGTCCTCGACGTCGCCGCGCGGCACGGCGACATGGAGCTTTTCCAGGAGTTTCGCGCCCAGGCGAAGAAGGCCGTGGACCGCCGCGAGCGCGTGCGCCTCCTTTCGGCGCTCGGCCGATTCCACGACCCGACGGTCGTCCCGGCCGCGCTCAACGCGACGCTGTCGGAGGACTTCGACGCGCGCGAGTCGAACGCGATCCTCCGGGAGATCGCGACGGACCGGGAAACGCGAGGGCAGGCGTGGACGTTCCTGCAGGCGAATTTCGACCGGATCGTCGCGCGTCTCCCGCGCGAGTCGCCCGCCCGCTTCCCGATGCTCGCTTCGGGCTTCAGCGACGCCGCTCACCGGGCGGAGGTCGAGGCGTTCTTCAAGGACAAGTCGCCGAAGTACATGGGAGGCTCGCGCTATCTCGCGCAGTCGCTCGAACAGATCCAGCTTCGCGGCGCCTTCAAGGCCGCGCAGCAGGAGAGCGTGAACGACTTCCTGAATCACTACGAGCCGAAGCCGACGATCGACCTCCGGCCGCAGGCGGGGATGTAGGGTCGCGCCGGGCTTCAGGCGGCCTTGCCGGCCGCTTTCCAGTACCGCACGAGCCCCGTGACGTTCATCGCGAAGGGGAGCGCGGTCCTGTAGGCCTCGAGGCTGTCCTCGCCGACGCCGGCCGCGAGGAGCCGCGCCGAGAGCCACGCCTCGAAGAGAGGCACGATCGCGGCCTCATCCTTGCCTTCGTCGAGGAGCGCGCGGACAAATTCCGCCCACACGTGGAGCTCCTCCATCATCTCGTCCATCCGGCGCGCAACGTCGAGGTGGAGACCGAAGTGCGTCGGGTAGAAACCGTCCGGGCGCGCGGCCTTGATGCGCTCGATCGAGCGGGTCCACGTCGGGAGGTCGATGTCGGGCGGCGGCGTGGGCGGGAGATTCGGGCCGTCGCCGATCGCGACGCCGCCCACGTCGCCCGTGAAGACCTTCCCCTCGAGGAGGTAGGCGTTGTGGTGGATCGCGTGCCCCGGCGTCTCGAGCACGCGAATCCGCGCGTTGCCCACGGGGATGTCGGCGCCGTCCTCGGTGATCCTCAGCCGGTCGGCGGGGATGGGCTCGAGCGTCCCCCAGAGGGAGTCCATCTGGTCCTTGTAGATTCGCTTCGCCGACGCGAGGAGCTTCGAGGGGTCGGCCATGTGTGGCGCGCCGCGCGGGTGGACCCAGACGTTCGCGCCCGCGCGCGCCATCCGCCAGGCCGCTCCCGCGTGGTCGAGATGGATGTGCGTCACGAGGACGTTTTTCACGTCGGAGGGTCTGACGCCGAGCTTCGCGAGCGCCGCGACGAGGTGCGGCCAGGTGGACTCGGGTCCGGTCTCGATGAGCGCGAAATTCCCGTCCGACTCGACGAGGTACGCAGCGATCGTTCCGGCGCGGAAGAAGTCGAGGTCGAGAGTGTGGATCTGCATGGCGCCGATATTGTCGCCGCAATCTATGCTGACGCGCGTCTTCCGCCGTCTTCCGTGAGAGGAGCCCCGGATGCCGCGCAAAACGCCCGCTTCGAAGCCCGCGCGTGTCCGGCGACCTCAGCCGGCCGAGGACAGGCCCTGGTTCGTCGTCTGGACCCCGTATCTCGCCCTCCTCATGCTCCTGGGCCTGGCCGAGGCCTGGGGCGGGACCGGGAACGCGACTCCGAGAAAAGGGGGAGCGCCGCTGAGTGCGGAGGCCCTCGGCAGGTTCCTCGACGAGGGGCCGAGCGGGAAGGCCGCGGCCGCGTTCCGGCAGGCGATCGGGTCCACGCCGGAGACCGTCGTCCGGGAGGTCGTGGTCGAGCGCTTTCAGCATTGGACGGGGCGGACCCCTGCTTCGTACATGCTCGGCCTCGTCGGCGCTCCCGCGGTCCCTCTCCTGACGGGCCTGCTGGACCACGAGGTGGAAAGGGTTCGTCAGCAGGCGGCCTTTGCGCTCGGCGACATCGGGATGGCAGCTGCTCCGGCCGTGACCGCCCTCGAGAAGCTCGCGCGCCGTTCACCGCCCGACGCGTCGTCGCGCGCCGCGATGAACTCGCTCGGCGACGTCGCGCCATCGGGTTTCGCGGGCTGGTTCTGGAAGGTCTGGTACGAGGTGCCGTTCGCGGCCGTCGTCCTCATCGTGCTCGTCCCTCTCGTCGCGGGCATCGCGTGCCCGCGGAGCGCGCGGAACCGCCCCGCCGGCGAGGATCCGTGGCGGCTCGTCCCGCCGCTCTGGGCCTCGGCGATCGCCGCGGTCGTCGCGCTGTGGTTCCTCGTTCCCGCCCTCCGGGAGCTTCTCGGCGCCCACGCCGACGTCGAAGGCGACCTCTGGCAGATCGCGATGGGCGTCTGGTGCGTGGGCGGAATCGCGCTCGCGGCGAACCTGCGGCGGCGCGCGGCGCAAGGACCGCGCCAGGCAACGGGTGTCAGGCCGGCGGCTTCGTCAGGGTCGGCGTGAACGTCCAGGTCCAGCCGTTCTTCTTCAGGATGAGGGACTTCTTGTCGGCGGAGACCGCCATGCCGCTCGAAGCGGAGAACGGCATCGTGAAGAGGACGGGGGAGAGGACGTTGAGCTCTTCGGGATGGACCGCCTTCTTGCCCTTGAAGAGCTTCGGCTTCCCGGTGCAGAGCTGGGGGGTGTCGACGTCGGGGATCGTCGTCTCGACCTTCATCTCGGCCTGACCCGAGAGCCCGTCGGCGAGCGCGAGGACCGTCCAGTGCTCGTACGCGCCGCGCGGGACCGGGGGTGCGCACTTTGACTCGCCCTGCCGTACGTTCGCCGTCTTTGTCGGGAAGTTCTCGAGCTTGAGGACGCGCCCGAGCTTCATGTTGATGAAGTCCCACTCGAAGTCCATGACGACGCGGTCCGTGACGTCCGCCCACGCTCCGCCGTTCGGATCCGAGATCAGCGCCTTGCCCGAGTACGCGCCGTCCACGTGGTAGAAGATCGTCTTCTGCTTCGTCCACTTCTCCATGGCGGCCGGGTCCCCCTGCGGGAGGGCCCCGCCCGCCGGGAGAAGGCAGGCCAGCGCGACGATCAGGTGATTCTTCATCCGCAAAAGATATCAGCGCGCGGGGATCAGCGCTCGTTCGGGGGAAGGCCTGGCGCCGATGGCCAGGGAGGCGTCGACGCTAGGGCTCCCATTCGAACGTGCGGCTGAGCGTGCGCATGCGGCCGTCGGCCGCGCGAAAGACGACGCGGATGTCGTGCCGGCCGTCGTCGCCGGGGAGCATCGGAAATACCGCCGCATAGCCGGCCCCCTCGCAGCTCCCGAGCGCGGGGAGCGCGGCGGCGACGTCCGGGCGCGGGGCGCGCGCGAAGGATGCGTGGGCTCGCCGGTCGCGGTCGATCCGGATCTCGACGATCTTGGCGGCGGCTGCGGGAGCTCCGATTGCTCCCGGCGCCTGGCTCCAGCCGCGCACGGTGAGGGCACCGTGAACGGCCTGGCCTTCGGCCGGCCCGTCTATCGAGGCGGGGAAGTCCGATTCCTCGAAACGCCCGATCGCCGGGGTCGCGTCGGCATGCTCGAGAAAAAGGCGCGCCTCCTTTCCGGTGCTTGATGCCGCGGCCGCTGAGGCCAGACTGAAGACCCAGTCGTCTCCACCTCGGTGGTCGAAATGGAGAGGTGAGGGGAGCGCGCCGGACCGAAGCGCCTGTGCGACGAACGCCATGGTCGGGCCGAGGCGCTCGAGGGGAAGCGCGTGCTCGTGGACGACGAGGGTCCCGACCGGCCAGGCCCTGAGACGGGCGAGTGTGGACTCCGGAATGTTCCCGCCGGCGAGGGTCGCGGCGAGCTCCTGGCTTCGCCGGGGCACGTAGCTCGCGTACCCGTTCACGATCGGTTTGAAGTGCGCGAGGCTGGAGAACACCCATCGCGTGTCGCCCGGCGAGTGGTACAGCGGCACGTGGAGAATCGGCCCGCCCGTGTCCGAACGAGCGAGGAACTGATCGACCGGCGCCTGCGGCAGCTCGGGCCGAGTCGTCCAGCGTACGGTCTGTCGCACGTCACATGCGATTCCGAGAGCGAGCGCCGTAGCGACGGCGGCGCGAACGCCGCGGGTGCGCGCCCGGTCGAGCACTGCGGCGCAGCCCGCGGCGGCGAGGAGGCCGAAACCGATCTGGGCGACCATCGCGAAGCGCGTGAATCCCCGGATGCCCGAGAAGACGAACGGAAAGACGACCTTGAGGACGGGGACGGCGGGGCCCGCGGGGCCGAACGAGCCCGCGATGCCGAGCGCCGCGAGGAGCGCACCCGCGGCAATGAGACTTCCGTTGCGGACGTTTCTCTTTGTTCCGAAAAACGCAAGAAAACCGAGAGCGCTCAAAAGAAGCGCGACCGTCCCCGGATACAGGCTCCTCTCGGAGTCGCTGCGGCACGTCAGGAACGATTGCCCCGGATTCTCGTTCGTCGTCGTGAGCCAGTCCTTCGGCGACGCGGAGAAGAGGCGGCTCTCCGCGTCGTCCCGCTGGAAGCCGTGATCCCGCCGCGCCTCGAGCATGTGAAACGCGAGCGGGGCGATGAGTAAGGCCGCGAGCGCGAGCGAAGCAGCCAGCTTTTTGAGAAGAGAGAGGCGGCGCGTCTCCCGCTGCGTCACCGCGTCGGCGGCGACGACGGCGGCGAGGGCCGCGAGTCCGAACGCGAAGAGCTGGAGGGAAAACCACGCGAGTCCGGCGAGGGCGCCGGCGAGGGCGGCGGCGGATCCCCATCGACCGTTCTCACGGAGGCTCTTCCAGGCGACGAGAGGGAGCGCGATACCCCCAAAGGCGACGAACGAGACGTATCCGAAGTTCGAAGTGGCCGAGGCGCCAAGCACCGCGGCCGCGGCGCCGAGGAGGGCCGGGGCGCGCGGGGCGCCGTGCGCCATCGCGAGGCGCGAGATCGCCCAGGTCGAGAATGCCGTCCCGAGGAGACAGAGGACGTTGAAGACGGCGACCGGGGAGAGCCCGAGGAGACCCAGCGGAAGCCCGAGGAGCCCGTAGCCGATGAGAGGCTCGGTGAAGGTGAGCGCATTCGGGTATGGGGCGAAGATGTTCGCGTCGAAAACGCGGAGCGGAGCGGAGACCAGCGCGTGCCCGACCCAGGCAACGCCCCACGCTTGGAACTGCGCGTCGTAAGCATCGCGCAGGTGCGTGTCGAGGCGGGGCAGGACGCGCGCCGCCCACGCCGCGGTGACGATCAGACAGACGAGAAAATCGACGGCTCCCGGACGAGCACGCTTCACTCGGGAATCTGGATGACGGCGACGGGAACCGACCCCGCGGCCTTCTTTCCCGTCGCCGTTTTCGGCGTCTCCGGGCGCGCGAACGGGCGCGGGGCGCCGACGGGCCGATCGTCCTTCAGGACCATCTCGTTCTTCGGCGCGTAGCCCTTGTACTCGTAGCCTTTCGGTCCGATCTCCGCGATCCAGGACGGCTCCCCGGCCTTCGCCGGAAGAGGCTCGTCGTGGACGTGCACCGGGAGGGATTCGCGGTTGTCGAACGGATGCGTTCTTCGGTAGTCGGCGAGAACGGCCCGTGACGACTCGTCGTCCTTGAAGTAGCGGTACCACTTCTCCTCGGCGGCGGCTTCGGTGGCGCGGCCGAGGGCCCTGAGGCAGAGCATCGCGTTGTAGTGAGCGGCCAGGTCCTCGCCGTCGATCGCGAGGACACGGTCGATGAAGGGGAGAGCGTCGGCGTAACGGCCCGCGAGATAGAGGACGCGCGCCCTCTGGTTCAGGACGACACGGTCCTTCGGGAACTTCTGGTCCACGTGTTCGAGGTCCGCGAGGGCGTCGTCGAGACGGCCCTCTTCCTTGGAAGCGAGAGATCGGAAGTAGGCCGTCTTCGGCCATCCCGGGCGGCGCGTCTCGGCTTCGGCGAGCGCGGCTTTCGCGGCGGGCAGGTCGCCTTCCTGGATTTTCGCGCGGGCAAGGTTCAGCGGACCATCCGGCTTGTCTTTCGCGAGCTCCGCAACTTTCGCGAAGGCCTGGGATGCGCCCCTGAGGTCTCCCTGCAGGAGAAGCCCGATGCCGTAGTCGTTCCAGCGGATCCAGCCCTTCTCGGGCCAGTCGGGGTTTCCGCGCTTCACGTCGGCCGCGAGAGTCCCTTCGGGAGCCGGCGCGACAGGGAGCGTGACCGAGTCCGTCGAGATGCGCGTGACGGGAAGGTCGATCGCGTCCTTGCCGTGGACGAAGATCGAGTAGTCGCGCGAGAACTTGCGGTAGTTCGCCGATGCCGAAAGCGTCACGGATCCCTTCGCGTCGGTCGGCACCTTGAAGCGGTAGTGGACGACGCGCGCGGCGCCGGGTCCGATCGCGTTGTTGTAGAGCGGGACGTGAATGTCCTGCGGCTGGCGGCGGTCCATCGGCGTCCCGTCGTGGGCGATCACGAGCTGATTCAGCTTGCTGGATGCCGGATCGAGCCGCCTCGCGGCGTCGAGCGTGCCGGACTCCATGAGGCTCCGCTCGCCGTTCTTCGCGTGAAACTCGACCCAGGACTCGTTACTGTCGGCCGTGCCGTTCGTATAGGGGTGCCCGAGCGTGCGCGTCCTCACGACGACTTCGACGTCCACCATCTCCCCGGGGCGAAGTGAGGGCAGAGCCGGCCCAAGCGGAACGACCTCGTTGCCTCGCTTCAAACCGAAGACATCGATGGAAAGCGATCCGACCAATACCTTTCTACGAATCTCTTCGACGGTTTCCTTGTCTCCCCTTATCGCGGGAAGGGCCGTGTTCGCGGCGGGGAAGAGGTGGTCGTGGAGCATGCCAGCCTGGTTCCCGAATTCCTGGGAGGGCATGAGCGGCAGGTGGCAGTCGCGGCAGGCCTTCGCCTTCAGCGGGTCGTAGAAGGAGCGCACGGCGTAGCCGGACACGCCCGAGTCCTGCCACGAATCGAAATGGTTCTGGCCGCGCAGCCAGCGGTACTCGTTCATCGGCGGAAGGAGGCTGACCTTGTGGCACGTCGCGCAGAACTCGGGCGTGCGCATGAACGGTTTCATGAACGTCTGCCGATGGAGCGACGGCTCCATGCGGATGAGGAGCTTGTTGACCTCTTTCAGGACCTTGCTGTCCGCAAAGGCAAAGGGGTACTGCTTGCTCTCCTCCACCACGTACCCGCCGTTCCCGCGGACATCCTTGACCTCGGCGATCGAGTGGCAAGCCATGCACGTCAGCCCCTGCTGCGCCTCGAACTGGTCGTACGAGAACGAGGCCATCGTGGCCTTTCCCATCTGGCCGGTGAACAGGACGACGGGGTCGTGGCAGCCGGCGCACCACTTCGTCTTCTCGCGGCCCACGCGGTCGGCCATCAGCTCGACGGAGCGGCGGTAGAACGGGTTGTTGAAAGACGAGAAGCGGTGGGCGGACTTCTCCCAGCGCTTGAAGGAGTCGGGGTGGCAGTCCTGGCAGTATGTGTTCGCGGCGAGCTTCTTCCCGTCCAGAAGGCCCTGATCGAACGTCTCGGCGGACGAGAGGAAGAACTGCGTGTCGCCTTCCCGGTTCACGATGCGCTGCGGCGGCTTCTCCAGCTTGTGGAGCACCGCCATGCCGGCGAGAAACGCGGCCACCGCGCCGCCCCACTGGAAGAGGCGCCGGAGGTGCAGCTTGTGGACGGCCGCGCGGCGGTGGAGGATGAACGCGACGAGGGCGACCGGGATCGCCAAGACGTGCGCGAAATAGATCGGGCGATTCGTAAGCGTCGCGCCCTTCCACGCCATCGTGATCCCTGAGCCGATACACAGGAGCGCCAGGCAGACGATCGTGATTCCCGCGGCCTTCGCCTTCCGGTTCCGGATGTTTGCCAGCATCCGCGCCCCGTGCGTGAAGGCGAAGACGAGGAACGGAATCGCGATGAGGAGGCCCAGCACCAGGTGCATGAGCAGCATCGCCATGAAGAACGAGGAGTACTTCGTGAAGGCGACGAGATAGATCGAGTTCGCCGCCATCAGCCCGAGAGGCACGAGCAGCAACACGTAGAGACGCCTCTGCCACGGGTGAAGGACGCCCTTCGCGCGAACCGCGCCCTCGTTCCGGGTCTTCATTGGCGCGAATTCTAGCGCCGAGAGCACGTCTCAGCGAGCATCGAGCTCACCTGCAAGCCACTCGACGGCGTCGCGAAACGCTTCGTTCGGAAGAAGGCCCTTTTTGTTCGGAGAATAGAGCCTGAGAGCCGTCGCGTCGCTGGCCTCCGGCGGTTCTCTGTCGAGCAGGGCAGCAAGGAAGATTTTCTTACAAGGGGAAGAGGGAGAGGGCTCAGCCTTCAGCGAAGCGGCGGCTACGATGAGAATCCCGGTCCGCGCGACATCCACCTCGGGCCGGGCGGCAATTGCGGCGTCGGCTCTCCGGGTGACGAGGACGACGAGGCCACGTTGCGCCGCCTGATCGAGGATCTCTCTCTTCCGGCAGTCGCCTTTCGCCGGGCAGACGACGACGATCGCCGGGCGGCCCTTCGGCGGTAGGGGCGTCTTCCTGTCTGGATAGATCGAGCCGGGGAGGAGCGGAGCGTAGAGCTTTGGGAGGTAGAGCTTGCCGCCCGGCACGCTCTCGGTCTTCGCCCAGTCGGACGACGCGCAGCCGGCCGCGAGAATCACGGCGAGAACGGTGGCCCTTCTCATTCGCCGAACAGCGAGCCTTGCCGGGGCCCGTCCCTCTTCACCTTCAAAGAAGTCTCCTCTTCTCCTTTTCCTTCTTCGACCAGCCACTCGAGGTGCCCCGTGTCCATGAAGAAGAGTCCGGCCTTGGCCCTCTGCCCGGTGAGGCGCTCCCAGGCGCGCCGATAGTGCCGAACCTGCGGCGCGTAGTGCGCGACGAGGCCCGCGAGGCCGTCGCCGACGACGTCGGACTTCCAGTCGACGATGTACCAGACGCCGTCCTCCTCGAAGACGAGGTCCATCGTGCCCTTGAGGAGCGTCTCGGCGGGGCCGTCGGTCCGGCCGAGGTCCTTCGACGGCACGACCATCTCGAACGGCACCTCGACGAAGCGCTTCGGCGATTTCAAGGCGCGCGCCCAGAGATCGGACTCCGTGACCGACGCCGCGACGCGCAGCACGTCGTCGAGGCGGTCCGGCGCGACTTCCTCGTCTCTCATCAGGTTCGTCGCGAGGGGCTCGAGGTCGAGGCCCGACGTCCGCATCGCCGCCTCGAGAATCTGGTGAAGCACGCGTCCCCACGCCGAGCCACGCGCCTCCTCGGCGGGCGAAGGCGCGCGGGGACCTTCCTTCTTCGCGAGAGCGGTGACGGTCGTGACGCCGAAGGACGGCGCCGAGGCTGCGGCGCGGGCGGCGGCGACACGGGACGGGACCTCCTTGAAAGCCGCCGCGAGCCCCGGCGCCTTAGAAGGTGCGGACGGACGGAAGTCCGCCACCGCGTGCGGCAGCTCCCTCGTGATTCCTCGGAGCGCACCCCAGGCTCCCAGCTCCGGCTTCACGCCGCGCAGGCTGACCACGAGCGTGTCGCGCGCGCGTGTGGCCGCGACATAGAGGAGACGGGTCTTCTCCGCGTTCTCGAACGCGATTTCCTCGGCCTTCCGGCTGTCCCAGTCACGGGGTGCGGCCGTGACCATCCAGACGTTCTGTCGTCCGGGCAGGAGCGCGTTGTACCCGGCCGTGAACCAGCCGCGCGATCCGGAGACTCCGCGTGCGACGTGCCGCCGCGGGTCGGCCTTCCTCCAGTTCGACAGCTCGGCGAGGATGACGATCGGCGCCTCGAGCCCCTTGGCGCGGTGGAGGTTCATGAGGCGAACGGAGTCCCCGTCGACAGGCTCGACGCTCATTTCCTCGAGGTCGAGGTCGGGAGCGTCCTCCGCGAGCCTCGCCACGACGTCTCCGAAGGACAGGCCGTTGCCCGAGAGGCGGCGCGCGAGGGCGAGCACCTTGAGGAGATTCCCGCTCGCCGTTCGGCCCTGGCGCCCGGCCGCGAGCCGCGCGACGAGGCCCATCCGGTCTGCGATCGAGCCGAGGGCGGCGCCTGCGGGCAGCGCGCGAACATCGGTGCGGGCTCTGGAAAGGAGATCGAGGCCCTGAAGGATGCGCGGATCGGAGCCCGAAGGCGGCGGCGCGAGGTACGAGAAGCGGCCGCCCGCCCTGCGGAAAGCGTAGAGGGCGTCGTCGTCGACGCCACACAGAGGGCCCGCAAGGAACGCCACGATCGCGACGGAGTCGTCCGGGTCCTGCGCCGCAGCAAGGAGGGGACGCAGAACTGCAAGACCGCGCGAGATCGGGAGAGCGCGGCTCCCCGAAACGTCCACCGGAATGCCGAGGTCTTCCATCGCGCGCGCGTACTCGTCGATATGCTCGCGCGCCCGAGTCAGGATGAGAAAGTCGCGGAAACGAGCGGGTTGCTCCTTCCCGTCCGGCGAGATCTTCCATTCCGCGTCCACGGCCCAGCGCACGAACCGCGCGACGTCGACGGCGTTGCCTCCTTCCGAGCCTTCGTCAGCGCCCGGGCGGGAGATCAGATGAAACACGCCTGAAGTCGGTCGAGCGTCGGCCCGCGCCGGCATCAGCTCGGCATAGGCGGCCTGGCGATCGTCGGGCACGTTCGGAAAGACGGGCGGCCGGAACGCGGCGTTCACAGCGGCGGTCAGCGCCGGCACGGAGCGAAAGTTCGCCGTCAGGAGAACCACGCGACCGCCCGCGGCCGTGATGCGCCGGCGAAAGTCCATGTAGGCGGAGATGTCGGCGCGGCGGAAGCGGTAGATCGATTGTTTCGGGTCTCCCACGACGAAGAGAGCGCCAGGCCTCGGGATCAGACGGGACGTGTCTTTCTCTTCCGAATCGTCGCTCGAAAGATAGAGGAGGACCTCCGCCTGGAGCGGGTCGGTGTCCTGGAACTCGTCCACGAGGATTCGCGTGAAGCGCGCCGAGAACGCGCGACGCACGGCGGGGAAGTCGCGGAGGAGATCGCGCGTGGCGAGAAGGAGGTCGGCATATGTGTAGCGTCCCTCGCGGGGAAGGGCCTGCGCGAGCTCCTGAAGGCCCGGTTCGAGCACGCCCATCATCCGTTCGTGCAGCGCGACCTGCCACTCGGTGAGTGCGGGCTTGATGACGTCGCGTCGCAGGATCACGAACTCGTCGCTCACCCTTTTTCCGAGCGCCGAGTCGCCCCACTTGTAGTGAGTTCCCTTCGTCGCCTTGCGCAGCTCGACGAGGAGCCGCGTGAAGCCGACCGGCGTCTGATACTCGGGGAGCTCGCGGGCTTCACGGGCCTTGATGAGAGCGTTCTGCAGGTCGTCCCGCCCGGCCGCGAGCGGCACCGGAGGCACCCAGGGCAACGTCCGATCGAGATAGTCCTCGACCACGGCGCGTTCCATCACGAAGTCGGGCAGGGGAAGCGGATCCGCCTTGACCACGGTGACGTCGCGATACTCGGCAAGGAGATCGAACGTCTCCTCGAGCTCCCGCATCCGGACGCCGAGCCGGAGGAGGTCGGTCAGGAGCCCGCCCGATTCCGCGGCACGCCCCGCGTACTCGCGAAAGAACCGCGCGCGGAATTCCTTCGCCTCCTGAAGCTCGACCCTGAGCGCGGCAGGATCGACGCCCGCCTCGAGAGGGCGCTCGCCAAGGAGCGTCGCGCAGAAGGAGTCGATCGTGCCGACGGTGACGCGGTCGAGGGCGGAGAGCGCCGACGCGGCACGCGCGCGGCGCTCCGGGTTTGGCTCGAGGCGAGCGGCCTCCTCCAGGGCCGTCTGGAACCGGCGCCTGAGGTTCGACGCCGCCTTTCGCGTGAAGGTCACGGCCGCGATGTTCTCCGGCTCCGCGGTTCCGCTCAGGAGGAGCGCCAGGATGCGTTCCACGAGCATCGTCGTCTTGCCGGAGCCCGCCCCGGCCTCCACGAGAAGCGTCGTATCGAGCGACGTGCGAACCAGATCGCGCGCGGCCGCGTCCGGCGCCAGGTCCGAGCGCTTCGGCGTCACACGTCCCTCGTCAGAATCCGGCGCAAAGGCTCGAGTCGAGCGTCGGAGCCTGCGGCGTCGCGTTTAAGGGCGGCGCGCGCGGCCGCCTCGGCGACGTCGCCGCAAATGGATGTGTAGGGGCAGAAGCGGCAGTCACCCTCGTCGGCCGTGTGTGGGAAGGCTCCGGATGCCACGAGGTCGAAGAGATCGTCCAGCGTCCTGTCCACGTCCTCGTCGCGGGCTTCCAGCGGGAAGCGCTGCATGCGGCCCTTTCGCGTCGGGAGGAAGTATCCGGAGACGATCTCCTCGGCGGACGTTCCCGCGCGCGCGAGAAGGGTCGCCGCAGCGCGCCGGTAGAGCGCGTGCTGAAGGAGCCGCCCGCCGCGGAGCGGGTGCCTGCGCCGGTCGTCCTCCTTGAACGCCCAGTCGCTGCCGGACTTGTAGTCCCAGACGGCGTAGCGGCCGGGTCCGGTCTCGTCGATGCGGTCGATCTGTCCCTGCAGCAGGAACGAGCCGCGCTTCGTGCGGATCTCGACGGGCTCGCGCGAGGCGAGAGGCTCGGACGCACTGCCGCGTGACAACCCGAACGGCACTTCGAAATAGAGCGGGCGCGCGCCGGGGTTCTCCGCCTCGGATTTCAGGAAGATGTCGCACGCCGCGAGAAGATCGTCTTCCTGCGCGCGGTAGGCCGCGGGCGTCGGCGGTGGGACGATCTCGCGCCAGCGCCCGAGGCGTCTCCCGGCGGCGGCCTTCAGCGTCGCGGTGTCGCGAACGGGGTCGAGGCGCAGTCCCTCGTCGCGCAGGCCCGACATGAAGTCGTAGAGCGTCTGGTGAAGGAGATTCCCGTACTCACTCGCACTCAGCCACACGTCTTCGGCGCGGGGCTCTTCCGGCGGAGTGAGCTCGAGGACGTATTGAAGAAAAAACCTTCGCGGACACTGGCCGAGCTTTTCGAGGCGCGACGCCGAGAGAGGCTCTTTCGTCAGGCGCGGGTCGAGCGCCGACGCGTCCGCACGGATCGCACCGTCCCATGCCGTGAAGAGCGGGCCGGATCTTTTTCCTTCCGCACGCGTGCCGGCGGCGAGCCATGAGTAGGCGGAGTCCACCTCGTCCGCGAGGCCCCGCGCGCCGGGCGTCTCGCGAACACGCGCGAGCCACCACTCCGAGCCGTCGAGGGGCTTGCCGGAGGGAACGAACGTCTCCGAAGGCGGCAGGGAGGTCGTGAAATCACTCCAGGACGCATCGGGCCGGCGTTCGCACTCGCGGAAGAGGTCGAGAAGCACGGGCGACGGGAAGCGCTCGGCGTCCCGAAGAAAGTCGCGGTTCGAAAAACTCAGGAATACGTGGCCGCGTCCCCGCGCCAGGGCCGCGCGGAGCGCGCGCCGGCTTTCGTCGGGGCCGCGGACGCCGCGGATCGTCAGGTGAGCGGCGGGCAGAGCGTCGTTCAAGGCCCTTCTCTCCGAGTCCAGGAGGACGGGATCCTGCCGCGGAGGCCCCGGAAAGCGTGCCTCGTCGAGTCCGAGCACGAAGGTCCGCGCGCGGGCGGCGTAGCCGCCTCGCCGCAGGCGGGAAACATGAACGCACCCCGGGAACGGAGTGGAGGAATCGACAGCGAGACTGCGAACGGCTTCCTTCAGGCGGTCGGCCGCTTCGCGCGGCGGAAGCGTGCGTTCCGGCAGGTCGCCGAGCTCTGCGAAGAGGCCGGTGAGAGCCTCCACCGCTGCCGCGTCGAGAGGGCCGCGTCGACGCAGCAGCGTCCCCGTCAGCGCGTGACACGCTCGCGCGAGAGCGGGCAGGGAGATCCGTCCGCGTGAGGGTGGCGGAACGAGCGTGAAAAGACTCGCCGCGAAGTCCCGCAGCGTGATGGCCGTCCCGTGCCTTTCGAGCCGCGCCCTCTCGGCGAGACCGTCCGCGTCGTCGCCTTCGGGAGCAGCGTTCTCACGCGCGGCGAGCGCATCGAGGCGCGGCGCCCATCGCGATGCTCCCGAGAATATCCGCGCGCGCCTGAGCAGGCGGGCCGCGCGAAGGCCCGACGGCCGCGTGCCCTTCGGCGTGAAAGAACGCAGGTCGGCACGACCCTCGGCGAGGAGCCGTTCGATCGGCGCGGACGCGAAGTCGGTCGCGACCCAGTCGAGAAGGTCGAGGATCCCCTGCCCCGGGAGCGTGTAGGCGACCGGAATGCCCTCGGCAAACGTGCACGGGACGCCGTACTGCGAGGCGAGCTCGTAGACGAGCGGCCGGTAGGTGGCGTCGTCCTCGAAGACGATCTCGACGGAATCGGCCACGCAAATTCCCGCTGCGAGCATCCGGAATACGGCGCGCACCTCGTTTTCCTCGCCGAGCGCCTGCGTGAACATCACGTCCACGGACTGCGCTCCATATTCCGGAGAATCCTCGACGAGCGTCACGATCTGCCGGGCGAAGGCGGCGAGAAACGTTTCTTCGAGCGTGGCGGGCTCGAGGCCCGAGGGGCGGAGCAGGTGCGCGGACTCCGAGAGACGAGATCCGGCCGCGCAAAGCGAGACGGCCCTGTGCAGCACATCCGCAGAGTCCGCCGCACCCAGCGCGGCGAGCGCCTTTGCGTACGCCCGGGCGAGCGCGGCGAGCTCGCGGCCCTTTCGCGGCTCCTCGAAAGCGGACACGGGCAGCGGCGCCGCGCCGAGCCCCGCCCGCCGCAGCTCGTCGAGCGTGCGCTGGAGTGCGCGGTGGAGGCCCACGCGCTCGCGGAGCTTCCCGAAATAAGAACCTTCCTTCAGGACCTCGTCGCAGGCCGACTCCACCACGGAGAGGAGCTGCGCGCGCGAGAGGAGGCGCTTGCCTTCCGCCGCGAGCGACGGACCCGCGATCCCGTGCGCCAGCGAGAAGACGGTCGCGGGCCGGAGATTCAGGTGGGCGCAGCCGGAGCGCGCGAGCGAGTCGAGGATCTGCTGGCCAACCGGGAAGGACGGGACGAGGAGGATCTTCTCGTCTACGGGGTGAGCCTCGCAGAACGCGGCGAGCTCCTGAAGGAGCCGGTTGCGTTCGACAGTCGGGGTCACTCCGCGAGCTTAAGCGAAGCGAGGCCCCTGTGTGATCATCCCGCCCACATGGAAGGGATTTCCCTCGGGCTGCCGACGCTCATCGCGATCGCGCTGTACCTCGCCGGTATCAACGTGCTCGGCGCCTGGCTCGGAAAGGGCCAGAAGGACGCGAAGGACTATTTCCTGGGCGGCCACGCCATGCCGTGGTGGGCCGTCATGGCGTCCATCGTCGCGACGGAGACATCGGCCCTGACTTTTCTCTCCGTGCCGGGCGACGCGTACCGGACCGGCTTCACGTTCCTGCAGCTCGCGTTCGGCTACCTGATCGGGCGGATCGCCGTGTCGTTCCTGCTCCTGCCTGGATACTTCCACGGAGAGATTACGACGGCGTACGCGCTCCTCGAGCGCCGCTTCGGTGTCGGCGCGCGGCGGTTCACGTCCGTCATCTTCATGGTCACGCGGGTGATGGCCGCGAGCGTCCGCCTCGCGGTGCCCGCGATCCCAATCGCCCTTATCCTCGGGATCCCCGTCTGGGTCGCCATCCTGATTCTCGCGGCCGCGACGGCGCTCTACACGTACGTCGGCGGCATCAAGGCCGTGATCTGGATCGACCTCATCCAGGTCTTCGTGTACATCTCGGGCGCGACGATGGCTCTTTGGGTGCTCCTCCATTCATTCGGAGGGGGATGGGAGGAGATTCTTAGAAGGTGTTCGGAGCTCGGCAGACCCGTCTCGCTCTTTAACCTTTCAAAGAATCTTTCCGAACCGTACACGCTGTGGGCCGGAATCATAGGTGGGGCAGTCCTCGCCATGGCGTCCCACGGCGCCGACCAGCTGATCGTCCAGAGATTGTTGGCGTGCCGCGGCCTGCGCGACGCGCAGAAGGCCCTCATCGGCTCAGGCGTCCTCGTGATCCTGCAGTTCACGCTGTTCCTCGCGCTCGGCGTCGGGATGTTCGCGTTCTACGGCGGGCGCGTCGTCGGGCCGGGCGGGTTCGCGTCCTCGGACGCGATCCTGCCGACGTTCATCGTGACGAGCCTGCCGCCGTTCGTCTCTGCCTGGCTCGTCGCCGGGATCTTCTCTGCCGCGATGTGCTCGGAGTCGTCCGCGCTCAACTCGCTCGCGTCGGCCCTCGCGATGGACATCGTCGCGCCCCTAATGGGTAGGAAGCACGTGGAGGGAAGGCGCGGGCTCGTTCTCGGCAAGCTGCTCACCCTCTTCTGGACGATCGTTCTCGCCGCTCTCGCCGTCGGGTTCTCGCGCCTGCCGCAGAACGTCCCGGCCGTGCAGGTCGCGCTCGGTCTCGCGAGCGTCACCGCGGGCGGACTCCTCGGAGGCTTCCTCCTTGCCCTCTGGGCGAAGAAGGCGACTCAGACAGACGCGATGATCGGCATCGCAACATCCGCCGTCTTCATGTTCGTCTTGTGGCTCGGCTCGAAGGGCTGGATCCCGTTCCCGCTCGGCAAGGCGATCGCGTGGCCCTGGTACTCCCTCATCGGCTCCACGATCGCGTTCGGAACAGGATGGCTGCTGTCTCTGCGGAGACCGGAGCCCGCTACATCCCGAGCATGACGCGCGCCACGCGGGACATCATTCCGGCCGTCCAGGGCGGGTCCCAGACGAGCTCTACCTTCGCGTCCGTGATGCCCGGAACGGCCTTGATCTTCGTCTCGACCTCGCCGGGAAGGGATCCCGCGACGGGGCACGCGGGCGCCGTCAGCGTCATCTTCACGTCGGCGGCGCCTTCGGGCGACACGGCAACCGAATAGATCAACCCCAGCTCCCAGATGTTGACCGGGATCTCTGGGTCGAAGCACTTCTTCAGCGCTTCGTCGATGACCTTTTGCTCGAGAGGGGATGCGCTCTCGCCCTTATTACCCTCTAAGAAAATCTTCTCTTCAGCCATCTGTCTCTCTCTATTCCGTTTTCGCGACTTCCGGTGCGCCCTTCAATGCGGTTTCGAGCGTGTGCCACGCGAGTGTCGCGCACTTCACTCGGGCGGGGAATTCACGGACACCGGAGAACACAGCGAGCTTGCCGAGCCCGGCGCCGTCCGCCTTGACGTCCGGCGGCCCGGTGAGGAGCTCGCGAAATTGCCCGTAGAGTGTCTCGGCTTCGGCGAGCGTCTTTCCCTTGACTGCGTCCGTCATGATCGAGGCCGACGCCTTGGAGATGGCGCAGCCCGAGCCTTGAAACGCGACGTCGAGGACCCGGTCGTCCTCGATCCTCACGTAGAGCTTCAGCTTGTCGCCGCAGAGCGGGTTGTGTCCGAGCGCGATACGGGACGCGTCCGGCATCTCCCGGTAGTTGTGGGGCGACTTGTTGTGATCCAGGATGACCTCCTGATAGAGGTCGCGAAGCTCCGTCACGAGAACATCTCCGAGACCTTCCCGAGGCCGGCCGCGAGCGCATCGACCTCACCGCGCGTGTTGTAGAGCCCGAAGGACGCGCGGGCCGTCGCCGGAATGCCGAAGCGATCCATGACCGGCTGTGCGCAGTGCTGACCCGTGCGGATGGCGATTCCTTCGCGGTCGAGGATCGTGCCGATGTCGTGCGGGTGGACGTTTTCGAGCGTGAAGGAAATCACGCCCGCCTTCTCCCGGGCCCGTCCCACGATTGTCAGGCCCGGGATCGCGGAAAGTCTCGCGGTGCCATGTACGAGCAGCTCGTGCTCGTGCGCGGCCACGGCCGGGAGGCCGACACCGGACAGCCAGTCGACCGCCACACCGAAGACGATGCCGCCCGCGATGTTCGCGGTGCCCGCCTCGAATTTCCACGGGAGCTCGTTGTACGTCGTCTTCTCGAACGTGACGGACGAGATCATGTCGCCACCGCCCTGATACGGGGGCAGCTTCTCGAGCCATTCCTCGCGGCCGTAGAGCGCGCCGATGCCCGTGGGGCCGTACATCTTGTGCGCCGACACGGCGTAGAAATCGCAGCCGAGATCCTTCACGTCGATCGGCAGGTGCGGAGCCGCCTGCGCGCCGTCCACGAGGACGGGCACGTCCCTCTCGTGCGCCAGGCGCACGAAATCCCGCACGGCGTTGATCGTCCCGAGCGCGTTCGACACGTGCGACACGGCCGCGAGCTTCGTCCGCGGAGTCAACCGCTTCGCGAACTCGTCGACGGGCACTTCACCGTCGTCCGTGATCGGGACGACGACGAGCTTCGCGCCCGTTCGCTCGCAGGCGAGCTGCCAGGGAACGATATTCGAGTGGTGCTCGAGGCCCGTGATGAGAATCTCGTCGCCCGCCTTCAGGAATGCCTGCGAAAAGCTCGAGGCGACGAGATTGATCGCCTCCGTCGTGCCGCGCGTGAAGACGATTTCCTTCGGCGAGGCGGCTCCGAGGAAGCGCGCCACCTTCGCGCGCGCGCCCTCGTAGGCCTCGGTAGCCTTCTCGGAGAGCCAGTGCGTGCCGCGGTGGATGTTCGCGTTCAATTCCTCGTAGTAGAGGCGGTCCGCGTCGATGACGACGCGCGGCTTCTGGGTGGTATTCGCGTTGTCGAGGTACACAAGCGGCTTGCCATGGACCGTGCGCGAGAGGATCGGGAACTGGGCGCGGAGGCCTTTCACGTCGTAAGCGCCGGCAGGGGCGCTGATTTCAGGGGAAAGTCGCGGGATGGCGCTCATCGGGCCTCCGGAGCGGCGAGGTTCGCGGGCAGCCAGGCGCGCAGATGGTTTTCGAGAAAAGCCCGCACGTCGGCGGACGGCACTTTCTCGATCAGCTCGCTGCCGAACGCGTATGTGAGGAGCGCCCGAGCCGCCTCGGGCGAGAGGCCGCGCGAGCGCAGGTAGAACACGGCGTCGGCGTCGAGGCGCCCGGTCGTCGAGCCGTGCGTGCAGCGGACGTCGTTGTTGTGGATCTCGAGCTGGGGCTTGCTGTCGACGAGGGCGCTGTCGGAGAGGACGAGGTTGCGATTCGTCTGGCGCGCGTCCGTGCGGGCGGCGCCGGCGCGCACGAGGATCTTGCCGTCGAAGACGCCGCGGCCCGTGCCGTCGAGGACGCCCTTGTACAGCTCGACGCTCGAGGCGCGGGGCAGGGCGTGGTCGATGAGCGTATGGCAGTCGACGTGCTGGGAAGAGGCGGCGCAGAACAGGCCGTTCAGCTCCCCAAAGGCGCCCTCGCCCGAGAGGGTGATGGCGACTTCGTTCCGGGCGAGCTTTCCCCCGAACGAGAAGACATGAGACGTGGAGTGGGAGGCCGCTGCCTGCGTCACGGCGAGCCGGCCGACGTGAAACGCGTCGGGGCCCTCCAGCTGAAGCGTGACGTGTTGGAGGCGGGCGCCCCTCGCGAGCGTGACGTCGGTGCGGCTGTTCGTGAAGCTCGAGCCGCTCGATCCCAGATACGCCTCGATCACGGTTGCGGAAGAGTTTTCTTCGAATGTGAAGAGACTGCGTGAATGCACCATTCGGGGCGCTTCCGAGGAGCCCGGCGGCGTTGCGACATGGAGGATGAAGAGAGGTTCTTCGAGATGGGCGCCGGCCGGCACGTGCAGGACCGCGCCGTTGTCGAGAAAAGCATCAGAGAGAGCGCCAAAGAAGTCCTTCGAAGAGTCTCTCTCGGCCGCGTGCGCAACGAGGGCGCGTTCGACAAGCTCCGGCGATCTCGCGAGAACGTCCTTCATACACTCGAAGAGAATCGCGGCGGTGAGATTGCCCGGAGATCGCCTCAGAAGACGCCCGTTCACGAACACGATCCGGGGCTCCGGCGACGAGAGTCCCAACGGTCCAAGCCGCGCTTCCAATTCGAGCGCCGCGGTCCGCTCGGCGAGGGAGACGTCGTCGTGAGAAAGCGCGAAGGCGGTCCGGGCCAGGGGTGCCAGGTTCGTGAAGCGCCAGTCCTCGTCGTTCGTCGACGGGAAGCCGAGCGCCTCGAACTCGGCGAGGGCGGACGTCCGCAGCTTCTGCAGCCAGGGCGGGCTCGGCCGCCGCGCCGCGAGTTCCCTGGCGCTCGCGGCGAGCGTGGGAATCCCCTCACGAAGGGCCGTCGACGGAGCGGGACGCGTCATCGGGCCCCGGTTCCTGCGGCCGCCGGAGCCGCGTGGCCGGCCTCCTTCTCGATCCAGGAGTAGCCCTTCGCCTCCAGCTCTTTCGCGAGGTTCTTGTCGCCAGACTTGACGATCTTCCCGTCTGAAAGAACATGCACGAAGTCCGGGACGATGTAGTCGAGGAGCCGCTGGTAGTGGGTGATGACGAGCATTCCGCGCGCGCCGTCGCGGAGGGCGTTGACGCCCGCCGCCGCGATCCGAAGCGCGTCGATGTCGAGGCCGGAGTCGGTCTCGTCTAGAATCGCGAGCTTCGGGTCGAGGATCGCCATCTGGAGGACCTCGTTGCGCTTCTTCTCGCCGCCCGAGAAGCCCTCGTTGACGGAGCGATTGAGAAGGGATTCCTCCATCTCCACGAGCTTCGCTTTCCCGTCGAGAAGCGCGAGAAAGTCGATCGCGTCGAGCTCCGGCTGCCCGCGATGCTTCCGGACCGTGTTGACGGCCGTACGAAGGAAGTACGTGTTCGAGACTCCGGGGATCTCCACCGGGTACTGGAAGGCGAGGAAGACGCCCTCGCGCGCGCGGATCTCGGCCGGCATCGCGAGGAGGTCCTTGCCCAGGAAGAGCGCGCCGCCCTGCGTCACGGTGTAGCCAGGGCGCCCCGAAAGGACGTGGGCGAGCGTGCTCTTGCCCGAGCCGTTCGGGCCCATGATCGCGTGGACTTCGCCCGGGCGGATGACGAGGTTGATCCCCTTGAGGATCGCGGTCCCGTCTTCCTCGATGGCGGCGTGGAGATTCGTGACTTCGAGAAGATTCATCCGACTGATCCTTCGAGTGACACGCCGAGCAGCTTCTGCGCCTCGACGGCGAACTCCATGGGGAGCTCCTTGAGGACGCGCTTGGCGAATCCGTTGACGATGAGCGACACGGCGTCCTCCGCCGAGAGGCCGCGCTGGCGGCAGTAGAAGAGCTGATCCTCGCCGATTTTCGACGTGGACGCCTCGTGCTCGAGCGTGGCCGAGCTGTTTTTGACCTCGATGTAAGGAAAGGTGTGGGCGCCACACTGGTCGCCGATGAGGAGCGAGTCGCATTGGGAATAGTTCCGCGCGCCCTCGGCATTTTTCATGATCGTCACGGCGCCGCGGTACGTGTTCTGCCCGTGCCCCGCGGAGATGCCCTTGGACACGATCGTCGAGCGTGTGTTTTTCCCGATGTGGATCATCTTCGTGCCCGTGTCGGCCTGCTGGTAGTTGTTCGCAAGCGCCACGGAATAGAACTCGCCGACCGAGCCGTCGCCGAGGAGGATGCAGCTCGGGTACTTCCACGTGATGGCCGAGCCGGTCTCGACTTGCGTCCAGGAGATGCGCGAGTTCCTTCCGGCGCACTTGCCGCGCTTCGTCACGAAGTTGTAGATGCCGCCCTTTCCGTTCTTGTCGCCCGGATACCAGTTCTGGACGGTCGAGTACTTGATCTGGGCGTCGTCCAGCGCGACGAGCTCGACGACCGCGGCGTGGAGCTGGTTCACGTCCCGCTTCGGAGCCGTACATCCTTCCAGATACGACACAACCGCGCCCGTCTCCGCGACGATGAGCGTTCTCTCGAACTGGCCCGTGTCGGCCTGGTTGATGCGGAAGTACGTCGACAGCTCCATCGGGCAGCGCACGCCCTTCGGAATGAAGCAGAACGAGCCGTCCGAGAAAACCGCCGAATTCAGCGCCGCGAAGAAGTTGTCGCTCGACGGCACGACGCTGCCGAGGTACTTCTTCACGAGGTCGGGATGCTCGCGCACGGCCTCGGAGAAGGAACAGAAGATGATGCCGAGGGACGCAAGCTTGTCCTTGAAGGTGGTCGCCACCGACACGCTGTCGATGACGGCGTCCACGGCGACCCCGGCGAGAATCTCCCGCTCTTTCAGCGGCACGCCGAGCTTCTCGTACATGGCGATCAGCTCGGGATCCACGTCGGCGAGGCTTTTCGGCGCCCCGTCCTTCGCGGACTTCGGTGCGGCGTAATAGACGATCTTCTGGTAGTCGATCGCGGGGTAGGTGACACGCGCCCACGTCGGCTCGGTCATCGTGAGCCAATGCCGGTAGGCCTTGAGCCTCCATTCGAGCAGCCACTCGGGCTCACCCTTCTTCTTCGAGATGAGGCGCACGACGTCTTCGGAGAGGCCGGCCGGGATGCTCTCGGTGTCGATGTCCGTGACGAAGCCGTGCTGGTATTCCTGCTGGGTGAGGGCGTCGAGGACGGCGTCGCTCACAGCGCGCTCCTTCCTTCCGGCGCGCGCACGGGAAGGCCGGAAGAGAACGCAGGCGGCCGGGACCGGGGCGCGAGCGGACGGGTCATGTCCGCGAGAGTCAGGCCCTCGAGGGCGCCGCGGATCGTGTCGTTGATGATCTGCCAGTTGGGGCGCACCGAGCAGAAGCTCTCGTGCTCGCACCGGCTGTGGCTCTCTGCCGTATTGCACTCGGTGATCGCGACCGGGCCCTCGAGCGTCGCGATGATCGCGGAAATCGTGATCTCCCGCGGTGGCCGCGAGAGGACGTAGCCGCCCTTCGTGCCGCGCTGCGAGGCGAGAAGCCCGCCGCGGGAAAGCTGTTTCAGGAGCTTGCCCACGGTGGGGAGGGGGAGCCGCGTCTCGAGCGCCAGCTCGCGCGCCGTGTGCGCCACCTGGTCGTCGTGCGCCGCGTAGTGCGTCAGAAGCACGATCCCGTAGTCGGTCATCTTCGTCATTCGGAACATCGCGGTCTCCCGGGTTCGAGTACAGTGATCGATATCGAACCGAATTGGTACGATATAAAATAGGACCGATACAGTCAAGAGAGGTAACAGATTTACTTAGAATGGGTTAATGAGACTAGGAATTGCGAACGCCCCATAGCCGACGACACTTTCCGGGTCCCCGGCGGTGTCGCCTGAGGTCCTCAGGTCGAGGAGAGTCACCGGGAGGCCTTTTCGCCTTGCCAGCTCCATGAGGCCCCTCAGCGGATAGAAACCGCACGCGTCTTCGCCGGAGAGCTTTTCGGGCTCGCGCGCGAGGATCGAGTCCGCCGTGCACCTGTCGCGGCGGCGCGCCGTGACGAGGTCGTGGTAATGGCTCAGGTCCGTGCTCACGAGGACGAGCGTGCCTGTCTCGCCGAGAAATTCGTCGACGAGGTCGGCCGCGGCCCGCGCGGACAGCTCCGAGACCGCGACAGGAAGGAACGTGAACCCTTCGTCGAGGATGCGCTGGAGGAAGGGGAGCTGCACCTCCAGCGCGTGCTCGGGAGCGTGAGGCCTGTCGTCCACGACGGCGCCGCGCGCGACCGCCCGTGCGCGCAGGCCGGCGTCGATCGGCACCTCGCCGAGGGGTGTTGCCCACGCATCGGCAGCCGGAACGGCCGCGCCGCGCACCGGCACGCGGTGCACCGGACCGAACGCGACGACGCGGGCGATCGAGGCCGCGTGAGTCTTCAAGCGCGCGTACGCGCTCGCGGCGACAGGCCCCGAGTAGACGAAGCCGGCGTGCGGGACCACGAGCGCGACGGGCGGAGGCCCGTCCGGCGGATGACCGGCTTCGGCGAGCAGGTCGTCGACGGTTCGGGCGAGATCACTGGGGCGGCCGGGGTAGAACGTCCCGGCGACGGCAGGCGGGCGTACGCGTCTCGCCGTCACGACGCCGCCAGATGGACGGCAAGGCGCCGAGCGCCCCAGGTACCGGGGATTTCCTCGAACAGTCCCGGACACTGGCTCCCGCACATCGTGCAGAAACCGCCGGAGCGAATCCGCCACGCGCCGATTTCGTATCCGTCCCTTTCGATGAGCGTCGTGCCGCATTCGTGGCAGACCGTGCTCTGGCCGTCGGGGTCGTGGACGTTGCCGGTGTAGACGTAATTCAGGCCGTTCCTCTGTGCGATCCCGCGCGCCCGCCGCAGCGTCGCCGTCGGCGTGGCCTCCCGGTCGCGCATCTTCCAGTCGGGGTGGTACGCCGTGAAGTGGAGCGGAACGTCCGGACCGAGGCACTCCCCAATCCAGCGCGTCATCGCGTCGATCTCGGCGTTGGAGTCGTTCAGACCGGGGATGAGGAGAGTCGTGATCTCGACCCAGACCTTCGTCTCCTTCACGAGATACTCGAGCGTGTCGAGGACGGGCGCGAGGTGCGCGCCGCACGTCTTTGCGTAGAAGTCCTCCGTGAACGCCTTGAGGTCGACGTTTGCGGCGTCCATCACCGCGAAGAGCTCCGCGCGGGCCTTCGGCGAGATGTAGCCCGCTGTCACGGCCACCGTCTTGACGCCACCGTCGCGGCAAGCGGCAGCCACGTCGATCGCGTACTCCATGAAGACGACCGGGTCGTTGTACGTGAAGGCGACGCTCCGGCAGCCGTGCTCGACGGCCGCGCGCGCGATGCGTTCGGGGGAGGCCGAGTCAGCGAGTGTGTCCGTCTCGCGGGATTTCGAAATGTCGTAGTTCTGGCAGAAACGACAGGCGAGGTTGCAGCCGGCGGTGCCGAATGAGAGGACGGACGTGCCCGGGAGGAAGTGGTTCAGCGGCTTTTTTTCGATCGGGTCGACGCAGAAGCCGCTGCTGCGCCCGTAAGTCGTCAGAACGATCGCTCCTCCCCGCGCGGCCCGCACGAAGCAGTGGCCGTCCTGGCCTTCCTTGAGGCGGCACTCCCGCGGGCAGACGTCACACTGGATCCGGTCGTCTGCGACGGAATGCCAGTGGGTCGTGGGGTGAAAGGCGTTCGGTGCGTTCACGGGACCTCCGCCTCAATCCGAATATGGGCCACGGCGGGAGCCGGGGCAAGGCTCATCCGACGATTCGCAGGATCTCCCAGTGCTGCGAGCCGGAGACGACGAAGGGAGCGAGGGCGTCGGAGAGGGGCTTGAACTGGGGCTGCGGCATCCCGGCGAGGGCGGTCTCGAAATCGGCGAGGTTCTCGAAGACGTACTCGTCCACGACGTGCGAGGCAGATGGCCCGACGTGTCCGACGAGGAGGCGCGTCGACTTCACGCGCTTGAACTCCGACGACCGCATCTTCTCTGCGCCCCAGGCTTTCATCGCCTTGAGCGCCTCCGCCTGGGTTCCGTACTTCAGGTCGAGGTGCCACTGGCAGACGTACATGAATCCTCCTTCAGGTATTGGAATCAGGTCTCTCAAACAGCCAGACGATCAAGGTGAAGAGCGCGTTGAGCGCGGCCATCCAAAGCAGCATATCGAGGACGACGAGCATCGCCGCGAGGCCGATGTCCTTCGTGGCGCTGAGCGCCGTCAGCGGCGCGAAGACATAGAGCAGCGCCGGGCGCGGGCGGCGCGGGTGGTCGAGGAAGGCCATGTAGAGGAACCCGAGCACCGGGAAGAACACCGACGGCGGGACCGACAACGCCATGCGCACGCCGAGCGGCGGCCCGAGCCGCCGCCGGCGGTACATGTTGTCGATCGCCATGCTCACCCGCCGAGAATCTCGTTCAGGCCCTCGAGGACCTGCTCCAATTCGTCGGCCGTCGCGCGCCCAAGGCGCTTTCCGAGCCTTTCCGTCGAGAGCGTCCGGACCTGGCCGATCTTGACCCAGGATTTCTTGGGAAGCTTCGGGTCGGAGAGGGCCAGCGTGAGAGGAAAGCCGGCCTTTGGCGCCTGGCTCGTGATTGTGGCCGCGACGACGGTGCCGGAATGACGGTTGAAGACGTCGGCGCTCAGGACGAGGACCGGCCGGATTCCAGCCTGCCCGCTCCCGCGGACCGGGTTCAGGTCCGCCCACACGATGTCGCCCCTCAGTACGGCGGCCATTCGGCGACCGGCTCGAGGCCTTCCTCGGCCAGAGCGCGCTCGAGGCGCCGCTCCAGCTTCGCGCACTCGCGCGCGAGGGACGCGCCCTCGATCCGGCGGAGCTTGTCTTCGACCGAGTCCTGCACGAGGCGGCTCCGGCTCGGGAACACGCCCCGCCGGACGAGCCTGTCAACCCGCGTCAGCGTGCGTTGCTGAAGGGAAACGGCAACCTTGGCGGTCCTCATGGGTATGACTCTAGGTCATACCCACAAGACCGTCAAGCGGGCCGGGATGGCCAGTGTTACTTCGCGAACACGTCCTCGACGGGCGTGATCGTTACGGCCTCGGCCTTGATCCCGAGCTTCCGCGCGCCGATCACCTTGTCCTCTTCGAGGAGCTCCTTCGGCTTCTCGCCGTCGTACGCGATCGGCGAGAACGCATCCGCGACGAGCGCCGCCTTGAGGCCTTCGGCATCCTTCGTCACGAAGACGACGGAGAGGTCCTTCGCCTGGAGGTACTTCTTTGCCGCCGCGTTGACGTCGGCGCGTGTCAGCTTTGCGAGCTTTGCGCGCGTGTCCGTCACGTAGTCGGGCAGGCCGTACCATTTCTGGTCGAGCGCCGTGCCGAGCGCGTGATCCTGCGTGGCCGTGAGCAGGTAGACGTTCTTCATGAGGTAGTCGCGCGTCGTCTGGAAGTCTCCTTCCGAGAGGCCGCCCGTCGCGAGCTTGTCGAGCTCGTGGATCGCGACGCGCAGCGCCATGAGCGCGTTCTGCGGCATGACGGGGCGGATCCAGACCTCGAAGATCTGCGCGCGACGCGCGACGTTCGGCTCCGGCAGCATGCGGAGCCCGCCGCCGGGGAACGCTTCGATATACGCGTAGTCACCGTAGTTCATTCCGCGCACCTCGCGGATGCGCTGGTAGAGGTGCGAGCTCGAGGAGCGGTGCTCGCCCAGCCAGGAGCGCGCGACCGAGAGCGCCGCGAAGTCGGGGCTCGTGCGCGTCACGTCGATCGGGAAGCCGAACGAGATGCCCGTCGAGCGCGTCTCCTTCTTGACGATGTCCACGTCGATGCCAGAAGGCATCCGTCCGGCGACGCCCACCGGGGCGGGAAGAGCGGGGCCCGCGGGGAGCTTCGCGAGGTCGGCCTTGATCCGCGCCTCGAACTCCGCCGGGACGTCGCCGGCGACGCCGACCGTGAGCGCGGCCCGTGTGTAGGTCCTCTGCGCGAAGGCCCTGACGTCGTCGAGCGTGATCGCGTCGATCCCGGCGACCGTTCCGAGCGTCGGGTGGCCGTAGGGCGTGCCCGCGAAGATCCGCTCCTGGAGGCGCTCCTTGCCGAGCTCCTCGTCGTTGTTGTTCTTCAGGTTCTGGACGAGCGCGTTCTTCTGGGCGTCCCGGATGCGCCGGAAATCCTCCTCGCGGAAGCCGGACGCGACGAGCTGCGGGAGCGCGACGTCCGCGAACGTCTTCCAGGCGTCCTTGTGGACGACGCCCGTGAAGACCGTCATCTCGCGGTCCACCCCGGAGTCGAAGCTCGCGGCCACGGGGAAGAGCGCCTTTCGGATCTCGTCGATCCGAAGGTCCGATGAGCCTCCGTCCGAGATCATCCGGGCCGTGAGGGCGGCGAGGCCTTCCTTGCCGGCCGGGTCGTGCGCCGAGCCCGCGGCGAACATGAGCTTGACCTCGAGACGCGGGAGCGGCGATTTCTGGACGATCCACGTGACGTCCGGGCCCGCCGGGGCGGGCTTCCCGGCTACGCCGTAGCTCGCGAGCGGCGCAACGGTCGCCATCGCCTCTGGCATCGGGTCCTTCGAGAGCGTCGTGAGGACGAGGTTCGAATCCGTGAGGTACGTCTTTGCCGCCGCCTGCAGGTCGGCGGACGTCAGGGACGCGACGAGGCGGTAATACTGGTTGATCGTGGCGTACGACCGGCGCAGGCGGACGTAGCGCGCGAGAAGCCCCGCGATGCGCTCCGTGTCGTCGAGGCCGCGCACGAGGCCGTAGCGTGCGTTCGACTTCACGTCGGCGAGGCGCTTCGCGTCGACGGGGGCATCGCGGAGCGCGGCCATCGCCGCGAGGATCTCGTTGCGCACGTAGACGGGGTCCGTGCCCTTCTTCAGCCGTGCGAAGACGCCCACGAGCTCGGGATCCTCGTTCGTGTCGACGTTCGGCTGGAGCGCGTCGACCTTCTGCTCCTTCTCGACGAGCTTCTTGTAGAGGTCGGACGTCGGGCCGAACGTGAGGTCGAAGAGCGCGTCGATCGCGGGCAGGTCCTTCTTCGTCTCCGAGAACGCCGGGCCGTGAAACGCGACGACGACCCACGGGAGCGTGTCGGACGGCCAGGGCACGTGGGCGAAGACGGGGCCCTTCGCGGGCGGCTCCTGTGGGATCGGAAGGGTCTTGCCTCCCTTCTTCCAGCCGCCCCAGTACTTCTCGACGAGCGAGATCGTCTTCGCGGGATTCACGTCGCCCGCGACGATGATCGTCGTGTGCTCCGGCCGGTACCAGCGGTCGAAGAACGTCTTCGAGTACGCGAACTGGTTGGGCATGTCCTCGATGTCCTTGAGGAAGCCCATCGTCGTGTGCTTGTACGTGTGGGTCGTGAACGCCTTGTCGCGCGTGACCTCGTAGAGCTTCGAGATCGGATTCGCGCTGTTCTTGTTGTACTCGCCGAGGACGGCCCGGGCCTCGGTCTTGAACTCCGATTCCCCGTATTCGAGGTTCTGGAAGCGGTCGGCCTCGATCTTCAGCATCGTCTCGAGGTCTTCCTTCGGGAACGTCGTGTGGTAGTTCGTGTAGTCGTCCGTCGTGTATGCGTTCTGGCGGGCGCCCGAGCGCGTCACGATCGCCTGGTACTTCGCCGGCGGGTAGGCCTTCGTGCCGCGGAACATCATGTGCTCGAAGAAGTGGGCGAATCCGGACTTGCCGGGCTCGACCTCGTTCCTGGACCCCGTCTTCACCGGGATCTGGATCGAGACGATGTTTGGGAAGCCGGTCGGCACGACGATCACCTTCAGGCCGTTCGGGAGGGTCGTCTCCGTTGCATGGAAGGGCAGGATGTCGGCGGCGGGCTTCGCGGGGGCGGGGGCGGCGAGCGCCGGGAGGGTGAGGAGGGTGAAGCCGAGGGCGAGGGGCTTTGTGAGACGCATTCGAGGGCTCTCCTTCGTAAGCGGAATCTATCCTTTACGCATACGAAGGAGAGCCGGGAGAGTTTCGGGGCTCAGCGGGGTTCGGGGCAGAAGTCCTCGAAGCCGCGGGCACGCTCGCGGCGGGCGATCCGGGCGGGATCCGGGTCGCTGGGCAGGACGCCCAGCGCGACGAGCTGCGGCCGGAACTCGTAACGAAGGCGCACGGACGCGGCCGGCGAATCCTCGAGGTCGAGGTTGACGCGCGTGACGTCAAAGCGCGTCCGGCTGCCGATGCCGGTGGCGGCCATCTCGTCGGCGAGAGAAGAGGGGGGGGGAGAAGAGGATTTCTTTGAATGGTCGCGGGCGACGCTCTCGCTCGGGGCGGGAAGCTGCGCCGCGCCGGCGGCCGCCTCGACCCGAGGCTCGTCGAGTCGTCCGGCGCCTTTTCCTCTTTCATTCGAAGAAATCTTGTCTTCCTCTTTTCCCCCGCTCCACGGCCGCTGAGCCCTGTACGGGAGCCTCTCCCGAAAGAACACCGCCTCGATCGCCCCGAGATTCGACGTCTCGCCCAGCTTCGCACCGTACGAGCCCTTTTCGCCCGTGAAGAAGAACTTCCGGCTCGTCTCGCCGGAGACCTGCCAGCCGGGAATCACGACCGTCTGGTACGGGTCGAGGACCCACTTGCGGGCGTCAATCGCGGACGTGTGCTTCGCGTCGATCGTGTTGAGGCCGTCCACGGAGAGCGCGACGGCCACCCGGACTCCGAGGGGGTTCGTGACCCTCAGCGAGAAGTCGTGCCCCTTCAGCGCCTCCACGTAGACGGTGCCCCGCGCGGCGAATTCGGGGCGGGGGCTCCCGTTCACGAGAACATCGAGACCGAAACCCGATGGAGAGGCGGCGTTTGCGGCCCCGGCGGCGAGGAGCAGGGCGGTGAGAACCTGGTGGCGCATGAGAATCTCCTTTCGCACGTTTGGACCCGTGTGCGGAGATTCGGTTCCCGGAGCCTTCAGGGCTGCGCGCAGCTCGCTCTGGTCTTTGACCGGGACGGGCGCTTACCGTAGATTGCGCGCCGATGAAGAGCGATCCTGCCTCGATCGTCCGCGTCGGCCTGATCGGTTTCGGGACCGTGGGACGTGCGTTCGCGAAGCTCCTCGTGCGCGAGGCGCCCGATCTCGCGCTCCGGCGCGCCGTGAGACTGAAGATCGCAGCGATCGGGACACGCCGGGCCGAGGAGATGCGCGACGCGGACCTCGGGGACATCCGCTGGACCACGGACCTCGCGTCGGTCGCGACGGCTCCCGATGTGGACCTCGTCGTGGAGCTTCTCGGCGGAATCGAGCCGGCGAACGGCCTCATCCGGGCGGCGCTCGGCGCCGGGAAGAGCGTCGTGACGGCGAACAAGATGCTCCTCGCGCGCCACGGAACCGCTCTCCAGGATCTCGCGCGTGAGAAGGGTGCGGGACTCGGCATCGAGGCGGCGGTGGCGGGGGGGATTCCGATCCTCAGGGCGCTGCGTTCGAGCTTCACGGGCGACCGGGTCACGGCCGTTTCTGGAATTCTGAACGGCACCTGCAACTTCATCCTGACGGAGATGGAGGCGACGGGCCGCCCGTACGCCGAAGTCCTTGCCGAGGCCCAGCGGCTCGGATACGCGGAGGCTGATCCCGCGAGCGACGTCGAAGGTGAGGACGCCGCGTACAAGCTCGCGCTCCTCGCGCGTCTTGCGTTCGGGCGCGACGTCACCGTCGACCAGATCGCGCGGGAGGGCATCATGCGCCTCCTGCCGTGCGATTTCGTTTACGCGAAAAGGCTCGGGCGTACCCCGCGCCAGCTCGCGGTGGCACGCGTGGTCCCGAGCGGCCATCTCCTCCTCTCGGTGAGGACGCATTTCGTCTCCGAGACGTCGCTCCTCGCGAAGGTGACCGGACCCTTCAACGCGGTCGAGGTCCGGGGCGAAAGCGGCGGCTCCTTCGTCTTCTCGGGGCGCGGCGCGGGCGGCGATCCGACGGCCACGGCCGTCCTCGCGGACGTCGTGGAGATCGCACGGGGCGGCGTGCCGGGAGCCCATGGCGCCCCGCCGCTCGGCTTTGCGTCCCTCGAGCCGTGCACGGCCGCGGCGCCCGGAGAATTCGTGTCGCCCTTTTACCTGAGGTTCATCGTGAGCGACCGCCCTGGAATCCTCGCCGACCTCGCGCGGATCCTCGCGGAAAACGGCATCAACATCGACGCCGTATTTCAGGCTCCCTACGAGGACAAGAGCGCGCTGCCGTTCGTCGTGACGCTCGAGCCGGTTTCGGGCCGGGCGCTCGCGGCCGCGCTCGTCGCGATCGGTTCGCTCAATTTCCACGTCGCGCCGCCGCTCGCGCTTCCGATCACGGAGTAGGCCGGACGCCGGCGCTCCTCCCAGACGAGGAGAGCCGCCCAGAAGCCGACGCGCACCATCGCGAGGAGGTAGAACCCCGCCTGCCGGAACACGAACAGTCCGGCGACCGCGCCGTTCGTGTGGGGATTCATTCGGAGGCCGGCGCTCGTGAAGACCGCCTGCATGGCGGCGCCGAAGGCGAGCCAGACGAGGAGGACCCTGATTCCGGAGGCGCGCCGCCCGGCGAGACGCTGCTTCGCGACGCGGTAGGCGCCGCGGGCGTTTCGCGCGTCTCCCCGGGCGAGAGCGATGCGCGCGAGGTCGTACCGGAGGCCGACGTTCAGGAGAACGATCGCTCCGGCGACGATTCCCCACCAGAACGCGAGGTCGGGAAGGAGCGTGTGCGGCGGCGCGTCCCTGGCGAGCTTCTTGAGGAGCGCGACGGGAGCCGCGACGAAGAGGCCACCCCAGATGGACGCGGCGAGCAGGAAGCGCGCGGCGGCCCACAGGTTCGCCTTGAAAAGCGATGCCGACTCGGCGATGACTCTCGCGAACACCGGCCGGGGCTTCCCGTCGACGAGGACGCGGAGGACGCCGCCGGTCAGGAAAATCTGCAAGAGAGCGAAAACGAGCAATGTGCCCGTGACGGAGGCAGTGGCAATCGCGAGGCTCCGGCTCTCCGCGGTCATCCAGGAGAGCATCGCCCAGCCGTCCCAGCCCTTCATCAACACTTCGCGGAACGCGCCTTCGTCGAAGACCGCAAAGAGAGACTTCATGGGGAACCACGTGACGAGCGCGGACGCGAAGAGCGAAAGCCAGAGAACGCCGGCGAGGCGCCGGTGCCGAAGGGCCGCGGAGAGGCCGCTCACGGTCGCGCTCACAGGACACCCCACAGGGTGGAGAGGAGGATCTCCACGAGATGCAGGGCGTAGGTGCGGCCCTTGGCGGCGGCCGACGGCCCCTCGTACTTCTTCGTGTACCGGGCGTTGTTCCAGGGGTTGCGGTCGAGGACGGTCCGGCGCTCCGGGTCCACCTCGGCCTTCACGAGCGGCGAGGACGACGTCACGTGGTACTTGATCCAGCCGCCAGCGCCGTCCCACGTCCGTGTCACGGTCGTCTCGTCCTTGAACGTGAGGACGACGTTCGCGGGCATCTCGATGTCGCCGTCGCGGCAGACCACGACCAGCGATTCCCAGGGTCCCTTCTTTTCCCTGTCGTCCTTCTCTTTCGGTTTCTTCTTTTTCCTTGGATCGGGGTCGAAGTTGACGGGCTTGCCTGCGTCGTCGAAGCCCGTGAAGCCGTCGTCCTTCTCCGTTTCGGCTTTCAGGATCGAGAAGTCGATCCAGCCGCGGCCATACCACGTCTTCTGGATCAGCGCGGCGACGTGCGGATTACCCGACGCACGCATCGCGTCGAGGAAGTCCTCGGATGTTGGATGGTCGAAGCGCCAGCGTTCCGCGTAGTCTCGGAAGGCCTTCCAGAACGCCTCCTCGCCGAGGAGGTTGCGGATCTGCTGGATCGTCGTGCCCGGCTGCGGGTAGGAGTTGCGGCCGTAGGAATTCTCGCTCACGTATTTCCACGCCGTCGAGAGGATCGGGTCGTGGTCCTGCGTGAGGGCAGCCTGGGCGCGGTTCATCTCCTCGTTCTTGAACCCGATGCCGGGCGGAACGCTCATATACGTGCCGTACTTGCGGTCCACCATCACGGACTCCGTGAAGGTGTTGATCCCCTCGTCCATCCAGCTCTCCTCGAACTCGTTGGAGGCGAGGAGGCCCATCCAGTAACCGTGCGTGAACTCGTGGATCGTCACCATCTCGGGGACGAAAATCCGGTTGAACGGCCAGCGCTCCATCCACTTGAGCGAGAGGGTCGTGAAGATCGTCTCGTACTCCATGCCGGTCGCGCCCAGCCCGTCCTCGGGAGTGTCGACGATGGAGATCTGCGCGTAGGGGTAAGGGAATGCCCAGAGGCCTGTCCACGCGAGCGCCCACTTCTGCGCTTCGATGTGCCGCCGGTCGAACGCGTGATGGTCGGGCTGGAGGTACAGCCGGATCCCGACCTTGTGGAAGCCGGAGAGGAGGTCGGACTCGGAGCGCCCGAGTGTCTTCGCGGCGCGCGCGATCTCGTCTTTCGGGATGTCCTTCGCGGGGTCGAAGACGTCTTCGACGAGGACGTACCGCGGGTCGGCCGTGAAGGCGAAGTTGTGGATGGACCTCTGTGCGTACGTGAGCGTCTTCTTTCCACCCGTACGTTCCGTGTCCACGAGGGCGCCCGCGGAGCCGACGACGAACTTCTCCGGGAGCGTGATCGCGACCCGCCAGTCGCCCCAGTCCGCGTAGAACTCAGAATTCGCGTGGTACTGGTGGCAGTTCCAGCCCGCGTCGGAATTCCGGCGGCGGCCCTTCGGCTCGTACACGCCGATCTGCGGAAACCACTGGCCGAAGAAGAAGAAGTCGCGGACGTAGCCCGCGCGCGCGTAGACCCTCGGGACCTTTGCCTTCCACGTGATCGCGAGCGTAGCCGTCTCGCCCGGCGCGACGGGACGGGGGAGCGGGACGACGAGGACCGTCCGGTCGTCCGGGTTGCCGTCGTCGGGGCTCTCGAAGCGCGCACCCTTCACGAGCTCGGCGCCGTCCCATTTCATCGAGGTCACGTTCGTGTAGCCCCAGCCCTTGCCCGTGTCGGCCTTGTCGCCGCGCAGCTGCCCGCCCGACTCCTTGAAGAACGTCGAGCGGTCGTTGCGGAAGGCGTTCCAGTAAGTGTGAAACCTCAGCTCGCCGACGGGGACGTCTCCCGGGTTCGTCCACTTCAGCGTTTCGGATCCCTCGACCAGCTTCGTCTCCGGATCGAAAGACACGGCGATGTCGTAATCGACGATCTTCCGCGGCCCCTCGAGCGCGGCGGCGGGGAAACCGAGCACGAGCGACGCGGTTGCTGCGAGAACCAGCTGCTTCATGTTCGCGGCGGATTCTAGCCCTGCGATAGAGTCGCGCGATGTCGAAGGGCGATCTCGTCGCGTTGACGGGAGGCACGGGCTTCGTGGGAAGCCACGTTGCAGACGCGCTCCTCGCGGCCGGGTTCCGCGTGCGCGCCCTCGTGCGGCGCCCCGACGATGTCGCGTGGCTAAAGGGCACCGGCGTCGACCTCGTGAAAGGCGACGTGCGCGACCCCGCAACGCTGCCCGACCTTGTGCGCGGCGCCGCGGCCGTGGTCCACGTCGCAGGGAAGACGTCGGCGCGGAGCGAGCCTGAGTACATGGCCGCGAACGCGGGCGGCACGGAGAACGTCGCCGCCGCCGTGAAGGCGCACGCGCCCGGCGCGCACGTCGTCCTGGTCTCGTCGGCGGCCGCAGGGGGGCCGAGCGTCGGCGGCGTCCCCGTGAAGGCGGGCGACGAGCCCCGGCCCGTCTCCTCCTACGGGCGCTCAAAGCTCGCGGGGGAGCAGGCTCTCCGCCGCGCCGGCGTGCCGTTCACGATCCTCCGCCCGTGCGCCGTCTACGGCCCCCGCGAGACCGCGATCCGCGACCTCTTCGTCGCGGCGTCGAAGGGCGTCGTGCCGGTCCTCGCCGGAGGCCGTCCCCGCATCCACATGGTCTATGGGCCGGACGCGGCGGCGGCCGTGAAGGGAGCTCTCGAACGCGGCCCGCGGGGGGAGACCTTCTATGTCGCCCACCCCGAGGTCCTGGACTACGCCGCGATCGCGGAGACCTTGGCCGGGCTGCCCTCCCGCAGGCCCCTCCGCCTGCCCCTTCCGGAGGCTCTGATCCGTGCCGCAGGTCACATCGTGGGAGCGCTCTCGAGGTTCGGGAAGGGAGCGCCTGTCTTCAATTCCGAGAAGGCGGACGAGATGCTGCAGAGAGCGTGGCTCTGCGACGTCACGGACACGCAAGTTGCTCTCGGGCAGCCATTTCGCACCGACTTTCGCAGCGGCGCACGGATGACGTGGGACTGGTATCTCGAGCGAGGTTGGATCGCGGACCGGGGTGGTAAAATCCGGGCAGGGGAGACCAGATGACAGAGCCTCGAGTAGCGCGGCGGCCTGCCGCTGCAGACGGTGAAGCGATGTCTGCGAGATCGCGCGTAGAGTCCCCTGCCACCGGAACTCGCTCAATCTTCGAAAAGTGTCGAACTTATACGGCCCCGGACGACCTCAAGGCCGCGGGCGTCTGGACCTTTTTCCGCACGATCGAGTCCGGGCAGGATCCCGTCGTCATCATGGGCGGCCGCGAGATGGTCATGCTCGGGTCGAACAACTATCTCGGCCTGACCTCCCACCCGAAGATCAAGGAAGCCGCGATCGCGGCGGTCAGGAAATACGGCGCGGGCTGCGCCGGCAGCCGCCTCCTGAACGGAACGCTCGACATCCACGTTCAGCTCGAGGAGCGTCTCGCGGACTTCATGAAGAAGCCGGCCTGCGTCACGTTCTCGACCGGCTTCGGCGTGAACCTCGGCGTCATCTCCTCCATTGCGGGGAAGGGCGACGCGATCTACCTCGACCGGCAGGACCACGCCTGCATCTACGACGGGGCGCGCCTCGCCGTCGGCGCGGACGTCAAGAAGTTCAAGCACAACGACCCGGCCGACCTGCGGCGCCTCCTTGCTTTGAGCGCCGACCGGTCCGGCCGCATGCTCGTCGTGGACGGCGTCTTCTCGATGGAGGGCGACATCGCACCTCTCCCCGACTACGTCCGCATCTGCGACGACTACGACATGGCGTTCATGGTGGACGACGCGCACGGAGTCGGCGTCCTCGGCAAGCACGGACGCGGGACCGCCGAGCACTTCGGCATCGAGGACAGGGTCGACCTGATCATGGGTACGTTCTCGAAGTCGCTCGCGACCGTGGGCGGATTCGTCGTGGGCGAACCGGACGTCATCAAGTTCGTCAAGCACCGGGCCCGCTCGCTCATGTTCACGGCGGCGCCGCCGCCGGCGTCCGTCGCCGCGGTCCTGGCGGCGATCGACATCATCGAGGCCGAGCCCGAGCGCCGCGCGCGCCTGTGGGAGAACACGCGGTTCATGTTGACCGCGCTCCGCGCGATCGGATTCAACTGCGGCGAGTCCTCGACGCCGGTCATCCCGGTCGTCGTCGGCCCCGACATGGTCGCATTCAAGATGGCGAAGCGGCTCGAGGACGAAGGCGTCTTCGTGAACGCCGTCGTGAGCCCGGCCTCGCCTCCCGGGCGCGCCCTCATTCGCACGTCTTACATGGCGACGCACACGCGCGCGCACCTCACGCGCGCGGTCGAGGCGTTCCACAAGGTCGGGCGGGAGCTCGGGCTCGTTTCGTAGCCTCTCCCCGTTCATCCGGGAGCAAGCTGGGCCCCGGGGTCGGTCCCCGGGGCCCGGTTGTCCATTACTGCGGCAGGATCGTGCGAGCGTCGCCCGAGTCGTTTTCGATCACTGAGGCCACCGCCGCGAACGCGCCGTCCGTCGTTGGCGTGGAGACGACGATCCTTCCTCCCGTGAGCGCGCCCGTGAAACCGAGGGATCGGGCGACCCTGTTGATCTGTTTCATCCCGAGAGGCGGCAACGTCACGGTCGCCGACCCGAGCGGGGCCCCGGCCTCGGACACGAGAGTCAGGTTTACGTCGAGACTCTTGGACGTGGCGTTTGCGAGGACGAGGTTCGTGCGTGCGCGGGCGTCCTCCCGGATCGCGAGGAGGGAGCGGGCCTGGCCCGGCCGGACGTAGCCGGCGTCCGAGGCGGCCGGGAGTCCCTGCCCGACGTGTCCGGTCGCCGTCTCGGCGAGGACCTGACCGTAGACCGCGAGGTCGGGCGTCGAAGACGTGACGAGAATGGCGCCCCAGCTGTTGCTCAGGCCGAAGACGGACGACAGGGCATCCTGATACGTCACGGACTTGCCGGCGCCGAGCGTGAAGCTCTGTGCCGGGCCCGTCCGGCCGTCGATGTCGTGGCCGAGGTAGCGAAGCGTGAACGCGGACTCCGTGTCGCCGGTGTTCGCGAGCGTCACGTCGGTCGTGTACCGCACGCCGGAAGCGCCCGACACCAGGCTCGCGCTCGTCGGGAGAAGCCACGACGAGTCGCCGAGCTGGATCTTCACGACCGTCCCGAGCCCGACGGGTGGCGGGCCGAACCCGACGTTGGAGACGTAGAGAGCTCCGTCGGGCCCGAAGGTCATTGCGGTGGGCAGGAAGAGCCCCGTCGCGACGACCTCGAGCTCGCCCGAGGCCTTCACGCGGACCACGCGTCCCGTGCCCGGCGTCGGGAACGGGTTGCCGGTCGTGTTTTCCAGCGCGTACATGCGCCCCAGAGCGTCGAACGCGACGCCAAGGACGGTCGTCAGACCCTCGGCGACGATCGAAATGTGCCCGTCCAGAGTGATCTTGTAGATCTTCGACGAGCCCTCGACGATCGGGAACGGATTGAGGTTGCCGACGTAGAAGGCGCCATGATGAAACGCGATCGCCGTCGGCACGATGTGCCCCTGGCTCGCCGAGACGTCGATGAGCCGGCTGATGGCTCCGGTTTGAGGCGCGACCAGGTCGATCTCTCCGTGGTTGGGCTCGACTGCGTAAAGCGCCCCCCGCGCCTCGACGAGGCCGTACCAGCTGCCGTCCGGCTCGAAGTCGTCCGGCTCGGGATGGGCGACAGGGTGGACCTTTAGAAAGCCGCTGAGGTCGGCGACCATCTCCCACGTACCGTCGTGGTGCACGCGAATGATCCCGTTGGGGAAGTTCGAAACGCCGTGCGAGCAGCCGGCACCGCCGATCAACGCGTACAGCGTGTCGCCCACGAACGCGACGTCGGCGACGCCACTGACGAGGCTGCCCTGGTCGGGGCTCGTCTGGCTCGAGGGCAGGTTGTCCACGACGGTCGTTCGGACCCCGCCCCGGTCGATTTTCGAAATCCGCGCGCCCGTCTGGCTGCCCGTGTAGGACCCGATGGGCGGGATCACCTGATCGCACTGACCGACGGTCGAGTGCGTGCCTCCAGTCCCTCCCTCCGCGACGTAAAGATTGCCGTCCGGCCCGAACTTGAGCCCCCGCGGGTTGTTCAGCCCGGTCGCGAACACGGAGACGGAGGCTGCTTGCGGTCCGGACCCCGCCGCCATCGCAACATTGCCCGCGAGCGCTACAGACAGGGTGACAGCCGCGAAGAGGTACGACGCCGGGCGAGGAGAGTACGACTTCTTCATTTTGGGGCTCCTTTCGCTTTTGAACATCTATTCCGCACAACGACCGGGGGTTGTTTGTCAGGGGAACGTTGGGCCGTCAGGGCCCCGAAGTCCTTGTAGAATTCTCAGGATTTTCTGATGACCGCGAGTCTTGGCCCTTCGAAGCAGGTTTTCATCGGCACTTTCGTCTTCGATCCGGAGCGCCGCCAGCTCATCGGAGGAGGCAGCGCGGTCTCGTTGCCTTCGAAGGAGTTCGAGCTGCTGTCCCTCCTCGTCTCGAAACGGCCGCGCGCCGTCTCGAAGGACGAAATCCAGGACGCCCTGTGGCCCCGGACAAACGTGGCCGAGTCGAGCCTGACCACGCTCGTCAAGGAGCTTCGGACCAAGCTCGGTCAGGCTGGGCGCGAAGGGCCCATTCGCACGGTGCACGGGTTCGGATACGCGCTCGAGGACGACGGAACGGCTTTGGTGAAAGGTCCGGCGCCCCGGCTCCTGCGCGGAAAGGCGGAGATCAGGCTTGCTTCGCCCGAGCTCATTCTGGGACGCGAGCCGGGTCTGCCCGGAACCATCAACGACGCCTCCGTTTCGCGGCGCCACGCACGATTGGGATGGGACGGAAAAACAGCCTCCCTCACGGACCTCGGGAGCAAGAATGGAACATTCGTGAAGGGCGTTCGCATCTCGGGCCCCACCTCGCTGCAGGATGGAGACGAGGTGAGGCTCGGCCTCGTCACGTTCGTCTATAGCGAGCCGGCGTCACCCGAGTTGTCGGCCACGAAAACGGTCGTCTGAAACCGGGCGGACCGCTCAGTACCCTTCACCGTCCGCCGCCGCGACCGCTTTTCCGCGGTGAACGCGGAAGACGATGACGAAGTAGAGGATCGCGAGGGGGAGACCGATCGCGAGCCAACCGAGAGCGGTCCTGAGGCCCGTCGGGTCACCTCCTGCGTTGTAGGCCGTCAGGGAAAGCGCGGGATCCGAGATGGACCGCAGCATGACCGGAAATACGCAGGCGGCCGTCGCCATGGAGAGTCCCGCGAGGAACACGGACGAGCCGAGGAACGCCGCTCGATCGCGGCCGCGGGGCGAGGCCACGAAAACCGTCACGAGACCGGCGGCCGCGGCGGATGCGAGAAGGATCGCGAGCGGCCGGCCCGGGAGCGCCGCGAGAAGATCGCGGTTCACAGCCGCGGTCGCGGCGGTCACGGCGATCCAGAGTCCCGCGATCACGCCGTGGAGCGGACGCACGAGCCTGCGGGTGCGTTCCTGCACGGGGCCGTCCGTCTTCCACGACAGGAACGTCGCGCCGTGCCCGACGAGGGCGGCGAGCGCGAACACCCCGACGAGGACGGTGTACCAGTCCAGGATTCCGACGGGGTCCTTCGCCGAAAAGTCCGTGAAGAGCGCGAGCTCGAACCATCCACCGGCGTCGAGCGGGACGCCGCGGATCAGGTTTCCGAGCGCGGCACCGAAGAAGACGGGCAGAAGGATGCTCGCGACGCCGAATCCGAGGTCCCACGTTCTCCGCCAGATCGTGTCGTTCACGTGGCTGCGGAATTCGATCGCGATCCCCCGCAGGACGAGAGACCAGAGGACGAGGAAGATCGCGAAGTAGAAGCCCGAGATCCCGGACGACAGGATCTTCGGGAATCCCACGAAGAGGGCGCCGCCCGCCGCTAGGAGCCAGACCTCGTTCCCGTCCCAGTAGGGGCCGATCGCGGCGAGCACCTGGCGCCGTTCGGGATCGGTCCTCGCGACGAACAGGTGGAGCGCTCCCGTGCCGAAGTCGAAGCCGTCGAGGACCACGTAGGCCGTGAGCATCAGGACGGCGATGGCGTACCAGAGCTCAGACATGGGCAGCCTCGCCTCGCGGCGACACGGGCGACGGTCCGTGGCCGATCTCCCGCGCGATCAGGAAGAGAAAAAGCACGCCGAGGACGAAGTAGAGCCCGCAGAAGCCCAGCAGCGTGAAGAGCACCGTGCCGCCGTGGACCGTGGGGCTCGAGCCCTGCGCCGTCCGGAAGAGGCCGTAGACGAGCCAGGGTTGCCGCCCCAGCTCCGTCGTGACCCATCCTGCGATGACGGCGATGTACGGAAACGGAAAGGCAAGCATCAGGACCCAGAGCATCGGACCGGACTTCTCCAAGCGGCCCATCCAGCCCAGCAGGTTCGCAACCGCCATGATCGCGATCAGGATCGTCCCGAGGCCCGCCATGATGTGGAAGGCGTAATAGAGCAGCTCGATGTTGTCGGGCCAGTCCCTCTCGGGGAAGGCGTTCAGGCCCTGGACTTCGCTCGCCGTGTGGCCGAAAGCGAGCACGCTCAGGATCAGCGGAACCGTGACGGGATTGTCGAGGCGCCTCTCCCGCACGTTCGGCTGGCCGATCATCGTGAGGCCCGCACGGGGCCCGCTCTCGAAACGGCCCTCCATGGCGGCGAGAGCGACGGGCTGGTATCGCGCCACCTGCTTGGCTTGGGTGTCGCCGGTGGGGAAGGCGACGAGGACGCTCGAGATCAGGCCGGCCGTCGTGCCGAGCTTCAGGAAGAGACGTGCCTGTTCGAGGTGCCTCCCCTGAAGCAGGTAGAACGCGCCGAGCGCCGCGACGACGAAGGAGGCCGTCACAACGGTCGAGGTCATGTTGTGAGCGTATTGCGCGAGCGCCCAGGGATTGAAGAGGAACGCAGCGAAATCCGCGAGAAGGAGGGAGCCGTCCGGCCCGACGCGGAAGCCGACGGGATGCTGCATGAAGGCGTTCGTCGTGATGATGAAGTAGCCCGAGAGCCAGCTCCCGACGAAGAGCGCGACCGCGGCCGCGAAGTGCCCGGCCCGCGAGAGCCGCTTTTCGCCGAAGACGAGGAGCGACAGGAAGCTCGACTCGAGGAAGAACGCGAAGAGGCCTTCCATCGCGAGCGTGTGCCCGATGACGTTGCCTGCGTAGCGGGAAAAGCGCGCCCAGTTCGTCCCAAACTGGAACTCCATCGGGATGCCGGTCACGACGCCGACCGCGAAGTTGATGCCGAAGATCCGGATCCAGAAGCGCGCGGCGTCGTTCCAGCGTTCCCCGCCGCTTCTCAGACCCAGCGCCTTCATCACGACGATCAGAAACGCGAGCCCCATCGTCAGGACGGGGAAGAGATAGTGGTAGATCAGCGTGAAGGCGAACTGGAGGCGGTGGAGGAAGAGTGAGTCACCCATACGGTCTCCTCGGGCGCGCGCGACGAACGGGGCACGATAACGCATTCGGGTCCGGGCTCCATGGGCTTGATCGCTCCGAACCGCTGTGAGACCGTCTGCCTCCGGAGGCACGACACGACGTGAACGATCAGGCGTCCTTGCGGGTTGATCCCGTTTCCTCGCCGTCCGATCTCAAGGAGTTCGTCGAGCTCGCATACCGGCTCTACGCCGGCGATCCGAACTGGCCGCCACCGCTCCGCTCCGACGTCCGGTGGATGCTCGACGAGGCGAAGAACCCGTTCTGGAAGCACGCGAAGAGGGCGTTATTCCTCGCACGGCGGGACGGGAAAGTCGTCGGCCGCATCGCGGCGATCGGCGACACCGAGCACAACAGGGTGCATGCGGAGAGAACGGGATTCTTCGGATTCTTCGAGTGCGCGAACGACGTCGAGGTGAGCCGGGCGCTCTTTGCCGCAGCCGAAGGGGCCGTGCGTGACCTCGTTCCCGGCTGCGAGAGGCTGCGGGGACCCGCGAATCCGTCGCTCAACGACGAGGTCGGAGCGCTCGTTCCCGCCGAGAGCGAGCCGGGCCTGCCATTCCTGATGATGACGTACAACCCCGCGTACTACCTCGACCTGTTCCGGGAGGCCGGATACGAGAAGGAGAAGGACCTCGTCGCGATCCTCGCGCCCGTGGGAGATCTCTCGTTCCGGAGGCTCGGGCGCCTCACGGACGCCGTCCGCAAGCGCGAGAAGGGGCTCGTCGTGCGGACGATCCGCATGGACAGGTTCGACGAGGACCTCGCGATCGTGAAGACGATCTACAACGCGGCGTGGGAGAAGAACTGGGGCTTCGTCCCGATGACGTCGGAGGAGATCGACGCCATGGCGAAGAAGCTCAAGCCCATCATCCATCCGCCGTACATCCTCTTCGTGGAGATCGACGGCAAGCCCGTCGGGTTCCATCTCGCGCTTCCGGACTTCAACCAGGTCCTCGTGAAGATGGGCGGCTCCCTGTTTCCCTTCGGCTGGCTGAAGTTCCTCACGGAGAGGAAGAAGATCGACCGGGTGCGGATCCTCGCGCTGGGCGTCCTGCCGGAATACCGCCGCCGGGGCGTTGACGCCATCCTCTATTACGAGGCGGCGAAGGAAGGCATCCGGATCGGCCACAAGTGGGCGGAGTTTTCGTGGATGCTCGAGGACAACCTCGACATCCTCAAGCCCCTCGAGGTTTTCGGCGGCCGCATCTACCGCCGGTATCGGATCGTCGAAAAACGCCTGTAGATCCAGTTCCCGACCGGCACCGTCACGAACGCGAGGGTGAAACCCGCGAGGACGTCCGCCACGTAGTGGTACCGGCAGTAGACGGTGGCCATCAGGAGCCCGACCGCGAACGGGAGAAACAGCCAGAACGTCTTCTTCGACCGCCGCGCGGCCTCGAGGAGGACCGCGATCACGACCATCGTGTGGCCGGAGGGGAAGCAGTCGCGCTTGTTGCTTTCGAGGACGTTCAGCGTGTCGTCGATGACTCTCGAGACCGCGCCGCGCGGCAGCGGGCCGGCGTGCGTGATCGTGAAGCGCGGGCCGACCGCCGGGACGAGGAAGTAGCCCACGTAGCTCACGAAGAACACGAACACCATCGTGAACGCGTACCGCGAGAAGTCGCGCTCCGCGGCCGGCCGCTCGCGGTCGTCCAGCAGCACGAGCGTTCCGAGGACGATAGGATGGAAATAGTAGAGCGAGTAGAAAAAGGTCAGGACGTCCGAGAGGAGCGGCGTCGCGAACCGCTCGAGCGCCACCGAGGGGTCCGTGCCGAAAAGCCACCGGTCGAACGCGATGAGGTGGACGTCCTTGTCGACGGGGTTGACCGCGCGAATGAGCGGTCCGAGCCCGTCGAAAATCACGACGACGCAGGCAATCACGTAGTAGTCGAAGAGAACCTGAAGCGCCCGAGAAGGGTTCGGAGTGCGACCGCGAAGCGTGGCGATCAGCACCGGCACGAGCGCGACGATCCCCATTCTGAGAAGGACCCCTGAGTGCTCCAGGACGGCCAGATGCGTGAGGCCCGCGGTCACGAGGGCTACCGCGAAAAGCGACGTCAGAACGTCGACTGGCTTCCAGCGCACGGTGCGTTCTAACACGAACCTATAATGGTGCCGTGCGTCTTGCCGGGGTGGTCGTTCTCTTCGGGGTGCTGGCGGCATCGGCCGCCGTCCCCGCGGCGACGGTGCCCGTCATCGACCTCAACTCCGAGATCCACGCCGTGAGCGCGCGCTTCGTGTCGGACGGGATCCGGGACGCGGGGGCCTCGGGGGCGCCCTTCGTGATCCTGCGCATCGACACACCGGGCGGGCGGCTTGACTCCACGCGGGAGATCACGCGGGCGATCCTGGGCTCACCCGTGCCGGTCGTGGGCTGGGTCGCGCCCCCCGGATCGCAGGCCGCATCGGCCGGGTTCCTCATCCTCATGTCGTGCGACATTGCCGCTATGGCGCCGGGCACGAACGCGGGCGCCGCGTCGCCAGTTGGGGGAGGCGGCGAGGATCTCCCGAAAACGATCGCGAAAAAGGTGGGGGAGGACGTCTCGGCGCTGCTTCGTTCCGTGACCGAGCCGCGCGGCCGTCCGGTGGACGACGCCGTCAAGGCCGTTACGGAGGCGACGTCGTATTCGGAGACCGAGGCCCAGAAGCGCAAGTTGATCGAGGTCGTCGCGCGCGACGTCCCGGAGCTTCTCGCGCGGCTCGACGGGCGTACGGCGAAGCGCGTCGGCAGGCCCGACGTCGTCCTGAAGACAGCTGGCCTCTCGACCGAGCTGCGGGAGATGACGCGGAAGGAACGGATCCTCGGCGTGATCGCGAGCCCTGCGCTCGCGGGAATCCTCTTCCTCATCGGTCTCGTCGGCCTCTACTCGGAGCTTTCCCATCCGGGCGGAATCCTGCCGGGCGTCCTCGGCGCAATCTGCCTCGTCCTCGCGCTCTTCGCGATGTCGGTCCTCCCCGTGAACGGCGCGGGCCTTTTTCTCATATTGCTGGGTGCCTTCTTCTTTTTCCTCGAGGTGAAGCTCGCGGCGCACGGCGTCCTCGCCGTGGGGGGCGCGGCGGCGATCGTGCTCGGCGGTCTCCTCCTGTTTCCCGACCGGGCCGGCGCTCCGCGCGGCGAGCTCACGACGCTCGTGGCGGGTGCCGTCGCGACCGCGGCGATCCTCGCGGCCCTTTCGTTCCGGGCTCTCGCCGTGAAGCGCCTGCCGGATCGCACCGGCGCCGGCGTTCTCGTGGGCCAGGTCGTCGCGGCGCGTACTGCTTTCGCCCCGACAGGCAAAATTTTCGTGGACGGCGCCCTCTGGGAGGCGCGTTCCTCCGCACCCGTCGCCGCTGGTGAAAACGTCGAGATCACGGGTCTCGACGGCCTGCTCGTCCTCGTCCGTCCCGCCCCGAAAGAGGCGTAAGGAGACTCATGTCGAATCTGTCGCTCCTCGTCCCGGTTCTCTTCGTCGCACTGATCTTTCTCTCGAAGTGGATCAACGTCCTGAATGAATACGAGCGAGCGGTGACTTTCTGGCTGGGCCGTCTCTCGCCGGCCCCGAAGGGCCCCGGGCTGACGCTCATCTTCTGGCCGTTCGAGACGATGGTGCGCATCTCGCTGCGGACCGTGGTTCTCGATGTCCCGCCTCAAGACGTCATCACGCGCGACAACGTGTCGGTGAAGGTGAATGCCGTCGTCTATTTCCACGTCATGGATCCGTCGAAGGCGGTCGTGAAGGTGGAGAACTACCTATATGCCACGTCGCAGCTCTCCCAGACCACGCTGCGCTCGGTGCTGGGCCAGGCCACGCTCGACGAGCTGCTCTCGTCGCGCGACAAGCTGAACGAAAACCTGCAGGAGATCCTCGACAAGCACACGGATCCCTGGGGCATCAAGGTCTCGATGGTGGAGCTGAAGGGCGTCGACCTCCCGATCGAGATGCAGCGCGCGATGGCCAAGCAGGCCGAAGCCGAGCGCGAAAAGCGCGCGAAGATCATCCACGCCTCTGGCGAGTTCGAGGCCTCGAAACAGCTTTCCGAGGCGGCGGCGATCATCGGGCGTGAGCCCGCGACCCTGCAGCTTCGGTACTTGCAGACCCTGACGGAGATCGCGACCGAGAAGAACTCGACGATCATCTTCCCGCTGCCGATGGACCTGATCTCGGCGTTCCTCAAGAAGGGCGAGAAGCAGGGATGACCGCGCTTGGGCTTTCGGACGGGCCGGACGACCGGTCGGACCGTCCGGCGAGGCCGCCCGTCCACTACCAGATTTCGGTCACGGGCCGGCAGGCGGGACTCTTCTTCCTGCTTCTTCTCCTCGCGCTCGCCCTGGCTTTCTTTTTCGGGATGAAGACAGGCGCCGTGGCGCGGAAGGGTCCGGGCGCGGTCGCGACGCTCGTGAACGCTTCGGACCTGCCGGTGCCGACGCTCGCCCCGTCGGACGGCTCCCGCGACACCCGGAGGGCCGGGATCTCGGCCGAGAGGCCGGCCGAAGAAGCACTCGGCTTCGCGGCCGAGAAGCGAGCGGCGCTGAAGGAAGCTGCCGCCGCGGCGACGCCGGCGCCCGTGCCGACATCGGCTCCCACCCCGCAGCCTCCCGTCCCGACGGCCGCCCCGCCCGCGCATCAGAAGGAACCCCCACCGAAGGAGGCACCCGCGGCGAAGGCCGCGACGAAGCGCCCGCTGGGCCCGTTCTACGTACAGGTGCTCGCGACGAAGAAGGCGCCTGCCGCGGACGAGCTCCGGAAGCGTCTCCAGAACGAAGGCTTCACGGCCGACGTCTCGGCCGTACCCGGAAAAGACGGCTGGTTCCGAGTGCGCGTGGGTCCGTTCAAGGACCGCGCCAAGGCGGAAGCGACCGCGAAGAAGATCAAGACGACCGACAAGCTGATCAAGAACACACCCCTGGTGGTTCCTTGATCCCCTTGATCCCTCGGCTCCGTGCTCTCCCGGTCCGCGGCGAGCCCGGCCTGCCCCCGTGGATTCAGGAGAAGAAGCTTCGCCTCCACGACCTGCACGAGATGAAGTCGCGCATGCGGCGCGGCAGTCTCTCGACGGTCTGCGAGGAGGCGCGTTGCCCGAACCGGACGGAGTGCTTCGAGAGGAAGACAGCCACGTTTCTCATCGCGGGCGATGTCTGCACCCGTGCCTGCGGTTTTTGCCACATCACGTCCGGACGGCCCGCTTCGCTCGACCCGGAGGAACCCGCGCGGCTCGTCCGGGCCGCCGACGAGATGGGAATCCGGCACGTCGTCGTCACGTCCGTCGACCGCGACGACCTCCCGGATGGAGGCTCGGCGCACTGGGCGGCCGTCGTCCAGGCGCTGAAGGAAGACGATGGCGCACGCACGGTCGAGGCGCTGACGCCCGACTTCCAGGGCGTCGCAGACCAGATCGACCGTGTGGCCGACTCCGGCCCCGACGTCTACAACCACAACGTGGAGACCGTTCCCCGCCTCTATGACGCCGTTCGCCCGAAGTCCGTATTTCGGAGATCGGTAGACCTTCTCACCCGCGTGAAGGAACGGCATCCCGCGATGACGACGAAATCAGGGCTCATGCTGGGCCTCGGCGAGCGCGACGACGAGGTGCTCGATGTCTTCCGCGCGCTGCATGCGGCCGGCGTCGGCGTCGTGACCGTGGGGCAGTACCTCCGCCCGTCCGCGTGGAACCTGGCGGTCGTGGAATACGCGACGCCCGATCGCTTCGTGAAGCTTCAAGAGCGGGGGATGGAGATGGGATTTCAGGCGGTGTTCTCGGGACCCTTCGTGCGCTCGAGCTACCGGGCGGAAGAGTTCGCGCCGAAGAGAGATTGATTTTGCTTTCGTCTGCCGCCGGAGGACACGCGGAGGTACGTCATCTCTCGCTCGGGGGCCGAGGCCCGGCTTCTTCGAAGGTGAATGTTGCTGGCTCTCCTACCTTCTAAGAAAATCCCCCGATTGCTCTGGGCCTGCTGCGGCGGAGTCCTCCTGGCGCTGTGCTTTCCGAGCTTCTCGATCCTGCCGCTCCTCCCGATCGCCCTGATTCCGCTGCTCTTCGCGCTCGACGGGCTGACGTGGCGGCGGGCCTTCCTCCCTGGCTTCGTCTTCGGTTGCGCGTTCTGGCTCGTCACGATCCCGTGGATCGCCTACACGGTTCACCGCTTCGGCGGCGTCGGGTGGCCGCTCGCGGGCCTCGCCCTCGCGATCTCGGCGGGCCTCATGGCGATCCCGTTCGGCCTCATGGCATCGCTCTACGCGGTCGTCGCTCCGCGCTCGGGTCCCGGCGTCGTGGCGACGTTCGGTGCCGCGTGGGTCGCCCAGGAGTCCTCGCGGACGTACGTGTTCATCTTCGGCGGCTTTCCGTGGAATCTCCTCGCGAACCCGCTCGCGGACGTCCCTGCCCTCCTCGGAACGGCCGCGCTTGGCGGCGTCCTCCTCACATCCTTTCTCCTCGCGGCGCTCAACGCGGCGCTTTTCGTCGCGCTGACGCGCGCGACGCGCAACGCGCGCCTCAGCTGGCTCGCCGGGGCGTGTGTGTGTGCGCTCGCGGCGGGCGCCGCCGGACCGCGGCGCACGCCCGAGTCGCGTGAGGTCCTGAAGGTCGGGGTCGTTCAGCCGAACGTCGAGCAGGACATCCGGTGGGACAGGGGGACGGCCGAGCGCATCCAGCGCGATCTCGAGGACCAGACGCGGGCCCTCTGCCGTGCAGACCGGCCCGTCCTCATCCTCTGGCCCGAGAGCGCGTCGCCCTATTCGTGGTCTTTCAACCCGCCCTATCGCGAGCGCGTCATCGAGCTCTGCCGTGAGCTGGATGTCGCGATCCTCGTGAGCACGGCCTGGTCCGACGCCCCGTGGTCCGAGGACGCGCCTTACTACAATGCGGCGCTCCTCGTCACGAAGGCCGGGCCGATCCTCCCGCCGTACTTCAAGCAGCGCCTCGTCCCCTTCGGCGAGTACGTGCCGCTGGCACCGGTCCTGCGGAGGATCAGGCCGATCAGCCGCGCGGTGCCGGGCGGGTTCACGCCGGGTGCGGGTACGGTCCTCCTCACGCTCGGCGACTGGAAGCTCGGTGGCGCCGTCTGCTACGAGGTCGTCTACCCGTGGATCGCGCGTGCCGAGACGCGGGCGGGAGCCGACGTTCTCTTCACGCTCACGAACGACGCGTGGTACGGGCGCGCGGGCGCGCAGCGCCAGCACTGGCAGGCCGCCGTCTTGCGCGCCGTCGAGACGGGAAGGCCGCTCGTGCGTGCGGCCATCACCGGGATCAGCGGCGCGGTCGGCCCCGACGGCCGCGCGCTCGTGACGCTGTCCGCGGGACGCAAGGGCGCGTTCTCGGCGCCAGTCTTCCGGCCCGGGCCGCCGCCGCCGGCCGTCGCCGCGGGAGATGCCGCCCTCTGGGTTTGCGCGGCAGGGCTTCTGGCCGGTATCCTCCATGCGCGGGTTCTCGAACCCCGGAAACGCCCTGGAGGAAGTCCCACGTGAACGAAGAACGAATTGAGCGCCTGCTCGAACTCGCGTCGTCCGTGAGCACCCTCCGCGGCTATCTTTGACGTCCGGAAAGCCGCGAAAGAGAAGGAAGAGCTCGAGAGGACGACCGGTGAGCCCGGCTTCTGGACGAAGGCCCTCGAGGCGCAGGAGACGCTCCGCAAGCTGAAGCGCGCCGAGCGGATCCTGGCCGACGACAAGGATCTCAAGGAGCGTCAGGAGGAGCTCGAGATCCTGGGCGAGTTTCTTCGCGCGGGCGAGAAAGTCGAGGCGGACGCCGACACGGCGCTCGCCACGATCGCTCCCTGGGCGCGCCGCAAGGAGCTCACGTTCAAGCTCACGCACGACGAGGATCCGTTGCCGGCCCTCGTCGAGATCCACGCGGGCGCGGGCGGAACCGAGGCTCAGGACTGGGCCGACATGCTGATGCGGATGTACCTCCGTTTCGGCGAGCGCCGCGGATGGAAGACGGACGTCCTCGAGGTGACGTATGCCGAGGACGCGGGTATCAAGACCGCGACCCTGCGTTTCGAGGGGGAGTACGCCTACGGGCACATGAAGGCCGAGCGCGGCGTGCACCGGCTCGTGCGCATTTCCCCGTTCGACGCCGCGGCCCGGCGCCACACGTCTTTCGCGGCCGTCTACGTCTCGCCGGAGATCGACGACACGATCGAGGTCGAGATCAACGACAAGGACCTTCGGATCGACACGTTCCGGGCCGGCGGCAAGGGCGGCCAGCACGTGAACAAGACCGAGTCGGCGATCCGCATCACGCATCTGCCGACCGGCCTCGTCGCGCAGTGCCAGAACGAGCGCTCGCAGCACAAGAACAAGGACTCGGCGATGAAGGTCCTGAGGTCGCGCCTCTACCAGCGCGCCGTCGAAGAGCGTCTCGCGAAAGATGCCGTCCGCGCGGGCACGAAGATGGAGATCGGCTTCGGGTCGCAGATCCGCTCGTACGTCCTTGCCCCGTACCGACTCATCAAGGACCACCGCACGAACTACGAGGTCGGGGACGTGGACCGCGTGCTGGACGGGGACCTCGACGGCTTCATCGAGGCGTACCTCCAGACCTTCGTGAAGAAGGGCGCGAAGGCCGCGGCGGACCGGCAGGGATTCGGCACGTCTGAAGCGGGGTCATGACGGAGCTGAAAGAAGGGGCCTACAGCCCCTGGATGGAGGACCTCCGGCAGCGTTTCGCACGAAGCTGGCCGGAGCGGCCGCTCGTGCCGGAGCGGCTGGAGGGCGAAGGGCCGGTGGCGCTGCGCCCGGCGGCCGTCCTGATCCCGCTCTATGTTCGCGAGAAGGCGCTCTGGACGCTCTTCACGAAACGGACGGATCTGGTCGAGCATCACAAGGGCCAGATCTCGTTCCCGGGAGGCGGCAAGCTCGCGGCCGATGCGAACCTCTGGGAGACGGCGGTTCGGGAGACCGAGGAAGAGATCGGGGTCCCTCGAAAGGTCGTGAGGATTCTGGGAGCGCTGCCGCGGCTCGTCACGGTCACCGAGTTCGAGGTCGCGCCGTTCGTTGGGGCGATCCCGTATCCGATCACGTTCGCGCCGCAGGCGGGCGAGGTCGAGGAGATCATCGAGGTGCCGCTCTCGAGCCTGCTCGATCCCATGATGGTCGAAGAGCGTCCGGTGAAGTGGAAGGGCAAGGACGTGATGACGCTCGTCTACCACACCAAGGGCCACGCGATCTGGGGCGCGACGGCGCGCATCCTCGCGGATTTCCTGACGGTGATGAGCGGGGAACCGGGCGGGCCCTAGTCAAGTCGGCTCAGCGCGGGACAGACGCCGGCGCCGGCGTCGAGACAGACACGGACGCCATGAAGCGCGCGGCCGCCGCCGCACGGTCGCGGTTCGCCTTGAAAACGGGGGAGGCTGGCTCCTTCGCGAGCGCGCGGTCGAAGAACCCGACGGCCTCCTCGTAACGCCCGCGCTCGTAGGCGACGGTCCCGGCCTCGTCGTCGAGTGGCGCCTTGTCGAGGGCGGCAGAGGCGGCGAGACTCTCGGCGGCATCCTTCAGCGCGCCCGTTTGGCGCTGCGCGCGCGCGAGCGCCCACGCGCTCTCGACGTTCGTGGGGTCGCGAAGTACGGCCTTCTTGAGCGGCTCGATCGCCTGAGTGGTCTGTCCGAGCTCGAGGAGGAGAGTCCCGAGACCACGCAGGGCGGGGGCGTAGTTGGGATCCGCCCGGATCGCCTCGCGGTACTCCTTCTCCGCATCCTTCCAGAGGCCCTTGCGGCGGAGCGTCGACGCGAGGTTCGCACGCACGATCTCGCGGTCCGGCTCGACGGCCGCCGCCTTCATGAGGGGCTCGAGGGCGGCGTCGAGGTCCTTCGCCTGGAGGAGAATGCTCGCGTACTCCGTCAGGACGGAGACGTCCTTCGGCGTTGCCGCGGCAGCCGTCGCGAAGACCTGTCGCGCGAGGACGAGGTCGCTTTCCGCGCGGGCCTTGCGCCCGAGGGCCACGAGCTTCGCTCCGTTCTCGGGATTCACCTCGGTCGCCCGCCGGAGCGCGTCCAGCGCGCCATCCCAGTTCTTGTCGCCCATCGAAAGCTCGTAGAGGTCGAGGAGCGTTCCCTCGTTCTTCTCGTTCTTCAAGAGCGATTGCTCGAGATTCGCTTTCGCGATGGCCTTCTCGCCCCGCAGCGTGTAGGCGTTTCCCAGGAGGCGGTAGGCGTCGCTCGACTGCGGATCGATCTCGAGAATCCGGTTTGCGGCCGACTGCGCGTTCAGGGCGTCGCCGCGCGCGAATGCCGCGCGGCCGAGAGCCAGGTAGTCGGCCGGAGTCGGACCGGCCTTTGCGGCCACGGAAGCGACAGGAGAGACGGGAGCGGCGGGAGACGCGGGAGCGACCGGCGATGACGCGGACGCCGAGGGGGACGAGGCCCCGCCCTTTTGGGTCTCGGCGCCCGTGGCCCGCACGCGGGCTGCCTCCGTGAATTTGCCCTGCTTCTCGTACGCCTGGGCGAGGAGATCGATTGCCTCGGCATCGAGCTTCTCGCGCGGCACGTTGTAGAGGAGGTCGTGGATGACGTCTTCGGTGTTGCCGTCCGCGAGCTTCTCCTTCGCGACGCGCTTCAATTCTCCGATGTCGGCCGCGGGTGGTGGCATCGCCGCGACGGCCGAGCTGCGGACCTCGCCGGCGAGCTTCACGAAGTCAGGCGAAAAAAAGTCCGCGACGATTTCGAGGTCGGGGCTTCCCGTGAACGCGCGCCTCAAGGCATCCTGCGCGTCGGACTTCTTTCCGTCGTTGAAGTGGGCCCAGCCGGTCTGCACGAGCATGCGCGAACGTCGCTGCGGATCGCTCGCCGCGGACGCGGCGCTCTCGAACTTGAGCGCCGCCTTGCGGAACTGGCCGGCGTTGACGGCCTTGCGGGCTTCCTTCTCCAGGGACTCGGAGCCTTCCTGCGCGACGGCAGCCCCGGCAAAGGCGAGAACCGCGGCGACGAGGACGACGAGGGAGAGCGCGCGTTTCACGGCGCGATTCTAGCTATTCCTTCTTCAACTCGATACGGGGGATCGCGAACTTGACCCCGTCCTCGAGGTCGACCGTCCTCGTGAACGTCCTGTAGCCGGCTAGGCTCACGCTGATCTCGTGCTGGCCTGAACGAAGAGTCCTCTCCACTTCTCCGCCCTTCGACTTCCCGATCAGGAGGCCGTCCACGCGGATCTCGGCCCCGACGGGAAGAACGGTCATGGTCACGAGGCCGCGCCCGGGGAACTCGGCGAAGATGGTGAGCGCCTTCGGCTCGGCCGCGACCTCGAATTCCTTCGGGATCTTCATGAACCCCGGCGCGTCGAAAAGGGCGGAATACCGCCCGGGCTTGAGCGTGACGGTGGTCGCTCTCGGAAGGTTCGCGCTTTGGCGCTTCCCGTTGATCGAAAGCTCGGCGTAGATGTTCGACTTGAACGTGATCGGCGCCGACGTGGCGACTTCCTTGACCTTGACAGGCGCGGCCGTCGGCTCGGCTGGCGGCGGGGGAGCGGGCTCGGCCGAGACGGCCGGGCCCGCTGACCCGGGAGCCGCCGTCGCGGGAGGAACCATGGCCGGTTCGGCGCTCGTCGTCGAGGCCCGCGGCGGCGGAATGGGAGTGGGTGTCACGGGGGCTCCGGAGCGCCTGTTCTGGGCGACGAACCAGGTGCCCCCTGCCACCACCACGAGCACGATCGCCGCAAGGAACACCTTCAGAGCCGATCCGCCCTCTTCGCGCGAGGTTCGATGGTCCGCCGAACCGGTGTCCTTGCGGAGGTGGACGTCCGCGAGGCCTCCGGCGGTTGCCCGTGCGGTCGCGGACGGACCGAGGGGCGTGTCGAGGACGCGGGAGGACCTGGCCGTCGGAGTCGTGCCGAGCGAAACCGAGGTCGACACCGGAAATCCGGCGGAGGGCGTCGCGAGCGTCTTGTCCATGTCGTTTTCCGGCGGCATCTGGAATGCCGGCACGTCCGGGACGGTCTGGAGAAGCGTCAGGCATTCGGCGCGCAACTCGTTGCAGGAGGCGAAGCGCTTCGTTCGGTCCTTTTCGAGAGCCTTGAGGACCATGGCGTCGAGACCGCGGGGCAGCGCCGGGTCGAGCGAGCTCGGCGGCGCTGGCGTCTCGTTCATGATCTTGTAGAGGACCGTGGAAATGTGGTCGCCCGTGAACGGCTTCTGCCCGGTCACGATCTCGTAGGCGAGCACGCCAAGGGAGAAAATGTCCGTTCGCCGGTCGAGATCCTCGCCGCGGATCTGCTCCGGTGCCAGGTAGGATGCCGTGCCCAGCGTGATGCCGGTTTGCGTGAGCGTCGACTGCGAGACCATGGACTTCGCGATGCCGAAATCCATGATCTTGACGGTGCCGTCCTCGAGGATCCTGATGTTCGACGGCTTGATGTCGCGGTGGATGATGCCGGCCGCATGCGCGTAGCCGAGGCCCTCGCACACGTCGACGAGGATCTGGAGCTTCCGCGCGAGCGTGAGCGGCTCCTTCTGCTTGATCGCCTTGTCGAGGTCGTCGCCGGTCAGGAACTCCTGGACGATGTAGGGCGTGCCGTCGTCGGTGACGCCGAAGTCGTAGATCGTCGTGATGTTGCGGTGATGGAGGTTTCCGGCGAACTCGGCTTCGCGAAAGAAGCGCTTCTTGATTTCCTCTTCCTCGCTCTGGCAGGTCTTGATCGCGACGTTTCGCTTGATGAACGGATCCCGCCCCTTGTAGACGGTGCCAAACCCGCCCACGCCGATCTTCTCGACGATCTGGTACTTCCCGACCTGCGTCAGCATGGAACCAAAAAATCGTACCACGCGGCTATCATTCGGGGATGCGGTACCGCCTCTTCAGGGTCGTGGCGGTCCTCGCGACCGTTTGCGCGGGCTGCGGCCCGAAGGACGCCGGACCGGGGATTCCCACGAGCGCGCCGCTCTCCCGGGCCGAAACGCGCGACGTGTACCGGCCTCCGGCCGATGGACGGGTGACTGCGGCGCAGGTAGAGAACTACCTGTCGATCCTGGATCGTGTGCGTCTGGACCTCCGCGGCGTCCGGCCCACTCCGTCGGGCGATCCGCTCACGACGGTGCCCGCCGACGTGGCCGCCGCCCGCGCCCGCGGCGTGAACGTGGAGGAGTTTCTCTGGGTGAAAGAGCGCGTGCTCGAAGCGGACGCCGCCGCGATGACAGCGCGGCTCAATGCGTCGGCGCTGGCCTTCCTTGAGAAGACTCTGGCCGACCTGAAGGCCCGGCGGGGAGACGCGGCGGACGAGGGGTCCCGGAAACTTCTTGCCGAGCAGACGGCGCAGTTCGAGGCCGAGGCGGAGCGGATTCGCCGCGAGTCGAAGCAGAGAGAGCCCGATTCCGTCCGCGCGAACATGAAGACGCTCGAACCGCTCCGGGCCCGCCTCACGGGCGCGCAGGAAGCGCTGGAGAAGCCATGACCATCGCAATCGTCTTTGCCGAAGGAGTCCGCACGCCGATGGCCGATTACAACGGCCTTTTCGCGGACATGACCGCCACCGACCTCGCCGTCGCCGCCTCCGTCGAGGCCCTGCGGCGCGCGCGGTTCGAACCCGGGGAGATCGGGCACGTGATCTTCGGTAACGTGCTTCAGACCTCTCCCGACGCGATCTATCTCGCCCGCCACGTCGGCCTCCGATCGGGAGTGCCGAAGGAAGTCCCCGCGCTCACGGTGAATCGCCTCTGCGGTTCCGGCTTCGAGGCGATTATCCAGGCGAAGCACCGCATTTTGCTCGGGGAGACGGACGCGGTCCTCGCGGGCGGCACCGAGAACATGAGTCAGTCCCCGTTCGTGATCCGCGGCGCGCGAACCGGGCTCCGGCTCGGGCAGGGAAAGCTCGAGGACTCGCTGATGAGCGGCCTCTTCGACACCGTTCCGGGCGTCGCCATGGCGCAGACCTCGGACAACATCGCGCGCCGCCTTGGAATCTCGCGCGCGGAGCAGGATGCGTTCGCCCTCGAAAGCCAGCAGAAGGCCGCCGCCGCCCGGGCGGAAGGACGACTCGCCGAGGAGATCGTCCCGGTCGACGCGAAGAAGGGCCGGAAGTCCGTCTCCGTGACGGAAGACGACCACCTGACGCCGGACTCGACGCTGGAGGGGCTCGCGAGGCTGTCGCCCGCCTTCGGGAAAGACGGGATGGTGACGGCGGGGAACGCGTCGGGCATCGTGGACGGGGCCGTGGCCGCGGTCGTCACCACGGAGGAGAGGGCCCGTGCCAAGGGAATCGTCCCGCTCGGGCGCCTCGTGTCCGAAGCGGTCACGGGTTGCGATCCCGCCGAGATGGGCCTCGGACCGGTCTCGGCCTGCCGTGCGGCGCTCGCGAAGGCGGGGAAGTCGCTCTCGGACATGGACCTCTTCGAGATCAACGAGGCGTTCGCGGGGCAGATCCTCGGCGTCGTGAAAGAGCTCGGCGTGAACCCTTCGAAGCTGAACGTGAACGGCGGCGCGATCGCCCTCGGGCATCCGCTCGGGGCGAGCGGCGCGCGGCTGACGCTCACGCTTCTCAAGGAGCTGCGCCGCCGGGGCAAGCGCTGGGGCATCGCGTCGGCCTGCATCGGCGGCGGGCAGGGGATCGCGCTCGTCGTGGAGGCGCTCTCGTGAATGTGATGTTCGAAGAGCACGAAGAGAAAAAGAAGACTTCTTTGAATGGCTAAGAGGGAAAGGCAGGGACTGGCCGTTGGTTGAAATCCGTGCGGTTGGGGTCCTGGGCGCCGGCCTGATGGGTTCCGGAATCGCCGAGGTGTGCGCGAAGGCGGGGTACTCGGTCGTCGTGCGCGAACCCACCGACGAATTGCTCGCGAAGGGGCGCAGGCGAATCACGCAATCCCTTTCTAAGGCAATCGAACGCGGCAAGCTGCGAGAAGAGGACGAATCCGCGATCCTCTCGCGTCTGATCTTCTCTTCCTCCTTAGCAGAAATCTCTTCCTCCGATCTCGTCATCGAAGCAATCGTCGAGAATCTCGGCGCCAAGCGCGAGGTATTCGAGGTGCTCGACAAGTCGTGCGCGCCTCACGCCATCTTCTGCTCGAACACGTCGTCGCTCACGATCGCGGAGCTGGCAGCGGGGACGAAGCGGCCAGACCGCTTCGCCGGGTTGCACTTTTTCAACCCGGTGCCCGTCATGAAGCTCGTGGAGGTGGTTCGGGCGATCGAAACGTCCGACGACACGATCACGCGTGTGACGGAGTTCGCGCGCGCGCTCGGGAAAACGCCGATTGCCTGCCGTGACAACTCCGGTTTCGTCGTGAACCGGCTGCTCGTGCCGTTTCTTCTCGACGCGATCCGCGCGGCCGAGCAGGGCGTCGGCTCGCTCGAGGACATCGACGCGGGAATGAAGCTGGGCTGCGCCCATCCCATGGGCCCGTTCGAGCTGCTCGACTATGTCGGGCTCGACACTGTGTATGCGATCGCGGAGATCATGTTCGGTGAGTACCGCGAAACACGGTTCGCTCCGCCACCGCTCCTCAAACGAATGGTGCTGGCGGGCCGCTACGGCAGGAAGACCGGGCGGGGATTCTTCGAGTACGACGAGAAAGGAAACCGGAGATGAGGCTGATCGACCCTTACATCATGGAGCTCGACCGCGAGGCGTCCTCGACCCGGAAGATGCTGGAGCGCGTGCCGGACGACAAGCACGCATGGGCGCCGCACGCGAAGTCGATGACTCTCGGAAAGCTCGCGACCCATGTCGCGACGCTTCCGAGCTGGTCGAGTTCCCTGAAGGACGACGGGTTCGACGTCGGCGTGAACACGGTCGGCGTCCCGCCCGCTCCTCCGACCGCGGTCGGTCTCGTCGCGCTGTTCGACAAGACCATCGCCGATGCGAAGACGGCGCTGAACGCACTCGACGACACCCGGGCGATGGGGCTCTGGACTCTCTCCATGAACGGAAACCCGGTTTTCTCCATGCCGCGTCTCGCCGTCGTCAGGACCATGATCCTCAACCACTCGGTGCATCACCGGGGCCAGTTGTCCGTCTACCTCAGGCTCCTGGACGTGCCCGTTCCCGGCATGTACGGCCCCAGCGCGGACGAGAATCCGTTCGCCTGAGACGAGGGAGTGCCCAAGATGTCCGTCGTTCTCACCGAAACCTCAGATCGCATCCTCACGGTCACCATCAACCGTCCGGACAAGCTCAACGCGTTGAACCCCGAGGTCATGGACGCGCTCGCCGCTGCTTTCGAGAGCGCCCGGTACGACGAGGCGGTGGGCGGCGTGATCCTGACGGGCGCCGGCGAAAAGGCATTCGTGGCGGGCGCCGACGTACGCATCTTCACGACGTTCACGCCAGCCGGAGCGCGCGCGTTCGCGAAGAAGGGACAGGCGCTCTTCGACCGTATCGAGAACCTCGGCAAGCCCGTGGTCGCGGCCGTGAACGGCTTCGCCCTCGGCGGCGGCTGCGAGCTCGCAATGGCGTGCACCTTGCGCGTCGCCTCGAACACCGCGAAGCTGGGTCAGCCCGAAGTGAACCTCGGCGTCATGCCGGGCTACGCGGGCTCGCAGCGCCTCCCGCGTCTGGTGGGAAAGGGCCGCGCCCTCGAGATCCTGCTCACGGGCGATGCCGTGTCGGCGGATGAAGCGTTTCGCATCGGGCTCGTGAACAAAGTCGTCGAGCCGGCGGAGCTGATCCCGGCTTCGCGTGCGCTTCTCGCGAAGATCCTCTCGCGCGCTCCGATCGCCGTGGGGTGCGTCCTCGACGCCGTGAACCACGGTCTCGACATGTCCTTCCCCGCGGCCGAGGACTACGAAGCCACGCTCTTCGGCCTCTGCGTCTCGACGGAGGACATGAAGGAAGGCGTCGGCGCCTTCCTCGAGAAGCGCCCGGCGAAGTTCACCGGGCGCTGACGCCGCCCGGAGCCGCTAATATGGGCTGCCATACTCAATGATATAGTCTCCCATATGAAGACGACTGTCGAAATCAGCGACCCATTGATGCGCGAGGCGCGCGCGGCCGCGGTTCGCGAAGGTCGAACCCTGCGCTCCCTCCTCGAAGAAGGCCTCCGCGGGGTCCTCGCGGGGCACAGGAAAAGAGGCCAATTCCGGCTGCGCGACGGCAGCTTCAGAGGAAAGGGACTTCAGCCAGGGGTCGATCTGTCGAATTGGGAGAAAATGCGATCGCTGATTTACGAAGGGCGCGGCGGTTGATCGCGGTCGACTCCAACATTCTGGTACACGCCCACCGCTCGGAGTCGGAAGCGCACGAGGCGGCCCGAACCAGTATCGCGAACCTGGCGACCTCGGACGAGACGTGGGCGATTCCCTGGCCCTGTGTTCACGAGTTTCTTGCGGTCGTGACCCATCCGAGAGTTTTCAACCCGCCTTCGCCCGTCGAGCGGGCGCTCGAGCAGGTTTCCATGTGGATGGAATCTCCCTCTCTCGTTCTCCTCGGGGAGGAGATTGGTTACTGGGAGAAGCTCTCCTCGACCGTTCTCTCGAGCGGCGTTTCGGGGCCCCGGGTCCACGACGCCCGCATCGCGGCGCTCTGCGTCCTCCACGGAGTGAAGGAGCTGTGGTCGGCTGACCGGGACTTCGGCCGCTTTCCCGATCTGAAAGTCCGGAACCCGCTCGTCGGTTGAAGGTCAGCCCTGAATCCAGCTTTCGTGGTACCCGGGAGACTCGAGGGCGAGGGCCTGCTCCGTGAGGCGGAGCGGCGCGAAGGTGTCCACCATGACGGCGAGCTCGTCCGTCGAGCGCGTGCCGATGGACCCCTCGTAGGCGCCCGGGTGCGGGCCGTGCGGCACTCCGGCGGGGTGGAGGGAGACGGCCTTCGGCCCGACGCCCCTTCGGCTCGTGAAGTTGCCGCGGACGTAATAGATGATCTCGTCGCAGTCCACCGATGTGTGCGGGTACGGGCAGGGAATCGCGTCGGGGTGCGTGTCCGTCACGCGCGGCACGAACGAGCAGATGAGCGCGTTACGCCCCGCGAACGTCGAGTGGATCGTCGGCGGCAGGTGGACGAGGCCGGTCTTCGGCTGGTAATTCAGGATGTTGAAGGCGAACGGCCATACCGTGCCGTCCCAGCCGACGACGTCGAACGGCGACGCGACGGGAAAGCGCTCGACGAATCGGTCGTCCTTCTTCACGAGGATCCGCTTCGGCCCCGGCCGCGGCCCCGCAAATACGGGCCGGACGAAGTCGCGGTGTGTGTATGGTGCGTCCATGCGCAGCTGGCCGATGGAATTACGGAATTCCTTCGGGACGTGCAGCCCGCCACGCAATTCGAAGAGAATTCCTTCGAGTGGTGAAGAGATTCGGAAGCGATGGACGACGCCGCGCGGAATGAGCAAGTAGTCGTTCGCCCGGAACGAGACGTCACCGAACGGAGTCTCGACCGTCCCTTCACCTTCAAAGAAGAAAAACAGGTCATCCCCGTCGCCGTTACTGAACCCATCAGGGCTTTCCGCCTCTCGTGGAACTCTGAACAAAGAGACCGCCACGTCGTCGTTGAAGAGGACGGGAGTGAAGCCCTCCGGCGCCTTCTCGCCGAGAAGGAGGCGCCGGCGGAGGGGCTGGTGCTCCGCTGGGATGGGCGCTTTGCGGTCGAAGCGGCCCGGCGTGGCGGGACCGATGAGGGAGTCCGTCATCGGCGGGCCGTCGTGGTACAGGATCGAGAACCCGCCGTCGAAGCCGCGCCGCGTGAGGCACTCCTCGAAGCGGAGCGCGCCGGAGGCGGACCGGAAGGCCGTGTGGGGCTTCGCGGGCAGCTCCCCGCACCGCATCCAGTCGATCAACCGACCACCTCGAGCGCGCTCGCGTCCGTGCGCTGGGCGGCCTCGATCGACTCGAAGAGCGCGCGGAAGTTGCCGTAGCCGAAGCCCCGGTCGCCCTCGCGCTGGATGATCTCGTAGAAGAAAGGGCCGGCATGCTCGTCGCCGTACATCGCCATCGCATCGAGCATGAAGATCTGGAGCATGTACTTGTCGTCGGCGCCGTCCACGAGGATGTGGTTCCGGCGCAGCGCGTCCATGGACTCCTTGATGTTCCTGATCTTCACGTCTTCGAGGCGCTTCGGCAGCCGGTCGTAATACGCGCCGGGCGCCGGAAGGAACTGGATGCCTTTCGCGCGCAGGAACTCGACGGCCGGGATGATCTCCTTCACGAGAAACGCGACGTGCTGGACGCCCGCGCCGTGATGATCCTCGCAGAAGCGGTTGATCTGGCTGTCGCGGAAGAACGGCCGCATGGGCTCGTTCGTGGCGAACTTCACCCCGCTGCCGGGGTCGGCCATGACGATCGAGCGGAGGCCGGAACCCGTCATGCGGCGGGCGCCCACCTCGGCCGTGTGGAACTCGACGTCCCAGTAGTGCGAAAAACCGAGTACATCGCGGTACCAGTTCACGACCGGAAGCATCGTATAGGCGTTCGACGTCACATGGTCGATCGTGGCGAAGCCGTGCGGGTTTTCACGCGGCTTGCCGTCGCCGACGTTCTCGAAGTCGGGAGCGAAGCACGGGTACTTCCCGTCCCGTTCGATGAAACGGAACGTGGTGTCGTCGAGCGGCGTCGCGATGTTGAAAGTCCGGAACGCGCCGCCCTCGACTTCATCCACGGCGATGTCCGACAGGAACGTGGCGCCCCGAGTCGCCAGAAAATCCCAGGCGGCCTGGATGTCGCGCACGCGGAGCGCGAGGGAGGAAATGCCGTCGGGGTGAATCTTCAGGAACCGCGCCGCCCTCGAGTCATTCCGCTTCGGGCTGGAGACGAGGACCCTGATCTGGCCGGCGCCGAAGACAGATGCGACCTCGCCGCCCTTTTCGATCTTTGATGCGGAGGCACGCGCGACCTCGGTGAAGCCGAGCGCGTCCGCGTAAAACCGGCGGCTGCGTTCGAGGTCTTTAACGACGAAATGGAACGAGTCGTAGCCCACGATGCCGAGTGAATCGACCATAATGCAATCTTAGCCCGATGGACCCTCAACGCCTCGTATACGACTGGAACAGAGCCGCTGGCGAAGGCCGGCCACGGCACCTTCCCGTCGAGCTCGTCGACGAAACGCTTCGCGACGGCCTCCAGTCCCCGTCGGCCGTCACGCCGACCCTCGACGAGAAGTTCGAGCTGATCGTCCTCATGGAGCGGCTCGGGATCGACACCGCCGTCATCGGCATTCCGGCCGCGGGAGGGAGCTCCCGCGAGGACGTCGAGTGGCTCGTCCGTCGCATGACGGAGGCCGGTCTCGCGGTGAACCCCGGGTGCGCGGCCCGCACGCTCGCCTCCGACATAGAACCGATCATCGGGATCTCCCAGCGCGTGGGCCGGACACTCGAGATGACGACGTTCATAGGCTCGTCGCCGATCCGGCAGTACGTTGAGGACTGGGAGCTCTCGCGCATGATGAAGCTGACGCGCGACGCCGTCTCGCTCGGAGTGCGTCACGGCCTGTCGGTCACGTACGTCACGGAAGACACGACGCGCGCGCGCCCCGAGGATCTCGTCGCTCTCTACGGGACGGCGATCGCCGCGGGGGCGTCCCGGATCTGTGCCTGCGACACGGTCGGACACGCGACGCCCGAGGGCGCCGCTGCGCTCGTAGGCTTCCTCGCGGAATTCGTGGCGCGGGAGAATCCAGCCGTGCGCATCGACTGGCACGGCCATCAGGACCGCGGGCTCTCCGTCGCGAACTCCCTCGCCGCCCTGCGCGCGGGGGCGCACCGGGTTCACGGTTGTGCGCTGGGAGTGGGGGAGCGCGTGGGAAATACTCCGCTCGACCTCCTCCTCGTGAACCTCCAGCTCCTCGGCTGGATCGACCGCGACCTGACCGCTCTGCCGCGTTACGTCTCGAAGGTGTCGGCGTACGTGAAGGTGCCGATCCCCGACGGCTACCCGGTCGTCGGGCGCGACGCGTTCCGGACCGGGACGGGCGTTCACGCGGCCGCGATCGTGAAGGCGCGCGCGAAGGGTCACGACTGGCTCGCGGACCGGGTCTACTCCGGCGTTCCCGCCGCGATGGTCGGTCTTACGCAAGTGATCGAAGTCGGCCCGATGTCCGGAGAGTCCAACGTGATCTTCTGGCTGCGGGAACGGGGCGTCGAGCCAACGCCCCAGCGAGTCGCCGCGCTCTATCGCGCCGCGAAGGCCTCCGACCATGTCCTTTCCGAGCCCGAGATCCGGACGATCCTGTCGGCCCTGCCGGATCCGGCCGGCCTGGTGGCCCCCGCCGTGGAACGCGTCCGGGGCTCGTGACCCGACGCGGGCGGCCCGGCTTCCGTAGAATCATCGAGTGAGTTCGGGATCTCCTGCCAAAACGCCGGCCGGCGTCTTCTTTCAGAAGCACCTCCCGCTCTTCCTCGACTATCTTTCGGCGGAAAAGGGCCTCTCATCGAATACGCTCGAAGCATACCGCCGCGATCTCGCGGCGTTCGGGACGTATATCGCGTCCTCTAGGAGGGATCCATCCCGGGTCACGCGCGGCGACGTTGTCGCGTATCTCGGCGTCCGCCGCGCGGAGGGGATGTCGCCCCGCACCCTCGCGCGGCTCACCTCGGCGCTGCGTGGGCTCTATGGATTTCTCGCCGCGGAGAAGGTCCTCACGGCGGACCCGACGGCCGACCTCGCGAACGCCCGGCGATGGGCGATGCTTCCGAAGGTTCTCTCGCCAGACGACGTGATGCGTCTTCTGGACGCGCCGGACGTGACGACCCCGCGAGGCCTGCGCAACCGCGCGCTTTTCGAGCTGCTCTATGCCTGCGGCCTCCGGGTCTCGGAGCTCGCGACTCTTCCCTTGGAGGCGCTGCGCCTCCCGGAAGGCTTCATCGTGGTTCGCGGCAAGGGCGCGAAAGAGCGGGTCGTGCCGATCGCGGATTCCTCCGCGCGATGGGTCGCGCGCTACCTGCAGGCGGTACGGGCCGTGAAGCCGGGTGCGGCGGGGCGATGGGTGTTCCCGGGTGCGAGCGGAAAGCCGATCACGAGGCAGACCGTCTTTCTCGCACTGAAGGCCGCGGCACGGAAAGCGGACCTGCCGGCTTCCGCCGTATCTCCCCACGTCCTCCGGCACGCGTTCGCGACGCATCTCGTCGACAACGACGCCGACCTCAGGGCCGTTCAGATGATGCTCGGCCATGCGGACATCGCCACGACCGAGATCTACACGCATGTCTCCCGCTCGCGCATCCGCAAGGTCTACGACCGGACGCACCCGAGGGCATGATGGCGATGAGTCGGAAAGAGAAGAAAGAGAGGGATTTGCTCAGAAGGGGAAGAGGGATCGTCCTCGTCTGTGCAGGGTTCGCTCTTCTAGGCCTCTGCGCGGCGCCAGCGGCCGCCACGCTCGTCGTGTTCGAGGACGGGCGACATCTCCGGGTCGCGAGCTACGAGGTCGTGGACGGCGACCGGCTCACGGTCGGGCTCGTGGGCGGCGGCTCGATGACGATTCCCCTCGACGTCGTCGCGCGCATCGTGGACGACGAGTACGAGCGTCCGGCGCCGACGAAGCCGGGAGACGCCGGTGGGGTCCCGGTCGGCGCGCCTTTGGAAGCAAGCCGTTCCGTCCGCACCCTCTCGGAATCGCCCTATTCCTCCTTCTCGTCCCCCTATTCCTCGCAGATTCTCGCGGCCGCGAAGGAGCACAAAGTCGATCCCGCGTTCATCGCGGCCGTCATCAAGGTCGAGTCGAACGGCCACCCGCATGCCGTGTCCCGGAAGGGAGCGCGCGGTCTCATGCAGCTCATGCCGGCCACGGCGCGGCGCCTCGGCGTGAAGCGCCCGTTCGATCCGCGGGACAACATCCGTGGCGGCGTCGCGTATCTCGCCGAGCTCGCCGAGCGGTTCGGTGAGACGAACGCGGATCTCATCCTGGCGGCGTACAACGCGGGAGAGCATGCGGTGGAGGAATACGGCGGCGTGCCGCCTTACCGGGAGACCCTCGACTACGTGAAACGCGTGCTCGCGCTGTGGGGCCCGCCCGGCCGGATCGCACGAGCGGCCCTCTGACGATGTTCCGGACGGTGCGCGCGTTCCTCCTGGTCTCTCCGGGAGCCTTCCTTCTCGTTCTCGGCGCGTATCTCGTGGCTCACCCCCACGCCGCTGAGTCGTTCACGGCGTATCCGTTTCTCGCCGATGCGCTCGGGGCTGCCCTGACGAAAAGGCCTCTCGTGCGTTTCATCGTGGCGTCGATCCTGGCTTTCCTGCCGCCCTATCTCATGGCGGGCCTGCTGCTTTTCTTCGCCGACGCCGGCGTGTCGGTCGCGGCGCCTCTCTGGTCGCGAGGCCCAGCCCGCAAGGCCGAGTTGTCTATGCCCAGGGAGAGCCGGTGGGCATTTCTCGGGGGCACGGCGCTAGCCGCGCTGACCTTCGGCGCCTCCCTGAACCGTGTCGCGCACGGCGGGGACCTTCCTGGGGGCATCAACGTGGGGCCGCTGCTCGTGGCCCTCGCCGCGTTCGCGGCCGTGGCGACGGGGCTCGTCGCGGGCGGCATCGCGGCCGGGCCGCGTGCCCTGATCGGCCGGCTGCGGCGGCCCGCGAAGGCGGAATAGCCGGAATCCCTTCCCGCCGTCTATGCCGGAAGCTCCTCCGTCCCGTCAGTCCTCCCGAATCGGGTCGTCTGGCCCGAGGGAGGACATAGTCGATGAAGGCACTCCTGAAGTGTACGTCCCTCGTTTTCGCTCTCACGAGCGGTATCGGGCTCGCCGCGCCCCCGGCGCAGCTCAATCCGCAGCTCTCCGCGAAAATCAAGAAGCTGATCCTGGCCGAGCCCCTGACCTTCGCATGTCCCGTCGTTTCCGCCACAGCCGCGATTGGCGTGATCGCCCCGTGGACGCAGAAAAACTTCACGAAGGCCGGTCTCACGGCGCAGTCGGCATACACGACACCCGGCGTCTCTCACGATTCCTGCTGGTGCGTCTACAAGGCGCTCTCGGACCACGTCGCGGGGTCCGAGACGAATTTCCTCCTCGAGAGGGAATCGACTCCCGGAAAGCCCGTCTGCCAGGCGGATTCCGCGAAGATGTCGTTTTCCTGCTATTCGCTCAAGCCGGGCGAGTTCTACTGAATGATCACGGAAGGAGCGAAGATGAAATCCTCTCGCAGCCTGATCCCCCTGATCCTCGTGGCGGGCATGTCCTCCGGCTCCGCGCATGCGGCGCCGAAGCCCTCTGATCCGATCACGCTCACGTGCCCAACTACCATCATGGCGACCGGACTCAACGGCGGAACGAGCGTCGACGTGACCCTCAAGGGAGATGCGACGTGGAGGGTGAAGGCCCTCCACAGGGACGGCTTCACCGCGTTTCAGGCCCGGCGCGTTCCGGGCGCCACGAGCGATCTTCTGTGGTGCGACTACCGAGGAACCTCGAACGAGAGCAGCGCTGTCTCGATGCAGATGTCCGCCGTCAGTCAGGCGCCGGCCGACCACCCGAAATGCACGCCGGGCGCGGACCAGAAGTCCTTCACCTGCCGCGTGCTGGGTCAGGGAGAGATGTACTGAGGCACCTATACTCCGCGCGTGAACGCACCGTCCGACACCGTCGTCGTCCTTGATTTCGGCTCCCAGTTCACTCAGGTGATTGCCCGGCGGATCCGCGAGGCGCGGGTCCGCTCGATCGTCCTTCCGTTCGACGCGAAGGCCGACGAGATTGCGAAATTGAAGCCGAGGGGACTGATCCTCTCCGGAGGCCCGTCGAGCGTCTACGACAGCGGGGCCCCGCAGGGAGACGCAAAGCTTTTCGATCTCGGCGTCCCCGTCCTCGGGCTCTGCTACGGAATGATGTGGATCGCCCAGCGCTTCGGCGGGCGCGTCGGCAGCGCGCCGGGGCGGGAGTACGGGAGGGCGTCCGTGAAGGTGCGCGGCGGTCGTCTCTTCCGGGGTCTCGGGCCCGTCGAGACGGTCTGGATGAGCCACGGCGACCACGTCGAGGCCGCCCCCGTGGGTTTCGTGGTGACGGCCGACACCGAGAACGCGCCGGTCGCCGCCTTCGAAGACACAGAGCGCGGCTTGTATGGCATCCAGGGCCATCCGGAGGTGCATCACTCCGTGCACGGAGCCCAGATGCTCGAGAACTTCCTGTACGACGTCTGCGGCGCGAAGGCGACGTGGACGATGGCCGGATTCCGCGACGCGACCGTCCTTCGCCTCAAGGAGGAGGTCTCGCACGGCATCGTCCTCGGCGCGCTCTCGGGAGGCGTGGACTCGACGGTCGCGGCCGTGCTGATCCGCGAGGCGGTGGGGGAGCGGTTCCGTGGCGTCTTCGTCGACACCGGGCTCCTCCGGAAGAACGAGGGGCCGCAGGTGATGGAGGCGTTTCGCCACCTCGGGCTGCCCGTCACGGGAGTCGATGCGTCGGAACGGTTCCTCTCGGCTCTCGCGGGCGTGATCGAGCCGGAGCAGAAACGGAAGATCATCGGCGGCCTCTTCATCGACGTCTTCACCGAAAACGCGAAGGCCGTGGACGGCGCCGAGTGGCTTCTGCAGGGCACGCTCTATCCCGACGTGATCGAGTCGGTCTCGATCAAGGGCCCCTCGTCGGTCATCAAGACGCATCACAACGTCGGCGGACTCCCGGAGAAGCTCGGCTTCCGACTCCTCGAGCCGCTCCGCGAGCTGTTCAAGGACGAGGTCCGGCGCCTCGGCGCGGAGCTCGGGATCCCGAAGGAGATGCTCTCGAGGCATCCGTTTCCGGGGCCCGGTCTCGCCGTGCGCATTCCGGGCGAGATCACGAAGGAGCGCGTGCGCATCCTGCAGGAGGCCGACGCGATCTTCATCGAGGAGCTGCGCGATTCGGGTTGGTACGAGAGGACCTCTCAGGCGTTCGCGGTCCTCCTGCCCGTGAAAACCGTCGGCGTGATGGGCGATGGCCGCACATACGAGAGCGTCCTCGCGCTTCGCGCCGTCACGACGGAGGACTTCATGACCGCCGACTGGGCGCGTCTCCCGCACGACCTCCTCGACAAGGTATCCCGGCGGATCGTCGGCGAGGTGCGCGGCGTCAACCGCGTCGTCTACGACGTGACGTCCAAGCCCCCCGGCACGATCGAGTGGGAGTGAGGCTTCTAGCCTAGGCGCTCGTGCCGGAAGGGCCGCGCGCCCTTCCCCGAGTACGTCGCGACGACCTGGCCGCTGCCTCGAAGGACGTACTTGTACGTCACGAGCCCCTCGAGACCGACCGGTCCGCGTGCATGGAGACGCGAAGTTGAGACGCCGATCTCCGCCCCGAACCCGTAACGGAATCCGTCCGCGAAGCGCGTGGACGCGTTGTGGAAGACGCCCGCGGCGTCGACACGAGACAGAAACATCTCCGCCGCCGCGGCGTCGCCGGTGACGATCGCCTCGGTGTGGTGCGAGCCGTAGCGGTTCACGTGCTCGATCGCCTCGTCGAGCGACTCGACGATCTTCACGGCGAGGACGGGCGCTCCGTATTCAGCGCGCCAGTCGTCCTCCGTCGCAGGCGTGAGCCGGAGCGACGGCGCGAGGGCGCGCGTCGCCGCGCATGCGCGGAGCTCGATGCCCGCCGCGGCGAGGCGTCCGAGCAGGGGAACGAGGAAGCGGACGGCCGCCTCGCGGTGGACGAGGAGCGTCTCGGCCGCGTTGCACGCCGCGGGGTACTGGAGCTTCGCGTCGAGGGCGATCGCCGTCGCCATCGTTTCGTCCGCCGCGCGGTCCAGGTAGACGTGGCAAACGCCCTCGGCGTGGCCGAGCACCGGAATGCGCGTCTTCGCCTTCACGTGCTTCACGAGGTCGTAGCCGCCGCGGGGAATGACGAGATCGATGTCGTCGTCGAGCGCGAGCAGGGCATCGACGTCGGTGCGGCCGCCGACGGACTGCAGCGCGCCTCCGGGAATCTCAGGGTGCCGCGCGAAGACGCCTGCGAAGACGTCCAGGATCGCCGCGGTCGAGCGGGCGGACTCACGCCCGCCCTTGAGGATCGCCGCATTGCCGGACTTGAGCGCGAGCGACGCGATCTGCGGGACGGCGTCGGGCCGCGACTCGAAGACGACGAGGAGGACGCCGAGCGGGCAGGCGACCTTCTCGAGGACGAGGCCGTCGTCGAGGAGCGTGCGGGAGAGAACTCGCCCGGACGCGTCGGGCAGCGCCGCAACGGCGCGGACGCCGGCGGCCATGTCGCGAACCTTCTGCTCGTCGAGGACGAGCCGGTCGAGGAGGGAGACCGGAGAGTTGATTTCTTTGAAGGTGGTGCGAGCGTCGAGCACGTCCGCCCGGTTCGCCTCGAGAATGGCGTCTCGCGCCGCCTCGATTCCGTCGGCGACCGCCAGGAGGACCGAGCTCTTCTCCCCGGGAGAAAGCACCGCGAGGCGCCGCGCAGCAGTCCGCGCAGCCGCGGCGACGCGCCGGGCCCCCTCTTCACCTTCCAGGAGAATCTTCTCTTCGGACATCTCTACCTGCGAGCAGCGACCGGCACGAAGAGCGTCCCGATCGCGTCGCCGCCGAAGAGCCTGTCGAGCACTCCGGGTGTCCGCCCGTTCGCAATCACCGCGATTCCGCCCGCCTGCGTCGCGATCTTCACGGCGTCCAGCTTCGAGGCCATCCCGCCGCGTCCGCGCGCACCTCCACCGTCCGCGTAACGGACGACCTCGTCGGTGAGCTCGCGGACGACCGGGATGAGCGTGGCGTTGCGGTCGTGTGCCGGATTGCCCGTGAAGAGGCCGTCGACGTCGGAGAGGATGACGAGGACGTCCGCGCGGATCTTGCTCATCACGAGGGCGGAGAGCCGGTCGTTGTCGCCGAAGAGTCCGCGGGGAGCGCCTTTGCCGTCGGGCGACTCCAGCTCGGCCGTCGAAACGGTGTCGTTCTCGTTCAGGATCGGCACGGCGCCCAGCTCGAGGAGCTTCTCGAGCGTCGCCGAGAGGTTGGAGAAACGCGCCTTGTCCGCGAAGTCGTCCTCGGTGAGGAGGACCTGCGCGGTCGTCAGGCCCATCTTCTCGAACCCTTCCTCGTAGACGGACATGAGCCGGCTCTGCCCGATGGCGGCGCACGCCTGCTTGAGGGCGAGCGAGCTCGGCTTCTTCTCCAGGCGGAGGCGCTGGGCCCCCAGTCCGACGGCGCCCGAGGACACGATCAGGACGTGCCGTCCCTGCTTCTTCAGGGTCGCGACGGACTCGATGAGCCCGTAGAGGCGCCCGAGCGCGACGGCACCGTCGTCGCGCATGATGACGTTCGTCCCGGCCTTGACCACGATTCGGCGCGCCTCGGTGACGCGCTGCCTCGCCCGTGCTCCGTCCATCCGGCGATTGTAGGCGGATGGCGGCGCCGGGTACCGGGGCTAGAGTTTCGGATCCCAGTGCGGCAGGTGACGGAACTGGAGCTGGATCGCGAGGGAGTTTCCCGAGGCAGCAGTGCGAGAGCGGCCGCCCCGGGCGCAGAAGGGTACTCTTGCGGTCGATGAAAGCCTCCGGCCCCCGGCGCCCAAAGCGGCTCCCCGTCGTCGCGATCATTCTCGTCTCGGTCGCGGCGGGCTACGCCTTGGCCGTCACCATTGCGAAGGCGGGCGCTCCGAAGCAGACCGTCTACGAGCTGCCTCACGACTTCACGTTGAACGCGCCGACGTTTCTGCCGTCGGCGCTGCCCGGCGCGTCCATGACGTCCGGCAACAGCCTCGATCTCCTCGAGAACGGCGACGCGATCTTTCCCGCCATGCTCGCCGCGATCGGCGGCGCGCGGAAGACCGTGAACTTCGAGGCCTACATCTTCTGGTCGGACGGGGTCGGCACGCGTTTCCGCGACGCGCTCGCCGAGCGGGCCGCGCACGGCGTCGCCGTCCGCGTCCTTCTCGACGCCGTCGGTTCCCCGGGCCGGCGCATGAAGGCGGGCGACGTCGACCTCCTGCGCAAGGCTGGCTGCCGCGTGGAGTTCTTCCACTCGACAAGACCCTGGATGCTCTGGGTGTTCAACCATCGCAACCACCGGCGCGTTCTGGTCGTGGACGGCATGCTCGGTTTCACCGGCGGCGTCGGGTTCGCCGATCCCTGGAGCGGCAACGCCGATTCGAAGGTGCACTGGCGCGACACGCAGGTGCGGGTGGCGGGGCCCGCTGTCCGCGGTCTTCAGCGCGCGTTTCAGGAGAACTGGTCGGAGGTCACCGGCGAAGCGCTCGTGGGCGACGAGTTCTTTCCGGCGCTTCGAGAGGCCGGCGCGAGCGCCGTCGCAGTCGTGCCGTCGTCACCGCTCGCTCCGATGTCGGGAGCGGGCCGTGTCTACGCGATCTCGCTCGCCGCCGCCGTGAAGGAGATCTGGATCGCGAATTCCTACTTTCTTCCAGACGATGCGACGATCGGCCTCCTCGTCGCCGCCGTGAAGAGGGGAGTGGACGTGCGGGTGATCGTCCCGTCGGACGAGGAGAGCGACGTGCCCGCGACGAAAGCGGCTGGGCGCTCGTCCTTCGGGCCGCTTCTCGAGGGGGGCGTAAAGATTTTCGAGTATCAGCCGACGATGTTCCACCTGAAGACGATGGTCGTGGACGGGGTCTTTTCCACGGTGGGCTCCGCGAATTTCGACGATCGTTCCTTCCATCTGAACGAGGAGATCAACCTGTTCGTGTACGACACCGCGTTCGCCGGGCAGATGAAGGAGAGCTTTCGGCGGGATCTGTCGCGCTGCCGTCCTTACACGCTCGCGATGTGGAAGGAACGCCCCTTGAAGAAGAGGGTGACGGAGTGGCTCGTCACCCCGGTCCGGTCGGAACTGTAGCCGCCCGGAGATCCGGCGGAAAGCCTGCAACAGGGCTTGTGTAAAGAATGGTCCCTGATGCATCTGCGTCACGGGCACGGCGGGCGCGAGCGCGCACCCTTATGCGGGGGTGCTTATGCCTCGTTACCGGATTGCGTGGCTCCCGGGGGACGGCGTGGGCGTGGAAGTCATGGACGCGACGCGGCTCGTTCTCGACGCGGCGGGCCTCGACGCCGAGTACCGTCACGGCGACATCGGCTGGGAGTTCTGGTGCCGGGAAGGGGATGCATTTCCCGCCCGCACGGTCGACCTCCTCCGAAACGTGGACGCCGCGATGTTCGGCGCGATCACGTCCAAGCCGTCGAAAGCGGCTCACGACGAGCTGGCGCCCGCTCTGAGGGAAAAGGGCCTCGTCTACCGCTCGCCGATCGTGCGGATGCGGCAGCTCTTCGACCTGTACGTGTGCCTGAGGCCTTGCAAGGGTTACGCAGGCAACCCGCTCAACTTCAAGGAAGGCCTCGATCTCGTCGTCTTCCGTGAGAACACGGAGGATCTCTACGCGGGCGTCGAGTTTTCCCCAGTGCCTCCGGAGCTTTCGGAGACACTTGCGAAGCTTGCGCCGGCTTTCGCGCCATTCAAGGACCTCAGGCCGGACGACTACGCGATCTCCTGCAAGATCAACACGCGTAAGGGCTCCGAACGCATCGTGCGCGCCGCGTTCGAGTTCGCGCGCACGAACAAGCGAAAGAAGGTCACGGTCGTCCACAAGGCGAACGTCGTCCGCGCCTCGGACGGCGTCTTCCTCGAGGAGGCGCGCAAGGTTGCGGCGGACTATCCGCACATCCAGGTGGACGAAGCGAACGTCGACGCAATCTGCATGTGGCTCCTGAAGAACCCCGCGAATTACGACGTCCTCGTCGCGCCGAACCTTTACGGGGACATCATTTCCGACCTCTGCGCACAGATGGTCGGCGGCCTCGGGTTTGGCTGCTCGGGAAACATCGGCGTAAAGCTCGGCGTGTTCGAGCCGTCGCACGGCTCGGCGCCGAAGTACACGGGGCAGAACAAGGTGAACCCGATCGCGACAATCCTCGCCGCGAAAATGATGCTCGACTGGCTCGGAGAGGGCGCCAAGGGCCGCGCCGTCGAGGCCGCCGTCGCGAAGGTTCTCCTCGAGGGAAAGGTCCGAACGTACGACATGGGTGGTGCCTCGACGTGCCGCGAGATGGGCGAAGCCGTCGCCCGCGCTCTCCCGAAGAATTGAAAGGAACGACGATGAAGAAGAAGAACTTGGGGGCCACTATCGTCGAGAAGATTCTCGCACGGGCGTCGGGGAAGGAGGCGGTCCGCGCAGGGGATGTCGTCGAGCCGCGTGTCGACCTCGCGATGTCGCACGAGAACGCAGCCCTCGTGATCAACCAGTTCAAGGAGATCCACGAGGGAACGGGCGTCGCCCCGAAGCCGTGGGACCCCTCACGCATCGCCATCATCTTCGACCACCGCGTCCCTGCCGAGTCCGCGAAGACCGCAACGAATCAGAAGATGGTCCGCGCCTTCGTCACCGAACATGGGATCGCGAAGTTCCACGACATCCGCGGCGACACGGGTGGCATCTGCCACCAGATCCTCCCCGAGCGTGGCTACGTGCGGCCCGGCATGGTCGTCGTCGGGACGGACTCTCATACGACGAGCCACGGTGCGCTCGGGGCGTTTGCGTTCGGGATCGGCGCCACGGAGATGGCGAGCGCCTGGACGCTCGGCGCCGCCCTGAACATCGAGGTCCCCGCGACGATCCGCGTCGAGATCTCCGGGCGCTTTCCCGGCCTCGTGGGCCCGAAGGACCTCATCCTGCACCTCATTGGTGTCCTGACGGCGCAGGGCGCGAACTTCCGCGTCCTCGAGTTCACCGGCGAGACCATCGCGCGCCTCTCGACCTCGGGCCGCCTCGTCCTGTGCAACATGTCCGTCGAGGCGGGCGCCACGTCGGGCATCGTGCCGGCCGACGAGGAGACGGTGCGCTACCTCCGCGAGGAGGCGGGCGTGACCGATCCGCTCGACCTCGTGACGAGCGATGCGGATGCGGTGTACGAACGGACGATCGCAATCGACGTCTCGTCGCTGGTGCCGCTCGTCGCGTGCCCGCACACCGTAGACAACGTGAAACCTGTCACGGCGGTCGAGGGGATTCCTGTCCACCAGGTCGTCATCGGCTCGTGCACGAACGGGCGGCTCGACGACCTCGCCGAGGCCGCGCGCATCGTGAGAGGGCGACACGTGGCGGCCGGGACGCGCATGCTCGTCTTTCCAGCCTCCGCGAAGATTTACGCCGAGGCGATGAAGCTCGGCTATCTCGCGGACTTCATGGCCGCCGGCGCCGTCGTCATGAACGCGGGCTGCGGCCCTTGTCTCGGGATCCACGAGGGGGCGCTCGGCGACGGCGAGACGGCGATCTCGACGACGAACCGGAACTTCAAGGGGCGGATGGGGAACCCGGAAGCCGACGTCTACCTCGCGTCGCCCGCCGTCGCGGCGGCGTCGGCCCTCACGGGTGTCATCACGGACCCGCGGAAGGAGCACTGAGATGCCCCGTGCGAAAAAGGCCGGATCAGCCCGCGGCCGGAAGGCGGCGGCGCCGCCGGCGGTCCCGACGGCCCGCGTCATCCTGAGCCTCGGCGACGACGTGTCGACCGACCTCATTTACCCCGGCCGCTACATGGCGACCGTGCTCCCGTCCGAGACTCCCGCGTTCGCGTTCGCGGACGTCCCGGAGTTCCAGGCGGCCGTCAAGGCGAAGTCGATCCCGAAGGGCGCCGTGATTTCCGGGGGCGACAACTTCGGCTGCGGCTCCTCGCGCGAGCAGGCCGCGTCGTGCCTTAAGGGCCTCGACGTCGTCGTCGTCGCGAAAAGCTTCGCGCGCATCTTCCTGCAGAACGCGATCAACCTTGGTCTCAAGGTGGTCGTCGCGCCCGGTTTCGCCGCGGACGAGGGCGACGAGATCGGCTTCGACGGCGGCGGAGTCGAGAACCGCACGAAGCGCACGGCGTTCGACATCGTGCCGCTCCCGTTCGCCCGTCAGGCGATCATCGACGCGGGCGGGCTGATCCCGTACACGCGGGCGCGGCTCATCGCGGAGAAGGCGGCCGCGGCGCGCTGACGGCGGGCGGCGGCGCTACTCGAGGGACCGGGAGAGTTCCCGCACGTCGACGCGACGCGCCCATCGCGCTTGGGCGGCGTCGGCCTCGCTCCTCGGAGGGGACAAGAGGCTGTCGAGAGCATTTTCCGCCTTGTTCTTCTGCTCGCGTGAGCCCTTCGATCTCGCGAACGCGAGCTGGGTGATCGCCTCGAGACGGAAGCGGCGGTCCGGGTCGTTCCGGGCAATGCCGATGACCTCGTCGACCAGTTTGTCGTTCGGTTCGAGGGCGCCTCGGCCCATGTCGCCGGGCGCGAGGCCGACCCTCGTCAGGGATTGCGCCGTCCGAAGCCGCTGGGGAGCATGTTCGCCAACGACAATCGCGGCGGCGAGCATGAGGGGCTGATCGCCCCGCCGCCTGGCGAGGTCGTACATCTCGTCGGCACCGACCCGGATGCACGCGAGACCGATGAGGTCCTGGATGACGGTCACGTCCTCCTGGCGCAGGAGGCGGCCCCAGCGGAGCGCACGCCGGCAATCCTCGAGCGCTTCGGGCGAGTCGGGATGCAGCCGCGCGCGCTCGACCCACGAACGCGCGAACGAAAGTGCGACGAGGAGGTTCGGAATTGGAGTCGAGAAGCCCTCGAGCGCCCAGACGTGCGGATAGAAGCGCATCGTCGACTGGTCCGCCCACGATTCCGCCTCTCGAAGGAGCGGGTCTTCCGGCGGCAGGACGAGGCCGACGCCATCCCGACCCTCCACGCGCCTCTTCATTGCGGCCTCGGCCTCGGCGAGCCGCGAACCGACCGGGCGCGCGAAGTCTTTGAGCCAGAGCGCCGCGTTAGTGGCACCGTCGCCGAGCGGTGCGAGGAGATCGAGGTCGGTCCGGAATTGCACGGGCCACTTCTCGGCCTCCGGGCAGCCCCAGCAGGGCGGCCTCAGCTCGGCGAGGACGACAGGCTTCGGCGCCGGAACGCGGGCCGGCGGCGCCGCCGCCGTGAAACGCGGCAGGGCGGCGACCGGATGAGCCGGCGTGGCCGCGGGTCGCCCGTAGAGGCGCCAGGCGAGTCCGCCGGCGAGGACGAGGACGACGGTGAGAGCGGCGAGAACGAGAGTACGGGCGTTCTTCATGAGCGTTTCTCCGGTGGTGCGGGAGGGGCCGTGCTTTCGGTGGGAAGATTGCGGCTGTCGATGCGCGGCAGGCGGGCGAGTTGGCGGATCTCGGGCGGCTCAGGGTCCTCGCTGCGCGCCGGGCGCAGCGGAGCGAAAAGGTGGGCCGCCGCGAGGGCCGCGACCGAGGCCGCCCACGCGACGCGCAGCATGTGGCTGCGGAAGGCCCTTGTCCACAGGTCTGCGAGGGGCGCCGCTTCAAAAGCGCGCGCCGCGGCGCCAAGGACGCGATCGCGGAGGTCCGGCGGCGGGGGAGGCGGCTCGAAGCCGGGCGGGAAGAGGTCGTGGCTCATCGTGATCCTCCAAGGAGCGCGCGCAGCCGCGCGAGGCCGAGGCGGCAGCGGCTCGCAGCAGTGAACGTCGGGACGCCGGTAATCCGCGCGATCTCGCGGAACGAGTGGCCGCCGAAATGCCGGAGCGCGACGGCCTCGCGCTGGGTCTCCGGCAGGAGCGCGACGGCTCGTGACAACTCGCCGGCACGGGCGTCCCGCTCGGGGTCCCCGTCTTTCGTGACGAGGAAGCCGGCGTTCTCGAGCGGCTCGGCGCGGCGGCGCGCCCGGCGGCGTGTCACGTCCACGGCCGCGCGGTGCGCGACCGCGAGGAGCCAGACGTGCGGCACTTCGACTTTCCGGAGGTCGGCCCGCCCGGACGCAAGCCTCACGAAGACATCCTGAACGACGTCGGCGGCGTCCTCGAGATTTCCCGTACGCCAGAGCGCGAGCGCGTAGAGCCGCCGCGAGGCGAGGAGCCAGACCGTCTCGAGCGCGTCCCGGTCTCCGGCGGCAAGAGCGGCGAAAGGCGCGCGAAGCGCGTCTCCCCACGAGACTTCCGAAACCGGGAGGAACCCGTCCAGCTCTTCGGCCATTGCGACCATCGTAGGGAAAGACGCGCGAAGGCGCTCGTCTTGTCAGATCCCGACCCTTGCGGAGTTTGCGTGCGCAAACCTGAACGAAACGGGGGCCCGGGGCTCTAGACTCCGTCCGAAGGAGGCGCTCCATGCCCTTTCGGCTGATCTACTCTTCCGAGGCGGCGCCGGGCCTCGCCACGCCGGACCTCGAGGGAATGCTGGCGGAGTCCCGGATCCGAAACCGGGTATGCGGGATCACCGGCGTGCTCGTATACGTCGACGGCGCCTTCCTCCAGATCCTCGAAGGGGAGAAGGATGATGTCCTCGCCTTGATGGAGAGGATCGAGCGCGACCCGAGGCACAAAGGCGTCAAAGTCTTCCACGAGGAGGAGACCGACGAGCGCGCCTTCGCGTCGTGGAACATGGCCTATCTCAGTCCGAGCGCCGAGGAGGTCTCCAATTGGGCCGAGCTCGACGGCGCCACGACGATCGGGAGCGTCCTGTCCTCTCTCGAACACGAACCGGGTCGCCTTCCGGGGATGGTCGTCAACATCCTGAAGGCGATCGCGATTCCGTGAGCCGGGTCCGGGGAGCACGAGACAAGAGGGCCCGTCAGCCCGCCGGCGATTCGGGAGAGTCCGTCCCGGGAACGCTCTCGGGCGATTCGGCATACAGGCCTTCGAGCACGTCGCGATAGCGCTGCTCGACGACCCGGCGGCGGACCTTCAAGCTCGCCGTCAGCTCGCCCGTCTCGATCTTCAGCTCCGCGGGCAGGATCGCCCACCGCCGGATTGCCTCGTACCGGGCCAGGCGCGCGTTCACGTGCTCGACGTGCAGGCGGACGAGCTCGACGACCCTCGCGTCGCGCACGAGGTCCGCGTAGGACGCGCCCTGAATCCCCTGGGCCCGCGACCACGCGAGAAGCTCCTCTTCGGACAGGCTGATGAGCGCGGTACAGAAGCGGCGTCCCTCGCCGTGCAGGAGAACCTGCGCGATGAGGGGCATCTCCAGCTTCAGTTTTCCTTCGACGTGCTGCGGTGCGACGAACTTCCCCCCCGAGGTCTTGATCAGGTCCTTCTTGCGGTCGGTGATCGTGAGATGGCCGGCGGCGTCGTTGGCGCCGATGTCGCCCGTGTGAAGCCAGCCGTCCGCGTCGAGCGCGCGGGCCGTTTCGTCCGGGAGGCCGAAATACCCCCGCATCACGCCGCGCCCGCGGAGGAGGATTTCACCGTCCTTCGCGAACGAAACCTCGATGCCGGGAATCGGGATGCCGACGGTGCCCCAGCGATTCCGATCCGGAAGGTTCGAGACGGTCATCGCCGTCGACTCGGAGAGGCCGTAGCCCTCCAGGATCGTGACGCCGAACGCGGCGAAGAATTCGGTGAGCTCTCTCGCGAGAGCGACGCTGCCGCAGATGAAGAAGCGGAGCCGCCCGCCGAAACGCTGGCGGACCTTCTGGAAGACGAGGGCGTCCGCGACGCGCCGCCGCATCTCGAGGAAGGCCCCGACGCGCCGGCCGTCGCGCCGGCACTGTGCGACCTCCGTGCCGACGCCGAGCGCCCACCGAAAGATCGCGGCTTTCGCCTTTCCTCCGGCGAGCGCCTGGTCGAGGATCTTCGCGTGCACCCTCTCGAAGATTCGCGGGACGACGCAGACGAACGTGGGCCTCACCGCGGCGAGGTTCGCCGCGATACGGTCGACGCGGCCGTCGACGGCCGTGGGGAAGCCCATGCCGATCCCGAGCGTCACGCACACCTTGCCGAAGACGTGCGAGAGAGGGAGCCAGAGAAACTGCAGGTCGGACGGCCCCAGAAGGCTCAGCGAGCCGATCGACTCGACCTCGAAGAGCCAGCAGTCATGCGGCAGCTCCACGCCCTTCGGGCGACCGGTGGTTCCGGACGTGTAGATGAGCGTCGCGAGATCGGACGGCCCGGCGGCCGCCGATGCAACGTCGAAGGCGCCGGGATTCGCCGCATCCCACGCGCGGCCGATGGCAGCGAGCTCCAGGAGAGACATCGAGTCGCCCGGAAGCCCGGCCGACGCGTCGAAGAGGACGAGCTGGCGCAGGAAGGGGAGCGCGTCCCTACGGCTCACGATCCGCCGGGCCTGCGCGGCATCCTCGGCGAAGACGATCTCGGCCCGCGAGTCGGTCAGGATGAAGGAGGTGTCCTCCTCGGTCGAGACCGGGTAGACGGTGGCGGTGACGCCGCCCGCACAGGCGACGGCGAGATCCGCGAGGATCCACTCGAGGCGCGTGGACGACACGATGGCCACGCGATCGCCGGCCGAGAGGCCGAGAGAGAGGAGCCCGCAGGCGAGCTCGCGGACGCGCGAGGCCGTCTCGCGCCACGACAGGCTCTTCCAGATCCCGTCCTCTGGGTGGAGGAACGCGGGTGAGTCCGGAGTGGCGATAACGCGGGCGAAAAAGAGATCCGGGATCGAGCGGTACGGGGAGCGTCTCATGGAAGACCCTAGTCTACGACCCAGGGGAGTCCCCGCCACGCGCATCAGTGCACCGGGGCCGCAAAGGGCCTAAATTCCTCCGCATGAGCACCACCTCGCCTTCCCCCGTCCTCCACGGCGCCGCGCGCTTCTCGTTCTGGGAGTGGTGGGTCGACCGCAAGACCCGCTGGGTGCGCGACGACGTCCACCAGATGGACGAAGGCATTTTCCGCGCGCTCGCGGCGGGCACCGGGCTGCCGCCCATCCACCAACGCTCGACCTTCCCCTTCCAAAACGTGAAGGACGGCGCCGACCGCTTCCTCGGCATGTCGAAGGGCGGCGAGCGGCCGTACGCGCGCATTTACACGCGCCTTGGCAACCCGACCTCCGAGTACCTCGAGCGCGTTCTCTTCCGCCTCGAGGCGCAGCATGTCATCGAGAAGGCGCTTGCCGCCGACGAAACGGAGCCGACGATCGGCTGCCTCATCTTCGGTTCGGGCATGGGGGCGATCTCGACGCTCCTCCTCTCGCTGCTCAAGGCGGGCGACGCCGTCCTCGCGGGCAACATCTACGGATGCACGGACAGCCTTCTGCGCAACATGTCGAAGTTCGGCGTCGAAGCCGTGTTCTGCAACACGGGCGACGTGAACGACGTCGCGCGCCATCTCGAGCAGCACCCGAACATCGCGGCCGTCTTCCTCGAATCCCCCGAGAACCCGACGCTCCGCATCTCGGACATCGAGGCGATTTCGCGCCTGACCGAGGCGCTCGGCATCCCTCTAATCGTCGACAACACATTCTGCTCGCCCTACCTCCAGCAGCCCTTCCGCCTCGGGGCGGACTTCATCGTCCACTCGCTCACGAAGTTCATCAATGGCCACTCGACGTCCGTCGGCGGCGCCCTCCTCGGGCCGTTCCGCTTCCTCAAGGCAGACCTTTTTCCCTGGTACAAGGATCTCGGTGCGACGCCATCGCCGTTCGACTCGTGGCTGAACTCGATGACGGTCCAGTCCCTTGCCGTCCGCCAGAAGGCGCAGAGCGAAAGCGCCGCGATGATCGCGGCCTTTCTCAAGAGCCACCCGGGGGTCGCGCGCGTGACGTACCCCGGCTTCGACGACTTCCCGCAGAAGGACGTCGTGAAAAAGCAGATGCGCGACGGCGGTTCCCTCATCTCGTTCGAGGTGAAGGGTGGCGCGTCAGCGGGCGAGAAGCTCATGAACTACCTCGCCCGTAAGGACGTCCCGACGGAGCTGGCCGTGAGCCTCGGTGGGGCCATCACATACGTCGAGCAGCCCGCGACGATGACGCATGCCGTCGTCCCAGAGGCCGACCGCCTCGCCCGCGGCATCACCCCCGGCCTCATCCGGATGAGCGTCGGGCTCGAGGGGCCGGACGTGCTGATGGAGCATCTCGACCGGGGTCTGAAACTCCCGTGATCGCCGTCCCGAAGGAACACCAGGACCTCCTTCTCACGACCCCGCGCCTCCGCCGCGAGCAGCGCACGATCGCGGCGATGCTCCACATCTGGTGCGAGGCGCACCCGCTCCATGTGCGCGCCCCGTACGGCGAGCTCTGCGCGGCGTGCGAGGGGCTGTTCGAGTACGCGAGCTACCGGCTCCTGAAGTGCCCGTACGGCGAGGAGAAGCCGACCTGCAAGAAGTGCCCGATCCACTGCTACACGAAGGACAAGCGCGAGCAGATGCACGAGGTCATGCGCTTCGCGGGGCCGCGGATGCTCCTGCGGCACCCCGCCCTCGCGATCCGGCACCTCCTCGACGAGAAAAGGGAGGCGCCGCCCCTTCCGAAACCGGGATCGCCGGGCCCGGCATAGGACTGCCTGAGGTCCCGTCTCGTGAATCCACTGCTGTTCTGGATTTCGATGGCATTCGGCACACTCGAATGGGAGTGAGGTTCTCGGTCGTCATTCCGGCCCGGAACGAAGAGAAGGTTCTGCCGCGACTGCTCGACACGGTCGAGGCGGCACGCCGGGCCTACCGCGGGGGCGCGGAGCGGGTCGAGGTGGTCGTCGCGGACAACATCTCGACCGACCGAACGGCCGAGGTCGCCCGCGCGACGGGCGCCCGGGTCGTGAGAGTCGAGAAACGCGTGATCGGCGCCGTCCGGAACGGGGGAGCCCACGAGGCCCGCGGCGAGGTCCTCGTGTTCGTGGACGCGGACATCCGGATGCATCCCGGGACGTTCGACGCGATCGACGCGGCGCTCGCGACGGGTCGCGTCGTCGGCGGCGCGACGGGGGTGCGTCTGGAGCGCATGTCGATCGGGCTCGCGCTGACCTACGCCGCTCTCATGCCGATGGTGTGGCTGATGCGCATGGACACGGGCCCCACGTTCGTCCCGAGATCCTATTTCGAGGCGATCGGCGGATACGACGAGAGTCTGCTCGTGGCCGAAGACGTGGCGCTGCTCTTCGCGCTGAGGCGCCTCGGCCGGCCCCGAGGCCAGCACCTGACGCGCCTCCGGAGTGCCAAGGCAATCGCGTCCGTCCGGAAATTCGACGCGTACGGCGACTGGCACTACTTCCGGCTGATGCCTGCCGTCGCCCTCGAGGTGCTTCGGCGCGGCCAGAAGGGGTCCCGCTTTCTGGACCGCTACTGGTACGGCGACGTGCGGTAAAGGCGCGGGTATCCTGTGCGGGGAGAAGCCATGCCGACGGAAACCCACGCGAACGTCCCCGTCATCCCGCCGGTCCTCTTCGGGCTCGGGCTCGCGGCGGGTTTCCTCCTGAAGTGGCTCGTCCCGGTCCGGGTGGTCCCGCCGGCCCTCGAGGGGCCCGCCCGCATCGCGGGCTCCGCACTCGCCCTCGTCGGTCTTGCCTTCGGAGGCTGGGCACTCGCGATGTTCCTGAGGGCGCGGACGACGCCGCACCCGAACCACGCCGTGAGCGCCCTCGTGACGTCGGGGCCATACCGCGTCTCGCGTAACCCGATGTACGTCGGTCTCTCGGCCGGGGTGGCGGGGATCGCGCTGATCGCGAACACGCCATGGCTTCTCGCGGCGCTGCCGCCCGTATGGCTCGCGCTCCGGCGTTTCGTGATCGACCGGGAGGAGGCCTACCTCGAGCGGAAGTTCGGGGAAGAGTACTGGGCCTTCAAGGCGCGCACGCACCGCTGGCTCTAGGCGCTCGCCCGGTCAAAGCGCGCGCAGGCCGTCCACGATGGGCCGCCGCGCGGCTCTCGCCGCTGGGACGATCGCCGCGAGCAGGCCCACGACGAGCGTGACGGCCGCCGCGAGCGCGACGACCTCGGGGAAAATCTTCATTCCTGCGGCGAAGGGCGACATCCTCGTCTCCATGAGAGCGCTCTTGAGGCGCGAGAACGCGGCCACGAACAGGAGAAATCCGAGGCCACCGCCGACGCCCGCAAGGGCAATGCTTTCGCTCACGATGAGGCCGACGACCCGCATGCGCGAGAAACCGAGCGTCCGGAGGACGGCGACCTCGACGACACGCTCGCGCACGTTGAGCGCGATCGTATTCGCCGCGATCAGGACGACGACGCCGATGATGATCGCGCCCATCGAGGTCAGGAGGAACTGGACGTTCCCGAGGAGAGAGACGAAACCCAACGTGAAGGCGTTCTCGCTCTCGGTCTTCGTCGGGGCGGGTGAGTTCTCGAAGAAGTCATCGATCTGCCGCGGGAGCCGCCCGGCGCAGGCTGCGTCCGTGCAGCGAGTCCATACGGTCGAGACGTTGCCGCGGAAGGGCGGGTACGCCTCCTCGAGGTACGCGCGGTGGAAGAAGATGCTCGCGGAGTTCTCGTACGGGAGGCTATAGACGCCCTGGACCGTGAACGTGAGGTCCACCGGATAGAGCGTGCCTGTGATCGTGACGCGGTCGCCGATCTTCCAGCCGTATTTCTTCACGAGGGCGATCCCGACGAGGCCGCCCGCCCGGTCCCGTTTCCAGTCGTCGGCCGACCCCTTCACGATCGTCGCGTCGTCGAAGACCCGGAGAAATTGCTCGGCATCCACGGCGAACCGCGGAAAGACGTTCCCGGCGCTCGCATCGCGATAGAGGCCGCCGAAACGGTCGATCGGCGTGATCGCACGGACGCCTTCGAGGGGGGCGATCTTCGCGAGGATCCCATACGGGAGAGGTGTCGTGAGGCCAACCTTGTGCCGCGTGACGAGCCGGTAGAGGCCGCGCTCGCGCGCCGGATCGGGAAGGGCGAGAGTCCTCAGGAACGTCGCCATGAACGCGACGAGAAACACGGGGAATAGGACCGAACCGACCGTCAGGAGCGTCCGCGTCTTCTTGCGGAGGAGGTTCTTGAGGACGAGAGACAGGAAGCGCATTGGGCCCGCTACGGAATTATGAGGCACTACAATCGGCCCCGGAATGTCCGGCGACTTCGTTCACCTCCACCTCCACACCCAGTACTCCCTCCTCGACGGCGCGAACCGGCTCAAGGACCTGATCAGGCAGGTCAAGTCGACCGGCATGGACGCCGTCGCGGTCACGGATCACGGAAACATGTTCGGGGCGTACGAGCTCCAGACGACCGCGCTCGAGGCGGGGATCAAGCCGATCCTCGGCGTCGAGGCGTATATCGCACCCGGTTCGCGATTCGACCGCGAAAGCGTGAAGACGTTCGACGGAGAAGGAAGCAACTATCACCTGACGCTCCTCGTGGAGAATCCCGACGGCTACCGGAATCTCGCGCGGCTCGTCTCGGAGGCGTTCCTTTCCGGCTTCTACTACAAGCCGCGGATGGACTGGGAGCTCCTCGAGAAGTACCACGAAGGGATCATCGCCCTGTCCGGCTGCCTGAACTCGGAGGTCTCCAAAAGGCTCCGGATCGGCGACTACGAAGGGGCGAAGAAGACGGCGCTGAAATACCGCGACCTCTTCGGGAAGGACCGCTACTTCATCGAGCTCATGGATCACGGTCTCCCCGAGCAGCGGCAGATCCTCCCGGATCTCCTGCGGCTTTCTTCGGAGACCGGCATTCCGCCGGTCGCGACGAATGATTCGCACTATTTGACTCGGGACGACGCCGCGGCGCAGGACGTCCTTCTCTGCATCGGGATGGGGAAGACGCTCAACGACGCGAAGCGGATGAGGTTCTACAACTCGGAGTTCTACGTGAAGAACGCCGAGGAGATGAGCGACGTGTTCCGCCCATACACGCTCGAAGCGGTGAAGAACACGGCCGCGATCGCCGAGCGCGTCACACCGAGCGTCATCCTGGATACCGGCCTCAAGATCCCCACGTTCCCCGTTCCGGGAGGGGAGCAGACCCCCGAGGAGTATCTCGAGGACCTCGCGAAGGAGGGCCTCGAGCGCCGGCTCGAGCCGCTGCGCGCGTCGTTCGAGAACGGCACGGCGAAAAAGACTCGGGTCGAGTACGACGAACGCCTGACCTGGGAGCTGTCCGTCATCCGGAAGATGGGCCTCTCGAGCTATTTCCTCATCGTGTGGGACTTCATCAAGTACGCGAAGGACCAGGCTATTCCCGTGGGTCCGGGGCGGGGGAGCGCGGCCGGCTCGCTGGTCGCGTACGCGCTCAAGATTACGGACGTCGACCCGCTCAAGTACGATCTGCTGTTCGAGCGTTTCCTGAACCCGGACCGCATCTCGATGCCCGACATCGACGTCGACCTGTGCGAGCGGCGCCGCGGGGAGGTCATCGAGTATGTGCGCACGAAGTACGGGCGCGAGAACGTCGGCCAGATCATCACGTTCAACTCCATGAAGGCCCGGGCCGTCATCCGCGACGTGGGCCGCGTCCTCGACGTGCCGCTGGCCGAGGTGAACCGCCTCTGCTCGCTCATCCCGGCGAACCCGGGAAAGCCGACGATGCTCGCCGAGGCGCGCCGGGACGTGAAGGAGCTTGCCGACGCGCTCCGGGACAACGAGACCTACCGGCGTCTCTTCGACCTCGGCGAGCGCCTCGAGGGTGTGTCGCGGCACGCGGGCGTGCACGCGGCCGGCGTTCTCATCGCCCCGAGGCCGCTCGTGGAGTACCTCCCTCTCTACCGGAACAGCAACGACGAAATCACGACGCAGTTCGAGATGAAGTCCGTCGACCGGATGGGCCTCCTGAAGATGGACTTCCTCGGACTCATCACGCTGACGATCCTCGACGACGCGCTGCGTTTCGCGGAGAAGAAGGACGGAAAGCGCCCGGACGTGGATGCGATTCCACTCGACGACCCCGAGGTCTACAGGCTCTTCGCCGACGGTCGGACGGACGGGGTCTTCCAGTTCGAGTCGTCCGGGATGCGCGATCTTCTCCGCCGCGTGAAGCCCGAGGTGTTCGACGACCTCGCGGCGCTCAACGCGCTCTATCGTCCGGGCGCGTTGGACGCCGGCACCGTCGAGGTTTACATCCAGAGACGCCGGGGAACGAAGTTCGAGTATCCGCTGCCGCAGCTCGAGCCGATTCTCCGGGAGACGCATGGCGTCCTCGTCTATCAGGAGCAAGTCATGCTCGCGGCGCGGGCCGTGGCGGGCTACACGCCGGGCGAAGCGGACAAGCTCCGGAAGGCGATCGGCAAGAAGGACGACGCGCTGCTCAAGGCCGAGGGCGACAAGTTCATCAAGAAGTCCGTCGCGAACGGGACTCCGAAGAGGAAGGCCGAGGAGCTGTGGGCCCTCATCCTGCCCTTCGGCCGGTACGGCTTCAACAAGTCTCACTCGGTCGTTTACGCGCTTCTCGCGTATCGCACCGCGTGGATGAAGGTGCATTACCCGGTGGAGTTCCTGGCGGCCACCCTGACGGCGAGCTCGGGGAGCTCGGACGATGTCGTGAAGTACGTGAACACGTGTCGGGACATGAAGATCGCCGTGCTGCCGCCCGACGTCAACGCGTCGGATCTCTCGTTCACGCCCGACGGGCCGGCCATCCGTTTCGGGCTCGGAGCCGTCAAGGGTGTCGGAGAAGGCGCCGTCGCGTCCGTTCTCGCGGCGCGCGCAGGCGACGGGCCGTTCAAGTCCCTCACGGACTTCTGCTCGCGCGTCGATCTCCGTCTCAACAACAAGAGAGTCATCGAGGCGCTCATCAAGTCCGGCTGCTTCGACTCGCTGGGAAAGAGCCGCGCGGCGTTTCTGGACGGGCTCGACCATGCCGTCGACGTCGCGGCGGCGGCTCGCGACGCCGCGGCGTCGAGCCAGAACCTTCTCTTCGACGTCCCCGAAGAATCGAGGGTCGAGGACCAGTTCCCGGACAAGCCGGAGTGGAACGTCGACGAGAAGATCCGCTACGAGAAGGAGACGCTCGGCTTCTACATCACGGGCCACCCCCTCGCGCGCTTCGAGGACGAGATCCGGCTGTTCGGCGACGTGACGTGCGAGACGTTGCGCGATCGTCTCGACGCGCCGGTGAAGCTCGTGGGCCTCGTCGGCGCGATCAAGAAGAATCAGATCAAGAAGGGGCAGAACGAAGGAAAGATGATGGCGAAAGCCGTCGTCGAGGACCTGACGGGCTCCGTGCCCGTCACGGTCTTCGCGAGTCTTCTCGAGCGGGTGGGCTCGTGGCTCGCCCCCGGGCGGGCCGTGCTCGTCACCGGGACGGTGCGCCTCTCGATGGCGCCCGGCGGTGCGACGCACGACGCTTCCGAGGGCGAGACCGCCGGCATTCCGGTCGAGCTCATCGCGCGCGAGATCCAGCCTCTCGAGGGCATGCGCGAGCAGGCCGCGCGGGAAGTGCTGATCGTTCCTCAGAACTTCGAGACCTTCGACGAAGAGGCCCTTAGGGAGGTTCTCAGAAGATATGCGGGCTCGGTGCCCGTATCGCTTGAGCTGCGCCGGCCCGGCCACTTCGCCGCCCGCCAAAGGATCGACTCCCGCCTGTGGGTCCGACCCTCGCCCGAATTCACGGCGTCTATGCAGACCCTACTCGGCCCCGGCTCCGTCCGATACGTCTACGCATCCGCTTCATGAGCGAAATCGGCGAGCCCGTTCCCAGGCTCGATGCCGAAGCAATCGGGGTTCATCTCGCGCGCGCGGGCGAGGTTGCCGACCGGCGCGAGGTGGGACTGTGGCTCGTCGGAGGCGCGCTGCGCGACCTCCTTCTTGGGCGCCCTCTTCGCGACGTCGATCTGGCCGTCGAGGCAGGTGCGGCGAGCGCTCTGGAGTTTGCGGCCCGCCTGGGCGCTCTGCCCGGCTGGACGCTCGAGAAGACGCACGTCCGTTTCGGGACCGCGACTCTCCGCGGGCCGAGCGGCCTCCGCGTCGATATCGCGGCGACCCGCCGCGAGGAATACCCGTCGCCAGCCAGTCTGCCGGTCGTGATCGGCACGACCACGATCGAGGACGACCTCGGCCGCCGGGACTTCACGATCCATGCGATGGCGCGGCGGGTCGGACGTCGCGGCCTCGTCGGGCGCGTGCTCGATCCCTTTGGAGGGCGCGCCGACCTCGAAGCAAGGAAGATCCGACTCCTCCATCCGAAATCGCTCGTCGACGATCCGACGCGGGCCTACCGCGCGGTCAAGTACGCAGCGCGGCTCGGATTCGGCTGGGACGGAGAGTTTCTGAAGGCGTTGAAGGCGGCGAGAGCCGCAGGCGCTTTCGCAGCTCTCTCGGGCGACCGAATGAGGAAAGGAATAGAAGAGATTTTCTTAGAACGTGAATGGGAGGCTGCGGCGGCCCTCGCGAGCGGCCCTTCACTTTTCGGTGACGTCCTTCCCGGGTGGTTGGGGCCCGTATTTCCTTCTAAGAAAAATCTATCGGTACTTTCTCCGAAGACATCTGCAGACGGGCCGCGCGGGGTGGATGCGCGTCCGAAACCAGGAGAAGTCTGGCGACGCCTCCTCGAGCCGCTGCCGCGGCCCGAGCGCGCCGCCATCGCGTCGCGCTTGAACTTTTCGAAGGCCCTGAGGCATGCCGCGGGACTGGAGCCGCGATGATGGGAGGCCTGCTCCTCCTCGTTCTGCTCGCTCCGGCGGCCGTCCCGGCACCTGTTCCGACGCCCGAAAAGCGCGACCCGCACCTCGTCGCCGCTCTCGAATCGCACCAGGGCGTCGGCATGGAGCGCGTGGCACTCTTCGACGACGGCGCTCTCGTCCGTGTCCGTGGGTTCAGGGGTGAGCGGATCGTCGACCGGAAGGCGCTGGCGCCCGAGGAGGTGGCGGTCGTGCGTGGGGTCTGTCTCGAGGCGCTCGCGGTGCGGGCGAAGGACGTCGACGACCCGGGCCGATCGGTCCTCGGTGACGCGGGCGGCCGGCGGATCACACTCGAGATCGTCGATCCCGCCGGAGGGTCCCGCCTGTATACGTTCGACGATTTCGTCTCGCTTCCCTTGGCAGTGGGGCGGGCGCGGGGGGCGCTGGAAGATCTTCGAGACCGCTTCGAAAAGCAGGATCTGGCCGAGACGAAGTGGGACACCGGAGCCCTGAAGCCCGGGGCGTTTCTCCGGCGGCGGGTCGACGGGGTCTGGTATCGCGTCGTTCACGACGACACCCTGGATCACGACTTCGAGCTCGAGGAGCTCGCCCCGGGAGGTGAGCACGGAGGCTACAAGATGAGGGTCTTCGCATACCGCGGCGATCTGCCGCGGCTGTTCGAGGATCCCTCCGCGGCCGGGTCACGCCCGCCGGAAGCCTCTCCGGCGAAGAGGCGCTGAGCGTGGTGCGCCTGACGGGCGGCCTGTGGCGGGGACGCCGGCTCGAAGTACCCGAAGGCATCCGCCCGACAACCGAGCTCGCGCGCAAGGCCGCGTTCGACATCCTCAGCGAGGCCGTGCGCGGCGCGCGCGTCCTCGATTCGTGCGCGGGCTCGGGAGCGTATGGGCTCGAGGCGCTCTCGCGCGGAGCGAAGCACGCGACCTTCGTCGAGGCGGACCGGATGGTTGCGAGGGCTTTGAGTGGGAATCTGGAGCGGCTGGGTGCGGGGGATGCGTCTCGCGTCGAGGTGACGTCCGTAGAGAGATTTGCTTCGAAAGATGAAGAGGGACGCGCCGGAGTCTCGGGCGCCGACATCGCAGGCGCCGCCGCGGGCCCTTTCGGGAACCGAGGCGTCTCCCTGTTCGACGTGGTCTTCCACGATCCCCCTTTCGGAGCAAATTCCCAATCCGATCTTCAATCTCTACTCGCTCTCGTCAGACCGGCGGGCTGGCTGTTTCACGAACGCGGCGACGACGAGGTCTATCGCCCGTCGGGTCTCGAGCCCGCCGACCGCCGCCGATACGGAACGACTCGATTCCTTATATTCCGGCCTTGAGCTCGGTGTGCCCTGCTAAACTCCGCCCTTCGCCGCGTGGCGGCTTTGGAGCGCAGAAACATGGGCAAGAACCGCAGCCTTTTCACTTCGGAATCGGTGACCGAAGGCCATCCGGACAAGATCGCCGACCAGATCTCGGACGCTATCCTCGACGCGATTCTGAAGGACGATCCGATGGGGCGCGTCGCGTGCGAGACGCTCGTCACGACGGGGCTCGCCCTCATCGCGGGTGAGATCACGACGAAGACGTACGTCGATATCCCGGGCATCGTCCGGGAGACGATCAAGGACGTCGGTTACACGCGCGCGAAGTACGGATTCGACTACGAGACGTGCGCCGTGATCTCGACGATCGACAAACAGTCACCGGACATCGCGATGGGCGTCGACACGGGCGGGGCGGGCGACCAGGGCCTCATGTTCGGCCTCGCGGTGCGCGAGACCGAAGAGCTTATGCCGCTCCCGATCACGCTCGCGCACAAACTGACGATGCGCCTCGCCGACGCCCGCAAATCGAAGTCGCTCGAGTGGCTTCGCCCCGACGGCAAGAGCCAGGTGACGGTCGAGTACGAGGGAGACCGGCCGGTGCGCGTGGAAGCCGTCGTGATTTCGACGCAACATGCCGAGTCGGTTCCGACGCCCGAGCTCCGCGAGGCGATCCGCGAGGAGATTATCCGGCCCGTCGTGCCCGCGGCTCTTCTCGACGACAAGACGAAGTTTCACATCAACCCGACCGGCCGCTTCGTGACGGGCGGCCCCCAGGGGGACACCGGCCTCACGGGCCGGAAGATCATCGTCGACACCTACGGGGGCTACGGTCGGCATGGCGGCGGTGCGTTCTCGGGCAAGGACGCGACGAAGGTGGACCGGTCGGCGTCCTACATGGCGCGTTACATCGCGAAAAACATCGTGGCCGCCGGCCTCGCGCACAAGGTCGAGGTCCAGCTCGCGTATGCGATCGGTGTCGCCGATCCGGTGTCGGTCCTCGTCGAGACGTTCGGGACCTCGAATGTGGATGCCGACGAGCTCGCGAGAGTCGTCCGCGAGCACTTCAAGCTCACGCCGAAGGGGATCATCGAGTCGCTCGACCTGAGGCGGCCCATCTTCCGCAAGACGGCGGCTTACGGACACTTTGGGCGCAACCTTCCCGAGTTCACATGGGAGCGCACCGACAAGGCTCCGGCCCTGGCGGCGGCCTTTCGCGCAACAGTGCCCGCGACCGCCTGAAATTCGTGCCATATCAGTCACGCGTGATCGCGTGATACGATGGGCGTGTGCTGGAGGCCGCCCCCGCCCTGTCCGCTCTCGCCGACCCGCTTCGGCTGAGGGCGGTCCGTCTTCTCGCCCGCGAGGAGCTGCAGGTGCGGGAGATTCAGCGGATTCTCGGTGCTGGGCAGTCGCGGGTCTCGAACCACCTCGCGGTCCTACGCCACGCCGGCCTCGTCGAAACGCGCCGTGCGAGCGGGGTGGAGAGGTACGCGGCGACCGAGGGTGGCTTGAAGCTCTGGACCTCCGTCGCCCCCGCCGTCACCGACGCGGCGTTTCGGACAGACGACGAGCGACTGAAGGACGTGCTCGAAGAGCGCGTCGCCGCGCTGCCCGAAGGCGGCTTCGACGCCGTGGCGGGGGAGTGGGACCGCTTCCAGGGCCCGTTCTACTCGGCGGGTGTTCGCGAGGCTGCGCTCCTCCGGCTCCTGCCGCGGGGCCTCCGCGTTGCGGACATCGGATGCGGCACCGGACTCCTCACCCTTGCGCTGGCCGGCGTCGCGGAGACGGTCGACGCCGTCGACGCGAGCGACCGGATGGTGCGTCTCGCCCGGGAGAAGCTGCGGCGGGCGGGCGCGGCGAACGTGACCGTGCGGCGCGCGAGCGCCGAGAAGCTGCCCTTCGAGGACGGTGCGCTCGACGCCGTGTTCGCGTTTCACCTCCTCCGGCATCTCGTTCGTCCGGCGGACGCCCTCAGCGAGTTCGGGCGCGTCGTGAAGGCGGGGGGCCGGGTCGTCCTCGTCGAGCTGGAGCCGCACGGCGTCCGGGCTCTCAGGGCCGCCACGGGCTCGCACCACCTCGGGCTGCCTCGCGAGACTGTTCGAGCCGCATTGAAGCGCGGAGGCTTCGCCGACGCGCGCTTTTCCTCTCTTTCTCCCTACCGCGTCCCCTCGGAGTCCGGGGAGGTCGCTCTCGCCACGTACATCGTCGACGCCGTCCGGGAGTCCGCGCACGGCCAAAAGGAGACTGCATGACGACCGCCACCCTTCCCGCCCACGACGTCAAGGATCTTGCGCTCGCCGCAAAGGGCCGCCTGCGCATGGAGTGGGCGGACCGCTCGATGCCCGTCCTCGCCCGCATCCGCGAGCGCTTCGAGAAAGAGAAGCCGTTGAAGGGCCTCCGTCTCTCGGCGTGCCTCCACGTGACGAGCGAGACCGGCAACCTCGCCCGTGCGCTCAAGGCCGGCGGCGCCGATCTGGTCCTTTGCGCTTCGAATCCCCTGTCGACTCAGGACGACGTCGCGGCGGCGCTCGTGGCCGAGTTCGGCATTTCGACTTACGCGATCAAGGGCGAAGACAACAAGACCTACTACTCCCACATCCAGGCGGCCCTGGCCCACAAGCCAAACATGACGATGGACGACGGCGCCGACCTCGTTTCGTCGCTTCTCTTCATCGCTCTGGGGAAGGAAAGCAACCTCGAGCCATCGCTTGCCACATGGGCGAAGGGGCTCTCCGCGGTCGACCGGAAATCACTTCTCGAGGGGATCATCGGCGGTACCGAGGAGACGACGACGGGCGTGATTCGCCTCAAGTCGATGGAGAAGGAAGGCGTCCTGAAGTTCCCGGTCCTGGCGGTGAACGACGCCGAGACGAAGCACTTCTTCGACAACCGCTACGGAACGGGCCAGTCCACGATCGACGGCATCATCCGGGCGACGAACCTCCTCGTCGCCGGGCTGAACGTCGTCGTCGCCGGCTATGGCTGGTGCGGAAAAGGCGTCGCGATGCGAGCCAAGGGACTCGGCGCGAACGTGATCGTCACCGAGATCAACCCGGTTCGCGGCATCGAGGCCGCGATGGACGGCTTCCGCGTGATGCCGATGTCCGAGGCCGCGAAGATCGGCGATATCTTCGTCACCGTGACCGGCAACAAGAGCGTCCTCGCCGACGAGCATTTCGCCGTCATGAAGTCCGGCGCCGTCATCTCGAACTCGGGCCACTTCAACATCGAGATCGACATCCCGTCGCTCGAGAAGCGCGCCGGCTCGCGCCGGATGATCCGCGAGTTCGTCGAGGAGTTTCGCCTCCGGGACGGCCGGACGATCTTCCTGCTCGGAGACGGCCGCCTCATCAACCTCGCCGCGGCCGAAGGCCACCCGGCCTCGGTCATGGACATGTCCTTCGCGAACCAGGCCCTCGGCGCCGAGTTCATGGTCAAGAACTACGAGACGCTGGGGAACAAGGTTCACACGATCCCGGTCGCGATCGACGCCGAGATCGCGCGCCTCAAGCTCGCGTCGATGGGCGTCCTGATCGACGTCCTCACGCCGGAGCAGGAGAAATATCTGGCTGGTTGGGAAGAGGGAACCTGAGACGAAGACGAAGAGGAGGATTTCTTAGAAGGGAAGAGTGGTCGGGAGCACGGGCACCTTCTAAGAAAATCCTCTTTACGTCCTGACCCCCAAAAGCCCCCACGCCGCCCCGAGCCCGAAGAACACGTTCGGCGCCCATGCCGCGATGAGGGGTGGAATGGCTCCCTGCTCGCCGAACGAAACGAGGAGCGCGGACAGGAACAGGTAGGTCAGGCCAAGGAACAGCGCGATGCCGACGCCCGCGACGGCGCCTCGCTTTCCGTACGCGAACGCGAAGGGAAGCCCGACGAGTGTCAGGAGAAGTGCGGAAGCCGCCCCAGCGGTCTTCTGGTGCAGCCCGGTCGCGAGCATCGCCGTGTCGGCACCCGCCCGGCGCCGCACCTCGATGAAGCGCGCCAGCTCGCGGTAGGTCATCTGGCGTGGGTCCGCCCGGCCAGAGACGAATCCGGCCGCGGATTCGGGAGAATCGATGAAGAACGGGCCGTCGCGCCGGATGGCGAGAGTATGGCCCTCGGTGAACGTACGGATCCACCCGTCCTCCGCGAGGAGGCCTTTCCCAGGGGCGAGGCGTGCCCGTGCCGCGTCGTGACGGGAGACAAGCCTCCAGGTCGACGGATCGATCTGAAAGACCGTCACGCCGACGGCGATGCGCGACGCGGGGTCGTAGGCGTCCGCGGAATAGAAACGCCCCGCGTCGCCGCGGAACCAGACACCGCCGGCGTTGCTTGCAGGTGGCGTCTGTCCCTTCAACAGGAACCTGAGTCGATCGGCTTCGGAGGCGGCCGTCGGGACGATGCGCTCGGCGAAGAGGAAGAGGAGGCCTCCTGCGATCACGGCGAGGACGAGAATCGGGGCCGTCGTCCGGTAGAGAGAAACGCCGTGCGCCAGGAGAGCGGTCGTCTCGGCCGAGCGCACGAGGCTCGCAACCGTGACGAGGGCCGCGACGAGGAAGGCGAACGGCACGATGGCCAGAACGATGGGGGAGAGCGAAGCCTGGACGTAACGGAGGATCAAGGACGTCGGTGGCCGATGGCGCGCGATGTCGTCTGAAATCTCGAGGTAGTCGATCAGCATGTACAGAGTCGCGATCGAGGCCACGACGAGAACGAAGACGCCGAGAAATCGCCTTGCGATGTAACGGTCAACGAGAAGGAGGCCCGGCAGGGAAGCGCGGCGGCCGGGCGTCGCGACTGGGCGTTCGATCGGAGCGGAGGCGGCGATCGAGCCGGGGCCCAAGATCTCGGCACGGGTGGCGACGAGCGACGTCCTGAAGGGGAGGGCGACGATGCTCTTGTCGCGCCGCACGCGAGCCAGGGCGTATGCGCCGAAGCCGAGAAGCAGGAGGTTTGGCAACCACATGGCGAGAGCGGGCGACATGCGGCCTTCGATGGCGCGGGCCTCGCCCGTGGCGAGGAGAGCGTAGTAGAAGAGCACGATCCCGATCGACACCGCAAACCCGGCCGCGCGGCCGCCTCGCCGGTTGACGATTCCGAGGGGGAGCCCGATCAGACCGAAGACGAGGCAGGCTGCCGGGAGCGCGAACTTCTTGTGGACCTCGGTGAGGGCGAGTCGCCGGTCCTCGGGGCGGCGCGCCCGGGCGGAGGCTCGGTCCAGCAGCTCGCGGAGGGTCTGCTCCCGGATCTGCTTTTCGGAGACGCCAAGGGTCGGTCCGTTGTCTTGCAGGACCATGCGCTGCCGGGAGAACGAGGTGACGTCGTATCGCCGCCCGTCCTCCGAGAGGTGGTGCCGCTCCGCGTCCTCTACCCGGAGCCACAAGCGGCCCTGCTCCTCCTCGAGCTCGAGCCAGCCGCGCCGCGCGAGCGTCAACTCAGCCCCTTCGGGATTGGAACGGTCCGAGATAATGAGCCCGGTGAGCTCGCGCCGGTCCGGAGACGCCCCTTCGGCGTAGACGCGCAAGCCGGCGATCTCCGGGCTGAACACGCCCGGCTGGATTCTCTGGGCGAATGCAAAGCTCGAGAGGCGAAGCTTCATGGCATACAGAAGGTGATTCGTGCGGGGGACGACGGTGAGCATCAGGACGAGGGTCACGCCGGCAGTGACGGTCGCGAGCACCCCGATCGGGCGATAGAGCACGAGAAGATCGACGCCCGAGGCTCGAAGGGCAGTCAGCTCGGAGTCAGCCGAGAGGCGGCCGATGCCGATGAGGAGTCCGAGAAGGAACGCGACGGGCAGCGTGAGAACCACGATGTGCGGGAGCGAGAGCGCTACCACGAGACCTGCTTCGGCGAACGGGCGCTCGCTCTGGACGAGGAGCTCGGAAAACTGCACCAGCCCTCGTACCGCCATGAAGCCGGTGTACGCGAGGAAGCCTATGACCGTGGGACCGGCTACTTCCAGGAAGACGTAGCGATTCAAGCGCGAGAGCACGGCAGATCGTAGCCGAAGCGCTCTCATTCCGAGGCCAGAACACAAGGTCCGATAAGATTTATTATGTTAAATATCAGAATTACAAGACATGAAATCATTAGGCGCGCGGAAGGAAAAGGGCATTAGGGGTTTTCTTAGAAAGGGAATTTGAAGGCGTTAATGAAAGCGCACGGCGATTTGACTGAGAGGGCGCGGCGGGCGGCGAGCTGGCCTGGTGCCTCTGTTCTGTCTTCCTATGAGGTCTTCTTCTTTGCCTTTGTCCTGACGAATTTCCCCTGCGTCTCGAGATCGATGTCCCCTGCCTCGATTCGGCGCGCGAGGTCCCTGATCGCCTCGAGAATCTCGTCCTTCTTGTGGAGCCGTCCCTTGAGTACGAGGCTGACTCTGTAGTTCCGATCTTCAGGAGTGAAGTCCAGTGAATAGGCTTTCTTGAGGCCTCCGAGCTTCTTCGAAACAGCTCCTCGCCGCGTGTCCCTCTTTGCCTCACGGAGAACGTCGCGGCTCATGGAGTCACCGCTCGTCATCGCAGCGACGGCGGCAAGCATGAGGTCCTCATCCTTAAGGCGGCCTAGCTCCAGGAGGAAGGAACGCGAGCCGATGTCGGCGCGCCGACATTCGGCCTGGACGCGATCAGGAAGCCTCGCGATCGACAGCGCCTCGGTGACCGTGACGCGCGACTTCCCCACGGCATCCGCAATCTGCTCGTGCGTATATCCATGGCGTTCCTTGAGTGCCCGATAGCCCTCGGCCTCTTCAAACGGACTGAGATCCCTGCGTTGAAGATTCTCGACGAGCGCGATCTCGAGGAGCTCGTTGTCAGGGACGTCCATCTCGATGCAGGGAACCTCGGCAAGTCCCGCTTCCAGCGAAGCCCGGAACCGGCGCTCGCCGGAGATGATCGTGAAGCGACCGTCGCCGCGTGGGCGGACCAGGATCGGCTCGAGGACGCCCTTGTCGACGATTGACTTCGTGAGCTCTGCCAGATCTCCCATCACGCTTCGGGGTTGATCGGGATTCGCCTCGATGAGGTGAATGGCGATTCGGCGACCGACGGGAAGTTCGTCCGCGCGGACGAGCTGATCGACGAAGTGAGAGTCGTGGCGCATGCGAGAGGATTCGGGGAGACCGCGACGCTTAGACACGGGAAAGAATCTCCTCAGTCAGGCTGTAATACTCGAGCGCGCCTGACGAACGCGGAGCGAAAGTGAAAATGGATTCTCGGTAAGCGGGCGATTCCTCGAGGCGGATGGATTTCGAAATCGTCGTCTTGAAAAGCTTCCCTTTGAAGACCTGGTCGATCTGGCCCTGGATGTCTCTTCCAAGCGTCGTGCGCTTGTCGTGAAGCGTGATGACGACCCCGAGGATCTGGAGATTCGGGTTCGGACGGCTCTTGATTTTTTCGATCGTCTCGAGCAGGTCGTCGGTGCCCTCCAGGGCGAAGTAGGACGACTGGATTGGAATCAGAATGTGCGTGGACGCGACGAGCGCATTTACCGTGATCATGCCGAGAGTGGGTGGCGTGTCGATGAGGATGGCGTCGTACTCCCCTGACTCCCGCACGACCTGGAACTTGTCCTTCAGCCTGAAGTGACCGTCGATTTCCCCGAGGAGCTTGGACTCGACCTTCGCGAGCGAGATGCGGGCCGGGGCGACGGTGAGCTTCGGTACCTTAGTGGGCTTGACGATGTCGAAGACCGAGACGTTCGAATCCGTCAGGACGTCGTACATCGACTTCTCCACGTCCTTGCGGTCGAGGAAGGACATGGTGGAATTCCCCTGCGGGTCCAGATCGACGAGGAGCGTGCGAAGGCCCTTCTGGGCAAGTGCGGCAGCGAGGTTAATCGCCGTCGTGGTCTTTCCCACGCCGCCTTTCTGGTTCGCAACTGTGATGATCATGCGCTCGAGCCGCAGATGATACGGAGGGTCCGAGAGCGCATCAAGGACGAATTCGCTCCCCGGCTCCGAAAACTACATCCGGTACTTGCCGAGCGTGTCCGGATCGGCTTCCTCGAACCACTTCCGGAGGCGCTCGGAATTCTGGGACTCCGAGGTGTCTTGCCCGCTACGGCTTTTTTCGAGAACCGATTCTTCTACGAACACGGGAGCGGCGAGCCGGAGCGCGAGTGCGATCGCGTCCGAGGGACGGCTGTCCACGAGCACGTCTCGGTTCGCGACACGAAGATGGATCTGGGCGTAGAACGTATTTTCCTTGAGGTTGTTGATGACGACCCTGAGGACGTCGCCCTCTATCTGTGTGATGAGGTTCTTCAGAAGATCGTGCGTCATCGGCCTGGGGGTCGTAATGCCTTCCATCTGGAGGGCGATCGCATTTGCTTCGAAGACGCCGACCCAGATCGGCAGGAAGTTCTTCTCCTCCGCGTCGCGCAGGATCACGACAGGCATGTTCGCTATTGGATCCACAATCAGTGCCTTCACTTCCATCCGGACGCTCAAAATGGGGGTTCTCCCGGACTCAATCTAGGGAGAGATAAGGGATAAAGCAAGGTCAGCCCGCAAACGAGCAGCAACGTTTCTGCATCTAACTTATTTTCTTAGAATGAGTTAGGAAAGAATTCACAAGAGCAAGTCGAGCACTTGCGTCGCACCCGTGACTCCGCCCCCAATCACTTTCGAAGAAATCTCCTCTTCGATCTTTTCCTGGGCGCTTTCCCGGGTCTTTTCCTGTCTTCGTCCGAGCAGAGAATTCGGAAATCCTCGCTCGATCCGGACGTCCACGAGCGTGCCGGGCGCGAGGTTCAGCTCGCCAGCGATGTTCACGACGCGTCCACAGCGCGATCGGCCCGAGCAGTTGCGCCGCTTGCGGTCGAGGCCTTCGACGAGCACCTCCAGGGTGCTCCCCTCAAGTGCGCGGTTCAGGCCCCTCTGGACTCCCTGCTGCAGCGCCTCGAGCCGCACCAGGCGAGCGGATGCTTCCTGCGGTGTGACGTCGTGCTCCCACCTGAGCGCCGCCGTCTGTGGGCGCGGCGAATACGTGAAGGAGAAGACGCCGGCAAACCGGACCTCTTCAAAGAGCGAAAGCGTCTCCAGGAAATCAGTCTCCGTCTCACCCGGGAACCCCACGATGACGTCGGTCGAGAGTGCGAGGCCTGGAACTGCGGCGCGGAGCCGCGCGACGAGGTCGAGGTACTCCGCCCGGGTGTACTGACGTTTCATGCGCCGAAGGACCGTGTCGGAGCCTGACTGCACGGGCAGGTGGAGCGCGGGAACGACTGCCGGCGTCTCGCTCATCGCGGCGATGAGCCGGTCCGAGAAACTAGCGGGATGGGACGTGACGAAGCGTAGGCGCCGGATTCCTGCCAGGGCGCCGACGGCGCGCAGGAGGTCCGCGAGATCCTCGCCCGTTTCTGGGTCGCGGAAGGCGTTCACGGTCTGCCCCAGGAGCTCGATTTCGAGGGCACCGGCCTCTACCAGGGAACGCGCCTCGTCCACGACGTCACGCAGGCGGCGATTGCGCTCGCGCCCGCGCGTTCTCGGAACGACGCAGAACGTGCAGTTCTTGTTGCAGCCCTCGATCACCGTGATCCCGGCACGGTGCGGAACCGCGTGAGCGACGGCGCCGGGCGTATAGACGACTTCATCCAGGTCGAATCCCGTCTCGCAGGGTCGGTCGCCTTCTTCGTCGACCCGCCGCAGCACCGACGGGAGAGCCTCGATGCGCCCGGTCCCGAGGATGAAATCCACTTGTGGGAGGCGCTCCAGGAGGTCCTCCCCTTCTTGCTGCGCCACGCAGCCACAAACCCCGATGACCATCCCCGCGCGTTCACGCTTCAGTTTCGCGAGTCGTCCGATCCGGTCGTAGACCTTCTGCTCAGCCTTGTCGCGCACCGAGCATGTGTTGAGCAGAACAACGTCGGCTTCCTCCGGCGTCCCGGCCTCGACGATCCCCTCTCGCTCCAGAAGCCCTATGAATCGCCGCCCATCGAGCACATTCATCTGACAGCCCCACGTCTCGACGAAGACGCTGCGGGCCTTGCGGGGAAGCGCGGGCTCTCTCACCGCGCGAGCTTAGCAGGGCCGTCCGGGCGGCTACCGCAGCCAACCGGGCGGCGTGTTCGACTTGCGGGCGTCCTCGGAAAGCCCGTCGACGGTCCGCCTCGCGTCTTCGAGCTCCTGCCGGGCCTTCGTGAGCTCCTCGCGGGCGCGGTCCCAGGCGGGCTTGACGACCGCATCCCGGCGGTTCCCGTCGCTCATCGCGTAGAAGTCGTTCTCGAGCTGCTTCGTCCGAGTTTCGAGGTCGCGTACGCGGGCCTCCCCATCTGTGACGAGGGCCCTCTGTTGGCCGACGAGAGCCTTCCAGTCGTCCTCGCTCCGGCCCTTGTCGTCGCGGGCGACTTCGGGAGCGCCCGGCGTGGGAGTCGGCAAGGCCGCACCCCGCGCGACCTTGCCCGGCACCGTCTTGACGGGTGTCCCTTTTGCTGCGGCTGCGGTGGGTTTCGGCGTTGCGCCCTTCCGAAGAGTGTCGTTCGTAATCGTTCCAAGGGATTTCTTCGGGGGCTGATCCCTATCCTTGCGATTTTCCTTCGACAGCTTGACGACGTCCGCGAGGGAACTGCCGCGTCCGGCGCCCGGAATCTGGGCTTTTCCTCCGGATAGGGTGGAGGGAGCCGGGCTTGGCGAGGGCGTGAGCGAGGTTGCTGACGCCGGAGTCGGTTCAACGGTCAGGCCTGACAGTGCGGGCTCTTGCGCGTTCCCCTCCCGAGGACCGGCGAGCACGGCAAGAGCGGCGAGGGCGAGGAGAGAGGCTGCGATCTGGATCTTCATGGCTTGGAGGTCCCTTCCCGCCCGTAGCGGTCGGAGAGCCGGACGACGTCGTCGAGTTCCGGCGTCGAGACTTCAACCAGGAGGCAATCGGCGCCTTCCGCATACATCCGGTGGCGCGTGCCCGGCGACACGTGAAAGTTCTCTCCCGGGGCCAGACGAAGGTCCGCCCTTTCGCCTTCTCTCTCGACCTCGAGCCCGAGCGTTCCCTCGAGCACATGGATCGTCTCTTCCTTGCGGTTGTGATACTGGAACGAGAGCGATTCGCCCGCGCGGATCAGGATCAATTTCCCGGCGTAACGCCTGGTTTCCGCGAAGATCCGCTCCTCGCCCCAGGGCTTTGGTACGACGCGCGGACGGCGGGCGGTGAGTTGTTCGCTCATGCGCGCACCTCGGCGCCGTTTCTCGCGAGATCGCGCAGCTCCTGCGCGAGGAACGACGAGACCTCGTCGGCGGTGGAGAGCGAGAACGCTGCACGCGCGACACGCTCGGCCTCCAGGATCGAGATGCCGCGCAGGAACTCCTTCACCACGGGGACCGTGCGCGGCCCCATCGAGAACTCCCGGATTCCGAGCCCGAGGAACAAGACGACGAGAGCGGGGTCCGCGGCCATCTCGCCGCATACGGAGAGGGGCTTTTTCGCGTTGCGGGCGGCTTCGGCGACGCGCGCGACGAGGCGAAGCACCGCTGGGTGTGTCGGCCGGAAGAGATCCGCGACGGTTTCGTTCGCGCGATCGACGGCGAGGGTGTACTGGATGAGGTCGTTCGTCCCGAGAGCGAGAAAATCGACCTCGGGCGCGAGCAAGTCCGCGGTCATTGCCGCCGATGGAACTTCAATCATGGCGCCGAGAGGGATGTCGTCAGGCACCGGCATTCCCCGCTCGAGGACGTCTTCGCGCGCTTTCTTGAGGAGAATCCGCACCCGTCGGATCTCTTCGACTCCCGAGACCATCGGGACGAGGATGCGGAGGTTGCCCCCCGCTGCGGCGGCGAGCAGCGCGCGCAGCTGCGTCGAAAACATCTCCGGCCGGGCGAAGCAGAGCCTCACGCCCCGAAGACCCAGGACGGGGTTCGACTCGTCGGAGCCGATCAGGTGACGGGCCCCCTTCTTCCCGCCGAGGTCGTACGTGCGGATCACGACCGGGCGCGGCGCGAGCCGCTGGATGACCTCGCGGTAGGCGGCCGCCTGCTCCTCCTCTGACGGGAACTCAATCCCCTCCTTCGAGAGATACAGGAACTCCGACCGGAACAGACCGACACCGTCCGCGCCGTATTCCAGGACGTCGCCGATTTCGCTCGCGAGCTCGATGTTCGCTCGCACGATCACTTCGGCGCCGTCGCGCGTGCGGGTGACTCCGCCGTGGCTGCGCTCCTTGAGCGACCGCTCGTGGCGCGCTTCCTGATCGCGCCGTTCCCGGAAGAATGCGATGACGTCCTCGGACGGCTCCCGCCACATGATTCCGTCGCGGCCGTCCACCACGACCCGATCGCCCTCTCCGACCTCGGCGAGGAGTTGCGGGATCCCGACCACGGCGGGAATGCCGAAGGAGCGCGCGAGGATCGCCGCATGGGACGTGCGCCCGCCCCGCTCGGTCACGAACCCCACGACCCGGTCGCGAGGAATGCGCACGGCGTCGGAGGGCGTGAGCTCGTCCGCCACGAGGACGATCGCCTCGCCCACGAGGTCCTCCATCCGAAGGCGCGAATTCTCATCGCCCCCGAGGTGCCTTTTCAGCGCGCGAGCGACATCGTCGATGTCGACGGCACGGTTCGCGAAGTCCTCGTCCGGCAGGCTCCGGAAACGCGCCATGAGGTCGGCGCTTGTCTCCGAAACGGCCCACTCGGCGTTGACCTTTTCATGCGCGATTCGCCGCTCGATCGGGCCGAGAAAAGTCCGGTCTTTCAGAAAAAGGGCGTGCGCGTGGAAGATTCCCGCGTATTCCGAGCCGAGACGCTCTTTCACGTGGCGGGCCGTCGACTCGATCTCTTCGGCCGCGGCTTCCGAGGCCCGGCGGAACCGCTCGATCTCGGATTCGATCTCCTCGGGCTCGAGCGTTCGCTTCGGCGAGGAGCCTTCCCGCGAGACCCACAGGACCGCCCGGCCGACGGCGACGCCGGGGGAAACGGGAATGCCGGTGAGCGAAAGGGGGCGCTTCACCCGGATATCTTAACCGCGGCTCAGTCGGCCTCGTCGAACTTGCGATCCACGAGGTCTTGGAGGGCGGCGAGCGCTTGCTCTTCGTCGCTCCCCTCGGCGCGCACGACGAGCGGCGTGCCCTTCCCCGCCGCCAGCAGCAGGAGGCCCAGGATGCTCTTGCCGTCCACTTCGTCGCCGTCGCGCGCAAGCGTGATCTTCGCGTCGAACGAGGATGCCGTGTGCACGAGCTTCGCGGCGGCGCGCGCGTGCAGGCCGAGACGGTTCTTGAGCGTGAGGGTCTGCTCCTTCATCGCCGAGGGCTCCCCGGAGGGCCGTCGACGAGCTCGGCCGCCGCCACGATCGCCCGGCGCCCTCGCTCCACGAGCGTGTGGGCGATGGCGCGAGGGCTCCTGCCCTCTCGCGCGAGGGAGCGCGCCTTCACGACCATCGGAAGGTTGATGCCCGAAACGATCTCGATCGTCCCCGGCTCGAGGAACGCGAGCGCGAGGTTCGACGGAGTGCCCCCGAACATGTCGGTCAGGAGCACAACGCCCTTCCCGCGGTTCACCTCGGAAATCGCCCTCTCGAGCCGTCGGCTCGCGGCCTCGGGAGACTCGTCCCACGCGAGCGACAGGGCGCCGAGGTCATCGGGCTCGTCGGGCTCGAGCATATGGACGGTCTCGCGCATCGCGTTCGCGAGAGGCCCGTGCGACAAGAGGAGGAGACCCACGAAGGGACCGGTGGACGTCGTCATATTCAGTCGAGCGCCTCGTCCCGGTGCGAGACGCGCACCGGATAGCCCATGGTCGCGAAGTCGCGCGCGAGGCGCTCGGCGACGTACACGGACCGGTGCCGGCCTCCCGTGCATCCGATGCCGATCGTGAGGTACGCGCGGTTCTCGCGCCGGTAGTTCGGAAGACAGAATGCGAGGAAATCCCTCAGGCGGGTATAGAAAGGCTCGGTCTGGTCCCCAGCCTCGATGAACCGCGCCACCTCAGGATCGCGTCCCGTCCGGGCCCTGAGGCGCGCGTCAAAGTGCGGATTCGCGAGAAACCTGACATCGAAGCAGAGGTCGAGCGCGGAAGGATGCCCGTGCTTGAACCCGAAAGAGATCAGCGAGACCGCGAGGACGCCCGGGTCTCCCGGCTCCCGGAAGCTCTGCGCGACGGCGGCCCGCAGCTCGTGGACCGTCATCGCCGTCGTGTCGATCACGAGATCGGCCTTCTCCTTCACCTCGGCCAGGAGCCGCCTCTCGAACGCGACAGCCTCGCCGAGAGAACGCCCGTCCGCGAGCGGATGCGGCCTCCGTGTCGCCGAAAACCTGTTCAGGAGCTCCCGGTCTTCGCAATCGAGGAAGACGACCGTAATGGGAAGCCGCTGGCGAAGCTTGTCGAGAAGACCCGGAAAGTGCTCGGCGAAGTCGGGATTGCGGACGTCGAGCACGACGGCGTTCCTCCGGCGCGGCATCCGGCCCGCGGCCACCTCGCCGGCGAACTCCTCAAGGAGGGAGAGAGGCAGGTTGTCGACCGTCGTGAAGCCGATGTCCTCGAGCGCGTGGGCGACATAGGACTTTCCGGAGCCGGACAGTCCTGTGGCGACGACGAGGCGCGTGCCGTCCCCCGTCACCGCGCCCTCTCGCGGGCGTTGAGCTTGCGTCGGGCCCGCCGCCCGATCGTGAATCGATCGAGTGCCGCCTTCCGGGCGATCTCGTCATGGACCTTCGCCGCGATCTCGCGCGCCGCGTTGAATCCGCGCCTCTTCAGGAGCTGGTTGCGCGCGGCGATCTCGACGAGCAGGGCGACGTCGCGGCCGGTCGCAACCGGCATCCGCACGCGCGGCACGGCAACACCGAGGATGTCTTCGAATTCCTCGTCGAGCCCAAGGCGGTCGACCGTCTGCTGCGCGTCCCAGTCGGTCAGCTGGATGACGAACTCGACCGTGTGACGTTCGAGGACGGCGGCGACCCCGAAGAGCATCGGGACGTTCACGATTCCGAGGCCGCGCAGCTCCATATGATGTCGAATGAGTCCGGACGAGGACCCGATGAGGACGTCGTTCGGAAAGCGCTGCACGACGACGAGGTCGTCCGCGACGAGCCGGTGCCCGCGCTGGACGAGGGAGAGAGCGCATTCGCTCTTTCCGACGCCGGAATCGCCGAGCAGGAGGGTGCCGAGGCCGCCGACCTCGAGGAGGACGCCGTGAAGGGTCGCGCGCGGTGCGAGCGATTCCTCGAGAAACGCGGTGAGCCCCTCGATGACGACGCTCGTCATACGCGAGGTCGTGAAGAGCGGGATGCCTCGTCGGCGGCACATGTTCGTCAGCACCGAGCCTGGTTCGATTCCCTTCGTGACGACGACGCAGGCCAGAGGCAGCTGGGTGAAGGCGTCGAGGCGTTCCTTGGCCACGCTCGGAGACAGCGTCCTCAGGAAGTCGAACTCGCTCTTTCCGAGGATCTGGACGCGATTCGGCTTCACGTAGTCCATGAAGCCCGCGATGGCGAGGCCGGGCTTCTGCACGCGTGGCCAGTCGACGGGCCGCTCGAGCCCTTTGTGCCCGACGACGAGCTCGAGGCCGAGCGAGGCGAGGGCGGGAGAGCGCAGGTCGCCGGCGCGCACCAGAGGCTTCGTTTCGGCCGGATCTCGCATCGCGTCTACTCGGGGACGACGAGGCCGAGCGTCCCGTCTTTACGCCGGTACAAGAAGCGCAGAGCGTGGTGGGAGGCCGGATCGCGGAAGACGAAGACCTCCCGCCGTGAGGCGGCGAACGCTGTGAGGGCGTCCTCCTCGAACATCGCACGCGGCGACTGGCTTTCGCGCCTGGGCCCGACGTGCCGCGCCGGCTCGGCCGGCGGTTCGGCCGGCCAGGTCCGGGGGTTCCGGACCGGTGAGGCCGCGCGCTTCTTGACGCCCGTCGCCTTCGTCTTCGCCTTGACCGCTTGCGCGAAAACCCGGTCCATGACTTCCTGCGCCGCGGTTGTCTGGTCGCCCGCGCGCGCCACGGCGGTGAGCGTGCCGTGGCGGCCGGCCACCGAGACCTCGACTTCCAGGTCCTTCTTTCCCGCCGTCACGACGACATGCGCCTCCGCGTCACCGGGAAGAGTGCGCCCGAGCTTCGCGAGCTTCGTCTCGACGATGCTGCGCAGCCGCGGATGGAGCCGAACGTGCCGGGCGGTGAAGGTGACCTTCATGCTTCCTCCTTGGGAACGGCCGGATCCGTCTCGCCGATCTGCTCGGGTTCCGCCTCGCCGGGGCCGGCCCCGGCAACGGTCTCTCCGACGCGGCGAATCGAGCTAGCCGGAATGCGGAGCTCCTCGCGATACTTCGCGACGGTTCGGCGCGCGATGCGAATCCCGTCGCGAAGAAGCAATTCGGCGAGGCGGGCGTCCGAGACGGGATGCGCGGGGTCCTCCGCCTCGACGAGACTGCGGATCTTGCCTTTCACGGCGAGCGAGGAGACGTCCTCCCCCACCGACGACGCGATCGCCGAATGGAAGAAGAACTTCATCGGAACGAGGCCGCGTGGGGTCGCCATCCACTTGTTCGAGACGACCCGCGAGACGGTGGATTCGTGCATGCCGATGTCCTCGGCGACGTCGCGAAGGACGAGGGGCCTCAGTTGCGCCACCCCGTAGTCGAAGAAGTCGTGCTGTTTCTTGACGATCGACTCGGCGACACGAACGATGGTGCGCTTTCTCTGGTCGAGGCTCTTCAGCAGCCACTGAGCGGCGCGCATTTTCTCCCTCAGGTAGCTCTTGCCCTCCCCGTCGAGGGCGCCATCCCGGGCGAGGAGCATTCGGCGATAGAGCGCCGACACGCGAAGGCGCGGCAGGCCGTCGTCGTTGAACAGGACGACGTATTCCTCTTCGACCTTCACGACGGCCACGTCGGGTTCCACGTAGATCGTCCGGGACGAGTCATAGGCGCGCCCGGGCTTCGGGTCGAGTCTCCGGATCCACTCGAGCGCCTGCTGGATGTCTTCGAGCGGCACGTTCATCTGGCGCGCAAGCAGGGCGGCAGGCTTCGAGCCCAGCTCCGCGAAGCGGTGGGTCACGAGCTCGACGAGAAGCGGGGTCGCGATGTTCGCGGCCCTCGCCTGGAGGAGGAGGATCTCGGCGAGGTTGCGCCCGCCGACCCCGCACGGGTCGAACGATTGAAGGAGTGCAAGCGCCTTCTCCGCCGTTTCGATCGAACACGGCATGGCCGCACAAACCTCGTCGAGCGTCAGCCGTAGGCAGCCGTCCGGATCGACGTTTCCGATCATGAACCCGCAGGCCTCACGGAGGCCCGGAGGGGCATCCGAGACCCCGAGCTGCTCCGTGAGGTGTGGCTCGAGGCCGGGTGGCGCGTCGGCCCGGTTTTCCAGCGAGAACTCCTCGGCTTGCTCGCTCATCCGTGGAGCCGTCGCCGTACCGTCCATGTAGTCGCCGAAGTAGGCCTCGAGGTCGATGTCGCCGAGGGCGTCTTCCATGGTTTCGGACGGTGGCGCGTCGACGACCGGTTCGGGGGCGGGCGCGTCGGCCATGGTGGCGGCGGGCTCCGAGCCCCCTTCTGCATCGTCGGAAAGGGCGCCGGCACCTTCGGCTCCGGTCCCCGGCGTTTCGGCGAGCTCGCGCTCGCGCGTCTCGGCGGCACCCGAGTCCTCGTCGGGCGTTGCCGCGCTCTCAGGATCCTGTTCCTCGAGCACCGGGTTCGAGACGAGCTCCTGGTTCACGACGTCCTGCAGCTCGAGGCGCGTCATCTGGAGCAGCTTGATGGCCTGCTGCAGCGTCGGCGTCATGACGAGCCGCTGGGAGAGCCTCAGCGAGAGTTTCTGTTCGAGTCCCAATGTGTTGTCCGAAGCCCCGCTCAGGCGGAGGCCGCGCCGATTCTACCGCCGCAAGCCCCGGATTCAGTCGAGACGGAATCGCTCGCCGAGATAGACGCGGCGCACCTCGGGATCGCCGGAGAGCTCGGCGGGTGATCCCGCTCTGAAAATAGCGCCCGCGTGGATGATGTAACCGCGGTCCACGATCGCGAGCGTGTCGCGCACGTTGTGGTCCGTGATGAGGACGCCGATTCCCGCCGCCGAGAGATCCCGGATCACCTGTTGGAGGTTGAGCACGGTAATCGGGTCGATCCCCGCGAACGGCTCGTCGAGCAGGATGAACCGGGGTGACAGCGTGATGGCGCGGGCAATCTCGAGACGGCGCCGTTCGCCTCCCGAGAGCGTGTCCGCGACGGCGTGGGCGAGGTGCGAGAGCTTGAAACGGTCGAGGAGGCCGTGTGCGGCCGCTTCGCGCGCCGCCCGATTCCCCGGAAGCGTCTCGAGAATCGCGAGAAGATTCTCGATGGCGGTCATCTTCCGGAAGATGGACGCCTCCTGCGGCAGGTACCCGAGGCCCCGCCGCGCGCGGCGGTACATCGGGAGCGTCGTGATGTCCTCCCCGTCCAGAAGCACCGAGCCGGCGTCGGGCGCCACGAGCCCGACGACGATCGAGAATGTCGTCGTCTTCCCCGCTCCGTTCGGGCCCAGAAGTCCCACGACCTCTCCCCCGGAGACGAGGACCGACACCCCGTCGACCACCGTGCGGCCGCCGTAGGCCTTCACGAGGTCGCGGGCCTCCAGGACCGGCTTGGAACTGCTCACGAACCCTCCGGCTTGAGGATCGTCTCGGTTCGCACGGTCCCGCCCGTCTCCACGTCTACTTGAGAGCTCTTCTGCCGAAACGTGAGGATCGCACCGGTCGAGCGGTTGCCCTTCCCGTCGAGTGCGGTCGCGGGCGCGCCCTCTAGAGTGACCGCCTCGGTCTCGGGGCGCCAGATTGCCTTCGTGCCCTCGCCCCGGCGGTGCTGGGCGCGATCTTCGACGACGACGGTGCCTCGCGCCTCCGTGTACTCGACGGTCCGGTCCTGGGCGAGGCGAATGTCCGTCACGTCGGAGGTCATCGTGAAGATCCCGGACGTCATCGTCGCATGGCCCTCGAGGCGAACGAAGCGCTCCTCTTCCCGATGGACGAGGACGTCTCCCGCGGCGTTGATGGTTTCGCTCGGACGACTGCTAGGCGGCAACCGCATTCCCTTTGCGGGAGTCGTCTCGCGCCGGAAGAACGCCTGGACCTTCTGCTCGGCCCGCATGGTTTTCAGGGAGTCGTCGAGCTCGAGCGTGCCGCACCGGATGACGTTCTCGTTCTGCCAGGCACGGACCGAGCCCGTGAGAACGAGCTTCGACGTTCGGGACTCGAGCTTCAACGTGTCGGACTCGGAGAAAAACGGGCTCTTGCCGTCTCCGCCGAGAAAGCCGCCCCGCCCAGGCCCGGCTCCGGGCGCGTACGAGGCTTTCACCGTTCCGGCGGCGTCGAGGCGCTCCTCCCGCGCATTCCAAGAGAGTGATCGGGCCGCGATCGTGCCGCGCTCGTCGCGGTAGCGCGCCGGGACGTCGGGCTCGCCCGAGAAGACGGCGGTGTCGTCCCACCCGCGCAGCGTGCCGTGCGGGGCCTTCAGGGTTGCCCTCTTTCCGTCTGTCAGCTCGACTCCGTTCTCGAAAACGGCCGTCTCGATCGAGCGTCCGTCCGGCAGGAAGAGAACCCGGGCGAAGCCGGCGGTGAGCGTGCGAAGCCCCGAGCCAACGGGGCCGCCGGTTCGTCCGGATTCGGCGGCGTCCAGCCGATCGGGCACGGTGAGTTCGCGGAAGCGCCCGTTTTCGAACCGCCCCGAGAAGTGCGGGGCACGCGCGCGGCGAGCTCCGGAGGTGCCGGAAGCCCCGGAAGACCCGGCGGGACCGAGGTCGAGGCGGGCGAGGCCCGGAGCGCCCCCATTCGCTTCGAGGGCGGCTGGCTGTCCGGACGCGTCGAGGCGCAGCTCGAGCTCATCGCCCTGCGCCGTGAGCGCGGCGGGCGGCTGGTCTCCGTCCGGCAGCACGAGCAGGAAGGCATCCGTGGTCGCCCTGAGGCGGCTTCCCTCGGGCTCGGCGAGCCGGGAGATGCTTTTGCTGCGAAGGATCATTCGGTCCGTCTTCAGGGTGGCGCCGCCCGTGGCCTCGAGCTTTCCGTCGCGGGAGATGACGACGTGCGGCGCGGCCAGATCCATGGCGCGCCCACCCTCGGCGCGCCCGCTGAGGTGCGCGTCGCCGTCGAGCACGAGATTTCCGTCGCCGACGCCGAGTTTCCCGGAGGCGGCGTGGGCTACGAGCGCGCCCCGGAGCGCCGCGACCGGACCTTCCGACGCGAGGACGCGGAACAACGGGTCGTAGCGAAACGAGGCGGCCGAGAGGCTCGTCTCCTCGCCCTCGATCCTCACGCCGTCGAAAATCCGGAAGGCCTTCGAGCCTTCGATCATCTCTGCGCGCGGCGCGCGCACCGAGATCACCGGTTCGCGCGCACCCTCCCGTGACTCGAAGACGACGTCCTTGAGGCGGAAGAGCTTCTCCCCCTTTTCCTCGAACTTGACGGCCTCCGTGGCGCGCAGGCGATACCGGCCTTCGGATTCCCGCGTTTCGTCGTACTGAAAGTCCCGAAAGCGCATCGTGTCGCGTTTCCCGCCGGCTTCCTTCAGCAGCGTTTCGGCGACCGGATCTCGGGCGCCTTCTGTCCGCGCTCCGGGCTTGCGGTAGGAGAAGACGACGAGGAGCGCGAAGCTGGCCCCGAGAGCGAGGACCGCCGGCCGGGCGATTCGCCGGAAGCGCGTCATGCCGCCGCCGGCGCGAGATCGACGACGGTGAGCGAGGGGCGGCCCGTATAGGAGTCGATCGCGAGGTTCGCGGCCACATCCACGCGTCCGGCGCGGGCGGCGGGCGGGACGTCGGCAAGCGTCCAGCCCACGGCCTCGAGGCGCCGCCCGTTGGACGCGAGCGCGATGCGAAGGCCACGCTCGCCGACGGCGCGGCCGCGACCGTCCCAGTCGAGGCCGCGGAATCCGAGAAGCGGCTTCGGATTTTCCTGGCCGTGCGGCTCGAAGCGCTCGAGGGCGCGCGCGAGCGCATCGTCCGCCTCGGGGGCCTCGACTTCGGTGTCGACGAAGAGCTCCTCGGCCCATTCCCCTTCGTCTCGCGCTTCCGCGAACGCGGCGCGTAGATCGTCGCGAAAGGCCTCGAAGGACGACGCCGGCAGGGTGAGGCCGAGCGCGGCGGCATGCCCTCCGAACTCTTTCGTGTAGCGGCGCGCGACGGGCGCGAGGCGCTCGAAGAGCGGTGTCTTCCCGTAGCTCCGGCCGCTGCCCGACACGACGTCTCCCTCGCGGGCGAGGAGCAGTACGGGCCGCGCCAGCTCCTTCGCAACACGGGACGCGGCGATTCCTAGGACGCCGCGGTGCCAGCCGTCCGCGGCCTCCCCCGCTTCGACGACGATCGCGTCGCGTGCCGCGTCGAATCCGACGGCGAGCCGCGCGAGGACGAGGTCGACGACGCGCTCCTGGACGGCGCGGCGCTCGTCGTTCGCGGCCTCGATCTCGCCGGCGAGGACCTCCGCCCGCGCGGCGTCGGCCGTCGTCAGCAGCTCGAAGGCGCGCGCCGCGTGGTCGAGGCGACCCATGGCGTTCAGGCGGGGCGCGATGCGGAACGCGACCTCACGCGTGGAGGGCGCACGGCCGGCGGGAACGCCCGAACGCCGGAGGAGAGCCGCGAGGCCGGGAGCACGCGGGTCCGCGAGTCCCGCGAGCCCCCACGCGACGAGCACCCTGTTCTCACCGGTGAGAGGCACCATGTCGGCGACGGTCGAGAGCGCCGCGATCTTCGCGAACGAAGCCATCCACCTTCGGCGGCCCGCGGCATCCACGCCCACGCGCTCCCCGGAGTGGACGAAGAGCGCCTCGGCCAGCTTCCACGCGATACCGGCGCCGCAAAGCTCCTTGAAGGGATAACGGCAGCCAGGAAGCTTCGGATCCACGAGCACCGCGCCATCGGGCAGCGCCGCGGGAGGCAGGTGATGATCCGTGACGATGACGTAGACACCGCGGCTCGTGGCCTCCGCCACGGTCTCGACCGCGGTGATGCCGCAGTCGACGGTCACGATCCCCTCCGGCTCGTGCTCTTCGAGCGCGCGCCGGAGAGTCGGGGCCCGGAGGCCGTAGCCGTCCTGAAGCCGGTGCGGGATGAAAGGCCGGGCATCGGCACCCAGCTTCCGGAGCGCCGTCGTGAGAATCGCGAGCGCGCCCACACCGTCGCAGTCGTAGTCGCCGAAGACGACGATGCGGCCGCCGCGCCGGGCGGTGGCCGCGAGCATCTCGACGGCGGCAGGCAGGCCCGCCATCGAGAACGGATCGTGGAGCGCGTCGGGAGCGGGCGCAAGATGCGTGCGCGCCGCGTCGACGTCTCCGAAGCCCCGCGCCGCGAGAATGCGGGCCGCGGGTGCGGGCAGGCCGAGCTCCCGGGAGAGGCGGTCCGCCGCGTCCGGGTGCTGGGGCCGAAGGTGACGCCGCACGAGGCGCGGCGCGCGCGCCCGGGCGTTCACGCGTTCTCCCAGGCCCCCATCGCGCGGAATTTCGCGTAGCGCGCCTCAAGGAGCATTTCGAGAGAGACCTGCGCGAGGCGTTCGAGGCGTTCTTCGAGCGCGCGCCCGACCGTGTCGATGACCGCGACCGGGTCGGCATGGGCGCCACCCGACGGCTCGGGCAGGATCTCGTCGATGACGCCCAGCGCCTTGCAGTCCGCGGCCGTCAGACGAAGGGCCTCCGCGGCCTCCTGGGCGCGCGACTGATCCTTCCAGAGAATCGCGGCGCACCCCTCGGGCGAGATCACCGAGTACACGGAGTGCTCGAGCATGAGAACGGCGTCGGCGATTCCGATCCCAAGCGCGCCACCGGAGCCGCCCTCGCCGATGACCGTCGTGACGATCGGGGTTGCGAGAGCGGACATCTCGAGGAGATTCCGCGCGATGGCCTCCGAGACGCCCCGCTCCTCGCTCTCGAGGCCCGGAAACGCCCCTGGGGTGTCGATGAACGTGAGGACGGGCCGGCGGAATTTCTCGGCCAGCTTCATGACCCGAAGCGCCTTGCGATAACCCTCCGGGCGCGGCATCCCGAAATTACGCCGGATCTTCTCCTTGGTGTCGCGGCCCTTCTGGTGACCGATCACGGCCACGGCGCGCGCGCCCAGAAATCCGAAGCCCGCCACGATCGCCGGGTCGTCGGCGAAGGCGCGGTCGCCGTGCCACTCCACGAAATCGCGAACCAGGACCCGCACGTAGTCGAGCGTGAACGGACGGTTCGGATGCCGCGCGACCAGCGTCTTCTGCCAGGGCGTCAGGTTCTCGTAGACCTCGCGGGAAAGCTTCTTGAGCTTTCCTTCGAGCTTCTCGACCTCCCGATCCCTGGCCGGGGACTCCGCGAAGCCCTTCAGCTCGTCCAGACGCCTCCGGACACGCTGGATTGGCTCCTCGAATCTCGCCTCGTTCGCCATGAAGAGACTGTAGCAGACCTCCCGCGAGTCTCTCGACAGCGAGGCGCGTCCGAGGCAAGCTTCGAAGAGAGATTTCTTCGAGTGGAAAGAGAAGAGGAAGAGGCTCGTTCGCCCGAAGCGCTCGTCTGCCCCCGTTGCTTAGGAACATTCGAAGAATCTTCTCCTTTCTCCGGCTCCTCGTCTCTCTCCTGCCGTGCGTGCGGAAAGGTCTACCCCGTCGACGACGGGATCGCCGATTTTTCCGAACGGCAGTACTTCGACGACCACCCGGACCCCACCTGCCTTTCCGAAGAGGCGCTCCGCGGATACGAGAACGAGACCGCGGGCCGCCGCATCGAGGACTACTACCTGCCACTCCTGCGCTCGACGGGCGCGCGACGCGTCCTCGACTCTGGGTGCGGGAACGGCGAGGCGGTCGACACGCTCTCGGAGGCGGGGTTCGACGCTTGGGGGCATGACCTGTCGTCGTTTCGCAAGTGGCAGTGGCGGGCACGCGCTCACCGTGAGCGACTCGTTGTGGCGGACGGGCTCAGGCTCCCCTTTCCGGACGCGTTTTTCGACGCCGTGATCTCGTCCGGCGTCCTCGAACACGTCGGTGTCGACGAGCGTGGCGGGCCCGGGGTCTATGAAGTCTCGCCGCTCCCGGATCGTGACGCGCGGCGCGAGGCGTTCCTCGCGGGCCTCGCGCGAGTGATCAGGCCGGGGGGCGCGCTCTACCTCGACTTTCCGAACGGGGCCTTTCCGGTCGACTTCTGGCACGGACCGACGGCAGGCGGCGCCCGTTGGCATTCCCCCTTCGAAGGATTTCTTCCAAACGTGAGAGAGATCCGCCGGCTCGCGGCGCGCCTGGATCCCTTTCTCCACGTCTCCGCCCGCTCGCCGCATCACCGTCTGCGTTTCAACCAGGTGGGCGCGCACTGGTACGGACGGGTGTTTCGCGCGCCGATGGCGGCCTTCTACGCGCTCACGTCCGTGCCGGGCTTCACGTGGCTCGCCGGCACTCCCTTGAATCCTTATCTCGTCCTCGAGCTCCGCCGACCCTAAAGCAGGTTCTGCGGGTCGACGTCGAGGCGCGGCGGATCCGGAAGCGCCGCGAGGAGGTGGCCGGCCTCTGCGATCGCCTCGCGGCGCTCGGCTTTGATCAACAGGTGATAGCGCCAGAGGCCCTTCAGGCGTTCGAGCGGCGCCGGCGCGGGCCCGAGCATGCGGATCTCCCGCGCCACCTCCGCCGACGCGAGGGCCGCGAAAGCGGCGCCCGCCGCGTGATGAGCCTTCGACAGCTCGACGTCCACGAAGAGCGCGAGGAGGAGATGCGTGTAGGGCGGATAGCGGAACGCTTTCCGAAAGCGCAGCTCGGCTTCGGCGAACGCGGGATGATCCTGCCTGACCGCGGCGCGAATCGCCTCGTGATCGGGCCGGGACGTCTGGACGGCGACGAGACCCGGCTTCTCCCCGCGCCCGACGCGCCCCGCGGCCTGCGTCACGAGCTGAAAGGTCCGCTCGGCCGAGCGGAAGTCCGGAAACGAAAGGAGTGCGTCGGCGTCGAGGACCGCCAGAGCCGTCGCGTTCGGAAAGTCGTGCCCTTTCGCGACCATCTGCGTCCCGAGAAGCGCCTGCGCGCGCCCCTCCTCGAAATCCTGCAGCACTCCCGCGGCGCCGCCGCGCCGCGCAGCCGCGTCGCGGTCGAGGACGGCATAGGAGATTCCCGGGAAGCGCTCCTGGAACCTGTCGGCCAGGCGTTCCGTCCCGAAGCCGATCGGTTGGAGCGCGTCCGCGCCGCACTTCGGACAGGCGGGAGGGCGGCGAATGTCGTCGCCGCAGTAGTGGCACAAAAGGCGCTCGTGACGGCGATGGTAGGTGCGGGCGACCGAGCAGTTCGCGCAGCGAAAATCCTCGCCGCACGCCCGGCAGAGCAGGCTGGGCGAGAACCCCCGGCGATTGAGGAGGAGAATGGCCTGCTCGCCTCGTTCGAAGCACTGCGTGAGAATTTCCGCGGTGCGAACGGCCAGCAGAATGCGTCCGTGGTCGCCTTCCTGAGCCTTCTCCTCCCGCAGATCGACGACCTCGACTCTCGCCCGGGGGCGCGCTCCGGGACGGTCCGGGAGCGCGAGGCGCGGCAGACGTCCCTCGCGCGCGGAACGTTCCTGCTCCATCGAAGGCGTTGCCGAGCCGAGGACGAGCGTGGCCTTTTCCTCGTGAGCGCGGACGCGGGCCACGGCGCGGGCGTCGTAGCGTGGCGAGTCTCCCTGTTTGTAGGCGGCGTCGTGCGCCTCGTCGACGACGATGAGGCCGAGATCGGGCAGAGGCGCGAAGACGGCGGAGCGGGGGCCCACGACGGCGTCGACGTCTCCCCGGCGCGCGCGCTCCCATTCGGCGGCGCGCTCGCCGTCCGAGAGGCCGCTGTGGAGGAGCGAGATCCGGTCCCCGAAGCGCGCCACGAGCCGTCTCACGAGGGCCGGAGCGAGCGCGATCTCCGGCACGAGAAGGATCCCGCGCCTGCCCGCGTCCCGCGCGGACTCGAGCGCCGCGAGGTAGACCTCCGTCTTGCCGCTGCCCGTCACACCGTCGAGGAGAAACTCCCTCGACGCCCGCGCAAGAACGCTCCCGGAGATCGCGTCGATCGCAGCCCGCTGAGCTTCGGTGGGGACGGGCCTGCGGTCCTGGCCGGCGCTTCCGACGTGCCGCGAGATGTCCGCGCGGCGCTCGGTCTCGACGAGAGAGACGAGTCCCGCTTTCGCGAGCGCGGAGAGCACGGCAGCGGTGCCGCCGGATTCACGCAGTTCCGCGATCGAGGCGGGCCGGCCGAGCGCGAGGAGCCTGGCATGGAGGGCGCGGCGCTTCGGCGCGCGCGAGAAGGCGGGGTGATCGGACGGGGCGGGGCGCGCGACCCAGGCCCGGTCGGACGGAGCCGCGCCCGCGCGGAGGCTCTCGGAGCGGATCCTCGCGAGCCCCCCGGCGACGAGCTGCTTGAGCGCCGTCGTGAGGCCCTTTCGCCCGACGCGTTCCACGAGATCGCGAAGGCGGGCCTCTCCCTTCTCGAGAAGCACGGCGAGAATCTCTCCGGCAAGGCCTTCGGTTTCCGCGCCGACGGCGCCGGACGCCGGCACGTAAACCGCTTCGCCCGCCGCGAGGAGGCGGGCGGGGACTGCCGCGCGGAGGAGCTCGCCTGGCGGGACGAGATAGTAGGAGGCCGCCCGGACGAGAACCGCGACGAGAGACTCCGGGAGAAACGGCGCGTCGTCGAGCGCGGCCACTACGTCGCGCTCCACCGTGCCCTCGGGGGCGGGCGGCGGGTCCAGCGATGCGACGAGGCCGGTTGCGAGAGCGCTCCCGAACGGCGCGGCGACCCGCGCGCCCGGGATCAGCGGCCCGACATCCTCCGGTACCCGGTAAGTCGGCAGTCCGGGAAAGTGGTTGGGAAGGAGAAGCGCGACGCGCGTCAGACGCGCGCCCTCGGCTTCTGTTCGGGAGTTTCGTCGGGCACGTCGTCCTCCGTCGCGCCGCTCCGCCGGGACGCTTCGTCGGCGTCGACGAATCGCTTTTCCCCTCGCTCCCAGCGCCAGCGGCGCGTCGAATCCAGCCCGAGGTCGGGCGTGACGATCAGGAGTGAGCGCTCGATCGTGAGGTCGCCGGCACTGAGCGAGATCGCGCGCTCGGCCCAGATCGGCTGCTGGAACGTGCCGTTCCCCGCGCCGAAGAAGACTGCCACGTGGAACCAGGGGCCGCCGGATCCCTTTTCGACGAACGCCTGCGCGAAGTCCAGCCGGCCATCGCCGTCGAGATCTCCGCGGACGAAGAACGGGTGATAACCCCCGTAGACCTCCTCGAGATCGCGGTGTTCGTCCGATCCCGCCGAATCGGCGTCCTCGGCCGCCCTCACGAGGAGCCCGTCTTTCTTGAAGGTCTCGAGCGACTGTTCGATGGCGAGCCGTTCGGCCTTCGTCCGGCCCGACGCGTCGAGGCCACGCTCTTCGGCATTCGGCGCCTTCGCGAGGGGCTTCACGGGCTTCGGGACCCGCCTCGTCAGGAAGAAGGCGGCGGAGGCGGTCGCGACGGCGACGGCGAGGACGAAGAGGACGTAGCGAATGCGAGCGGTCACGGCTGCTTCTCCCTGCGTGCAGGTGCGTCGATCCCGAGCCTTGCGAGCACCGCAAGCAGATCCTCCCACGACTCCTTCTTCTGGGCCGGTTGGCGGAGGAGGTAGGACGGATGGAGAGTTGGCATCACCGGAATGCCGCGATAGCTCCCCCACTTACCGCGAAGGCGCGTGATGCCCTCCTCGGTTTCCAGCAGGAAGTGCGCGGCGAACTTGCCGAGGGCGACGAGCACCTCTGGCTTCACGAGGTCGATCTGTCGCTCGAGGTAGCCGCGGCATGCGGCGATCTCGTCGGGCTCCGGGTTCCGGTTCTCGGGCGGACGGCACTTCAGGACGTTCGCGATGTAGACGGACGAGCGAGGCAGCCCCATGCCGTCCTCGATCATCCGCGTGAGAAGCTGGCCCGCGCGCCCCACGAACGGCACGCCTTGCGCGTCCTCGTCGGCCCCCGGCGCCTCGCCGATGAACATGATCCGGGCGGCGGGCGAACCATCGGCGAACACGGTCTGCTTGCGGGTTTTGCACAGCCGGCACGTGACGCAGGTGGAGACTTCAAGAGCGAGGGGCCCCAGGAGCGCTGCGGCTTCCTCCCCTCCGCTATTCACTACCAAAGGAATCTCTTCCTCCCGGTGCTCTTCGGACCCTGCGTCGAGGTACAGCTCCGCCACGCCGAGGTCGAGATAGTAGGCGAGGGTTTCCCGGAGCGCGTCGGAGCCGGGGGGCCGCGCGGGGGTCACCCGAAGATCACTCGGTCGGGAGCAGGTCGACGGCCGGGATCTCTTCGGCGGCCGGTTCTGGGGACGAAAGCTGCCAGCGCACGAGGTCGAGGTTCACCTCTTCGAGCGCGACGCGCGTGACCTTCGCATGTTTGCTGTCGATCTTGGGACGCGCGCCCTGAACGAGCTGCTCGGCCCGGCGGGCGGCGATGTGAACGAGGCGAAACTTCGACTCGACGTTAGGAGGTAGCTGCGACATGAAGAGGTTGTCCTCCGTGAAAATTCAGGGCGCGAATGTTCTGAGGATCGATTCGAGGCGTTCGCGCCGGCGGCCCTTGCCCGCCCGCCGCGCCACGAGGATCGAGCGAAGCTCGTCCACCGCAGCCTCCAGATCCTCGTTGATTATCGCATAGTCGAATTCGCCCCATTCCTCCATCTCTTTCCGGGCCGCGGCGAGCCGGCGGAGAACGACGTCCGGGGCGTCGGACCCCCGAGCCTTGAGCCGTTTCTCGAGGACCTCGCGCGACGGCGGGAAGACGATCACCTTGACGGCATCCGGCACGTGAGAACGCACCTGGCGCGCTCCCTGGACGTCGATGTCGAGCAGGACGTCGATTCCGCTCTCGAGGCGCGGCTCGACCTCTTCGCGGGAGGTGCCGTAGAGGTTGCCGTGGACGGCCGCCCACTCCAGAAACCCGCCGCGTGCCTCGATCGCGCGGAACGCATTCTCGTCGACGAAGTGGTATTCCACTCCCGTGCGCTCTCCGGCCCGCGGAAGCCGCGTCGTGTGAGAAACCGAGAAGTAGAGGGAGCCCCCGATCCGCGGGTCCTGGAGAACGCGGTGGATCAAGGTCGTCTTTCCCGCCCCCGAAGGCGAGGAAACGATGAAGAGGTCGCCTCGGCTCATTGCAATCCTCTCATTCGACGTTCTGGACCTGTTCCTTGAAGGCTTCGAGATCGGTCTTGAGGTCGAGGACGAGCCGCGTGGCGCCCGTCTCCCGTACCTTGGATCCGGAGGTGTTCACCTCGCGGTGAATCTCCTGCACGAGATGGTCGAGGCGGCGGCCGACGGCCCCCCCCGCGGCGAGAAGACGCCGCAGCTCGACGAGGTGGGTCTTGAGGCGGTCGATCTCCTCCGTGATGTCGGCGCGGTCGGCGAGAAGGGCCACCTCCTGGACGAGCCGGGACTCGTCGAGCGCCACGCCCGCGGCAAGCTTCGCGATGCGCTCGCGAAGGGTCGCCGCGATGCGCTCGCAGATCCCCGCCCGTGCTGCGTCGAGGAGCGCCACGCCAGATTCGATTCGTCCAAGAATCTCTTTGAAGGTAAGAGAAAGAGACGCGCCTTCCCGTGAGCGGGTCCCGTCGAAATCGCGAAGAGCCTTTTCGACCACGGAAACGAGAGATTCTTCGAAGGAGGAATCCGGCTCGGCCGCCGCATCGTCCGAGCGCACGACGCCGGGCAGCGCGAGAAGGTCTCTCGGTGAGAGATCCGCCGGCAAACCCCTTTTCGAAGCATCTTCCTTCCAGAACCTCGCATAACGCTCCGCCGCGTCCATGTCGAGACGCGCCGCGGGCGCCGCGCCCGCGACGCCCGGAGGCCGCGTCGTCCGGATCATGACGTCGATGTGACCGCGGGCCGTGATGGCACCGACAGCCTTCCGGATCGCCGGCTCGGCGGAGGTGTACTCGTCTCGCAGCTTGATCGAGAGATCGAGAAAACGGTGGTTTACGCCTCGGATGACGACTGAGACCTCCGTCCCGTCGGGAAGCGTTCCCGCCGCGCGGCCGAATCCGGTCATGGATTTCATGGTGCGTTGCTCCCCGCCCCCGGCGCGCTGCCCGACGCTTCGAAAACCTGCAGGTCGTGAAGGCGACGATACATCCCCTCGGCCGCGAGCAGCTCCGCGTGCCTCCCGCGCTCCACGATCCGCCCGGCGTCGAGGACGACGAGCTGGTCGGCTCTTCGAACGGTAGAAAGCCGGTGCGCGATGACGAGGACGGTTCGTCCCGCCATCAGCCGCTCGAGGGCCTCCTGGACGGCCCGCTCGCTTTCGGCGTCGAGCGCCGACGTCGCCTCGTCGAGGACGAGGATCGGGGCGTTCTTCAGGAGTGCGCGCGCGATCGCGAGCCGCTGACGCTGTCCGCCCGAAAGGCGGGCGCCGGCCTCGCCCACCCGCGTGTCGATCCCGGCGGGAAGCGCGTCCACGAAGGCGAGCGCGTTCGCCGCCGCGAGGGCTGCGCAGACGTCGCCGTCCGAGGCGTCGGGACGCCCGTAAGCCACGTTTCGCCGGATGCTCTCGTCGAAGAGGATCGTCTCCTGCGTCACGAGGCCGATCTGGGCGCGCAGCGACGCGAGCGTCGCCCCTCTCACGTCGGTCCCGTCCACGAGCACGCGGCCTGCCGTGGGGTCCATGAAGCGCGGCAGGAGGCTCACGAGCGTCGACTTGCCGCCGCCGGACGGCCCGACCAGCGCCGTGACCGAACCGTGCGGGAGGACGAGATCGACGTCCGCGAGGACGCGGATATCGCCTCCATAAGAGAACGACACGTTCTCGAAACGAATCTCCCGTCCAAATGGCGCGAGCGGCCGCGCTCCGGGCGCGTCCGCGACGTCGTTCGGAGCGTCGAGAACCTCGAAGAGGCGGCGGGCGGATGCAAGCGCCTGCTGGAGAGCCAGGTTCGTCCGGGTCGCCCGCTTGAAGGGCTGATACATCATCGCGAGGCCGACGCCGTAGGAGATGAACGTGCCGAGCGTCATTTTCCCGGCCGCGATGCGCGTCGTCGCATATGCGAGGAGAAGCAGGAACGCGAGGACGGAGGCCGTTTCGACGAGAGGCGAGGCAAACGCCATGACGCGTGCCCCCTTGCGCGCAAGACGGAACGTCCGGTCGTTCACGTCCGAGAAGCGCTCGCTTTCCCACTTTTCGGCTCCATACGCTTGGACGACGCGCGCCCCGCGGATCGTCTCCGACAGGACGCCCGTGAGGTCGCCCATCCGTTCGCGCGCTGCGCGCGAGAGGACGCGCAGCCGCTTCGCGATGAGGATCACCGGGACGACGATGGCGGGGGTGATGAGGAGCGCGACGAGCGTCAGCTGCGGCGAGAGCGAGACGACGACGACGACGAGAACCGCGAGGGTCGCGAGGGACTGGACGAGGTCCGCGAGATCGGTTCCGAAGAGGCTCTGGATGCGGTCGACGTCGCCGGTGACGCGTGCGATGAGGTCCCCGGAAGGGTTCTGGGCGAGGAACGCCCCTGATTGGCCGAGGATTTTCTCGTAGAGGGTCTTCCGAAGGTCCCGGACGAACGCGAGCCCGACGGCGTTGAACCGGTACTCTGCGACAAATGCGCAGAGGTTCTTGAGGACGAAAGCGGCGAAAAGAAGGAGCGGCAGGACGAAGACGCGCGCCCCCGGCTTGACGCCGAGAAAAGACTCGAGAAAGGAGGTGAACGACGCGAGACCGGCATCGAAGCCTTTGGCGATCGCGGTGCGCCGCACGACGGACTTCTCGCCCACGACGGATCCGAGGCCGGGCGTTTCGCCAGCGTGGACCATCACGGCGGTACGTGCCTCCGGGGTGAGGACCTGATCGAACAGCGGGCCGAAAAGATACGTCACGAGGCCCGTGAAGACGGCGACGCCGACCATCGCGAGCACCGCCGCCAACGCTGCGGCGCCGTGCGGGCGGAAAAGCACGAGGAGCCGCCGGAAATCCTTCACGCGAGACTCCCCGTGCCGGCCGGCCGGAGTGCGGCGAGAACCGCATCGGCCGTCCGGCCCGGCGCCCCGGGAGGCCCCAGTTCCTCCAGACCGCGCGCCAGGCGCGCGCGTGTCCGTGCGGAGAGGCCGGGATCGTCCAGAAACCGGGCGGCTTCGAACGCGATTCGCTCGGGGGTAGCGTCACCCTGTAGCAGCTCCGGCACCGCTCCGATCCCCGAGCGGTCGTCACTCACGAGATTCGCCATCGCCACGAACGGGACCTTCACGATCCGGCGCGCGAGCCAGAATGTCAGGGGGTGCACGCGGTAGACGACGACCATGGGAGCGCGCGCGAGAAGTCCCTCCACGGTCGCGGTCCCGGACGCCACCAGAACGACGTCCGCCGCAGCGAGCAGCGCGAGGTGCGGGCCCTTCGCGATTTTCCACGAGGCAAAGTCCGAGCCGGCCACATCCTTCAAGAGGTCTGCCGGAATCGAGTCGGCCTGCACGAGGACAACCTCGAGGTTTGGATGACTCTGCCTGAGAATTCTCACCGCGCCCTGCAGGACGGGCAGGTTGCGCCGGATCTCCCCCGTGCGCGAGCCGGGCATCAGGACGATACGCCGCGGCGCCGCTGAAGGCCCCGAGACCGGCGGCGCCGCCGGGATGGCAAGCTCCAAGGCCGCCCGATCCACGAGCGGGTGGCCCACCCAGGTGACCCGTTCGCCAAGCCCGCGGGCGTCCCACCACCGCTTTTCGAAGCGAAACAGGACGAGGACCGCGCGGCCGAGGCGGGCGATCGTCGTGGCGCGGGAGCTCCGCCACGCCCACACCTGGGGCGACACATAGAAGACGACCGGGATTCCTGCCTTCGTCAACCGACGAGCGAGCGGGAGATTGAAGTCCGGGGAATCGACGAGAACCGCGACGTCGGCCTTCTCCGCAACGGCTTCCTTGACGAGCGTCCGGATGAGCCTTCGCGCGAAGCGCAGCTTCGAAAGCGCCTCGACGAGGCCGACGACGGCGAGGTCCTTCTGGTGCGCGACGAGGCGCATGCCCTGTCCCCGGCAGTTTTCGCCTCCGACTCCAAATACAACGAGAGACGGCACTCGGTCCCTGAGGGCGGCGAGGAGCGCGCTCGCGTGCTGGTCGCCGGAGACCTCTCCGGCCACGACGAGGAGCTTCAACGTGACACCGCCTGAAAGAGGAATCCGAGAGCGACCGCCGAGCCCACCAGACCGAGAAGCGCCTTCAGGAAGAAGCGGCGCACGTCATTCGGGTCATCCTTCCAGAGCAGCGCCGCGAACGAGGCCATGAGCGCCGCGAGGAGGACGAGAAGCGGAAAATGGTCGGAGGCGAGACTCATCCGCGCCTCCCGGATGCGCGCTCCAGCACGTCGAGGACGAGGAGGAGCTGCATGATCGCGGCGACGAGAAGATACGTGCGACCGTACTCGTACGTGGCCGCGGTCGGATTCCGGGGCTCGAGGAGGAGTCCCACGAAGAGGGTCGCGAGGACGACGGCGAAAAAGGCGCTGCCCCTGGCTCTCCGGCCGAGAAGGGCGTGGCCGAGTCCCGGAAGGACGGCCGACGCGAGCACCAGGAGGACGATCTCTCCATCCGGGCGCTTCACGGGCGGCGGGCGAACGCGGCAGCGAGCTTCGTTCGAGTCGCCCCGAGCTCCTCGGGAATCGTGCGCGTGGCGCCGAGGACCGTCAGGAAGTTGGTGTCGCCGTCCCAGCGAGGGACGACGTGCAAATGCGCGTGGTCCGCGACTCCCGCGCCCGCGCTGCGGCCGATATTGATTCCCTCGTTGAAGCCGTCCGGACGGTACGCCTCGGCGAGGATCTCCTCGGCGGCCGCGGCGAGATCCACGAGCTCGTGACGCTCTTTCGAGGTCATCGCCGATAGCGACGCGCGGTGCGCGAAGGGTGCGAGCATCAGGTGCCCGTTTGTGTACGGGTACCGGTTCAGAGCGGCGTACACCGCCTGGCCCCGGTGAACGATGAGGCCGTCCTCGTCTGTTCGGCCCGGAAGGACGCAGAACAGGCACCCGGTCACGGGCTCCCCGTCACCCGTAAGGTACGCCGCGCGCCACGGCGTGAAAAGCGCCTCCATCAGCCCGGGCCGGCTCCCGGAGTCCGTGTTCCCGGCACACCGGGTGCGGCGGACGAAGCGGGCGCCTCGGGTGTCGTCTGATTGATCAGCTCTTTCAGCTTCTTGCCCGGCTTGAAGTACGGCACTCGCTTCGGGGGCACCATGACCTTCACGCCGCTGCGTTTGGGGTTTCGCGCGATGCGCGCGCCCCTCTGGCGCAGCCGGAAGCTGCCGAATCCCCGGAGCTCGATCTTCTCGCCCGACCGGAGCGAGGCGATGATGCCGTCGAACACCGAGTCGACGATGATCTCCGCCTGCTTTTTTGTCAGATCGGTGGCGTGGGCGACCTGTTCGACGAGGTCCGCCTTCGTCGTCGTGCCTTCCGCGCGGCCTACCACAGAAAGAAGACGTTCCATCCGCCCCCCACCGGTGCGCCCGAAAGTAGGCGCCCCGTCCACGTCGATTCCGAAGGTCCCGTCAAGAGCTCGATGAGTCCTGGTCTCGTGGGCCGCGGATGCCAGACCTCCGCGGGCACCGCGAGGTTTGCGAGGCGCGCGGCGCGGTCGACCGCATCGCGGTAGTCGCCGATCTCGTCGACGAGTCCCAACGCGACCGCCTCTTCTCCTGTTACGACGCGCCCATCCGACATGTGGGCGAGCGCCTCGGGCTTCAGTCGTCCTTTGCGGCCTTCAGCCACGGCCGCCTGGAACTGCAGGCGCAGCGCCTGGATGAGGTCTTCGAAATACTTCCGTTCCTCGTCTGTGAGGGGCCGGGACGGATTGCCCGCGTCCTTCAGCGCGCCGCTCTTGAGCGTCACCGTACGCACTTTCGCCCATTCGAGGAGGTCCCCGTAGTTCATCCATTGCATGATCACGCCGATCGACCCGGTGATCGTGCCGGGGTTCGCGACGATTCGGTCGGCCGCCACGGCGGCGTAGTAACCGCCGGACGCCGCGACCGATTCCATCGAGACGACGACCGGCTTGCCGGTCTCCTTCCGGAAGCGGCGGATCTCGCTGAAGAGCTCCTGGGACGCGGCCACGCCGCCGCCAGGCGAGTTGATGCGCACGACCACGGCCTTGACGCCGGGCGCGGACTTGAACTTGGCGAGCGTTTCGCGAAAGCGATCGGCGGACAGGATGATTCCCTCGATATCGACGACCCCCACGCGCCCGGAGAGGGCGAAGGACGGTGGGCCGCCACGCGGTGAAAACACAAGAGCCACCGCCGAGACGAGCAGGAGCAGGAACGCGAAACCGACGGCCGCGACGATCCAAGCGACGGTGGAGCGCTTCACGCGGTCAATCCCCGGACGCCGGTCATGATCCGCTCCTGGTTACTCGTGCGGATCGGTTCCGGCCGGAACGGCTTTTTCGGCCGCCTCCGCCGTCGTGTGTTCCGCCATGCTTTCCTTGGGCTCGGTCGCCACGTCCTCGTCCGGCGCATGGGTCTCGTTTCTCGCGGGCTGCTCCACGTCGCGGGACGAAAGACCGATGCGCTGCTCGGCCGGCTCGATCCGGAGGACGCGGACGCGAACGGCGTCGCCTTCCTCATAGTGCGATGCCGGCTTCTCTCCACGCGCGAGCGGCGTTTCGGAGACGTGCATCAGGCCCTCGAGGCCTTCGGGCAGCCGCACGAAGACGCCGAACTCGGCCACCTTCGCCACGGTGCCGTCGACGACGTCTCCGGGCTGGTGCTTCGCGGAGAATTCCTCCCACTCGTTCGGGCGGAATTCCTTGATCGACAGGCTGATTCGGCGGTTCTCGACGTCGATCGCCGTGAGCACGGCCTGCACCTCGTCGCCCTTCTTCAGGACCTCGGACGGGTGCTTCACGCGGCGGCCCCAGGACATGTCGGAGACGTGGATGAGACCGTCGATCCCCTCCTCGATCTCGACGAAGGCGCCGAAGTCCGTGAGATTGCGGACCGTGCCCGTGATGCGGTCGCCGATGTGGAACTTCTCGGCGAGCTGCTCCCACGGGTTCGGTTCCGTCGCGCGGAGCGAGAGGGACAGTCGGCGCGTCTCGGGATTCACGTCCGCGATGACGGCCTCGATCGTGTCGCCCACGTTCAGGAGCTTCGAGGGGTTCTTGACTCGTTTCGTCCACGACATCTCGGAGACGTGGATGAGGCCCTCGACGCCCTCCTCGAGCTCGACGAAGGCGCCGTAGTCGGTCAGGGAGACGACCTTGCCGCGGACGCGGGCTCCCACCGGATAGTGGGCCGGCAGGTCGTGCCACGGGTCGGGCTTCAGCTGCTTCATACCGAGGGAAATACGGCCCGTCGCTTCCTCGAAGCGAAGGACCCTCACGTCGACTTCCTGTCCCACGTGCACGGCGTCCGAGGGGTGCGCGAGGCGGCCCCACGTCATGTCGGTCACATGGAGGAGGCCGTCGATTCCGCCCAGGTCCACGAATGCCCCGTAGTCGGTGAGATTCTTGACGACACCCTTGAGAACGCGGCCGTCCGCGAGGGCCTCGGAGGCTTCCTTCTTCTTGACCTCGGCGACCTCGTCGAGGATCGCCTTGCGCGACAACACGATGTTGCCGCGCTTCTTGTCGAGCGAGACGACCCGAAACTCGAGCTCGCGCCCCTTGAGGACGTCCAGGTTCTTGAGAGGGCGCGAGTCGGCGATCGAGCCCGGCAGGAAAGCGCGGACGCCGATGTCGACGGAAAGGCCCCCCTTCACGCGCTCGAGGACGCGCCCCTTGACGGACGAATTCGTGGCGAACGCCTGTTCGACCACATCCCACGCCTTCCCGCGGCGGGCCTTCTCGTAGGAGAGAACGACGTAGCCGTTGGGCCCCTCGGTGCGCTCGAGCACGGCCTCGATCTCCTGTCCCGGATGGGGAAGGCGGTCGGCCGGCATGTGCTGGAACTCGGAGCGGGGAATCATCCCTTCCGACTTGTAGCCGATGTCGACGAGGATCTCGTCGGCAGTCACCTGAAGCACACGGCCCCGGATGAGCTCTCCCTCCTTGAGCGAGCGCTCGCTCTCGGCGAGAAGACGCGCAAACTCTCCGTCCTGCGCGCCCTCATCGGCCATCTGGCCACCGTCGTTCTTCGGGTCCCTTGGCGACATGTACGCGTGCTCCTTCGCGGGCTTGATATTGGATCGCCTGGATCGCCTCGTGGCAAACGCATAAGCGACCGGAACCCTTGATGTTAGACGGGCGGGGGGAGGCCGGTCAACCGGCCGGCGTAACCGGTCGTTCGACGGCCAAAAGCACTCGCTCCACGACTTCCGCTACCGAGAGCTCCGACGTGTCCAGCCGGGCGTACGTCCCGTCGTCCGTGAGGGGCGAGTCGGCTCGCGTCGCGTCCGCATGGTCCCGCGCTTCCATGTCCGCGAGGACCTGCTCGTATGTCTCGAGCGAGTTCTTCGCCGACAGCTCCGCGAAGCGGCGGTGGGCCCGCACGGCAGGGGAAGCTGTGAGAAAGAACTTGTGCGGCGTTTCGGGAACGACCTTCGTGCCGATGTCCCGGCCCTCGAGCACGCCGCCCCCTTCCAGCGCGAGGCTGCGCTGCATGCCAGCGAGCCGGCGCCGGACTCCCGGCAGGGCGGAAACGGCCGACGCGTACTTCGAGATCTCGGGCGTCCGGATCTCCTTCGAGACGTCCTCCCCGTTCAGCCACGTCCGCGCGTCTTCCGCGCTCCCGGTCACGCGGACGTCCACACCCGAGGCGATGCCGACGACGGCGGCGGGGTCCTCGAGAGGAAGGGCGATCCCCTTTCGTTTCACGGCGAGTCCGACCGCACGGTACATCGCACCCGTGTCCAGGTAGGGCACGCCGAGGCGGGCGGCGAGCGCCTTGCCGACCGTGGACTTCCCCACTCCGGAGGGCCCGTCGATCGCGACGACGAGCGCCTTCAAGCCCCGGTTCTCGTCGGCGTAGCGGACCCCCGCGCTCCGTGTGTCCGATGACGTGCAATCCGCGGGCGCGGCGGCGCCGGCCGGATCGCGCGCAGCGCCATTATTTCTTCGGGCGACAGGTCGCGGAAGGCGCCGGGCGGGAGTTTCGCATCGCGGATCGGGCCGATCGCGACCCGGCGGAGCTTCGTCACGGGATGCCCGACGAGGTCGAACATGCGACGCACCTGCCGCGAGCGTCCCTCGCCAAGAGTCACCTTGAGCCACGCGTTTCCGCCGGCTCCGTTCTTCTCCGGAGTCGTCTTCTCGAGCTCGATGTCGGCGGGCGACGTCCGCGCGCCGTCGTCGGGAAGCGTGACGCCTCGCCGAAGCCTTTCCAGCTGCGCGGGCGTCGGCACGCCGGAAACCTTGACCTCGTATTCCTTGCGGCAGCCGCCGGACGGATGCGTCAGCTTGTGCACGAGCGGGCCGTCATCCGTGAGGATAAGGAGCCCTTCGGATTCCACGTCGAGCCGTCCCACGGCCACGACACGCTCCCCCACGCGGCCTTTCAGGAGCTCGAAGACGGTCGGAATGCCGCCCGGGTCTTCGCGCGTGACGATGAGACCCCTGGGCTTGTTCATGAGGATGTAGCGCCGCGCGACCGCGATGCGCACGAGCTTTCCATCCACCTTGACGTGATCCTTCGTGATGTCGGCCTTGACGCCGAGCTCCTTCACCTTGTGGCCGTTCACCGTGACGCGGCCCTCGAGGATGATCTGTTCGGCCGCACGCCGCGAGGCGATGCCGGCGGCGGAAAGAATCTTCTGGAGACGCTCAGCGGTCATGGCACACGTCCAAATAGGAAAAGAGAAAGAAAGATTTGCTTAGAAGAGGGAAGGGAATTAACCATTCTAAGAATCTTCCTCTTTCTCTCTATCTATTCCTGTTTCCTTCTCTTCTTCAGCAGAATTCTGCTCCGGAAACAGCTCGGTCTGCGCCGTATTCGTCTCGACCCCATAAAGCGCGTCGAGGTCCTCCGGGCGCGGGAGGTCCTTCAGGTCGGCCAGGCCGAAGTGCACGAGGAACTCTTTCGTCGTCTTGTACAGGAACGGGGTCCCGACGACTTCCTTGCGGCCGGCCGTCGTGATGAGCTTCTTGTCGAGGAGGGTGCGCAGCGAGGACGCCGAGCTCACGCCGCGAAGCTCCGCGATCTCGGGCGCCGTGACCGGCTGCCGGTACGCCACGATCGACAGCACCTCGAGGCTCGGGATCGAGAGCTTGTTCTTGCCCTCGAGCCCGAGGAGGCTTCGGACGGGCAGGTCGTACTCGTTGCGCGACACGAGGCGCGCGCCACCGGCGACGCGGTCCACGCGTACGCCCCGCCCTTCGGCCTCGCAGGCGCTCTCGAGCGCGTCGAGGGCGGCTTCGACCTCTTCCTTCGTGATTTCCGCGGCCTCGGCGAGACGCTCGACGGTCGCGGACTTCCCGGACGCGAAGAGGAGGGCCTCGAGGAGCGCCACATGCGTGGTCACCGGTAGGCCTCCTCGTAGCCCTCGAGCGATGCCGACTCACCCGTCGGGTCCAGATAAATCTCGTTGAATTCGCCGTCCTGGCGCGCGCGGACGACGCGGAGCCTCAGGAGCTCGAGGACGGCGAGGAAGATGGCAATCGCCTCGCCGCGTCCCGAGAGGCCGCGGAACACTTCCGAAAGCGGTACGTTGCCGGTCCCGGCCTTGATGCGCGCGAGCATCTGCTCCATCTTCTCCTTGATGGAGAACTTCTGGTGGGCGATCTCCATCGATGGCGGATGCTGGGCGCGGTATCGGTCGACGGCACCCTTGAAGAAGGCCAGGAGATCGAAAAGGGAGACCTCTGAGAGGTCGGTCTCCTCGGCTTCCCCTCCCCCTACCTCGACCCTCGTCGGCGGCCGGCTCCAGAGGCCAAGGCGGACGGCCTCCATCTCGTGCAGCGACTCGGCGACGCCTTTGTACTTGCGGTACTCGAGGAGACGCCTCACGAGCTCGTCGCGCGGATCCTCGAGGGGCTCGCCCTCCACGGCGGCCGCCCGTGGGAGCACGAGCTGCGACTTGATGTGGAGAAGCATCGCTTCGACGTACAGGAACTCGGCCGCGACCTCGAGGTCGAGCTCGACCATGAGGACGATGTACTCGTGGTACTGCCGGCAGATATCGGCCACCGGGAGGTTTCGGAGGTCCACCTCGTTCTTGCGGATGAGATGGAGGAGGAGATCGAGCGGCCCCTCGAACATCGGCAGCTTCACCGGGTAGGGCTGCATGAGGTCCGCGCCGGCGGGGACTGGGATGCGAATGCCTTCAGCCATGGAAGAACGACCGAAGATTTCTTAGAAGGTGAAGAACGACGGCTCTCACAGCAACCCCATTGCGTCGGAGACTGTCTCCATCGTTTCCGAAGCAATATTTCTCGCTCTTTCGTTTCCCGTTTCGAGCACGTCCCTCACATAGCCCGGTTTCGCCAGGATCTCGGCGCGCTTCTGGCGGATCGGCTCCAACGCGGCATTCATGTTGCGGATGAGGTGCTTCTTGCAGTCCACGCAGCCGCGCGCCGCCGTACGGCACTCGAGATCCACCTGCTTCTGCTCTTCGGGCGGCGAGTAGAGGATGTGGAACGGATAGAGATTGCAGACGTCGGGATTCCCCGGGTCGGACCGGCGCGCGCGGCCCGGGTCCGTGACCATGCCCATGACCTTCTTCTCGACGTCGGCCGCCGGGTCGGAGAGGGCGATCGTGTTTCCGTAGCTCTTCGACATCTTCCGGCCGTCGAGGCCCGGCACCTTCGGGGTCTGGGTGAAGAGCGCCCGCGGCTCGGGGAAGACGTCGCCGTAGAAGCCGTTGAAGCGCCGGACGATCTCGCGGCAGATCTCGAGATGGCTCTCCTGGTCCTTGCCGACAGGCACGAAGTGCGCGCGATAGAGCGCGATATCGGCGGTCATGAGAACTGGATATCCGAGAAACCCGAAAGTCCCGAGGTCGCGCTCCCGGAGCTGCTCGATCTGCTCCTTGTAAGTCGGCACGCGCTCGAGCCAGCCGAGGGGCGTGATCATCCCGAAGACGAGCGCCAGCTCCGCCGTCTGCGGGACGCGCGACTGCACGAAGATGACGGATTTCTCCGGATCGAGGCCGACCGACAGCCAGTCCGTCGCGGCATCCAGCGAGGCCTGCCGAATCTGGGAGGCGTCGGCGTAGTCGGTCGTGAGCGCGTGCAGATCGGCGACGAAGTAGCGGCAGTCGTAGGTCTCCTGGAGGTCGACCCAGTTCTTGACGGCGCCCCAGTAGTTGCCGAGGTGGACGCGACCCGTGGGACGCAGGCCGGAAAGAACGATTTGCCTCGAAGAGGAAGACATCAGGATCTCAGCCAGGTGATCACGAGGTTCTGCACGGGCCGCATGATGAAACCGAGGGCGCCCGTGAACATCGCGACGACGAGGATGATGAAGCCGAATCGCCTCATCCAGATGATGGCGGGCAGCGCGGACGCCGGCGCGAGGCTCTCGACGACGCCGAACCCGTCCAGCGGCGGGATCGGCAGGAGATTGAAGATCGCCAGCGAGACGTTCACGAGGACCGAGAGCGCGAAAATCAGCGACAGCGGGTAGAGGGGGCTCGCCTTCGAAGGCACCTCGATGCCCTTGATGAGCGCGAAGCCCGCCGCGAACACGATGGCCAGGAGGAGGTTCGAGAGCGGCCCCGCGGCCGAGACGAGGAGGTTGGCCCGCCGCGGATTCGGGACGCCCCTGAGCGAGACCGGAACGGGGCGCGCCCAGCCGAAGACGGGCAGGCCCGAGAACGCGAGCATCGCCGGGAATAAGAGGCTGCCGATCGGGTCCAGGTGCTTCAGCGGGTTCATGGTGATCCGCCCCAGGTCGCGCGCCGTGTTGTCGCCGCACTTCATCGCCACGTAACCGTGGGCCGACTCGTGGAACGAGACGGCGAACAGAAGCACGACGATCTGGATGACGATTTCGAGGGTTTTTTGCGGGTCCACGGCGCCTTCGAGCGCGGTCACACCGCGCGGCCCGAGATGTTAACCCGGAACGAGAGGGGCATCAGTCGCCTGCCGGCAGGTCGGCCGCCCGGAGAAAGAGCGCGTTGCGGAACGGCGCGTCCGTGCCGTCCGCGAGCATTCGACTCGCTTCGTCGCGCGCCAGTTTCATCCACTTCAGGTCCCGGATCAGGTCGCCGACCCGGAAAAGCGGGATACCGCTCTGGCGGGTCCCGAGCGCGTCGCCTGGGCCGCGGCGCTTCAGGTCCTCTTCGGCCACGACGAATCCGTCGTCCGTCCTCTCGAGAACGGCGAGCCGCTCGCGCGACTCCGGCGAGATCCCCGGGCCGAACAGCAGCACGCAGCGCGAGGCGCGTCGTCCCCGCCCGACGCGGCCGCGCAGCTGGTGGAGCTGGGCGAGACCGAAGCGTTCGGCGTTCTCGATCAGCATGTAGGAGGCGTTCGGCACGTCGACGCCGACCTCGATCACGGTGGTCGCCGCGAGGACATCGAGCCGGCCGGCCGCGAACTCCCCCATCGTTCGTTCGCGCTCGTCGGGCGGGATGCGGCCATGCACGACCCCGACGCGTCTCCCTCGCAGCGCCCGGCGGATCTCCTCGACGTGCTTTTCGACCGCGCGCGCCTCGATCTTGTCCGACTCCTCGATGAGGGGAACGACGACGTAGGCCTGGCCCCCGGCCCGGATCTCGGCCTCGATCTCACGGAACACGACGCCACGCTCGGACTCCGGGAGAATGCGCGTCGCCACCGGAGTCCGCCCGGGCGGCTTCTCGTCGAGCGTCGACACGTCGAGATCGCCGTACAGCGTGAGCGCCAGGGAGCGCGGGATCGGCGTCGCGGACATCACGAGGAGGTGCGGCTTTCGGCCTGACGTGACGGCTTTCGCCGCGAGCGCCGTGCGCTGGGCCACCCCGAACCGATGCTGCTCGTCGATGACGACGAGTCCGAGCCGCAGAAACGCCACGGGATCTTCCAGGAGCGCGTGTGTCCCGATGAGGAGGTTGACGCGCCCGCCCGCGAGCTGGTCCAGAAGCGCGACGCGGGCCTTTCCCTTGACGCGACCCGTGAGGAGCGCGGGCACGAGCCCCGACTGCGCGAGCAGGCGGAAGATCGTCGCCGCGTGCTGCTCGGCGAGGATTTCGGTTGGTGCCATGAGCGCGGTCTGGTACCCGCACGCGGCGGCGAGCACGGCCGAGAGCACCGCGACGATCGTCTTGCCGCTCCCGACGTCGCCCTGGAGAAGCCGCCGCATCGGCCTGCCGCGCCGGAAGTCCTCGCCGATCTCCCGGATCACCCGCTTCTGCGCCCCGGTGAGCGCGAACGGGAGGAGCGCCTTGAGCCGCGCGCGAATGGCGTCGTCCGCGGCGAGCACGGGCGCCGGGTCGGCCGCACGCGCCCGGCGCCGCCGCTGAAGGCCTACCTGGAACTCGAGGAACTCCTCGTACACGAGGCGGTGGAGGTAGGGCGAGGTGCGTTCGGTCCAGGGCGAGGCGTCGGCGGGCCCGCCGCTGCTGCCCGGGAAGTGGGCTTCTTGGAGGGATTCGGAAAGAGCGGGCAGCTTCGGACCCTCCCGCTTCGACGGAGGCATACGCTCGGGGAGGTGGTCTGCAAAGTCTCTTATAAGGTGGAAGACGACCGTGCGGCGTGCACGGGGCGTCAGGCCCGGCAGCTTGCGGTAAATGGGAACGACCCGGCCGACGCTGAGGGGGTCCCGCCCCTCTTCACCTTCTAGGAACTCTTCTATCTGCGGGTTCTCCATGACGAGCCCGCGCCGATAGCGCGCCGCCTGCGTCGGAGCCCCGTAAACCCAGAAGACCTTCTTCGGCAGCATCCACCGCTGAAGGTAGGGCTGGTTGAAGAAGATGATTCTGAGAGGACCCGAGCCGTCGTCGAGGATCGCCTCGAAGATCGTGAAGCCGCGGCGACGGGTGCGGATGAGTTTCGCGGAGAGAACCTCGCCCTTTACCGTCGTGGCGGGGCCCTCGGGAACGAGATCGGCGATGCGCCCGATCCGGGTGCGGTCCTCGTAGCGGAACGGGAGGTGAAGGAGGAGATCGAGCGCCGTCTCGACCCCGGCTTCGGCCAGCTCCTTCGCCCGCGCGGGGCCGATGCCGGGCAGGCTGGCAAGCGATGGAAGAGAAGGGAGCAGCGGGACGGGCCCCCTACGCCTTGCTGACCCGGAACGTGAGGTCCACGAGCCCGAAGCGCGTGCGGTCCCCGTCCTTGATCGTCACGGGCTGGCCCGTGACGATACGCGTGCCGTTCACGAACGTGCCGTTCATCGTGCCGATCTCCTCGACGACCCTGAACTCGCCCTTCTCGTGGACGATCTTCGAGTGCCGGCGCGAGACCGACCGCTGCGTGTCGAGGTTTGCGAGGTCCACGTCCGGCTTGATTCCCGTGACGGGGTCGACACGCCCCACGGTGGTCTCCCCGTCGCGGTTCAGGAAGAACTCCTCGCCGCCGGCGGCGGCGACGAGCCGGAAGATGTCATGGCGCTCCGAGACCTTCGCGAAGATGTCGGACGAGCTCTCGTCGAGCGCGGGAGCCGCGCCGGTGGACTGCTCGAGGAGCTTCGTCGTCTCGCGCAGCCTTCGGGACAGCTTGCGGAGCATGCGCACGGCAATCTCCGCGTTGTGACGGAGCATCTCGTCGAACGTCGACTGGTTGATCCGGACGAGCTCGACGTCCGCCTTCGCGCGGGCCGAGGCCGTGCGGGCTACGTCCTCGAGAATCGACATCTCCCCGAAGAAATCACCCTTCTCGAGCGTCGCGAGAAGCTTTTCCTCGCCGCGCCTGGCGCGCTTGAAGATCTCGACCGTGCCGGACTGGATGACGTACATCTCGTTGCCGACCTCGCCCTCTTCGAAGATGGGCTGGCCAGCGGAAAATCGCGCGACGTAGTCCGTGAACCCGCCCGGCGCTCCCGATTTGACGACGACTTTCATGCGCACCCGATCAAGATGCTGGATAGTTTAGCGAATCGGCCGGAATCGATCAGGGTCCCGAGCATCCGGTCGATTCGGTAGGCTTCCTCGGCGATGTCCTCGAAGAGCAGAAGGCCGTCGGCGTAGTCGTATTCCCAGGGCGTACCGAACGAAGCGGCAAGGAGCGACAGACAACCCCCGACGAGCCTGCCCGACGCGGCACCCGCCACGAGGATGACCCCGCCGGCTGGGGCGCGGCCCCCTCCCCTCCAGCATCGAAGGGAAGAAGGACGCGGAGAGCGGGTCGAGGCCGCGCGCGAGATCGGCCGCGACCATAGGGCCGTGGAACGAAGGAACGCCCGTCTTCAGGAGCCACGAGGAAAGGACGGTCAAGTCCGAGAAGCCGCAGTGGATCTTCGGGTGCGCGGCCGCTTCCGCCGGGTCGAGGTGCGCGAGCGCGGAGGCGACGCCGTAGCCGCCACGGGCAAACAGGATCGCCTTGACGTCCGGTTCGATGAGGAGCGCCCGGTAGCCCGCCGCGCGTTCCTCGGCGGTGCCCGCGAGGCCGAGGAGCGGCTCCTGCGCGAGAACGTTTGGCGCGACCTTCACCCGATAGCCGAAACCCTCGAGCGCCCGGACACTCGCGGCGAGGGCGTCCGGATCGGGAGGCCCGGACAGCGCCGCGACGCCGACCGTGTCGCCGGGCGAGAGGCGTCTCGGGCGGATCAGGTCGGACATCGCGGCGATTGTGTCAGAAGGGCGAGACGCCCGCGGGGCCGCTCACCGTGACGGAGATCTGGTACCAAGAAAGGCAAACGTCATCGGGAGGCATGCCGGAGGCCGTCGGCGAGCTGTGGCTTCGCCAAACCCCCCATCGGACCGGGATGCTGGCGCCGCGCCATTCTCCAAAATCGTAGCCCGGCGTGTACGTACGCGAGCCGTCGCGGCCGCCCTGGTCACCGTCTCCCGCGTCTGTGCGGCCCCAGGATGCGGCAAGCGACGTCACGACGAAACCTCGTCCGGGATCGAGGACCGTGAGGGTGTCCGCGCCAGTCGCCTTGCACGTGATTGACCGACCGAGCTCCTCGCGCCAGACGGCTCCACTCGGGGCCATCCCCACGTAATCCCCCCAGGTTCCTCCGGCCTGTAACCTGACGAAGCGCGGGATGTTCGTCGTCACAGTGATCTCCTCGCGCGCCGCGAGGAAGTTGCCTGCGTGGACGTACGTACGGCGCGCCCCCGTCACGACCTGCAACGTGACAGCCTGGTCGAGGACGCCACGCACGTTCGGGCCGTTCGGGAGATTTGCGGTGATGGTGCCGGCCGTCCAGTTCACGACTGTGAGCGGCGCGGCGCCGCCCGGGAAGGTGCCGATGAGGTTGACCTGCCCGAGGGTGTCGCCCATTTCCCAGCCGCTGATCGTCAGGTGAGACCCGGGCGTGACCGTGAACGCCCCCGCCTGTCCGTTCACGCCCTCGATTCCGGGCGCCCTGTTGAGCGGGTTGAGCCTCACGGTTCCCGGGCTCGTGTGAGTCGAAACGGCTCCTGCGTTAATCGATGCACGGATCGAGGCCGTTTCACGGGCTTTGGCGGCCCCAGGCGGGTAGATCACCTTTGCGGTGCCGCCCGTGGTCACTGTCGGCTTCACGAGGACTTTCTTCGCGGGGGTCGGGGTCGGAGCGGCCTTCGCGATCGCCTTGCCGGGTTTGAGTATGCCGGTCGCCTGGGCACCGGCGCTTCGAGCGGCGCCGAACGATGCGACGCCAAGGAGAACGGCATACAGGGATCCCCTTCGAAGTCCGGTCACGGATGCTCCTTTCCCGATTGAATTGACCGCGAAAGAGTATCAGGTGCAGCCGCGCGCGGTCAGCCGAGGCGGTTCTTCGGGTCCGAGAACCAGCGCTCCCAATCCTTCGCGCCGCCGCCCACGGAGGGCTTGGGGGGCGGCGGGAGGAGGTCCTGCCATGCGGGAGGATGCGTCCTGCCGAAAGACTCCGATCCCGGCCGTGCGCGCGCCCGCGGCCGCGACGGCGGACGCGAGCGCCCGGTCGTCCGTCACGACCGTCACGCCTCGCGGATGCAGCGCACGATCTCCTCGTCGGCCGAGCGCGGCGCCGCGTAGACGACATGGACGTCGCCGAACGTCTGGACCTTCGCACGCCCGGGCTCGGGCGGCCCGTCGAAGACGACCGTCAGCCGCTTTCGCTTTCGCCGCGCGATCTCGCAGAGCTCCGTGACGAGCCCCTCGCGCGACCCGCCGCCGAGGCGACCGATCAGATTGTTGCCGTCGACGATCTCGGGCACGGGGGAATTCTCGCAGCTTGAGAGGAAAAATGACTCGGGCCGGACGATAAGCCGGATTCTGTAACCGGTCGGCTCGCGCCTTCCGGCCGGCGGTCATTCCTCCAGGCCCGGCCTTTCGGACGGGCTCGAGCGACCTACCCGGTGACGTCGGCCGAAGCCGCGAGGGCGGGCGCCCCTTCCATCACCCTATTTGGCCTTGCTCCGCGTGGGGTTTCGCCTGCCAGTCCCGTTGCCGGAACCGCGGTGCGCTCTTACCGCACCTTTTCACCCTTACCTGCGCCTTGCGGCGCGTCGGCGGTATGTTCTCTGTGCCACTTTCCTTCGGGTTACCCCGACCGGAATTTCTCCGGCACGCTGCCCGCGGGAGTCCGGACTTTCCTCCCCTCCTTCCGCCGAAGCGTCGAGAGCGGCGACCGCCTGTCCGGCCCGAGTCGGCCCGAGGATATCAGTTGATGACGACCATCGGGATGTACGAGCCGTCCGACGTGCGCGAACCCGCCGTGGGTCCGTCGTTGACGACGCCGTACGCCACGAAGTCCGACGTTCCGGACGCGGGCCTCACGCGCACGTAGCCGTGCGCGATCCCCGCCCCGGCCAGGATGCCGTTCACCTGATTCCACTGGCCGCCGCCCAGCGAAATCGTCTGCGTCTGGACGGGCGTCGGGGAGCCCGTGTCGGCGTCGAAGACGTCGAGGACGTAGTCCACGGACCCTCCGCCGATGCGCGCGTCGGCGATCGCGAGATTGCTCCTCACGTTCGCGTCCTGGCGAAGGCCGTAGACCCAGGCCTCGCTCCGCGCGCGTGCCGGGGAAGCGACCGCCGGGTAGGAGAGGCCGTAGGTGCCGCCGACGCTCGCGTCGGGATTCGGGTTCGACGTGCGCGCCTGGGCCACGGCGCCCGTGACGAGCAGCGTGCCACCCTGGTTTCCGCCGACTGGGATCGGGAGTAGGAGCGAACGCAGGTAGTCGATCGCGTTCGGCACGACGAGCTGCTCCAGCTTGCCGAGCGTTATCGACTTCGTTCCGCTGCCCTCGCCGTTCGAGTTGAACACCGTGGCCGCCGTGTATGTGAGCGTCGCGGTGACGGGACTCGATGTTGCGTTCGTCAGGGTCAGGTCCGTCGTGAAGTGCGGAGGCCCCGGCACGTCGAGGATGATCGGAACCAGGCCCTCCGTCGCGTTCGCGGAGAGGAAGCTCCCGTCCGACGTCCCGCCGCCCGTGCTCGGACCGTCATTCACGATCCCGTAAGCGATGAAGCGATCAATCCCGGACGTCAGGCGCACGCGGGCGTATCCGTTCGTGACGCCCGTGGACGTGTTGTCGAGGATCCGGTCGTACTGGAAGAACTCCCCCGGCTGGAGCGTGTGCTTGAGGGGCGCCCCCGCCTGCCCGCCGCTGTCGCCGTCGTAGAGCTGGACCTCGACCTCGACCGGACCCGAGGTCGCGCCGGTCGCAGCACCGGGCGCGTGAACGAGGGCGAGATTCGAGCGGTAGCCCGTGTTCTCCCGGAGGCCGTAAATCCACGCGTCGCTCGAGGAGGCGGCGCCGACCGTGACCGCAGCCGAGAACGTGCCGAAGGAGCCTCCGACGCCCGCGTTCGGATTCGGCGTGGAGGTCCGCGACCCGACGTAAATGGTCAATGGATCGGTTGCTCCGACGAACGTCGCGAAAAGCGTCCCCAGCTTTGAGGACGCATCCGACGGAAGCGCGTAACCGTTCGCCCCGAGGAACGCGACGACATCGGTGACGGCGAACTGCCTGCCCGCGCCGAGAGAGCGGGCGATCACAGGCCCGGGCGACGATGGAGCCGGCGTCTGAGCGAAGCGGAGGAGAAGTGTCACGTCGGCGGCTCCGCGGTTCACGGCGACCAGGTCGGACGTGTAGTGCGAACCACCTGCTCCGAAGACGTCGAGGACGACGGGGGCCTGGACGCCCGGGCCCGAGGGCGGAGCGGCCGCGACCGAGCCCACCGTGACGAAGAGCGCGACGCGACGCGAGACTCCACCTGACGTCGCGGTCGCGTCGATGCGGTACGTGCCGGGCGCAGCGGATGCCGCGGCGGTCAGCGTCAGGAAGGTGTTTGCCGCACGGGAGACGATGCCGGTCGTCGCGTCGTCCACTTTCGAAGGACCGAAAGACGCCGTGAGCCCGCCGGGCAGCCCCGACAAGGCGAGCGTCGCGACCGCGTCGGCTGCGGTGGCGGACTGGGTGAGCGCGAAGGACACCGCGACGCTTCCGCCGGGCGCAACGGACACGACGGCGGGCGACGCGAGGAGTGCGAGGTCCACGCCGGCGACGGAAGGCGACGGAAGCGACGCCGACAGGGCCGAGGCGTCGACTGACCCGAGGCCGGTCGCGGCGTCGTAGCCGGGACCCGCGGCGTAGCCCGTCACGCCGGGCACAGTGTTCGAGCCGGTCGTGACGTCGCGGAACGGACCGGCGCCTGCCGACGCCGCACCGGACGTGCCGTACTGCGCCGCCCCGAGCGCGTAGAGGAGCGGGTTCAGGTTGCCGAGGCGCGAGCCCGCGCGCTGCCCGACGAGCGCTGCGATGCCCGCGAAGGACGGCGAGGCAACCGACGTCCCGCCGAAGAACGCAAGGCCGGTCGCCGTCGAGGTGTGGCCCTTGATCACAGCGTACGCATTCTTGGTCGACGCCGCGAGGGAAACGTCCGGGACTGCGCGCATGGACCCGGCGGGGATGCCGGCCACCGCCTGCCAGGGTGGGCGGGTGAAAACCGTGCTGACTCCGCCTCCAGACGCGCCGCTCGACGACTCGTTCCACGTCGCCTCTGGAATCATCTCCTTGGCGGACTTTTTCGTCACGGCGTCGTTCGTCGAATTCCAGTATGCCGAGGAGGGCGAGTCCAGAAACTGCGTCCCGCCGACTGTAGTCGCGTAGGGCGACGAGCCCAGCCCGTTCACGGAGGCGATCGAGGCGCCTCCCGCGCCGAGGCCCTTGCACCCGGCTACCCCCGAGTCCCCGGAGGAGACGAGGACGGTTATTCCCTGCACCGCCGCCTGCGCCCACATGTTGGCGTAGAATTCGATGTCGGCATCGGTGAGGAACGCCTCGCAATATCCGTAGGACAGGGACAGGATGTCCGCGAGGTTGTTGCTCACGGCGTAGAGCGCCGAGGCGTCCACTCCCCCGCCTGTAACGTCGTCGAATTTGGTCACAACGAGGAGGATCTGAGCCCCCGGCGCGACACCTCCGGACCACTGGACGTCGAGGGTGGCCTCGTCGTCGTAGCTTCCCGACGACACGATGCCCGGGTCCGGCCCGTTCAGGATCACCTGCGGGTCGTTCACGGGCAGGCCGAAGTACTGGCGGAAGAACCGCGTGTCGTCGAGCACGATATTCGACTGAGCCGGGATGGCGATCTTTCGGCCCGAACCCGTGAGCCCGGCGGCGGCGAGGGCGTCGATCCCGTAGAGGGTCGAGACGTCGGCGGGCGCGAGAAAGTGCGAACCCTGGAACGTGAACTCCGGAGCGCGGCGGCTGAGCGAGCGCCGGTGCTCGAGGCTGTTCAGCGAGAGGAGGCCGGCCGTCCGGCGGGCCAGGCTCCCGGGCAGCCGCGCGGGACGCACGTTCGCCACTCCCACGACGCCGTTCACCCAAACCTCGTGCAACTCCGTGTCGAAGGCGCGCTCGACGTCCGCCGCGCGGCCCGAGAAGGCGAGCGCCGTCCGGCCCCCCGGTGGGTCCTCCACCTCGAGCCCGTGCGCCTCGAGGTGCGCGCGCAGTGCCGCGACGTCGGCCTCCGGAGCGCCGAAACGGCTTCCGAACTCGTCGGGTGAGAGCCAGCGCCTGAATTCTGAGGAGGAGGGGTCCTGTTGCGCCGCGAGGAGGCGCGCGAGGCCATCGCGATCGCGCAGCGGGAGGACGAGGATGGCGCGCGAGACGCGCAGATCTCCGTCGAGACGGGCGATGTCCCACGCCCCGATCGCCACGTGCGGCACCGGCGCCACGTCGCGCAGCGGCTCATCGGGCCCCATCACGGCGTCGGCGGCCAGAGCCGTGGATGCATGTGCGAGGAGACGGGCCGCGACCGCGGCAGCGAGGAGGAGGTTCAGGCGCAGCGTCATCGGGGGCCTCCGACGGAAAGAAGTGCACGGAAGATGCCAATCCTGACAGGTCAGGAGGGCGGGGGCGCCTCGCGTCCCGGGCGGCGCCTCCCGAAGAGGTCGTGGAAGCGCGCCATTCGCGGAATCGTAAAGACGAAGATGAGCCCGATCGCGATCACGACGACGAGCGCGACGAGTGGAAGAAAAATCGAGACAAGGCTCTGGAGGAACGCGACGATATCCTCCGCGAGGGACAGCGCCGCGTTCGCGACGCCCGCCGTGAGGGCCGTCGACGTAAGCCGCGTGGCGCTTTTCACGAGGTGGGAGACGAGGGCGACCGTCCCGCCGGACCCTCCGGCGACGACGTCGAGGAGAGCCGACCCTTCGGGCTGGACGCAGGCGATCGCGACGACCGCGCCGACGACGGGCCGGATGAACGAATGTAGCAAGTGCCAGAAGTGATCGAGCCCGGGGATCTTGTCGGCGAAGAACTCCAGCAGAAAGAGCACGGCCGCGACGGTGAGGGCCGGCGTCGAGGCCAGGAGTCGCGCAATCGAGCCCGTGTAGTCCTCCGGAAAAAGCCGCGCCATCGCCCCGTAGACGAGCAGCACCGCGTAGGAGTTGAGGCCCGCCGCCGTCGAGAGTCCGAGACCGGTGCCGAAGAGCTGGGGTATTCCCCCCGTCACCGGGACGCCTTCGCCGTAATGGCCGCAAGCGCGGTCTGCGCCCTCCGGTTTCCGGGGTCGAGCCGCATGACTTCCTTCAAGGCTTTCACGCGCTCCGGTTCGTTCCGCTCTCCAAGGCAGGCCTCGGAGAGCTCCCACCACAACTCGACGTTCTCGGGGATGAACTTGACGGCTCGCCGCATCGTCTCGGTCGCGTGCCGGACCCATTTCGGGTTCTTCCGCTGAATTCTCGCGAGGAGCACCCAGTAGTCCTTCTGGCCTGGGTCGAACTCGACGGCCTGCCGGACCATTTCGTACGCCGGGTAGAAATCCTCTTCCTCGTACAGGATCTTCGCGCGCACGAAGTTCTTGCGGGCGATTTCCTTCTGGACCTCGAGAGTCGGTTCCGTTCCGGGCAACGCGATGGTATCGGCGCTCACCTCGAGGGTCCGGTCGTACGCCTGGCGCGACTCTGGTGTCCGGAACGTGCGCTCGGCGCTGCGGATGCTGGCGAAGAGCGCCTCGAGCGCTTCGCGCGCGTCCGTCAGGTGCGATTTCATGTGGTGGTCCGGATGGAATATGCGCGCGCGCTCGTGAAGAGCCTTGGCGACGACCTCGACCGGAGCTTGCGGCTCAACGCCGAGGAGGTCGTAGTGCGAGGCCCAGTCCAGCCGGCGATAGGAATTCCAGACGAGCTCGCGCTGGAGCTCGTTCTGTTCGGCCACGCGCGCTGGAGGCTGCACGCCAGAGATCTCGACGTTCAGGAAAAGGAGGCCTTCGGCGACGCCGCTCTTCTCGATGGGGCGCCCCTGCGCTACGAGCTGAAGGAGCCCCGTTCCCGCGAGCCGGGCGACGATCCGCTGGTCGCGATGAATCTGCTCCACGGTCGTCGCGCCGTCGACTCTCCCGAGCACTTCCGCCTCCGCGGCCGAGACGAGAATGGCCTGATACCGGAACAGGATGTCCGGCGCGAAGACCGGCCGGGCGCCCGGATCGAGGGGTGAATTGAGTTGTGAGGCGGGGGCCGGGAGACGGCGGAGCGCTTCGAGGACGAGGCCGCCTGTCGGCCGATCCATCTTCGCCGGGACGAACGGGGTTTCGTCCAGGGGCGTGACGGTGAAGATTCCGGTGGTCCATTTGAACGTGTCGAAAAACAGGCGCTCGGCGAGAGCCCGAACCGCGGCCTCCGCGACATATCCGGGCACCGCGCCCGATTCGGTCAGAGCTCGGGCCAGGCCCTGCCCGGGCTCGTTGAGCGCCTGTTCGAATGCCGACAGGAGGAGGTTCTCTTCCGCGAGACCGAACGTCCGCAGCAGCTCACCCACGAGCTGGGCCTCACGGTTCGAGCTCGCGAACAGGATCTGGCCCCTGTCGAAGAAACACGTCCGCTCCTCGCCCTTGTTCGACACGAGCAGTTTCGCCGTCGCGCGTTCCCGGTAGAGACTTCGCACGACCTCGGCAAACGGGGTCCGTTCGATGGATCCGCCGGTCAACATCTTTTTGACGCGGCTATCGCTGTTGGAGCGAGTCATTCCTTCGAAAGTGTAGCAGCGACAGTGGATCTTTCGCCGGTAGAGCCCTGCCGAAACCGCGCGATCGTCGCGGCAACGGACTTCCCGGCGACCGCCGCGAGGGCCTCGTCCGTCGCGGCGAAGACGGCTTCGGCTCCCCCGAAGGCGGAGAGAAGTATCCGGACCCGCGTGGACCCGAGTCCTGGAATCGCGAGAAGCGGGCTCTCGAGGGCGCGCTTGGCGCGCGCTCGGCGATGCGTTTTCAGACCGAATCGGTGCGCTTCGTCGCGCGCTCTCTGGAGGAGCTTGAGGCCCGCGTTCGTCCTTGCGAGCACGATCGGGGCCGAACGGCCGGGCACGAAGACCTGCTCTTCGCGTTTCGCGAGCCCGGCTGCCGCCATCCCGATGCCGATGCGGTCGAGCGCCGCGAGCGCCGCGGAGAGCTGCCCCTTGCCCCCGTCGATCAGGAGCAGGTCGGGCAGAGGCCTGCCTTCGTCCCGCGCACGCGTGTAGCGGCGCGATACGGCCTCCGCGATCGACGCGAAGTCGTCGATGCCCGGGCTCTCGATCTTGAAGAGGCGGTACTCGTCCTTCGCGGGCTCTCCGTCGACGAAGACGACGCAGGACGCGTACGTCTCGTTTCCTTGCAAATGGGAAATGTCGAAGCACTCGATCCGGGACGGGCGGCGGTCGAGGTCGAGCGCCTTGGCGAGCGCGAGCGTCGCCTTCTCGCCCTGCTCCAGCGCCCTTCGAAACCGCCGGAGATGGTTCTGGCGCGCGTTGTCGCGGGCGATCTGCACACGCTCGAATGCCGCCCCGCGGCGGGGCGTCTTGATCGTGACGCGCGATCCTTTCCGCTCCGTGAGCCATGTCTCGATCGGTTCGAGCGCCTCGTCGGGCAGGTCGACGGGCAGAAGCACGTCGCGCGGCAGGAACGTGGTTCCGTCGTAGAACTGCGAGAGAAGCGAGACCCAGAATTCCTCCGGTGGCACGTCGCCGAGCTTCTCCCAGAAGTACTCGCGCGAGTCGAGGACGACGCCTCCGCGCACGAAGAGGACCGAGGCGGCGACGCTGCCTCCGTCGGAGAAATCACCGAACACGTCCAGATCCTCACCCGACACGTATTGCACGCGCTGCTTCTCGGCGAGCTCCTCGACCGTGCGCAGGCAGTCGCGATAGGCGGCCGCCATCTCGAAGTTCTCGGCGCCCGCCGCCGCGCGCATCTTCTCCTCGAGGCGCGGGCGCAGCTCCTCGTTTCGCCCGTAGAGAAAGAGGACGACGTCCCTGACGGCATCGTCGTATGCGGCCCTGGTCGTGAGGCCCGCGACACACGGACCGAGGCAGGCGTGCATGTCGTAATAGAGGCAGGGGCGCGGGAGTCTGCCGTCGATCTCGATGCGGCAGGTTCGGACCTGAAACATCCGCTGGACCATCTTCATCGCGCCGCGACACGTTCGTGCGGGAATGAAGGGCCCGAAGTAGCTGTGGCCGTCCTTGAGGACGCGCCGGGTCACGAAGGCGCGCGGCCAGTCCTCCCCCGTCGTGACCTTGATGTACGGATACGTCTTGTCGTCGCGGAGCATGATGTTGTACCGCGGCTTGTGCTTCTTGATGTAGGCGTTCTCGAGTGCGAGGGCTTCGCTCTCGTTCTTCGCGATGACGGTGTCGATCGACACGAAGTCGGCGAGAAGCGCTTCCGTTTTCGGGTGCTTCGGCGCCGTGCCGAAATAAGAGGCCAGCCTCTTGCGGATCGACCGCGCCTTCCCGACATAGAGGATCTTCCCCTTCGCATCCTTGTAGAGGTAGATGCCCGGTTGGTCGGGATAGAGGGAGAGGTCCGGAGGCGCGCCCACGAGGGAAGGCTAGAACACTTTCCCGAGCCGCGATGCGAGCGTCGAGACCTTCACGTAACCGAAGAAGCGGCCGCTGCCAAGGAGGCCGAGCGCGGCGGGGACTTTCGTCCGGGGGTCGTTCGAGTAGAGGGTCCCGAACGCCCTCTTCGTGAAGGTGTGGAAAGCCGAGTCATACGGATACCACCACGGCATGGCGGCGGCCTTGCCCATGTCCACGCTCACGTGCTTGATGTTGACGAGCTCGTGGAGGCCGAAGGCCGCGTGGCTGCGCCCGACACCCGACTTCTTGATGCCGCCCCAGGTCGCCGTGGGCTCGCCGAACGAAAACAGGTGGTCGTTGATCGTGACCGTGCCCGCGTGGAGGTCCTCGGCGAGACGCCGAGCCGTCCGCCGCGAGCGCGTCCAGCCGGACGCGGTGAGGCCGAACTCCGATTCGTTCGCGAGGCGGATCGCCTCGTCGAGGGAATCGACGACCATGACCGGCAGGAGGGGGCCGAACGTCTCCTCGTGCATGCAGCGCATCGAGTGGTCGACGTCCGTCAGGACGGTCGGCGGGTACCACCAGCCCTTCGCGCGCGGCCGCTGGCCACCCGTCAGGATCTTCGCGCCCTTCGCCCTCGCGTCCGCCACGTGGGCTTCGACGAGGGTGCGCTGAGCCTCCGTCGTGAGCGGGCCCATGTCGGTCGTCGGCGAGAGCGGGTCGCCGAGCCTCAGCGCCTTCGCCTTCGCGACGACCTTCCCGAGGAATTCCTCGGCGACGTCCTTCACGACGTAGACGCGCTCGACGGACCCGCAGGCCTGCCCCGCGTTCACGAACGCGCCCCAGACGAGGCCCGAAGACGCGCGGTCGAGGTCCGCGTCCGCCGCGACGACGGCAGGGTCCTTGCCGCCGAGCTCGAGGACGACGCTCGTGAGGTTCTTCGCGGCGCGTTGCATGACGCCGATTCCCGTCTCCACGCCGCCTGTGAAGAGGACCTTCGAAATCCCCGCGTGCTCCACGAGGCGATTGGTGTCCTCACCGCTCGCCGTTACGACATTGACGACGCCGGGCGGGATCCCTGCGCGCCGGCAAAGGTCGCCGACGGCGAGGCCCGTGAGCGCGGTCGCCGAGGCGGGCTTGAGGACGACCGTGTCTCCGGCCGCGAGGCAGGCCGCGACCTCGACGAACGGGATCCCGAACGGGAAGTTCCAGGGCGTGACGATCGCGACGACGCCAAGAGGCTCGAACCGGACCAGACCCGACTTGTGGGAGAAGAGGATCTGCGCGTAGTCCACCGACCGCTCGGCGAGGATCTTGCCCGCATGCCGCGAGAGGTAACGGAGCGTGTCCGCGGCCGGGACGATGTCCACGGCACGCGCCTCGCCAACCGGCTTGCCCTGCTCGGTCGCGATGAGCCGGGCGACGTCGTCGTGCGACTTTCGGACCTCCTCGAGGAGACGCGCGAGGAGGCGCTGGCGCACGGCGACGGGCGTCGACGACCACGAGAGGAACGCCTTGCGGGCCGAGGCGACGGCGGCGTCGATCTCGCGCGGGCCGGCGCGGAAGACGTCCGCGAAGGGCTCGCCCGTCGCCGGGTTCACGGCCTTGAACATCCTCCCGGTGTCGACGTCCCGCCCGTCGATGATCGGCTTGTTCGTGAACGCGCGCTTCTTCAAGGCCTCGTCCTCAGATCATCGCGCCGCGCGTGATGGCGTCCTTCTTCGTGCGCCAGAACGCCACCAGCCGCTGGACGTAGTCGGCGAAAGGCGGGCAGGCGACGTCGAAGCGCGCGAGATCCTTCGTGGCCTGCTTCGCGTCGTAGTGCACCGGATGGTCGAAGTAGTCGAGCGACTGGACGGGCATCCCGAACGCCTTCTGGATCTGTTTCGGCGTGAAGAGCAGCTTCGCGACGAGGAGAGGCACCGGGACGTAGAGGAAGGACTTGCCGAGCGCCTTCGCGAACATCTCCTCGATCTCGAACGCCGTCGCGGGGCCAGGGTCCGTCAGATGGTAGGTCTTTCCGATCGCGCCCGGCCACGTCGAGAGGCGTGCGATCGCCTCGAGCACGAAGTCCACGGGAACGAGGTTCACCTCGGCGTCGCCCGTCCCCACTTTGATGAACGCACCGGGGGACGGGAGCACGCCCATCGCGTTCAGGGAGTAGTAGGGGCCGTCGAACTTCGCCGTTTCCCCCGTCTTCGAATTTCCGACCACGATGCCCGGCCGGTAGATCGCGGCGGGAATCCCGCTCTCCTTCACGGCGACTTCGGCCAGGAACTTCGTCTCCTCGTAGAAGTTCTTGAACTTCTGTCCGACGTCGAGATCGGTCTCGCGATACGTCCCGACAGCGGTGCCGGACACGTAGGCTGTCGAGACGTAGTCGAGCCGCTCGAAGGCCTCAGCGCCCGCCAGAAACTCGAGGACGTTCTTCGTGCCCTCGACGTTGATCCGCATCCCGACGTCCTTTGCGACGGCGAGGTCGTAGACCGCCGCGAGGTGGTAGCAGCCTGCGAGGCCCTTCAGGAGAGCCTTCGCCTGGGACGCCGCGAGCCCGAGACCGGGCGCCGTGATGTCGCCGACGACGAGACGGATGCGCCCTTTCGTGCCGGGATGCTCTTCCCCGAGAGCCGCGACCGAAGCGTCGGCCGCGGAGAGAAACTTCTCCTGCACGAGGCAATGGAACGTCGTGCCGGGCTCGAGCTCCAGGAGCCGGGGGATGAGCCGTGCCCCGATGAAGCCGGGAAACCCCGTGAACAGGACGTGGCGGGACGAGCGGGGGGAGCGGGAAGAGACGGAGGGGCGAGCTTTGGCCATAACAGGGAAAGTGTAGTCCCTGCTAGAGCTCCGCGCCAAAGGAAGGATCCTGAAGGAGCCGCCGATTGAACGCGGCGATGCGCGCGAGCATCTCCGGTGGGAGGGCACAGGGCACGGCGTCCAGCGTCAGGATGGGCGTCGCCATCGTGAGCGAGCCGAGGAGGAGCGCCCCTTCTCGAAGCTTCTCCGCAGTGAGGGGCGCGGAGCCGGACGACCCACCGAAGAAGGCCGCTGCGGTCACGCTCGGGAGCGCGCCTTTCGGCGCGAGGACGGGCGCTCCCCCGTTCCAGGCGGCGAGGCCCGTCGTCGTGCCTTCGAGGTAGTGCCCGCCCAGAGAGCGTAGGAGACCCTCGTCGCCTCCGGCTTTCTTCGCGAGGCGCCCGCCCTGGATCGCGGCGAAGTAGCTCGTCGACTTCACGCCCGGCGTGTCCCGCTGGATGTCCAGCGGGAGCGAGACGGAGTGCGATCCCTTCCGCCGCGCGAGTCGGCTCTCGGGAATCGGCAGGAGGTGCGCTTCGAGCCGGAAGGAATTCTCGTCGTCTAGGTCGTCCCCCTCGGCGAACCAGGTGAGACGGAGCGCGCGCTGCTCTTCCGGTCCAGCCGCGGGCGACGCGTCGAGGACCGCCCTCGCGGCGGCGTTCAGGCGCTCTCGAGAAGGCTTAGGCAGGTCGAGTCTCGTCAGGATCCGCTCCATCCGGTCGAGGTGCGGTTCCCAAAGGACCGCCCGCCGGCCCACGAGGAGCGCCGTCTCGAAAAAACCGAAGCCGCGCTGGACGGCGGGAGAGAGGAACGGGACGGGAGCGTATTCAACGGCCATCAATCACCTTCCTCCGGCCCGTGCGACGAGCGCGACCATCGCCGCGCCGAATTCCCGCGACTTCGATTCCATTTCACGCCACTCGGCGCCCGGCCGGGAGTCCCACACGATTCCGCTCCCGGCGTGGTAGTCGACTGTATCCCGCCCGACGAGCGCCGTGCGGATCGCCACGTTGAAGACGGCCCGGCCGTCGCCGCGCACGAACCCTGCCGCGCCGCAATAGGCGCCGCGCGCGACGGGCTCGAGGTCATGGATGAAGCGGAGAGCCGCGCGCTTCGGCGCGCCCGTGATCGAGCCGCCGGGCAGCGTCGCGCGGAGGACGTCGGCGAGCCCCGTGCCGGGGCGGAGTCGGGCTTGCACGGCGGACTCCAGATGGTGCAGATGGCGGAACGATCGGAGCACCCGGAGCGCTGTCGTTTCGACGCGTCCCGGTTCCGCGACCTTCCCCAGGTCATTCCTCAGGAGGTCCACGATCATCACGTTCTCCGCGGCGTCCTTCGCCGAGGCGAGGAGCGCCGCGCGGCGCCGTGCGTCCCCTTCTTCGTCCGGTGCGCGCGCGATCGTGCCCTTGATCGGCTTCGTGACGACGCGTCGCGCCGCGAGGTCGACGTCGAGAAAGAGCTCCGGCGAGTTCGACACCACGGACCAGTCGTCGCCCGCGAGCGTCACGGCGAACGGCACGGGGTTGTCGTCATAGAGAGCACGCGCGAGGGAGGAGGGATCTACACCTCCCGGAAAGCGGGAGCGGCTCGAGAGGTTCACTTGATAGACGTCGCCCCGGGCGATCCCGTCGCGAATCGCGGCGACGCCGCGGGTCCAATTGTCCGGAGAGAGCGAGCGCTCCGCGCTCGCGGATTCTCTGATTGTGAAGAGCGGGAAACCGGCATGGGGCGGCGGTGCGGGGCGACGGACGGTGGAATGGTGGGATTTGAAGATGGAGAATTCTGCGAAAGGAAGAAATGCATGTTCTCTGACGAGCGCGGTCGAGCCTTCGAGCCAGACTCCCGCTTCGTACGAGATGAATCCAGCGGCGAGAAGGCCTGGATCCCCGCTTGCGGCGATCTCGTCGAGCGCAGAGAGGACGCTGGGCACCTGCTCCGGCCTCTCCGCCCGGAAATTCTCCTCTTCACCCTCAAAGAAAATCCCCGGTTCTCTCCGCGGTTCTCTCCCCGGTCCTCCCCCGTCCTGCAATCCCCAGCCATCCCCCCGGAAGAGCGCGTTCATTGGCATCGTCTAGTCTATGGGGATCGTGAGCACGCCACCTCCCGCCGTCGAGACGTCCATTCAGGTGCGCTACGCCGAGACCGATGCCCAGCGCGTCGTCTACCACGGCAACTACGTCATCTGGTTCGAAGTCGCTCGGACGGCGTACTGCGAACGTGCGGGGTACCCCTACCCAAAGATGGAGGCCGAAGGCTCCTTGATTACCGTCACCGAGGTGCGCGTCCGGTACCGCCGCTCGGTGCGCTACGGCGACACGGTCGTCGTGCGGGCGTGGATGACCTCGCTGAAGAGCCGCGGCTGCTCTTTCGCATACGAGGTCGTCCTGCCGGACGGCCATCTGGCGGCCGAGGGCGAAACGCAGCACCTGTTCCTCGACGGCTCCGGCAAGCCACGCACCGTTCCCGAGGCGATCGCGGACGCGTTTCGATCTTTCGGACGGCTGTCCACATAGCCCGTTTCAGCGCCTTCGAGAGCCAGGGCATTTCGGATGCCGAGCACTGACAATGCTTCTGCCATTCGGCGCCGCAGGCGCTCCCTGCATCGTGTGTGGGTGCCTGCGGTCGCGCCCATCGAGTTCAAGGTCTCCCTCCACGTGTGACCAGCGAGAAGCGATTCAACGCCCCCCTTATCCGCCGTACTGAGGGCTCGGGTCATTTCGTCGTAGGTCAGGGAAGAAGATGCTCTGCTCGGCCGGCACCGCCCTGACTCGAACGTGGGCATGCGTATGAAACGAACGGCGTCGCGCGCTGCCGATTTCCTTTGTGCGTCCAGAAACTTTGACAGGACCACGCGAATCCAGCCCTTGGAGACTGCTCGCCCGGCCTGACGATGACTCACGATCCACAGTGTGGCTGCCCCAACGACGTCGTCTTCCGACTCCCGTGGAACGCGCGCCATCCGGGAGTATCGCCGAAGCTCATTCAGCAAGAACGCGCCGGTGTCTTCGGTCAGGCCAGCTGGAGCGGCGTCTTCCACGGCCTCAACCCCAACACCGAAGGCACAGCCGAACAACGATGCACCTGCATGCCGAGAGAGTTGAAGCGCCCGCATCTTTCCGTGTCCGTCGCGGATACCTGTTCCTTGGGGGAGCGGAACCCTTCTGAGCCCCCAAGGAGTTCTTAGATGGACAGAAGCGCAAAGAAACGTCTTGGTGCAAAGCGGTCCTTCTCATGGCTGGCGCTGCTGGCGACAGCCACGGCAATCGCCTGGAGTCAGCCCACGTCGGCAACCGTATCGCCGAATATCTCGATCGGTGGCTCGTTCGAAACGGCGCCCGCTGGACCGGACGGCATCTTCATTCTGACGATCGAGGCACGGCACTTCGCGATTCCCACCGCCCGTGTCGTACCGCACGCCTTGGGGGACATCGAGGTATTGCCCGTGGAGGCGTCCGTTACCCTTCCCGTCGAACAAGTGGTTCGCATGCCCATTTCGTTGAAGATGGTTGGTGGCCGCGAGGCTGGGACGCTTATCGTAAAGGTGGTCTCCCCGGCCGGAAAGGAGCTTGGTGCGGAGGTCTTCGAATTCGGTCGAACACCAGGAAATGTGTTGAAGCAGGTCACCGCGAAAGAGTTCGAGGCATCGTCGAAGGCCGTGCCGGCCGGTCCGCCGCTGACGCAGCAGAGAAGGCCGCGCGGCGAGCGCTGGATGCAACGCTCGCGGCCAAGAAGAGGCCCGTACCCACCTCAGCTGGCGACATCGCAGCTTCTGAACAGCCGTCCGCTGGCACGTTCGTCCCGGACAGCCCCGCGCAGTTGGCGTGGGATCGGCTCGCCAGCATGGAATCCGTGGGCCCGCTGAGCCCGCCCGAACCTTGCGGCAAGTTTCACATTTCCGATCTGAACTACAGCTTCCCGGTGTCGGGCTTTGTGAGCTACTACAACCTTTATCAGCAGGGGATCGAGCGCATTGGGGAGGGGTACGCCGTCGGCGTGGACACCCAGGTTCTCTGGGAGAACTACTGCGACTATTACCAGTACCGGACTACGCGTTTCACCGGGACGACGACGGGAGATCCGAACGCCACCTTCACGATCAACGTGACCAGCTATACAGGCCCCGGCGGCCCCAACCCCGCCGTGACCTTCGTGACAACGGCCCCGGACGCCGGCAGCCGCGCTGCTGGTACCGCCTCAATCACGCTCGTGACCCAGGAGGTCGGGCCCGCCTATTATTTCGGTGGCTGGAATGGCGGGACATACATGATGTACCCCCTGTTCGATACGAACAGCACCGCGAACGCCTTCCTCTTCAATTGGAACGAGGAGATCAAGTCCCTCCAGAAAAGGTGGTCAGACAGCGGCTTCGGTGCCTCGTTCACGCCTTTCAAGGCTGGATACGACCCCACGTTCCAGGACGCAAACGCGGCGTTCATTCCCACGAGCCCAGGGCTCGTCGAATTCAACGATTCGGGGCGCTGGGTGTTCAAGTGGCTCATGGCCCACGAATTCGGGCACTTCTTTCAATACGAACTTCAGGGAGGATCGCTCGCTGGCGGTGGCACTCACTCGTACTGCATAAGCTCCGGCGACGTGACCTCCTTCAGCGAGGGCTTCGCCGACTGGCACGCCTCATGGTGGGAGCCAGATGGCCGTGACTACTTGGTCCCTTGCCTGTCGTTTCCTGACGTTGAGTGCTACACCACCTGCGCGCCAGGCTATCGTTTAGAAGGAAACGTGCAGGCTTTTTTCTGGGATCTCTTCGACACAGAGAACGATCCAACGGCAGGCTCGGGCCGGGATGCCGGTCGCGACACCGTCACATACTCGCTCGGCCTCCTGCATAACTGGACGAACTACTTCACTTTCAACGCCTTTTATGACGACTTCAACTCGAGGGGGCTCTGGACAAACCCAGCTACGCCTGCCTTGAAGGAAGTCAACAACGTGAATGTTCCCGAGTAGCGGCGAAGGTCCTGTGAAGTGTGGCGCTGGGCGGCTCGGCGGCGGGCCGCCCGTGCCAGCGTTCATGGTCCTTCTTCTAGTCGCGGCGTCGCTCGGCGGCACCGTCTCGTGCGGCAAGGAGACTCCGACTGAAGTTAAGCTGGCGACGCCGACGCCCACCAGCACGCCCACACCAGCGCCCCCGCCCATTCCAACTCCCTTCCCAGGCGGTTCCGACATCGTCGTCCTCACACACGACTTTCCGCCCGTGATTCATCGCGGCCAGGAAGTCACGTTCACGGCTACGATCGTCGGCAAACCTGGCGTCGGAGAGTGGGAGAAAAGCACTCTCACCTGGAGCTTCGTCTACGGCTTCGTCACAAGCGTACGATTTCTGTCTTTTCAAGGTGTGCGGATCGGCACGACACCACCGGGTGCCGAGGGTGGAGGGTGGGACATCGTCTTGTGGGGCGGTACCTTCACGACCGGCAGCCGGCTCTCTTTCACGGCCGAGATCGTCGTCGATCCAAGCGCCAGGCTGGGATACACCCAATTCCAGGCGAGTGGGTCCGTCCAGAACGATGTGAAGGACCACCGCTATCGATACCAAGATTTCAACTTCTTGACCCAGATCGTCCCGTAGCGCGGCCGAACCCTGAGGGAAGTCAACAGCATGAGTTCCCGAGTAGCGGCGGAGGTCCTGTGAATAGTGGCGCTGGGCGGCTCGGCGGCGGGCCGCTTGTGCCCGCATTAGCTATGTTCCGCTGTTTGTCGAAGCCGACCTGCAGAACGCAGTCAAGGAGCCCCGATCTCGCTTCCAGCAGTTCAACCTGATGACCCAGGTCGTCCCGTAGCGCGGGGTAACTCTAGCCGCCGTTCGGGACTTTTCTCGCGAGCGCGCGCTGGACGAGGGCCGGAACGAGGCCCGTCACGTCTCCCCCGAGCTGGTGCACCTGCTTGACGAGGCGGCTCGAGGTGTAGGAGAGCTCCTCCTTGGGCGTGAGGAACAGCGTTTCGATCTCCGGGCCGAGCCGGCGGTTCATGAGGGCCATCTGGAACTCATGCTCGAAGTCCGAAACGACGCGCAGTCCGCGCACGACGATGCGGGCCTTTTCCTTTCGCATGAACTTCACGAGGAGGCCCTTGAAGGACTTCACCTCAATCTTCGGCTCGCGCCGGAAGATCGCGCGAATCATGCGGAGCCGCTCCTCGACGGTGAAGAGCGGGGATTTGTCCGTGTTGATGAGGACCGCGATCAGAACCCGGTCGAAGAGGTGGCAACCTCTCCGGATCAGGTCGACATGGCCGTTCGTCATGGGATCGAACGTGCCCGGATAGACGGCGGTGCGCTTCACGCGAGACGGGATTGTACGTCCCCGCGCCTTCCGAGGAACGCATCGCCAAGCCGGCGCGCCGAAAAGACGAGGAGGAAAAGCGCGATGCCTGGAGGAAGGACGCACCACCAGGCTCCCGGCAGGAGGTTGCGCGCCTCTGCAAGCGCGCGCCCCCAGGAGGCGGCGGGCGGAGGCGCCCCCAGCCCGAGAAACGACAACCCCGCCTCGGTCAGCACCGCCGACCCGAGGACGTACGGCAGCGTCGCGATCGCAGGCGGAAGCGCGTGCGGAAGCACGTGCACGAACAGGAGCCTCGCGTCCGAAGCGCCCGAGGCACGGGCCGCGTCCACGAAGGCTTCACTTCGAAGGCGCTGCGTGCCGGCACGCACGAGGCGGGCGGCGTCCGTCCAGCCGGTCAGGGCGATGAGGAGCGCCGCGATCAGGAACGAAGGCCGTAGGAACGCCGCGCCCGCGATGACGAGGACGAGGGCCGGAAGCGCCTGGACGATTTGCAGAACGAGCAGGATCGCTCGATCGACGCGGCCACCCGCCCAGCCCGCCAGCGTCCCGAGCGCCGCTCCGAATCCGAGCGCGAGCGCGGACGCCAGGAGGCCGGCCGCGACGGAGAGCCGTGCCCCGTGGAGAACGCGCGCGAGGACGTCGCGGCCAAGCTCGTCCGTGCCGAGGAGATGCCGCCTGCCGGGAGGAGAGAGGCGCCGGTCCAGATCCACGCCGTCCGGATCGAAGGGCACCGGAGCGCTGAGAATCGTCTCTCCCGTGCGGCCGGAGACCCACGGCTTCTCGCGCGCGATGAGCGGAGCAAGGAGCGCGAGCAATGGAAACAACGCGAAGGCGATGCCGGCGCGGCGGAGAGCGCTCGGGGCCCCGGTCATCCGGCGGCTCCTCGCGCCACGACGTCGTCCGCGCGCGCGGTGCGGGGATCGAGCGCGGCGGTGACGAGGTCCGCCGCCAGCGATGCGGTCACGACGACGGCCGCCGACAGGAGAGTGAGGGCGAGTACGGTGGGCAGATCGCGCGCGAAAACCGCCTCCGCGAGCAGGCCGCCCGCTCCGGGAAGCGAGAAGACGCGCTCCACGAGGATCGAGCCGGACACGACGGCCGGCACGAGAGCCGCCCCCATTGCGGCGAACGGAGCCGACGAACGGCGGAGGGCGCGCCGGATCTCCGCGGTCGGCCCTTCCCCCCGGGCCCGCCCCGCGCGCGCCGCCGGATCGGCAAGGGCTGCCGCGACGCAAACTCTCACGAAGCGAGCCACGAGGGCGAGGGACGCGAGCGTCAGGGTGACGACAGGCAGCACGAAGCCCAGAATTCCGGTTTCCGCGTCGGCGAAGAAAGGCGTGACGCGCAGCCATCCGGAGAAGACGAGAAGAAGGAGAAGGCCGAGGACGAACGTCGGCGTCGCAAAGAGCGCATCGCAGACGAATCCCGAGATCCGGTCCAGGTGCCCGCCCGGCCGTCGGGCCGCCCCGACCCCGAGGGGCACGCCGACGAGACAGGCCAGAAACAGAGCTGCGAAGTTCAAGGCGAGCGTCGTGGGGAGGACGCGGGCGACCCGCGCCGTCACGGGCTGGCCGTCCACGAGGGATCGACCGAAGTCCAGGCGGAGCGCGCGCCAGGTCCACGTGACGAATCGTTCGGCTACGGGGCGGTCGAGTCCATAGAGATGCCGGAACGCCGCAAGCGCTTCAGGCGAGACCGAGACGGCGCGGTTCCCGCCTGCCCGGGCCGCGAGGGCGGCCGCATCGCCGGGAGCGGCCGTCACCAGGCCAAAGACGAGAACGAGGACGCCGAGCAGCGTGAGGACGGCCGAGGCCGCCCGCCGCAGCAGATAGGGGACCATGGCGAGATGTTACGTGGCTCGCCTCGCTTCGCGTCGTTTCAGGAGGTAGTGCGACACGAACCACTCGTTGCCGCCGCGAAACCCAAACAGCTCGGCACAGGCCATGAAGAAAACGCGCCACGCCTCGACGCGCGCCTTCGCGTCCGCCGGCGCCCCCTCCGCCGCCGCGAAGACGGCGAGCGCCTCCGCCCGGCGCGCGTCGAGGTTCTCGAGCCACGCCTCGGCCGTCCGCGCGTAATGCGTGCCGTTCACGCGCCAGTGCTCCTCCACGGTGAGGTCATCCGCGAAGCAGAAGACGAGGCGATCGGATGGCATGAGGCCGCCCGTGAAGAAGTTGCGGGCCATCCAGTCGGCTCCGCCGTCCGGGACGAACGGATAAGCGGCCTCGCGGTGCGAGAACACGTGGAGGAAGAGCCGCGCCTCGGGCCGCATCCACGTCGCGACGCGGGCCAGGAGCGCTTCCCAGTTGCGCATGTGCTCGAACATCTCGATCGAGACGACGCGGTCGAATGCCGCCGCCGGGTCGAACACGTTCATGTCGGCCGTGACGACGCGGAGGTTCGCGACGCCGCGGCGGCGCGCTTCTTCTTCGATGGCGGCGCGCTGGTCGCGGGAATTCGACACCGCGAGGATTCGCGCGTTCGGAAACTGCTCTGCCATGAACAGCGACAGCGAGCCCCAGCCGCAACCCAGCTCGAGGATGTCCTGCCCGTCTTCGAGGCGGGCTCGGCGGCACGTGAGATCGAGCATCGCCTCTTCGGCGGCGTCCAGCCCGGTTACACCGGGGGAAAAGAGCGCACTGGAGTACTTGAGGCGCTTCCCGAGCGCGAGGCGGAAGAACGCGGGCGAGACTTCGTAGTGCTGGTCGTTCGCCGCCCGCGTCTCGAGGCCGATCGGGCCCTGCCGCATCGCCGCGACGAACGCAGCGTGCCGCTCCTGTAGGGCTTCTGCGTCGCCGACATGCTCTTCGGCGAGCCGGCCGGCGCACAGCCGTCGGATGGCGGCGCGCAGGAGGAGGTCCGGCACGAGGCCCGAGCCGATGATTCGATCGACATTCATGGCGTCATCCCGTCCGGCGTCAACGCGCCGGACCGGGACCCGGCTTCGGGAACCATGGGAGGAACGCGCTCGTCGTGCGCTGATAGCGCCGATATTCCTCGCCGCGCGACCTCAGCGCCTGCTCCTCCGTGGCCGGGATGCCGGTCACGCGGAGCAGGAAGAACAACATGAGCGCCGGACAGAGGGCGGCGACGGGACCCAACGGCGAGCCGAGCGCGAAGACGAGCCACGCCATCCAGACGAGCCATTCGAAGAAGTAGTTCGGATGGCGTGAATACCGCCAGAGCCCGACGTCGCAAGTCCTGCCCCGGTTCGCCGGATCCCGTTTGAACGCGTCGAGCTGGGTGTCGGCGAGCGTCTCCCCCGCGAGGGAGGCGAGCCACAGAGCCGCTCCCGCGATCTCCCATCCCGAGAAGCGCGGCTCGGGGTTGAGGACCGCGAGCAGCATCGGCAGGCCCAGGAAGACGTCCAGCAGCCCCTGAAGGAGGAAGAAGAACAGGAACCTCCGGGGGACGTTCGCGCCACCACGCGCCCACTCCGCCCGCAGCGCCTGATAGCGGCCCTCCTCGGGCTTGCCGCGCATGCGCCGGATGAGATGGACTGTGAGCCGCACCGACCAGATGAGTCCCATTGCGGCTACGGCCGCGCGGCGCGGCTGCCAGCCGGGACCGAGAAACGCATACAGGAGCGAGACGAGGCCGATCCCCGCCGCCCATCCCGGGTCCACGACTCCGGCGTTCTTCAGCTCGAGATGCCACGCCCAGAGCGCCGCCATCATCGTGAGGGTGAGGCCCGTCCCGAGGAGAAGGAGACGAATGGCCTCAGTCGGCATCCGGAAGCTCTTCCCCGCTCACGGCGTTCCCCGGTAGGCCGGCAGCTGCCCGAGCGACCGGTTGCCCGAGCGCGTGAGGACGAATTGAATGTCGTTCACGTAGCGCTCGACGAAGCCCCCCTCGCAGTACGCGAGGTAGTACTCCCACATCCTCAGGAAGCGCTCGTCGAAGCCCAGTGCCGCCGCCTCGGCTCGGCGCGCGAGGAAGCGTGTCCGCCAGCGCCGGAGCGTCTCGCCGTAATGCGGTCCGATCTCCTCGAGGCGGTCCACGAACAGGGTCGTGCTCCGGGCGAGCGCGGCCGCGATTGCGGCGAGAGAGGGAACGTGGCTGCCGGGAAAGACGTGCTTCTTGATGAAATCGGGCCGCGAAAGGAGCCTGTCGTGCCTGTGGTCCGGCACCGTGATGGCCTGGAACACGGCGAGGCCGTCACGCGAGAGAAGAGCCTCGCAGGTCTCGAAGAAGCGGCCGAGGTACTCGTGGCCGACGGCCTCGAGCATCTCGATCGACACGATGCGGTCGAACGTGCGCCCCTCTTCGGGCAGGGATCGGTAGTCCGTCAGGCGGATGTCCACGAGAGGGGCGACGCCTTCCTCTTTCGCGTGCTCTTTCGCGCGTGCCATCTGCTCCGTCGAAAGCGTGAGACCCGTGACGCGGCAGCCGTACTCTTTCGCCGCGTAAGCCGCGAAGCCGCCCCATCCACATCCGATCTCCAGCACGGAGAGGCCCGGACGGAGGCGCGCGAGATCAGCGACGCGCCGCCATTTGTTTCGCTGCGCCTCCTCGAGCGTCTCGTCCGCGTGGGAGAAGAGCGCACAGGAGTACGTCATCGTCTCGTCGAGGAAGAGCGCGTAGAACGCGTTTCCGAGATCGTAGTGCGCCTCGATGTTCCGGCGCGAGCCGGTGAGGGTATTACGCCGGGCGGCGTGCAGCAGGCAATTGCCCCAGTTCGTGACGCGCGCGAGCGGAGTGTCGCGGTCGAAACGCCCCGCGTTCAGAATGAAGAGCCTGACGACGGCGACGAGGTCGTCCGTGTCCCAGTCGCCGTCCATGAAGCCCTCAGCCGCGGCGAGATCGCCGCCCGTGACGAGCCGGCGAAAGGCCCGCCATCGGGCTACTGCGATGCGGGCGGAGAGGCCCGTGGACGAGTCCCCGAAGCGGAGGACGGTGCCGTCGGGCAGGACGAGGCGGATCGCGCCCCCCTTCAGCCCGGCGAGCTGATGGAGCACGACACGCGCCGCGATCCGATCGGCGGCGGACGGCCCCGCGGCTCCCGGGGCGAGAGAGCGATCTTCGGCGAAAGGGGTCGAGCTCACGCGATGTTCCTCGCTCTCCCGGCTGGCCGAGCTCTCCGGGCAAGCGGTGAAGGGGGGGCGCCTCCGGTGTAAAGCGCTCCCTGGGGTGGCGCAGGCTTCGTGAAAGACGGGACGCGTTTCAGGAGGAGAAAGAACGCGTGGAGATGGATCCACGCCATGACTCGAAACGGCATCAGGGGGTGCCGGAGAAGCGCGCCCGCGAGGGAGCGCGCCGTTAACGGCGAACGCCGGCCCGCGAAAAAGGCCTCGAAGAACTTCGCGCCTCCGGGCCCTGCCCCGAACTCGTCCACGTGCGTGCGGAGGGACTCCGCCGGCGGCGTCACGGTAAAGGTGTAGGTCGAGTCCATGCCGATGAACGGCGAAATGTGGAAGGCCTTCGGGAAGCGCGCCGCGATGTTTTCCCCGTTCTCCCCCGGCGGGCGCTCGATCAGGTAGGCATACCCTTCACCGAACGTGTTGTTGATCTCGGCGATAGCGAACGCGAACGTCCCGGCCTCGTCGAACGCATAGTAGTAGCTCACGGGGTTGAACGCGTAGCCGAAGACGCGAAGGTGCGTCAGGAGGAACAGGCGTGCCGGAGGGGCCACGCCGCGCCCGGCGAGCCAGCCGTTCACCTTCTCGCGGATCGACCCGCCGCCGTTCCCCATGTAGTCACGGTCGTCGAGGCTCGTGACGTTCGCGCGGCCGTGCGAGAAGAACGGAATCCGCTGCGCGAGCCCGTCGAGGTCGTCGACGTCCACGAGGACTTCGTAGACGCGGTACTGGAAACGGTGCGGCTTCGGCGAGAAGCGCTCGTGCCGGACGACGCCGGTGTAGATGGCGGGGACGGGAAGGCTCACGGAAAGGCTGCTCCGAGGGCGCCGGCCGCGGCGATTCCGGAATTGAGTCCGTCTTCGTGGAAGCCGTTTCCGAAATACGCGCCCGCGAAATACGTGCGTCTCGGGCCGTTCAGCTTCGGAAGCTCCGGCTGCGTCGCGAGACTCTTCGTCGTGTAGACGGGATGCGTGTAGACCATCTTCCGAAGGCTTGTTCCCTCGGCGAGAGGGCGCTCGGGATTCAGAGTGACGAGATACCGGGCCGGACCCGGAACGGACTGGAGAAGATTCAGGTCGTAGGTCACGATGGCCCGCTGCGCCGGGGCGCGGCAATCCGCGAGGTGGTAGTTCCACGAGGCGCGCGCCTTTCGCCGCGACGGCAGGAAGGATTCGTCCGAGTGCAGGAACGTGTCGTTCTCCGAATAGGTCCAGGCGCCGAGGAGGCGCGTTTCCTCCGCGGACGGGTCGGCCAGCACGGCGAGTGCTTCGTCCGCGTGCGTCGCGACGACGGCGGCGCCGAAGCTCTGCGTCCCGCCGTCGGCAAAGCGCAGCGTCACGCCCGCCCCGTCGCGAGAGAGGGATCTCACCGGCATCGCGAGATGGATCCTCTCGCGATAGGGCGCGGTGAGCGCCTCCACGTAACGACGACTGCCGCCCGTGACCGTGCGCCAGCGGAGCTGGGTGGTCAGACCGAGGAAACCGTGGTTCTTGAAGAAGCGCACGAGGAGGGCGGCCGGGAATGCCTCGATCCCGAGCGTGCCCGACGACCACACCGCGGCTGCCATGGGCGCGAGGTAATACCGCTTCATCGCGTCGCCGAAGCCGCCCTCGCGAAGGAAAGCGCCGAGAGTCAGGACGTCCGCGTCGGCTCGATCGAGGAGGAGTGGGGCCTCGCGATTGAAGCGCACGATGTCGCGGAGCATTCCGTGGAACGACGGCGACACGAGGTTCGACGGCTGCGCGAAGAGGCCGGAGAATCCCGTTCCGCACCATTCGAGGTCGCACGCGTCGCAGCGGACGGAGAACGACATGTCGCTTTCGTGGTGCGGAGTCCCAAGCGTTTCGAAGAGCCGGCAGAGGTTCGGGTATGTCTCGCGGTTGAAGACGAGGAATCCCGTGTCGACCGCGACGTTTCTTCCCCCCGGGGCGGGCGCGTCCTGGGTGTGGGCGTGCCCGCCCGCGCGCGGCTCACGCTCGAAGACGCGGACCTCATGGCGCCGCGACAGTAGCCAGGCCGCCGACAGGCCCGAGATCCCCGTTCCGATCACCGCGATTTCCAGACGCACCTCCGTCGACTCCTTACACTACGGCGGGAAAAAGATTCCGGATGGAATTACGAGATCGGACCCCTGGTCGCGCTCGTGCGCCAGCCGGCCGCTCCCGGCCAGAACATGAAGAGCCCGATCGGTGACGTCTTCACGTTCGTCAGGCGCGAGGAGATCCCCCACTTGGTCAGCGGAACGTTCAGGAACGTCACCGGCTCGTCCTCGTGGATCAGGGCCTGCACGCGCGCGAGCAGCGTGCGCGTCTGCTCCCTGTCGAACGTCGTCTTGAGGCGGTCGAGGAGCCCGTCCACCTCGGCATTCCTGTAGAACGCGGAATTCAAGCCGGTCGGAGGCGTCTGGCCGGAATGCCAGCTCACGGCGAGATCCGGGTTCGGATCGAGGATCAGCGCGGCCGCCCAGGCGTCGAGCTCTCCCGCGTCCATTCTCGCCCCGAAGGTCGCCCACTCCAGCGGCTGGATCGCCATCTCGATGCCCGCCTTCCGGAACGACTGCTGGACGAGCTCCACGAGCTGGCGCTGGATGTCGCTGCCCATGCCGAGCGAGAGTGTGAAGGCGAGGCGTACGTTTCCGTTTCGCCGCGTCCCGTCCGGAGCCCTTCGAAACCCGGCGTCGTCGAGTAGCGCCTCGGCGGCCTTCGGGTCGTACGGCCACGGCGCGAGGGAGGCATCCCACGCCCAGTGCGCCGGCGGGAGCGGTCCGTTCGCGATTTTCGCGAGGCCCCCGTACAGGTTACGGTTGATGCTCTCGCGGTCCACGAGCATCGTGAGGGCGCGCCTCACGCGGCGGTCGGCGAAGACCGGCAGCCGGTTGTTCCAGCCGAGGTAGGAGTACGAGAGCTCGTCGAACGTGATGACGCGCGGAGCGCCGGCCGTGCCCGCCTTCGCGTCCAGGTCCTTCTTCTGCGCCGCCGTCAGGCGCATCTCGTCGATGTCCCCTGTCCCGAGGGCCGCGAAAGAGGGCGTCGTCTCCGGGACGACGCGGAAAATCACCTGCTCGGGGCCCGCCTTCTCGCCGAAGTATTGCGTGTTGCGCACGAGCGTGATCGTCCGGCCGGCATCCCAGGAGCCCAGCCGGTAAGGGCCGTTCGCAAGCGGGCTCCGGTTGCGCGGATGCGTCGCCACAGCGCCGCCTGCAAACACGGCGGCGGAGAGAAGCGGCAGGTTGAAGGCGTCGCGCCGGCCGGCCGCGGCCAATTTGAAGACGACGCGCGCGGTGCGGGCGTCCACGGCCTCGGCACTCACGAAGCCATCGAAGAGCGCCCGGCGTGTGAGCGCGGGTGCCTTGGGGTCGAGGAGCGTCGTCAAGGTGAATACGACGTCCGTCGAGGTGACGGGCGTGCCGTCCTCCCAGCGCGCGTCTTTGCGGAGGCGGATCGTGTAGACGAGATGGTCGGGAGAATCGGAGACCTCCTCCGCGAGGCCCGGCACGAGGTTCAGCTTCTCGTCGTAATCCAGCAGGTTGCGCTCGAGGAGCGCGATGACGATCTGCTCGGGATCCAAAGTGGCGAGGATCGGGTTGAGCGTCTTCGGTTCGCCTTCGAGGCGGCGGCGGACGATGCTGTCCTGGCTCTTTCCGCGAACCCCGCAGGCGGCAAGAAGAATCGCGGCGGCGAGAAGCCCGAGCTTCTTCAAAACGGCCACTCCACGGAAACCGCCGCGACGTTGCCCATCGCGTCGAGGACTCGCACCGAGAGAACGGCCGGTCCAGCGGGCTTCGGAATCCGGAAGACGAACTTCTCGACCGGTGAGTCCGCGGCGCCGTCCTCCGCAGGAAGGAGGCGCCACCGATCCGCGTTCACGGCGCCCTCGCCCTTCGTCACGGGCGAAAGGGCGTCCGTCGCGAGAACCGTCACGACGACCGCGTCCCCTTCGACCTTCTTCGACTCCACCTTCAGGACGGGCGGCGTGTTGTCGACGAGGACGACGCCGGTCTCCTCGCGCGCCGTGAGCGCTTCGCTTTCGGGCTGCGAGAGCCGGTCCGACGCGGTGACCCGAAAGCGGTATCGGCCGTCGGAGAGAGCCGTCGTGTCGAAGGACAGGTACGTGTCTTCGAGGTCCTTGCGGACCGGAAACCACGTCGAGCTCTCTTCCCGCCGCGCCTCCACCTCGTACCGCAGGGTGTCACCATTCGGATCCGTCCCCTTCCACGTGAGGGTCCGGTATCCCTTCCGGAAAAGTCGCTTTCCGGGCCCCTCCCCCACGCCGTCGCGCGGCGTTTCGAGCCCGGAATAGATTCCCGATTCGTCGGGATTTGCCACGGAGAGGACGCCCACGCCCGTTCCGCCGCGGGCGAAGACCGCTCCCGGCTCGAGGAGAGTCAGATTCTCGAGGACCGGACGGGAGTTGCGCTCGGCATAAGCAAGCTCCACGCGCTCGAGAACCGGGGATGCGCCCTTCGGCGAAGCCTTCAGGTCGGCTTTCCACTGAAAGAAGCGGGCGACCGGCGGGCGTGCGCCTCCGTCCGCGCCGACGGGCATCCAGGCCGACCACGTGGCGTCCGGCTTGTCCGAATTCCCGGCCCGCACGGAGAGCGACAGGGCCGCTCCCGCGGGCACCTCCCCCTCCCAGCGGAGGCGTCCGAACATCGACAGACGCAAGGCGTCCTTCACGGCCGACGTGAACGTGCCCGCCTGGGGGCTCCCTGCGTCGGGTCTCAGTATTCCCGCCGCGCCCATCGTCACGATGGCGAATCCCGATCCCACGGCGGGAACCGCGAGCGCGAGCTTCTCGCCGGTCGAGGCCACGAGGCGGACGCGCCGGTCCTTCCACTCGTATATGCGCCCCTTGGAGCCCGTGGCGACGAGAAGCGCCCCGTTTCCGTCAAGCCGGAGGCCGAGGATCGACTCCTCCGGGAAGAGCCAGCCGGGCTCCACGAAGCCATCCGGCTGAATGACGGCGATCTCCGAGCTGCTCGCCGAGCGGGGCTCGACCGGGGGTCGAACCACGGAAGTCGAGGCGGACACGGATACCGATCCGCGCGGCGCTTCCTCTGTTCCCGCGGGCGGCGGCGTGGGCGTGGGGGTGGGCCGGAGCCGAACGTCCGTCAACGCGGGCCGGCCCGAGGACGGATCGAGCTGCGAAGCCGCGGCATAGAGGACGCCTCGTGCGTCCACGGCGAGGCCCGTGACCTCAGGGCGGGAGAAATCGTAAAGCGTGCGCGGACCGCCGTGGACCGGAAATGCGACCACGAGACCGCGATCGGAGGTGCCCGCATAAACGGTCCCGTCCGGGCCGACCGCGAGCGTACGGATGTGAACGTCCTCGATCTCGTGGAAGAGCTCGAGCGTGCCCGAGGGAGCCTTGCGATAGATGCGGCCCTTGTTCCCAGTCCCCGCGTAAAGCGTGCCGTCCTTCGCGAAGGCGAGAGCCCAGATGGCGGCCTCCTTCGGGTCGCCGACGAACGTACCGGACTTTGCCGCGTCCGTCGCCTTCGGGTCGACGCGATAGATCTTCCCGTTCGGGGAAGACGCGCACACGACCGCACCGTCCGGCGCCACGGCGACCGCCGTGATGTTCGGTTCGGGCGCGCTGAAAAGGAGCTTCACGTTCGCACCATCCGAAACGAAGAGCCGGCCCAGCCCACCGCCCGTGGCCACGAAGATGCTGCCGGCACCATTCCCCGCCGCGGCGAAGACGGCGGCATCCGCCGCGTCATCGGGCCACGAGCGGGCCGCGAGGGCCGCGCCGAGCGTGAGCCTTCCGTCGGCGGAGACGGCGACGCCCTTTGAGTCGCCCGCGAGGAAGTCGCGCGCTCCCGCCGTGACGGCGATGCGGGAAGTCCCACCGAGGAGCCGCGACGCGACGAGGACAGCGGCGGCGAAAAAGGCGAGAGTCAGCGCGGAACGTCGCATCAGGAGCGGGGCCTTTCTATCTCGAGCTCGAGGCGCACGGCACCGGACGCGGGCCGGTCGAGGACGAGGATTTCTTCGGCGAGGATGCGGGACGGAACGGACGGGCGCGGGTTTCCCTCGCTACCCTCGGTGAGGACCATCGCGAAGGAAGGAGGAAGCGCCGAAAGGGTGCCGTCCCCCGTCGTGGCCCCCCGCGCGGGGACGAGCAGCAACGCCGCGAGCCGGTCCGCGGGAACGAGCCGCCCGATCGCGGCGCGGAGACCCGCGAGGCTGCGCGGCTCGGCCGGATCGGCCGCAAGATGCGCGCTCGAGGCCGCGTTGCCGTCTCCGACGAGAACGATCGCGCGGCCTTCGGGCGTCTCCTTCGGCACGGTGAGGGACAGGACGCGCGTCGAGGGGGAGCCGCGGCGATCCACGAGCCGAACCGTTGCATGCAGCGTCTCGCCCGGTACGGCCTTCCGCGTGGAGAGAGCCGCCTCCACGATCCGCAGCCTCCTCTCACCGGGAGTGCTCACGATCGAGACGTCCACGCCGGTGATCCCGGGATCCTCGTACTCGTTCTGGGCGACGAGACCGGTCAGGACGTTCGCCGTCATGAGGGCGAGCTCCTTGGCGCGCGGGCCCGTCATCTGGTCGGCGTACACGAAGGGCCCTGTCTTCGTGTCGACGGCCACGCGGAGGCGAAGCGTCCGGTCGACGGGCGTCGCGTCGAGCGTCGTAAGCGCCGCATCCAGCGAGATCGAGAGGAGGATCGGAAGCAGCGCCGTTTCGCGCGCGACGCCCCAGGACAGCGTGCGGACGCTTCCCCCGCCCGACTCGAGCCGGAACCGCACGGGGACGAGGGGCACGGTCCGGTCCGTGCGCCCGGCCACGCCGCTGTCGCGGTCGTGCGTCAGGCGATAAGCCGGGGCTAGAGCGTAGGCCACCTTGAACGAGAGCATCGCGCTCGGGAAGACCGTCACGACTTCCGCCGGAGCGGCCGGCAGGTCGATGGGTCCCGCTCCGAGGAACGGGTGCCCGAACGCGAGGAACCGTCCGTCTCCGTCCACGCGCGTGACGGTCCCGGTCGCGCCGAGCTGGAGGTCGCCGTCGATGAGGAGGGCCGTCAGGGCGGAACCGGGCGCGAGCGGCGCCGCGGGGCGTGCCCGTTCGGTCGCCTGAAGGGCGGTTCCCGGAAGAGCCGGCAGCGTTCCCGACTCGAGAGGGATCCCGAGCCGGGCGAGGTCGGTGCTCCATCGCCCGAGCGTGTCGACCGGGAAACCCGTGCAGGCGGGGGCCAGGAGCGAGGAGGAGGCGTGCGCGGGCCATCCCGGACGCGCGTCCACGATCCGGCGAAGGGCGAGAAGCCTTTCATCTTCCGGGAGGGCCAGGGCCGCTGCGAATTCGCTGAATCCGCCCGTGAAGGGCGCGACCGGCACGCGCGAAGCTGTTCCGGCGCCGACGCGCGGAACGTCTTCCCCGCCGTCGATTGCAAGCATCGATTCGATCGGCGTGACCGCGCCGATGGGCTCCTTCGCGAAGCCCCACGTGGAGGCCACAGCCCCGGCGAGGCGGCCCTCGAAGTAGACGGGGCTGCCGCTCATCCCCGCGAGAATGCCTGTCTTTTCGAGACCGAGCCCGCCGACGCGGACGATGATCTGCGAACGCCCGAGGGTGTTCGGCACGATCCCGAGGACTTCGACGTCGAAACGCTCCACGAGGGAGCCGCGAAGCACGGTCAGACCGTAGCCTTTCATTCCCGTCCGGACGGCCGAGAGCGGCAGGATGTCGGCCGCGAGCGGCGCGGCCGGCGCGTACCCGTCTGCGCTCGTCGCGAGAAGCGCGAGAGCCGCCGCGCGGAGCAGCCAACCCTTTGACCCTCTTGAAGATTCCATGCTACCTTGACGGGACGGCCCGAGACGGGTCCGTCGCGGAACGCATCCCGAGAGGGAGTCACGAGAACCCATGACGGAAACCGGCGGCTCGAACATTGTCCAGCTTTTCACCGCAGCGGGACCGACGGCCAAAGCCGTCCTGCTCGTTCTCGCGTTCTTCTCACTGGTGTCGTGGGCAATCATCATCGGCCGAATCTGGAGTTTCTCACGCGCCGCATCCGACTCGCGGGCGTTCCTGAACCACTTTCGGAAGAGCCGGAAGTTCGCCGACGTGCTCGGGATCTGCGACAAGTGCGAATCGAGTCCGCTCGTCGGCATTTTTCGCGCGGGCTACGCCGAGCTGGACCAGCAGGTGAAGGACGGCCGCGAGGTGGCGCCCGCCGACACCGGCCGCCTTTTCGTCAAGAGTCTCGCGTCGATCGAGCGCGCGCTGGAGCGCGCCGCCGGGGTCGAGACGACTCGCCTCACGCGCGGGCTGCCTTTTCTCGCAACGACGGCCTCCGCGACGCCCTTCATCGGCCTCTTCGGGACGGTGATGGGCATCATGATCGCGTTCTCGCAGATCGCCCAGAAGGGCTCGACGTCGATCGTCGTCGTCGCGCCCGGCATCGCCGAGGCCTTGATCAACACGGCGGCCGGCCTCGTGGCGGCCGTGCCAGCGCTCATCGCGTACAACAACTTCGGCGGAAAGATGCGCATCGCGCGCGCGGAAATGCGCGACTTCGCTCTCGAGTTCATGAACCTGGCCGAGCGCCACTTCACCTAGAGGGCGGAACGTGGCTTTCAAGCTCGACGACGACGCGGACACCTTCTCGGACATCAACGTGACGCCGCTCGTCGACGTCATGCTCGTCCTCCTCGTCATCTTCATGGTCACCGCGCCGCTCCTGCACCAGGGCGTCGAGGTCCAGCTCCCGAAGTCCGTCGCCCAGAACCTTCCGAAGACGCCCGAAGACCCGCTCATCCTCTCGATCACGAAGAACGGGAACTACTACCTTAACGAGACTCCCATTCCGAAGACGCAGCTCAAGGAGAGGCTCAAGCTCATCCTCTCGCGCCGGCGCGACAAAGCCGTGTACCTGAAGGCGGACCGCAACCTCGCATATGGCGTCGTCGTCGAGACCATGGACACGCTGAACCGGCTGGGCGTCGAGAGCCTCGGGATGGTCACCGAGCTCAAGAGCGAGGGCGCTCCTTGACGACGCCTGCGGCCGCTCTTGCCGGGCCGCCGACCGTCTCGGACATCCTCGAGCGGCGCGCGAAAGGCGGGCGGGCACCCCGGGGCCTGACGGCTGCCGTTTCCGTCTTCGCGCACGCAGGCTTCCTCGCGATGCTGCTCCTCGTTGGCCGCCCCCGGAAGACTCCCGTCTTCATGCCGATGTCTCTACCCGTCCGCGTCGTGAGCCCGGCGTTCCTCGGCCGGCCCGAGGCGGCACCCGCGCCCGCGCCGGCGCCAGCGGAAGCGCTGCCCGCGCGCGTCAAGGCCAGGCCCGCAATCGAGAAACCCGCGGAGAAGATCCTCCCTTCAGCGAAGGCGTTGCCCGAGCCGAAGAAGCCTGCGAAGCCGGAGAAAGCGAAGCTGCCGGCCGCCGCTCCGAGGGCAACCGGGCCGGCGCTCGAGCTGCCGAGCGCCGCCGGGGTCGCCAACGGCTCGACGTCGGGCGCCGGCATCTCTTTCGGGGCGTCGGTGACGTCCCTTGACGCCGACTTTCCCTTCGCCTATTACGTCGAACAGCTGCTGTCCCTCATCGGCGCGAACTGGTTCAAGCCGGAGTCGGCCGAAAGCGTGAGCTGTGTCGTCTCTTTTCGCGTCCTCCGCTCCGGACAGGTGACGGAGGTCAAGGTAGATTCCACGTCGGGCGTGAGCTACTACGACCGGGCCGCGGCGCGCGCCGTGTACGCCGCGAACCCGCTCCCGCCGTTGCCGCCCGACTACCGCAACGATTCGCTCGGCGTGCATCTGAAATTCCAGTGAAGGGGAAGTTGTTGAGAGAAGAAGAAAGAGAAGAAGAGATTACTTTGAAGGTAAGACAGAGAGAGAAGATGTTCTTCGAGGGATTCAGGAGAGCCGGCGCGCTGATGCTTGCGGCTGCTCTCGTCTGTGCCGCTCCCGTCCTCGGGCAGGCGCCGAAGTCGGCGACTCGGCCCTCGGCGCCCGCCCCGGCGACGTCCTCGACATCCTCGACTCCCTCCGGTTTCCCGCAGGCCTCCAACATCGACATCACGATCACGGGCAGCTCGAACGCGCGCCGCCCGCTCGCGATCCCGATGACGATCGCGCCGCTCCAGACGGATCTCCAGACGAGGGCCGTCGATCCGTTCTACACGACGCTGTCCGACGACCTCGCGGGTTCGGGGGTCTTCGTCGTGGCCGATCCGACGCTCTACCCGAAGGCGATGCGCCCTCCGCAGAACCGCGAAGAGGGCGACGCGTGGAAAGCCACGTCTGCCCAGTTCCTCCTCGACACGCACATGTCGCCGGACGGCGGGAACGTGATCGTCGAGGCGCTGCTGTGGGACCTCGGCACGCTCAGGTCCATCCTGAGCAAGAAGTACACGGGCGAGAACCGCGCCGCGCGCCGCATTGCCCATACGCTGGCGAGCGACCTCGTGCGCCAGTTCACCGGCAAGCCCGGGCCGTTCCTCACGAAGCTCGCCTTCTCCTCCGACCGCGACGAGCCGCGCGTCAAGGAGATCTACACGATGGACTTCGACGGTGAGAACCAACGGCGCATCACGAGCTCGCGCACGCTGTCGCTCGCTCCCGACTGGTCGCCCGACGGGACGAAGATCGTCTACCAGTCCTACGAGAAGGACACGCCGGGTCTGTGGCTCATCGGCAAGGACGGGACCGACAAGCGGCCCATTCCGGTCCCGACGCAGCTCAATGCGTCCCCGTCGTTCTCCCCCGACGGCAGGACGATTGCGTTCTGTGGCAGCGTGCGGGGTAACACGGAGATCTTCACCGTCCAGACGGACGGCTCCTCTCTGAAGCGCCTCACCGAGAACGCGGCGATCGACTCCACGCCCCGCTGGTCCCCGAACGGCCGGGAGCTCGCGTTCACGTCCAATCGGCAGGGCTCGCCGCAGATCTTCATGATGGACCTCGAGGGCGCGAACGTCCGGCGCGTGACGTTGGCCGGAAACTGGAACGACGAGGCCGCGTTCTCCCCGGACGGCGGGCGCCTTGCGTTCGCCTGCCGGAACGAGGGCGATTTTCAGATCTGCGTCATGGATCTCTCCTCAGGCCGGACGGTGCAGATTTCCAGCGGGCCCGGCGCCCACGAAGGGCCCACGTGGTCCCCGGACGGCTCGAAGATCGCCTGGGAAGTGCAGCGCGGCAGCTCGACCCAGATTGCCGTCGGAAACGCCGACGGAAGTGGAACGGCGCGCAACGTGACGTCTTCCGGGAACAATTATTCCCCCTCGTGGGTCAAGACGCTAGAATAGTGACCCCACGGGGAGCGCCGCCCGGCTTTCCCCCCATCCTGCAACTAACGGAGGCTCGATCCATGAAGCATTCCCTCAAGGCCGGTTCCATCACCCTTGCTGCCGTCGCATTCGTCGTGGCGTGTTCCAGCAAACCACCCGCCGCGCCGATGCCCGCGCCGACGCCCGCGCCCGTTTCGACGCCCACCGTCGTCACGGTCGAGCCGGTCGCCACGCCCACGCCGAAGCCGACGCCGAAGATTGATGCGGACATTTCGGGGAGGTCGATCAACGAGCTGAGCGGCATGCTCAAGCCCGCGTTCTTCGACTACGACAAGGCCGACATCCGTGGCGACTCTCGCGACGTCCTCGCCACGAACGCGACCTGGCTGAAGAAGTACCCCTCCGTTCAGTTCACGATTGAAGGCCACACCGACGATCGCGGCACGGCGCAGTACAACCTCGCCCTCGGCGACCGCCGCGCGAACGCCGCGAAGGACTACCTCGTCTCCCTCGGCGTCGACGCGTCCCGGGTCAAGACCGTTTCGTACGGCAAAGAGCGTCCCTTCGCCACCGGACACGACGAAGACTCGTGGCAGAAGAACCGCCGCGCCCACTTCGTCGTCACCGGTAAATGAACGGGGAGGAAGTGAACGGGGAGCGCGCCTCGCGCGCCATTCGTTCCGTCGCCGCCGCGGGGTTTCTCGCGGCGGCCGTCGGGTGCGTCAGCGGGAGCGACATCGACGGCCTTCACAAGCACCTTTCGACAGTCGAGAAGGAAGTCGACGTGGTCGCCAAGCAATCGTCTTCCAAGGACGAGGTCGCGAAGCTGAGCGAGAGGCTCGCCAGACAGGCGGAGACTCTGCTGCGCTCGAATGCCGATCTCGGAACGAAATTTGACGACTTGACGCGCGAGATGCAGGCTCTCGCGGGCAAGCTCGAGGACGCCAACCGGCGCCTGACTCAGCTCTCGCAGCAGATCGCCGAATCGCAGACGCATACCTCGACCGCGCCCGCGGGTACCACCGTGGGCAACCCCTCCGCGCCCACCTCCGCTCCCTCGGCCGCTTCGGCGCTCGGCGGAACGCCTCCTGTGGGTGCGGGTCTCGCTGCCGCGCCCGGAGCAGGCACCGCGCCGCGCGGCGGCGGCATCACGCCCGCCGACCTCTTCGCTCAGGCGACGGCCGACTACCAGCGGGGCCGATACGACCTCTCGCGGCAGGGTTTCGAGGATTACGCCGATAAGTTCCCGCACACCGACCTGTCGGATGACGCCCTCTACTGGGCCGGCGAATGCTGGTCGGCACAGAAGAAGCCGCGGGAAGCGATCGCCGCGTTCGACAAGCTCTTCCGCTCCTACCCCCAGAGCGACAAGGCCCCGGCCGCCCACCTCAAGAAGGGCATCGCCCACCTCGAACTGGGAGAGAAGGCTCAGGGCATGGTCGAGTTGAATTTTGTCGTCAACCAGTTTCCTGGCTCCGACGAGGCCAAGAGCGCGCGCCAGCGCCTCAAGTCCCTCGGCGGCGATTCCCGCTGAACAGAAAGGTACACCCGAACTCCCATGGCCAACACCAAGCAAGCCAAGAAACGCGCCGCGCAGAGCGATCGCCGCAGGGTCCGCAACCGCTCCGTCGTGACGAAGGTCCGTAATCTCGTGAAGAACCTGCGCAAGACGGCGGAGACCGAGGCCGAGAAAGCAGGCAATCTCCTCTCGAACGCAGTCTCCGACCTCGACGTCGCCGTCCGCAAGGGCGTCCTCCACAGGAAGACAGCATCCCGCCTGAAATCACGCATTTCGAAGACCGTGAACAAGGCGAAGAAGTCCGTCGCGAAAAAGTAAACGCGGGCGGCTCGCCGGTTAGAACCCTTCCAGAATCGTCGTGACGAGGTTCTGCGCGAACGGGCGGGCCATGGCGTCGATGGCCTCCCGCTCCCGGTCGTAGTACGAGCTCGCGCTCGACGGCACCGTGTACGGCTGCCGGAACAGGTAAGCGGGCTCCGCGAAAATCGGCTTGTCCGTCGCCTTATCCGTGAGGACGAACTTTCCCGTCACAGTCACCTGATACTCGACCGCGATCCCGTTCGCGTCGAAGCGCACGGGCGCGACGTTGCAGGACGTCAGATGCCCAACGAGCTCCGAGTCCGCTGCCGACCGGTCCGAAACCGATTTTAGGCGCCCGCGCGCAGACAACTCGCGGATGACGGCGTCCGTGAGGCGCTGCTCCAGGCCGACGGCCGTCGTGTCGTTGACGAACTGCGCCACGTAAACGGTCTTGACGGCCGCGGGAAGCGCGCTCGACCCAGTCCCGACCAACCCATAGCCGCAACTCGAAGATGACAGCGCGAACAGAAAGACAAAGAAGAAGACAGAGAGTTTCACTTCACCACGATGTTCAGCAGGCGGTCCTGCACCCAGATGGTCTTCACACGTTGCTTGCCGTCGAGCCACTTCACGATGATCCCGTTCGATTCCGCCTCGGTCACGGCTTCCTTCTCAGAAGATCCTCGTCGGAGCCTGATCTCCGCCCGGACCTTCCCGGAAATCTGCACGGCGATCGACGCGAATTCCTCCACCGCGAGCGCCGCATCGAAGGCCGGCCAGCCCGACAAGAGGAGGCTCTTCGCGCCGCCCATCCGCTCGTGAAGCTCCTCGGACAGATGAGGCGCAATGGGATGGAGCAGGGTGACGAGCGTCCGGAGGGTCGTCGCGGTCTCCCCCACGTCCGCGTCGGCGTCGCCGGCGAGACTCGTCGCATGGTTGTGGAATTCCATGAGATGCGCCACGGCCGTGTGGAAAGAAAACGCCCGGAAGTCCTCCGTGACCCTCTTCACAGCCATATGGCGCGCGCGCGCCGCGGGCGTGTCGACCTTCGCAGGCTGGCCCTTCGGATCGGAGCCTGCCTGAAGGAACCGGTCGACTGTGGCCCGCACCCGCCAGAGGAAACGCTCGGGGCCGCTGATCCCCTCGTCGCTCCACTCGGAGTCCTTCTCCGGCGGTCCGAGGAAGAGGATGAACGCGCGGACGGCGTCGGCACCCTTCTCGGCGATGAGCGGGTCGAGCGACACCGCATTGCCGCGCGACTTGGACATCTTCTCGACGCGCCCGGTCGGGGACTGGCGCGTGATCATGCCCTGGTTGAAGAGCGCGGAAAACGGCTCCTCGAACGTCACGAGGCCAAGGTCCTTCAGGATGCGCGCGAAAAAGCGCGCGTACAGGAGATGCAGGATCGCGTGCTCGATCCCGCCGATGTACTGGTCGACGGGCGCCCACTCCTTCGCGATGGCGGGGTCGAACGGCGCCCGGGCGTTTTTCGGGTCGAGGTACCTCAGGTAGTACCAGGACGAGTCCACGAAGGTGTCCATCGTGTCCGTCTCGCGGCGCGCGGGGCCGGAGCATCGGGGGCACGTCGTGTTCACGAACGAGGCGACTTTCTCCAGCGGGTTGCCTCCCGTGCCCGTGAACGGCGCGTCGGCGGGCAGGACCACGGGCAGGTCCTTCTCGGGGACGGGGAGCCAGCCGTCCTTCTCGCAGTGGATCATGGGGATCGGGGTGCCCCAGTAGCGCTGGCGGGAAATGAGCCAGTCGCGCAACCGGTAGCGCACGCGCGGCCCGCCGATCCCTCGGCGAGCCGCTTCCGCCGCAATCAGCTCGCGAGCGGAAGAGGAAGATTTTGCTGAGAATGGTCCGGAGGCGATGAGGCGGCCTTCGCCCGTATAAGCGGAGGCAGTCGACCCGCCGAGGCTTTCCGCTCCCGGCGCGCGCCCCTCCCCCTCCTCCCTTCTAAGCAAATCTTCTTCCTCTTCTTCTTTCCTCTCCTCCTCGATGACCTTCACGATCGGAATGTCGTACTTCTTCGCGAACTCGAAGTCGCGCGTGTCGTGCGCCGGGACAGCCATGAGGGCGCCTGTGCCGTAGCTCGCGATCACGAAGTTCGCGATCCATACAGGAATCTCCTGCCCGGTGAACGGGTTGACCGCCTTGACGCCCGTGTCCCGGCCGTCCTTCTCGGCGCCCTCAGCCTCGCGAGCGATGCGCTCCTGGTCGCGTACGGACTTGACCCACGCCTGGAGCTCGGCGCGCTTCGGGTGCTTGTCGAGCAGGCGCGGCACGAGCGCGTGCTCGGGGGCAAGGATGAGCGCCGTCGCGCCGAACACGGTGTCCGGACGCGTCGTGAAGACGCGCACCGTCTCCCCGAGCGACGGAATCGCGAAGTCGAGATCGGCGCCCGTGGACTTGCCGATCCAGTTGCGCTGCATCGTGACGACTTTCTCGGGCCATGCGCCGAGCGTGTCGAGGCCTTCCAGGAGCCGCTCGGCGTAGTCGGTGATCTTCAGGAACCACTGCTCCAGCTCGCGCTGGACGACCGGCGTCTTGCAGCGTTCGCAGACGCCCCCCTCGGCCTGCTCGTTCGCGAGAACCGTGAGGCACGAGGGGCACCAGTTGACCGCCGATTTCTTCCGGACCGCGAGACCCTTCTCGAGGAGCCTGAGGAAGAACCACTGGTTCCAGCGGTAGTACTCGGGCTCGCAGGTCGTGACTTCCTTCGTCCAGTCGTAGAGAACTCCCCACGCCCGGAACTGTTCCTTCATCGCCGCGATGTTCGCAAGCGTGGAGATGCGGGGATGAATCCCCTTCTGGATCGCGTAGTTCTCCGCGGGAAGGCCAAAGGCGTCCCAGCCCATGGGACAGAACACGGTCACGCCGGTCTGCCTGAGAAAGCGGTGGAGAGCGTCGGTCAGAAAGTACGTCCGGGCGTGCCCGACGTGCAGGCGGTCGCCCGACGGGTAAGGGAGCATGACGAGGAGGTACGTTCCTTCGCCCGCGGGCTTTCCCGTGTCCACGAAGGCGGCGCGATCCGCTTCCCAGCGCTCGCGCCACTTGGCTTCGATCCGGTGGATTTCGTCGCTCTTCGTCGTCGTGCTGCTCATCGAGCCGGCGAGTGTAAACGACAAGGACGGCCTCGCGTCAGCGGCGCGGGCGTGCCGCGAGAGCCCGCGGATCGAGGGGCGCGCCCTCGACGGCCTCCACGACGCTCGCGCCCCGCGGGCGGTAGAGGGTCAGGCCACCTTCGGCCGTCTCGAGGACGGGCCGCTTCATCTCGGCCGAACGCTCGGCGCTGTCCACGTGGAAGCCTGCGGGCGGCTGTCGGTCGAGCGCAAGGTGCCGCGCCGTGACCGTGTTCGCGAGTCCACCGGGATCCGAGGGCACCCAGCCCAGCCCCGGAACGAAGACCTCGATCCAGCGATGACGGACACCGCCGAGCTCCGCGTTGAAGACGTTTCGGGAGTCGGGCGTGAGCTCCCGGGCACGCCGGGCGGCGAGGATGCCCGTGACCTGCCGGGCGGGAACCCCAGCCCGAAGCAGCAGCTCGGCCGCGAGGAGCGAACGCCCCACGCAGGAACCCCGGCGGGAGCGGAGGGTGGCCGACGCGGATTCGGAGGATCCGTCCGGCAGCACATAGCGGATGCGATTGGCGGTGAAGGCGATCACGCGCTCGACGGCCTCGAGCGTCGTCTTCGTGTCCGAGAGGAGTCGCCGGGATAGCGAATCCAGCTCGGAATCCTCCGGGAGCGAATCCGCGAGCACCGCCCGGCCTTCCGTAGAGAGGGTCGCCGGCGGCGGAGGAAACGGGGCGTCCGAGATGAGCGGGGCCGCGTCGACCTCGACGCGCGCTTCCAGCGAACGCCCGTCCAGCGAGGAGAGAGCGATGCGATATCCGGCGCCCTCCACGGGGCGCGCATAGCGCCACGGTGCGACTCCCTCTAGGCGGTAGCGGGCCCATTCCCCCGGAGACGGAGCCTTCTCGGCCGCGGCGGCGATGCTGGCACACGCGAGGGCGAAGACCCAGAGCGGCGCGTGGCGCCGCATCAGCCGCCCTCTCGGGCGGGAATCCGCGGGCCGAACGTGGCGCGGCGGATCGCGTCGAGGACGCCGTTCACGAAGGGGCCGGACGACGGTGTCGAGAACTTCTTCGCGATCTCGACGGCTTCGTCGATCACGACGGCGTCCGGAATGTCTTCCTCGAAGAGAAGCTCGTAGAGGGCGAGCCTGAGGAGATTGCGGTCGACCGCCGCCATCCGGCCGAGCCGCCAGTGCTCGGACCGCTCGGACAGTTTCACGTCCAGCTCGTCGCGCCTCGCGAGCGTCCCCAGGACGAGGCGCTGGGCGTATTCCTGGACCTCGGGACGCGCAAGGACGTATTCCTCGGTGCGCGTGAACATCTCCTCGGGCGGCGTTCCCGCGAGGTCGTTCTGATAGAGGAGCTGAAGCGCCAGCTCTCGGGACTTCCGCCGGCGGCCGCTCACACGCGTCCCTTTCGCCCGGCCGTCAGCGCGCGGGGCGCGAAGACTTGGCGGGAGCCTGCTTCAGGTTCGCGCGAAGGCTCGCGGACTCGACGGCGGCCATGGCCGCTTCGAAGCCCTTGTTCCCGCCCTTTGCACCGGAGCGCTCGAGCGCCTGTTCGAGCGTATCGCAGGTGAGGACGCCGAACGCGACGGGAAGGTCGATCTCGAGGGAGACCTGAAACACGCCCTTCGCCGTCTCCCCCGCCACGTAGTCGAAATGCGGCGTACCGCCGCGCAGCACGGCACCCAGCGCCACGAGCGCGTCGAACCTGCCCGAACGTGCGAGATCGCGGAGGACGAGCGGGATCTCCCAGGCGCCGGGAGCGCGGACGAGGACGACGTCCTGGTCGGCTGCGCCGGTCCGGCGGAACGCATCGAGGGCTCCGTCGACGAGGCGCGACACCACGAGGTCGTTCGTCCTAGCGGCCACGATGCCGAATCGGCGTCCTGCGGAAGAGAGGTGGCCTTCGATCACGTTCATGGGACCGGAGATTGTATCAGCCTCAGCGTGGCAGGAGCTCGCCGACTCGCGCGTGAGGTCCCTCGAAGCCGAAATTCTCGCGATAGCGGGCGACGAAGTCGGCGAGCGCGTAGCGCGCCGGCTGCGGACCGAGGGCTTCGAGCGTATAGACGGCGGCGACGCTGCCGACCCGGCCCGCAACCTCCCACGGTAGCCCGAGGTGCCTTGCCGCGAGGAGCCCGCCCCGGAAGGCGTCGCCCACGCCCGTCGGGTCGACTGCGGGACCGCGCAAGCTGGCCGGCGGGATCCGTAAGGTGGTGGCGCCCGCGGCCGCCTCGGGTTGTCCGCCCTGGAGGGCGATCGTGGAGCCTTCGGCGCCTCGCGTCACGATCAGGGCGGGCACCTCGTCGAGCATCTGGGCTTCCGAAAGGCCTGTCTTCTTCTCGATGACGCCGAACTCGTACTCGTTCGCGATCAGGAGGGCGGCGCCTCTCAGCCCGGCGAGGAGGTCGCTGCCCGAGAGTCGCGCGACCTGCTGGCTCGGATCGTAGACATAGGAGATGTGCAGCTCGCGACACTCCTTCGCGTACTTCGCCATCGCCTCCGGGTCGTTCGGCGAAATGACGGCAAGACTCACGGCGCTCAGGGAGAGATCGCGGAATGAGAGCGTCGCCGCGCGAGCCATGGCCCCCGTATAGAACGTCGCGATCTGGTTCTGGCATTGGTCCGTAGAGACGAAGAACGAGGCTGTGTAGAGGTCGTCGCAGATGTGGAGACTCGAGGTGTCCACGCCCTGCTCGGCCAGCCAGCGGCTGTAGTCGAGCGCGTCGACGCCCGCGGTTGCCATGATGACGGGCCTGTGGCCGAGGAGCGCGAGCGTGTAGGCAATGTTCGGGGCTACCCCACCCCGCACTTTCCGCATCGAATCCACGAGAAAGGAGACGGAGAGTCGGTCCATTCGGTCGGGCACGACGACATCGAGGAATTTCCCCGGGAACGTCATGAGGTAGTCGTAGGCGACGGAACCAGTGACGACGATGCGGCGTGCAGTCATCTGACCTCTTTCTTCTTCATTTCTTCAGGAACAGCGCGAGGCGCCTCGCGGCGGCGGGTAAAATGCGTTCTTCCGCCGTGAGGACGGCCCACGCGAGAGCATCCGCACAGTCGCTCGGCCGATCGGGATCGAGGTGCCGCACGGCGTTCGCGAGGACGCGGTTCGCGGTGCCCGCGTTCTGCTTGAGGACGGCGAGGACGGCCTCCACCGAGACGGCGGCCTCCTCCTCGTGCCAGCAGTCATAGTCGGTGACGAGGGCCATGGAGGCGTAGCCGATTCCGGCCTCCCGGCAGAGCTTTGCTTCGGTGGCGTTCGTCATGCCGATCACGTCGACACCCCACGAGCGGTAGAGCGACGACTCGGCCTTCGTGGAAAACTGGGGTCCTTCGATGCAAAGGTACGTCCCGCCGCCGTGACATACCGCGCCCTCAACTTTTGCGGCCGCTGCGAGGGCATCGAGCAGGACGGTCGAGACCGGGTATGCGAACGAGACGTGACCCACGCAGCCGCCGCCGAAAAACGTCGAGACCCGGTGCTTCGTCAGGTCGATGAACTGGTCCGGAAGGACGATGTCGGCCGGCTTGTACGCCTCCTTCATCGAGCCGCAGGCGGAAGCCGAGATCAGCCACGAGCAGCCAAGCTTCCGGAAGCCCCAGATGTTCGCGCGGTAGTTGACCTCACCCGGCAGGAGCAAGTGATGGCGGCCGTGGCGGGCGAGGAACGCCACGGGGACCGAAGAGAGATTTCCTAGAATGAAAGAGTCGGACGGGGAGCCGAAGGGAGTCCGAAGCCTGATCTCGCGGGTGACCTCGAGACCGGGCAGCGAATACAGGCCCGATCCTCCGATGAGGCCGATGCGGTGAATCTCTTTCGTCATCTCCCCCGCCCCATCTCCTCGAGGATGTCGAGAGCGAGCTTCAGCGCCGCGCGGCCGGCTTCTCCCGTGACTTCGGGCTCGCTGCGTTCGGCGCAGGCCTTCAGGAACGCGGCATCCTCGGCGGTGAGCGCGTCCGCGGGCTCGACCGCCACGGGCCACGGCACGATGCGCGGCGGGCCGCTCAGCCGATCGAGACGGAAGGCCGTCACGTCGCGATTCTGCGTGTCGATCGAGAAATACCAGTCGGGCTGGAAGAACCGGAACTTTCGGGTCTTCTCCTGCGAGACGCGCGAGGCCGTCAGGTTCGCGACGCAGCCGCCTTCGAACGACAGACGCACGGAGGCAATGTCGATCTTCTCGCTCAGGATCGGAACGCCGACTGCCCGAATTTCGGTGACGGGCCGGCCCACGAGGTCGAGCGCGATGTCGAGGTCGTGCACGAGGAGGTCGAGGACCACGTCCACGTCGAGAGCGCGCGGCACGAACACCCCGAGCCGGTGCGCCTCGATGAACTTCACGTTGGTCACGAGCGGGCGAACGGCGACGACGGCGGGGTTGAAACGCTCGATGTGGCCCACTTGCAGGACGCGCCCCTTGGCCCGTGCGAGGGCGACGAGCCGGTCGGCGTCCGCGAGCGTCACGGTGATGGGCTTTTCGACCATCACGTCGGCGCCTCCTTCGAGAAGCTCCTCCGCCACCTCCGCGTGCGTGGAGGTCGGCGACGCGACGACGACCGCGCGAGCGCCCGCGTCGAGAAGCTCCTTCACGGAGCTTCTCCTCACGAGACCCTTTGCTCCGTGCGCGGCTTCGATTGCCCGGGCCGTGGCGTCGTCTCCGTCGACGAAGCCGACGGGCTCCGAACCTTCGAGCTCGGTCAGGATCCGCGCGTGGTGCCGGCCGAGATAGCCGCAGCCGACGATGCCTGTGCGGATCTTCACCATGCGGGCCGGAGTGTAAAGGAAGCCACGCGGAAGCAACCCGCGCGTGCCTCGCCGGGTTGCCGCGCGCGGGGCGACCGCGTAACCTCCGCGGCTCACATGAGCGGACGCGACTGGAAATCCACCCTCCTGCTCCCGCAGACGGAGTTCCCCATGAGAGCGGACCTCCCGAAGCGGGAGCCCGCGCGACTCGCGCGCTGGGTGGACGGGGACCTCTACGGCCGCATCCGCGCCGCCCGCAAGGGCGCCCCGCAGTTTCTCCTGCACGACGGACCGCCCTACGCGAACGGCCGGATTCACATGGGGACGGCGATGAACAAAATCCTCAAGGATCTCGTCGTCCGCTCGAAAACGCTCGCCGGCTTCGACGCGCCCTATGTGCCGGGCTGGGACTGCCACGGCCTGCCGATCGAGATCAAGGTCGACAAGGAGCTGGGCCCGAAGAAGCGCGCGATGACCGACGTCGCGGTCCGCGACGCCTGCCGGGCGTACGCGGAGAAGTGGATCGACGTCCAGCGGACCGACTTCATGCGCCTCGGCGTCCTCGGGGCCTGGCAGTCACCGTACAAGACGATGGACTTCTCGTACCAGTCCGAGATCGCGCGGGCGTTCGGCCGGTTCGTCGAGAAGGGCCTCGTCTCGTTCGGCTTCAAGGCCGTCCTCTGGTGCGTCCACGACCGCACGGCGCTCGCCGAGGCGGAGATCGAGTACGAAGACAAGACGGACTGGTCGATCTACGTCGGAATGCCTGTGGAAGAGATTTCTTCGAGGGGTACGTGGGGCGACGCGCTGGAGGCCGTCGGATCGCCGCGCGTCTACGCCCTCGTCTGGACGACGACGCCGTGGACGTTGCCCGCCAACAGGGCCATCGCGCTGGGTCCGAAGATCGAATATGTTCTTCTGAGAAGGGAATCCGAGCCGGGCGCCGCCTACCTCGTCGCCCACGCGCTCGTGCCGCAAGTGACGGCCGCGCTGGGATGGCGCGACGCCACCCCTCTTCCCCTTTCGAAAAAGAGCGGCGAATCGATTGCCGCGGCAACGCCCGCATTGCGATACGCCCGCCCGTTCGCGTCCGATCCATTCGACAATTTCGGGTTCCTCCTCGGCGAGCACGTCTCGACGTCGGACGGCACGGGCCTCGTCCACACGGCGCCCGGCCACGGCCGCGACGACTACGAGGTCGTCAAACGGGCCGGTAAGAAGGTAGACGACCCGGCGCTCTGCCCGGTCGACGAGGGCGGGTACTTCGACGCGAACGCCCCCGAGCAGTTTCGGGGAAAGCGCGTCGTCACACCGAAGACGCCTGCCGACGACGCGAATGCGGCAGTTCTCGAAGAGTTGACGAAGGGAGAAGCGTCTGGCGCTCTTCTTCTCAGCTCGAAGAAATCCCCTCACTCCTATCCCCATTGCTGGCGCTGCAAGAACCCGGTCATCTTCCGGGCGACGCATCAATGGTTCATCGACCTCGGGGCGCTCCGCGAGACGGCGATGTCGGAGATCCGCGGCCATGTTGAGTGGATCCCGTCGTACAGCGAGAACCGCATCGGTGCCATGGTGGACAACCGTCTGGAGTGGACGATCTCCCGCCAGCGCCGCTGGGGGTCGCCGATCACGTTTCTCCGGTGCGTCGACTGCAAGGAGAAGGGCGTCGTCAGCCACTTCCCGCGGGTCGTAGGCGACATACCCGACAAAGACAAGAAAGAAAGAGAAGATTTCTTTGAAGGTGTAAGAGGTACTTTCCGAGAGCACGGTGCGAATGCCTGGTATGACGATGCGTTCCCTCCCTCTTACTTCCTAAGCAAATCTTCCTCTTCTGTTTCTCCAGCGTGCTCGCGCTGCGGCGGAACGTCGTTCGAGAAGCTCAAGGATATCCTCGACGTATGGTTCGACTCCGGCGTTTCGCACGCCGCGGTGTTGCGTTCGGGCGACTACGGCCTCGCCGATCCGTACCTTTCTCAGCCGCCGGTGCCGGTCATGTACCTCGAAGGGCACGACCAGCACCGCGGGTGGTTCCAGTCGTCGCTCCTCACGTCCGTCGCGCTGACCGGCCGCGCGCCGTACGACGTCGTTCTTACCCATGGATTCGTCGTCGCGGGCGACGGCCGAAAAATGTCGAAGTCTCTCGGCAATACGATCGAGCCGCAGGAGCTCCTCAAGACGGACGGCGCGGACGTGATCCGCCTCTGGGTCGCCTCGCTCGACTACACGAGCGACGACCCGCTCTCGAAGGAGATCCTGCTGCGCACCGCCGAGGCCTACCGGAAGATCCGGAACACGGCGCGCTTCCTCCTCTCGAACCTCTTCGATTTTGATCCGGCGACGGATGCGGTGCCGGCCGCGAGCATGGAGCCGCTCGACCGCTGGGTGCTCGACGCCGCGGCCCGGTTCGCGGCCGAGGCGCGCGACGCGTACGCGCGCTACGAGTTCCATGCGGTCGCGCGCCGGCTCCTGGACCTCGTCACGATCGACCTCTCGGCCTTCTGGTGCGACGTCCGCAAGGACGCCTTCTACGTCCTCGCGGCGAACGATTCCGTCCGGCGCTCCGCCCAGACGGCCGCCTGGAAACTCGTCGAGACGATCGCACTTGCGCTCTCGCCGATCTGCCCGTTCACGGCCGAGGAGATCTGGGAGGCCGTCCCAGGGTACGCGGGGGATTCGTCCGCGCTCTTCCTGAAGAGCTGGAGCGACCTCCGGCTACCGGAGATTTCTGTGAATGAGAGGAAGGCCTGGGGGACGATGCTCGCGCTCCGAGCGAACTTCCTCGCGCAGCTCGAACCCCTTCGCCGGGAAGGAAAGGTCGGCTCCGCCTCTCAGGCGACGCCCGTCGTGGGCCGGGGCGGCGAGGTCGACGAGGCGCTCGCCATTCTTTCCCTTTCAGAAGAAAAACTCGCGGACCTCTTCGGAACGCCATCGGTCGTGCGGGAGGGCGGGACGGAGATCTTCGCGGTCCGCCCCGCCGATGGCCTGAAGTGCCCGCGCTGCTGGCAGGTCCGGAAGGACGTCGAGCCCGGAGACGACGGAATCTGCGCGCGCTGCCGGCGCGTCGTCGGGGAGTAGAATCCTCCCGTGCCGCGCCGGCTCGTCTATTTCGGAATTTCCATCGCCGTCGTGGTTCTGGACCAGATCACGAAGGCGGTCGTGTCGGCGCGCATCCCGCTTCACGACACGATTCCCGTGATTCGGGGCTTCTTCGACCTGACGCACGTGCGAAACCCCGGCGCGGCGTTCGGCATTTTTGCGTCGTTCAGCTCGCCCGCGCGGGCGACGATCCTGACGCTAGTGGCCGGCGGCGTGTTTCTTTCCGTTCTCGCCTGGTCCCTCTCTTCGCCCGCGACGCTCACGCGGCTCCAGACGGCTCTGGCGCTCGTCCTCGGGGGAGCGGTCGGAAACCTGATCGACCGGGTCCGGTTCCAGTCGGTGACGGACTTCCTGCGATTTTACGTGGGTCGCTGGGAATGGCCCTCGTTCAACGTAGCCGACAGCGCCATCAGCGTGGGCGTCGTCCTTCTCGCCTGGGACATCTGGCGCCATCCGGGGAAAGAGCCCGAGACATGCACCCAGAACTGATCCACATCGGTTCGTTCGCGTTGCCGAGCTACGGCCTGATGATGGCGCTCGCCTTCCTCGCCGCGCTGTGGCTCCTCCGAAAGCGGGCGCCCGGGTTCGGGATCGCGCTGGACGCAGCGTCGGACGTCGGAATCTGGCTTCTTCTGTCGGGTCTCGTGGGCGCAAAACTGCTGCTCGTCATCGTCGAGTGGCCGCACTACGTGTCGTCCTGGGACGGCCTGAAGGATCTCGCACGGGCAGGCGGCGTCTTCTACGGCGGCCTGATCGGCGCGGTCGTGGGCACGGCGATCCTCCTTCGGAAGCGTCGGATCCCCTTCTTCACATTCGCCGACAGCGCGGCGCCGTCGATCGCGCTCGGGCAGTCCCTGGGCCGCGTGGGCTGCCTCCTCGCGGGCTGCTGCTGGGGCCGCCACTGCGACCTGCCCTGGGCGATCACCTTCTCCGACCCGAAGGCGAACGAAAATGTCGGCGTCCCGCTCGGAGTCCCGCTCCATCCCACGCAGATCTACGAGGCCGTCGGCACTCTCGCCCTCTGTCTCCTCCTCCTCGCGTTCGAGCGCCGCCGATACTCCGGGGAGACGTTCGTGCGCTACCTCTTCGGGTACGCGGTCCTCCGTTTCACGATCGAGATCTTCCGCGGCGATCCGCGCGGTTCGGTCTTCGGTGCTCTGTCGACTTCGCAGTTCATCGCCTTGTGCCTCGCCGCCACGGCGGCCGCGATCTGGGCCCTGCGCCGCAAGACGGCGCCCGCGCCGGCCGCCGTTCGAGCGGCGTGAGCGACGCGCCCCGGCCTCGGCGTGCCTTTCGCGCCGATCGGGGGGATGCCGGCGAGCGCGTCGACCGCGTCCTCCTCCGCCACCTGAACGACCTGCCCGAGGCCTCGCGAACGAGAATCCAGGAGTGGATCGAAAACGGGAACGTGACCATCGCGGGAAAAAGACCAGGGAAGACTTCCGAGAAGGTGAAAACCGGAGACGAAATCGAGATCGAGTTGCCGCCGCCGCGTCCGCCAAAGACCGCAATCGTCCCGCAGGACATCCCGCTCTCCGTCCTTTTCGAAGACTCCGAAATCCTCGTTCTGAACAAGCCCCCCGGTCTCGTCGTGCATCCCGCGGCCGGCCACTGGGACGGCACTCTCGTCAACGCCCTGCTCTTTCGCTCGAAGGACTGGGCCGGCCCCGCCGACCGACCCGGTCTCGTTCACCGGCTGGACAAGGACACGTCGGGCGTCCTCGTGATCGCGAAGACTGAGCGGGCGATGGCGGTGCTCGGGCGGGCAATGAAGGAAAGACTCCTTGAAAAGGAATATCTGGCCGTGGTTTACGGCAAGGCGCCTCTCCGAAAGGGGCGCATCGACTTCAAGATCCTCCGCGATCCCGCCGACCGCAAACGCATGGCGGTCTCGAAGAGCGAGGGCCGCGACTCTTCCACTTTTTATGAAATTCTATCCGAATCTTCGGGCTCATGTTCCGGCCTCACGCTCCTGAAGTGCACGCTCGTCACGGGCCGCACGCACCAGATCCGGGTGCACCTGAAGGCGATGAACCTGCCCGTCGTCGGCGATCCCGTCTATGGATCGCCCCGCTGGAAGGGCCTCAAGGACGTCACGCTCGCCGATGCCTGCAAGACCTTCTCCCGGCAGGCGCTCCACGCATGGCGACTCACGCTGAAGCACCCGACCACGGGCGAGAAAATGACCTTCACGGCGCCCGTCCCGGCGGACATCGCTGGTCTGCTCTCGGCAGCCGGGCTCGAGGCGGGCGTTCTTTTGCTAACCTGACGGGCCATGAGCACGACCAAGACAGCCGCCCGCGTCTCCCAGCGCGGCCTCGACATGCCGGCCTCGCCGATCCGCAAGCTAATGCCGCTGGCGGAAGAGGCGAAGAAGCGCGGGGTGAAGGTCCTGCACCTGAACATCGGCCAGCCCGACCTCGAGACGCCCGAGCCGATGAGGCGCCGGCTCGCCGCCTTGAAGGACAAGGTCTACGCCTACTCGCCGTCCAACGGGACGCCCGAGTACCTGGCATTCCTTCGCGCGTACTACGCGAAGCTCGGGATTGCGCTCGAGACCCGAGAGATTCTCGCGACGACGGGCGGCAGCGAGGCGCTGCTTTTCGCCTTCATGGCGTGCTCGGATCCCGGCGGCGAAATCCTGACGGTCGAGCCCCTGTACACGAACTATCGCTCGTTCGCCCAAATGGCGGGCCTCACGCTCAAGCCCATCGTCACGCGCGGTGAGGATGGATTCCACCTTCCGGTTCGCGCCGAGTGGGAGAAGGCGCTGACGCCGAAGACCCGTCTCGTCCTCCTCTGCAATCCGAACAACCCGACCGGGACCGTCTATTCGAAGGAGGAGATCGTCCACACGGCCGAGTTCTGCCGGGATCACGGCCTCTTCTTCGTGTCCGACGAGGTCTACCGGGAGTTTCTCTACGACAACCGGAAGACCGTGAGTGCCCTCTCGCTTGCGGGATTCGAGGACGAGGTCGTGGTCGTGGACTCGCTCTCGAAGCGTTTCTCGGCCTGTGGGATTCGGCTCGGCTCCCTCGTAACCCGAAACGTCGAAGTGGCAGGGGCCTGCAATCGCATGGCCCAGGGCCGCCTCTCGCCGCCGGGGCTCGCCCAATACATCGCGCCCGGGGCACTGGAGCTGGGGCCGGAGTACTACCAGGGCATCATCAACGAGTACCAGAAGAGGCGCGACACGCTGTACGAGGGGCTCTCGAAGATCCCCGGCGTTTTCCTCCGAAAGCCCGAGGGCGCGTTCTACTTCGTGGCGCGGCTGCCCGTTCAGGACAGCGACGACTTCGCCGCCTGGCTCCTCTCGGACTTCGCCTTCGAGAGCAAGACCGTCCTGGTCGCCCCCGCCAGCGGCTTCTACGTCACCCCGGGCCTCGGGCTCGACGAGGTCCGCATCGCATATGTCCTGAAGGAGGACGACCTCCGGGATTCCGTGCGGATTCTCGCGGCGGCGCTCCCCGCCTATCGAAAGGTGAAGGGCCTCACCGCGTAGGACCCCGGTGCGCCGCCGTGCGACTTCTCAGCCCCGAAAGAAAATTAGCGTAAGAAGCAGGAACAGCGGCAGAAGGACGGCCGCGGCGCGTGCTGCATAACCGAAGAACGATGGCATCGCCACGCCGCGAGAGACCGCGATGGAGCGGACGAGGAAATTGGGGCCGTTCCCGATGTACGTCATCGCGCCGAAGAAGACGGCCCCTACAGAAATCGCCTCCAGGATCTTCGCCGGGACGCCCGCCACTTCCGGCCGGCCCAGGCCGCGTGCGACCGCCAAGAACGCGGCGTACGTGGGTGCGTTGTCGAGCCACGCGGAGAGCGACCCCGCCACCCAGAAAAAATGCCACGGACGCGTGAGGCCTAGCGTCGGCGCCCTCTCGCGAAGCACGACGAGCGCCGGCTCCATCGCCACGAAGATGCCCGCGAAGAGAATCGCCACCTCGGCGATGGGGTGCCACGAGAAACCGACCTCCTTCCTCTGCCCCCGGGGCGTCAGAGGAAAACTGGCGGCCGCGCACGCGAGGTAGACGGCCTCGCGGAAAGGCGAGCCGAGGAATGCCGTGGCGCCGACGACGCCGGCGAGCAGCAGAAAGTTCCACCGGCCCGTCACGCGGATCGGGCGGAGCGTCGTCTCGTCGTCGTGGAGCGCCGTGGGAGACTCTCGCGCGTGCTCGCGCCGCTCGACCAGGTAGTAGACGCCGAGGAGGAGGCCCATCGCCACGGCCCACTCCTCGACGAGGCGCAGCGTCCAGAAGAAGGGTACGCCGGCGAGGTATCCGAGGAAGAGCGGCGGATCGCCGAGCGGGGTGAGACAGCCGCCCACGTTGGAGACCACGAGGATGAAGAAGAGCACCGTGTGCGACACGTTCTTCCGCTCGGAATTGACCTCGAGGACGAATCCGATGAGAAGGATCGAGGCTCCGGTCGTCCCGATGATCGACGCCAGAACTCCGCCAAGAAGGAGGAGCCAGGTATTCGTCGCGGGCTGCGCGGGGACGTCGCCCGTGACGCGGATGCCCGAGGCGACGACGTAGAGCGAGCCGAGGAGCATGACGAACGCGACGTACTCGTGCGCGACATGGCTGAGGACTTGCGGCCGCACCGCGACGACGGGCAAAGCCGCGAGACAGACCACGATCGCCTGAAAGCCGGGCTGGCTCCAACGCCCAGGGACGACGAGCGGCAGGACCGCGATCGAGAGGACGAGACCGACGAAAGGCAGGAGCCAGAGAACGGACGAGCCCATCCGCTCCAGCCCTGTCACGTCCTCTTTTTAGAAGGTCGGGCGGCCTGGCCAGCTGGCACGTCGATCTGGGCCTTCTGGATCGTGCCCGAGTAGTCGACGTAAATAGACTTCCACTCGCTGAAAACGTCCAGCGCGGCGAGCCCCGCCTCGCGATGCCCGTTTCCCGTCTTCTTGGTGCCGCCGAACGGCAGATGAGTCTCGGCGCCGATCGTGGGGAGATTGACGTAGAAGATGCCGGCTTCGAGATCCCGCATCGCAACGAAAGCCTTGTTCACGTCCTGCGTGAAGATCGCCGACGAAAGGCCGTACTCGCTGTCGTTCGCGACGTCGACGGCTTCTTCCAGAGACGAGATCGGAACGATGGACGTGACGGGACCGAAGATCTCCTCGCGCGCCACGCGCATCGTGCGGTGGCAGTCGGCAAAGACCGTGGGCGCCACGAACCACCCCCTCTCGTGGGGCTTGCCCGCGAGGCGCCGGCCGCCGGCGACGCACTTCGCACCTTCGGCCTTGCCGATCGAGATGTAGTCCAGGACCGTGTCGAGCTGGCTCTCGTTGATGGAGGGCCCCATTTCGTTCTTTTCGTCGAGCCCGCTGCCAACCCGGAGGGCGTTCGCACGTTCGGCGAGCATCGCCGTGAACTTCCGGACGACCTTCTTGTGCACGAGGAGCCGGGAGGACGCCGTGCAGCGCTGGCCGCTCGTTCCGAAAGCGCCCCAGATCGACCCGTCGACGGCGAGCTCGATGTTCGCGTCGTCCATCACGATGATCGGGTTCTTGCCGCCCATCTCGAGGTGGACGTGCTTGAAAGTGGGGGCGCACGCCTCGTTGATCGTCTGCCCCACCGACGTCGAGCCGGTGAAAGACACGACCTTCACGCGCGGGTCCTTGAGGAGCGGCATCCCCACCTTCGAGCCGCTGCCGGTGACCATGTTGAAGACGCCGTGGGGAAGGCCCGCGTCCTCGAGAGCGCGCGCGAAATTCACGACCGAGAGCGGCGTGTCCGTGGCGGGCTTGATGACCACGGTGTTCCCGCACACGAGGGCGGCCGTCGTCTTCCAGGCCGGAATGGCCATCGGGAAGTTCCAGGGAGTGATGAACGCGCACACGCCGATGGGCGACCGCACCGACATCGCGAACTTGTTCGGCAGCTCCGACGGAGTCGTCTGTCCGTGCAGGCGCCGGCCCTCGCCACCCATCAGGAACGCCATGTCGATGGCTTCCTGGACGTCTCCGCGGGCCTCCTTGAGCACCTTCCCCATCTCCCGCGTCATGTCGCGGGCGTACTGCTCTTTACGGTCGCGCAGGATCTCGCCCAGGCGGTAGAGAATTTCTCCCCGCTGCGGACCCGGCACCAGGCGCCAGGACTTGAACGCTTCGGCCGCGACGTCGACGGCATCCTTCGCGTCGCGCTCGTCCGAGTCGGCGAAGCGACCGATGAGATCCGTGACGTCCGCGGGGTTGCGGTTTTCGAACGATCGGCCCGAGCGGGCGGGAACGACTTTTCCGGCGATCCAGTTTCCATGAACGGGTACGGAGGTGGCCATGGTGATGCTTTCCTTTCGCTTGCGGGTCAGCGGGACGGCGGCAGAGTCTCCGTCCGGCCGCTCATGTCGATGCGCCCCGTGAATCGGGCCCCCTCGCCGATAACGATGCGGGGAGCGTGAATGTTGCCTTCGAGGGTTCCGGTGGGAAGGAGCTCGACGCGTTCGGCGGCACGCACGTTCCCGACGACGTGTCCTGCGATGGCCACGGTGCCCGCGGCCACCTCGGCCACGACGACGCCGCCGGGACCGACCCGGAAGGCCTTCGAGACCTCGACACGGCCCTCCACGCGCCCTTCCACGAGGACGTCCTCGTCTCCCAGCAGCTCTCCCCGGATGCGGATCCTGGAGCCGATCAAGGAGGACCGGGAAGCGGGCTCTCCGAAGCCTTCGGGCGCCGGACCGCCTCTCTTTCCGAAGATCGCCATCGCGCGCCGGGAGTCTAACCGGCGGAATCGTCTCCCGCCACCGGGGCCGGAACGCTTGCGAGAACCGCCGCCCCGGCGAGACCCGATATCAGCGAGCCCGCGACGATCGCGGCCTTCGAGACGTCCGTCATGGCCTCGTCCGTGAACGCCAGGCCGCTCACGAAGAGCGACATCGTGAAGCCGATCCCGCCGAGGAGGGCAACGCCCCAGAGGGAGCGCCGCGCCCGCTTGTCGACCGGGAGGCTCCCGACGCCGGCGCGCGCAAGAAGAAAGGTCGTTCCGAAGATCCCGATCTGCTTGCCGGCGAACAGCCCGAGAATGATCCCGAGTGCGATCGGGGACGCGAGAACCTTCCCGATCTGCCCGGGTGCGACCGAGACGCCCGCGTTCGCGAGCGCGAAGACCGGCATGACCCCAAAAGCGACCCACGGATGGAGGGTATGCTCGAGGCGGCGGAGCGGCGATGTTGCCGTGCCCGTCGCCGGGATGCACATCCCGAGGAGGACGCCCGCGATCGTCGCGTGGACTCCCGACTTCGCCATAGCGGCCCACAGGACGACGCCGACGAGGAGGTACGGGGTGAGGGCGTCGACGCCCGCCCGGTTGAGGGCGATGAGGACCGCGAGAGCGACCGCGACGCCCGCCAGGGCCGTGAGGTCGAGGCCCGCCGTGTAGAAGAACGCGATCACGAGGACGGCGATGAGGTCGTCCACGACGGCGACGGCCGTCAGGAAGACCTTGAACACCGGCGCGACGTACCGGCCGACAAGCCCGAGAACGCCGACCGCGAAGGCGATGTCGGTTGCCATCGGAATCCCCCATCCGTGCATGGCCGGTGTCCCCGCATTGAGGAACGCGTAGAGGAGAGCAGGCACGGCAGCGCCGCCGAAAGCCGCGGCCACGGGGAGGATCGCGGCGCCCTTTCCGGAGAGCTCGCCCGTCAGAAACTCGCGCTTGACCTCGAGGCCGACGACGAGGAAGAACACCGCCATGAGCGCGTCGTTGATCGCGTGCGTGAGGGTCGTGTCGACGCCGAACGCGCCGGACCCAAGACGGATCGGCAGGTGTGTCGCGTGCGCGTAGGCGTTCCGGGCCGGAGAGTTCGCGAGGGCGATCGCGGCGACCGCGGCCGCCAGGAGCAGGACACCCGATGCGGCCTCGGTCTTCAGGAACTGCTGAAGCGCGCTAACCGGGCGAACGAGCGGCAATCCCCAGTTCATCCCTGCGAGTCTAGCGAACGAGATCTCGACAGGAAAAAGGGGCCGGGCGGAAGTTCCGCCCGGCCCCCGGTGGTCGACAAGAGTTGTCGATCAGAACTCGTCGTGAATCTTGACGTCCTTCGTCTCGCGGAGGAACAGGCCTCCGATGACGAAGGTGATCGCCGCGACGATGATCGGATACCAGAGGCCCTGGTAGATGTTGCCCGCGGCGGCGACCATCGCCGTCGCGAGGAGCGGCAGCATTCCTCCGAACCACCCGTTGCCGATGTGGTATGGCAGCGACATCGAGGTGTATCGGATGCTCGCCGGGAAGAGCTCGACGAGGAACGCGGCGATCGGGCCGTAGACCATCGTCACGTAGATGACCATGATGACGAGGATCAACTCCGCCATGAACCAGTTGACCTTGGCGGGGTCGGCCTTCACCGGATAGCCGGTCGTCTTGAGGGCCTCGGTGAACTTCGCCTGGTCCCAGCCTTCGATGCGGATGCTCCCGATGTTCGTGACGACGTCCTTGCCGCTTTCGGCGGGCAACGACTCGAAGGACAGGCCGCCTTTACCCAGGAAGTCTTTCACTTTGTCACAGGGCGTGAACACCGTGGTCGGCATCACGAAGATGTGGAAGTTGCACGCCGTCGCCGAGACCGTGATCTTCGTGTTCTGCTGGTAGGCCTCGAGGTCGGGGTTGATGTAGTGCGTCAGCCCCTTGAAGAGCGGGAAATACGTGAGCGCTGCGATCAGACAGCCCGCGAGAATGATCTTCTTGCGTCCGATCCTGTCGGAGAGCGCTCCGAACACGAGGAAGAACGGCGTCCCGATCAGGAGCGACAGGCCGATCAGGAGATACGTCGGCACGAAGTCGAGCTTGAGGTAGATCAGGATGAAGAACAGGGCGTAAAACTGGCCCGTGTACCAGACGACTCCCTGGCCCGCGGTCGCGCCGAAGAGCGCCAGTGCCACGTACTTGTTGTTGGGATACTTGAGGAAGCTGTCCTTGAGGGGCGACGTGGAGCGCTTCCCCGCCGTCTTCATGCGCGTGAAGATGGGTGATTCCTTGAGCTTGACGCGGATGTAGATCGAGATGATGAGGAGCGGGATCGAGAGCCAGAAGGGAATGCGCCAGCCCCAGCTCTTGAACGCGTCCGCGGACATGTTGACGCGGCAAAGGAGGATGATGATGAGCGACGCGAGCATGCCGACCGTCGCGGTCGTCTGAATCCATGAGGTCGCGTACCCGCGCTTCGAGTCCGACGCGTGCTCGGCCACGTACGTCGCCGCGCCGCCATATTCACCGCCGAGAGCGAGACCCTGCGCGAGCCTGAGAAGCACGAGGAGGACGGCCGCCATGAAGCCGATCGACTTGTACGTCGGCAGGAAACCGACGAAAACCGTCGAGAGACCCATGACGACGATCGTCACGAGGAACGTGTACTTGCGTCCGACGAGGTCGCCGACGCGCCCGAAGATCAGGGCGCCGAACGGCCGCACGAGAAACCCGGCCGCGTAGGCGCCGAACGCGCCCAGAAGCGCCGCGGTCTGGTTGCCGGGCGGGAAGAACAGCGCGGCGAAGAACGGCGCGAGGATCGCGTAGAGGTAAAAGTCGTACCACTCGAAGACCGTTCCGACCGACGACGCGATGATGACGCGCCGTTCCTCGGCCGGGGAGATGGACCGTTCGCCGGTTTCCGCGGGTGCCGCAGTACTCATCGATTCCCTCCATCCTGTGGCCTTTCGGCCGTTTGAGCACGGAGAACACCCCGTGTCGTGTGACGGACGGCACGAGCCTTCGGGAAGGCTGAGGCGCCGCCGCACCCTCGCGCGGAGCAGACTCCGGAACGTGACTTCAGTCGAAGCAAAACTTGGCGAAAGTCTTTCAGACTCTCGCCCCAAGTCAAGCGAAAACCAGAAGCCGGCGTTAACGCAAATGCATCAGCGCCCGGCAGAAGATTCCTGTTGACGTGGAATCCACCTCATGTCTATCGTTTTCGCATAGATGCGCTCCGGTCGTGCCGCTCATTGGCGTGCTGACGTGAAGGAGGATGGTGTGCGTTCAAGGATCAGTGTGAATCGCTTCGTTCTCGTTTCCCTTGCCCTGCTCATCGCGCTCCTGCCGGGAATCGCGAATGCCCAGGCCATCATCAAGGTGAACGACACCGTCAACTTCCGGCTCGGCATCCTGCTGCAGGGCTGGGCGGACTGGAACGGCCAGTCGGACGCCGCGGGGAGCACGGCCGGGTTCCAGGAGAACCTGTTCCTGCGCCGGGCCAGGTTCTTCCTCGGGGGACAAGTCGCGAAAGACGTCACGTTTTTCTTCATGACCGACAACCCGAATCTCGGGAAGTCGACCCAGACAGCCACGAGCGGGACGACAGGCATCAAGGCGCCTGCGACCGGCTTCATCGTTCAGGATGCCTATATGGAATGGGCGGTCGCAAACGAGTTCCGGATCCAGGGCGGCCTCATCCTCATTCCCCTCTGCCGCAACTGCAACTCGAGCGCGGTGAACCTGGTTTCGATGGACTACGGGACGTGGTCGTTCCAGGAAAGCGCCTCCACGCAGTCCTCCGTCGGGCGCGATACGGGGTTCCAGGCCAAGGGCTATCTCGCGGGCGACCACCTCGAATACCGCGCGGGCGTCTATTCGGGCTTCCGCGCCCCCGGCGTCAAGAACTCTTTCCGCTTCACAGCCCGGGCCCAGTACAACGTCTTCGACGTGGAAAAGGTCCAGTTCTACCCCGGCACGTATTTCGGCAAGAAGAAGATCCTCGCCCTCGGCGCGAGCGTCGACAACCAGGGTGACTACACCGCCTATGCCGCGGACGTGTTCTTCGACTACCCGATCGGCAAGGGGAACGGTCTCACGGCGCAGGCCGACTACATCCGCTACGACGGCGGCGCCACCTTCCCCACGGCCGCGCTCTTCAAGCAGGACGACCTCTTCCTCGAGGCCGGCGTCTTCGTCGGCGGCCTGAAGGTCATGCCGTTCCTCCGCTACGAGCTCCAGAAGTACCAGGACGACGTGAACCAGAAGCTCAACAAGAACTTCTACCAGGTCGGATTCGGCTGGTACCCGTACGGCTCGAACTTCAACATCAAGGCCGGCTTCACGCGGAAGGAATTCCCGAACGACCCTCTCGTCGCAACCACGAACCAGTACACCGTTCAGGTCCAGGTCTTCTACTACTGACTCGATCTCTGCGTGGCTCCGCGGGGCGCTCGGCGCTCCGCGTGAGCCCGGAGCGCTTTTATTTCCAGCGCAAACCCCGAAGGAGAAAGCACATGGCGAGGAAGGAATCCGGCAGGAAGGTTCCTCAGGTCCCCGCGGCCTCTTCCACGATCGACGTCCTCCTCACCGAGAAGCGGAAGTTCACGCCCCCGGCCGCCTTCGTCAAGACGGCGAACGTCAAGTCGGCGTCCGTTTACGGGGCGGCCACCCGCGACCTCGAAAAGTTCTGGGCTTCGTTCGCAAAAGAGCTTCAGTGGGACAAGCCGTGGAAAAAGGTTCTCGAGTGGAAGCCACCGCACGCGAAGTGGTTCACGGGCGGGAAGCTCAACGCCTCCGTGAACTGCGTTGACCGCCACCTCGCGGGTCACCGCCGCACGAAGGCCGCGATCATCTGGGAGGGCGAGCCGGGCGACCGCCGCACCCTGACGTACCGCGAGCTCTACATCGAGGTGAACAAGTTCGCCAACGTCATGAAGAAGTTCGGGATCCGGCGCGGCGACCGGGTGACGATCTATCTTCCGATGGTGCCGGAGCTCCCGATCGCGATGCTCGCCTGCGCGCGCATCGGCGCGATCCACTCCGTGGTCTTCGGCGGTTTCTCGGCCGAGGCCCTCCGCGACCGGATCAACGACCAGGGCGCGAAGCTCCTCATCACCGCGGACGGCGGCTGGCGCCGCGGGAACGTCGTTCCGCTGAAGAAGATCTCCGACGAGGCGCTCACGGGCACGCCGACGATCGAGAACGTCATCCTCGTGATGCGGACGCACACCGCCATCGACGTCAAGGAAGGCCGCGACCACTGGTGGCACCGGCTCATGGCCGACGCGCCCGTCTGGTGCGAGCCCGAGAAGATGGACGCCGAGGACGTCCTCTACATCCTCTACACCTCGGGGACGACCGGCAAGCCGAAGGGCATCGTCCACACGACGGGCGGGTACCTCACGGCGTGCTACGCGACGACGAAGTGGGTGTTCGACCTGAAGGAAGACGACATCTACTGGTGCACGGCCGACATCGGCTGGGTTACGGGGCACTCCTACGTCGTGTACGGGCCGCTCGCGAACGGTGCGACCTGCTTCATGTACGAGGGAGCGCCCGACACGCCGACGCGCGACCGCTTCTGGGACATCGTCGAGCGCCACGGCATCACGATCCTCTACACGGCGCCGACCGCCATCCGCACGTTCATGAAGTGGGGCACCGACTGGCCGGCGAAGCACGACCTGTCGTCCCTTCGGCTCCTCGGGACCGTCGGCGAGCCCATCAACCCGGAGGCGTGGATCTGGTACCACAAGACGATCGGCAAGGGAAAATGCCCGATCGTGGACACCTGGTGGCAGACCGAGACGGGCGCGATCATGATCACGCCCCTCCCGGGAATCACGCGGACGACTCCCGGATCAGCCACGACGCCCTTCCCCGGCATCGAAGCGAAGATCCTCGACGAGGCCGGCAGCGAGGTGAAGGTCGGAGGCGGCTACCTCGCGATCACGAAGCCCTGGCCCTCCATGCTCCGGACGCTCTGGGGCGACGACGAGCGCTACGTCCAGACGTACTTCTCGAAGTGGGACAAGGGGACGTATTTCACCGGCGACGGCGCCCGCCGCGACAAGGACGGGTTCTTCTGGCTCATGGGCCGCGTCGACGACGTCATGAACGTCGCCGGCCACCGCATCGGCACGATGGAGGTCGAGTCGGCCCTCGTGGACCACCCGGCGGTGGCCGAGGCCGCGGTCGTGGGCATCAACGACGAGATGAAGGGCACCGGCATCGCAGCGTTCGTCATCCTCAAGGAGAAGGGACGCACGCAGGAAGCCACGGGCTCGAACTCGCAGCTTCAGCAGGAGATCAAGCAGCACGTGGTCAAGAAGATCGGCGCGATCGCGCGGCCCGACAAGCTCTTTTTCACCGTGGATCTCCCGAAGACGCGCTCCGGAAAGATCATGCGCCGGCTGCTCCGCGACGTTGCGGAGGGGCGCGTACTGGGCGACACGACGACGCTGGCCGATGCCACCGTCGTCAAGGCGCTCAAGGAGCAGTACGAGGAGAAAGAAGGCTAGCCGGAACGACGCGCAGGCCGGAGCCGGCCTCTCAGGCCGGCTTCAGGCTTCCGTCCTCGACCCAGTGGGCGAGCAACCTCCGGATCCGAAACGCGTCGGCGACGACGGCCGCTTCGATCGCGCGCGCGCTCAGTCCCGACACGGCCTTCGCCCAGACGCCCTGCTGTAAAGCGGCGTCCGGCTCTTCCGGCTCGGGAGTGGGTTTCGAACCGGTCTGCTTGAAAATGGTTTCGTCTGGAACGAGCGCGGCAAACCGCTGGAATTCGTCGTAACGGCGCATGCCCTCGAGCAGGACCGACACGACCTCTCGGGTCGGCGGTTCGCCCTCGGCACGGGGCAGCTGGTTCGGCTGCTTCACGAACGCGAACGATCCTCCGCCGGGGCGCTCGAAGAGTTGGTAGGCCGCGTCGTCTCCGCGCAGCGCACCGGTCTCGGCTGACCGAATCCGGCCGGATTCGATCAGGAGGCGCCCCGTGACGGCGCCGGGTGCGTTCCGGAGCGTCAGCGTCCCCGTGACCTCGGAGGCCGCGAGGCTCTGTAGGAGGGACGGCAGCTCGAAAGTCGCGAGATCGCCGGAAAGGCTCGCGGCCGGGCCCTCGTCGGCCTTCGGTGCGTCGAACGCCGCCAGCGTCCGCGCCGCGGCCTTCGCATAGTCGGTTCCGGCGTGGCGCTCGACGACTTCCTCGAGCGCCCTCCGGACCTGGGGCAGCGGCGTCGAGGAGAGCGCCTCGATGATCGGTCCTATTTTTTCGTCCCGTCTCTTGAGCGTGAGGCCGAACACCTTGAATGGAAGCTCCGCCTTCAGGCTCTTGAGCAGGACGCCGACGAGGTCGGCGTCCGTAGAGAGATCCTGTCCCGACAGCTCGGCGAGGCGGGCCCCGGCATCCCCCAGCCCTCCCTTCCGCTTGAGACCGTGCTCCACGACCATCCGGCGCGAGGTATGGCTTCCGAAACGTGCCAGCGCCGAGACGGCGCGATCGAGGAGAGGCTGCAGCTCGGCCTCGTCGAATGGCGCGTCGATCTTCTTCGCGAGCATCCCTTCGAGTCCCTGGACGATCGTCACGAGCGCCGCTTCCGCCTTCTCATGGCGCGCGGTTCCGAGACTCGCGATGGCCTCCTTCACGAGGGGTGGAGGCAGGGCGGGGTTGGAAAGGGCCACGAGCACGTCGAGCTCGGTGTCCGTCGGCTCCGGTGTGGCGCGCGGAATGCGCCGGATGAGGTACAGGAGGTTCCGCTTGAAATGCCAGTCGTGGGCGGGATCCCCCGTCCGCGACTCCTCCAGCAGGGTCAGCGCCCTCGCACGCGCCTCCGCGCCGTGAATCTCGAGGAGGGAGAGCAGCATGCGCCGGCGCTCACGCTTCTCCTCGCCATGCAGTTCCGCGATGAGCCGGCTTGGGCTCAAGCCGGGAAAGAACGACAGGATTCGGCCGAGCGCCTCGTGGTTCCGCGCGTCCTCGCCAAGGGAGCGTATGCGCTCGAGGTCCACGGTTTCCTGAGCCCTTCGGCGTGCGTTCTCGGCCGTTGAGGCCTCGACATGGTTCTCGGAGACGATCTTCTCGGCCGCGTCCAACATGCGGGAAGAACGCGAGAGAGAGCCCTGGTTGAGCTGCTCGACAGCCGCGTTCACCATCTCGCTGAATCGGCGTCCGATTTCCTCGGGATTGTCCGGAAGAGTGACGATGCGCCGCATCGCCGCCGTCGGCGCACCCTTCGCATTCGAAAGAGCCTGCTCGAGCGGCGCGGAAGGAGACGACACCGGCCACTGGGGAACGGATCGCCCGAGCGTGCGAAACAGCTCGGAGGTTGGAACGTCGATCCCGAGACTTCGAAGCTTGTCGAGGGCGGCGCGCAGCTCGCCGTCAGTGCGCGCGGCCATTGCGGCCACGGAGAGAATCTGTGAAAGGAGGACGTCCCGCCTTTCCGCGCTGGCTCCCGGAAGAGCGGTTGTGGCCGCACCCTCGACGAGCGCCGCGCCGGCGGCGGCAACAATGGCTTCCCTACCGCGCTCCTCGCGGGCCCCGCGAGGAGCCTGACCGGCCCCCTCGGCCGACGCCGGGAAGCTACCAGCCGCCAGCAGCGGCCCAAGGCGCTCGAACAGGAGCGAGAGTTCCTGCAGATGGGAAGCCGCATGGGGCATCCCTCCGCCGCCCCGGCTCGCCGTCACGGTCTCTCCGCCCGCGAGGCCTGCTTGCCGCCTCAGGATCTCGACCGGCGCCGACAAGGTGCTCTCCGTCCTTCCGAGGCGACCGAGGTTTTGCTCCAGGAGAGCCCTGTCGGTCGGCGGACAGCTTGCCAGGACGAAGGGCTTGAGCTCCTCTAGGTAGCGCAGGAGCGAATCCTTCGGGACGAGCTGGTAATGACCCATCGCGTGGATCTTCTCGACTGCGTGATAGAGGTAGTCCGAGACCGCGGCCGGCTTGGCGCTCTGAAATTGCGCGGTTATCCAAGACTGGATCTCGTTCGCCGCAAGGTCCGCGGGATAGTCGAGGAGGAGATTGATCGCGTCGGAAACCATCAGAGGCGCGAGGCTGTCGGACAGGTATCGCTGGAGCTCGAAGAGCGCCTCCCGGACGTCCGGATCGAGCGGCTGCTGGTCGTCTTCCCTAGGCAAGTTGGAAGCTCTCCCGGAACCCCATGCCGCGGAGGCACGAAAGGCACCTTCCTCAACGGGAACATGTTTCATGCTAGCACGCGATCCCTGGATCTCCGGCGGCTCACCCCCTTCCGGGTGAAGCTTTCACGCCGTCTTTTTTCGCGCCGGGAGGCGGTCCCTCGACCGACCAGTAGAGTGCATTGAAGAGAAACGGGAACGTCGCGTGTGTCTGGGCACGGTGCTGCGGCCGGAAGCCGAGGAGCACGAGCTTCCCCTTGCCGAACGTCGTCGCGACCGCCGCCGCGCGCCGCGTGAGGCGGTCTCCGCCATGAATCCAGCCGGAGACGAGTACGTCGCGCTCGTCGTCCGGGTAAGACGCGAGAACCCACCTCTCGAGCTCGGCTCCCGGAAGCGACGTTTGCAAGGCGGTCGCGTCGTCCAGGAACACAGCCACCTCGGAAGGCAGACCCCATGTCACGGGGTGCAACGCGTCCACGTGGACGCGCAGGAGAGAACCCGGGCAGAAAAACTCCTCGCGCTTGGCGCGCGCGAGCGTGTTTCGGACGGGAATCGAGAATTCGCTCGCGACGTAGTCCGTCGCGGAGTCGAACGCGACGAGCGTCCCCCCTGCCTCGACGAAGTCCCGCAGGGCCTTCGCGCCCTCCTTCTCGAGGCCTCCCTGGTATCCCGGCGGAAGCTCCGGGATGTAGCGGGACTCCCCTTCCTCGCGACGCGGGCGGCCGGTCGCGATGACCTCGGCCTCCATGTCCGGAAGGACGATGACGTCGAACCTCTCAGCCAGGGAACCCGCACGAACGGCCTTGTTCTCGAGCGAAACCGGCGCGAAGCCGTATTGCTCGAGGAGCCAGCGCGTCCACCCCTCGTCCATGGAAGACGTAAACGACTTGTAGAGGCCGACGCGCGGGGCGCGCAGGCGAGAGAGAGAGGGAGAAGAGGGGATTTCTTTGAAAGGAAAGAGGGGGACGCGCGTCGCGACGAGGGACGCCTCCGCGGAATCGAGCGCGGATTTTCCGAGAATGATCGTTCCCGCGGGCCAGTCCCTGCCCTCGAAGGGCGCGGGCGCTCGCAGAATCGAGACCACGGCGCCCGCTTTCAACGCTGCGTTCACGACCTTTGCGTTCTCGGGACTTCCCGGGAGAAGTGCGGCGGCCGGCGCCCCCCTTCTCAGAATCTCTCCCTCTTTTCCTCTTCCTCCTCCGCCTGCTGGATCGAATTCGGTCAGTCCGGCCGGCAGCGTCGCGCGCTCGACCCTCACGCCCATCATCGCGGGCAGCGTCCACGTGGCGACGTCATAGGGACGAACAATGTCCTTCCCGGCTACCAGCTTCACTTCGGGATACCGCTGCGGTTCCATCATCTCCCGTACGAATTTTCCGTAGGGCTGTGCGAGGGGAATGAACGCGTCCCCGTTCGGGCCGGACCTCACGTCGACTCCGTGCTCGCCCATGATCCGGGCGAGAACCAGGGCGGTCGCCGGATCCCGCTGACCTTGCCCCATCGGGATGCGGTAGGCGTCGTCCGGACGGAAGGCCGCGATGCTCGCGCGGGCCCGCGTCGCCATGTCCTTCAGGAAGTCTTCGCGGCGGTCTGCACAGGTCTCGAGGATCGCGTCCGAGGCGATTCGTTCGTAATCCATGATGTCGCGAAGCCGCCACCAGCCGCCCGGCCAGGGGTTCGGGAAATTCGTCTGCGCGCGGTAGTCGATGAGGCCCTTCCGACCCCCCGCGAGCTCGCCAAGCGGAAGGTAAACCGGGGACGCCAGCCGCACGGACGCGACTTCGGTGAGAAGTCCCGCGATGTTTTTCCACCAGCCCGTGTTCTTCGTGCCGCCGGGCCAGTAGGCGTCGAAGGAATAGCCGTAGATGACTCCCGACTTCTCCCTCTGTTCGAGCCGGAGAGCCATCGCCGCGCCGATCAGGTTGACGTCGCGCCAAACGAGGGGGTGCACGTCGGACGAGACCGGTTCGGCATAGGGCGGCATGAAGATGCGCGGCCCGTTGATTCCCATCTGGTGCTCGTCGAGCCACACCTGGGGGAGCCACTCCTTGTACACGGCCCGGTTGAGGGCCTTCGTCTCTTTCTGCGTCAGCATGTACCAGTCGCGGTTGTTGTCGTGCCCGACGTAGTGGTGGTACAGCCAGGGAAGCCGGCCCCCTTCGTATTTCGTTCCGAGGTTCTTGCGATACCAGTCGGTCTCCATGATCTGGCCGTCGGGATTCAGGGACGGCAGGAGGAGGACCACCACGTTCGCGAGGCGACGCTTCGTCTCCTGGTCGTCCGACGTCGCCAGCGCGTGCGCCCACTCCATCGCCATCTGCGTTGAGCCGATCTCGCTCGCGTGGATGTTGCACGTCACGAGGAGGACGACCTTGCCCTCATTCGTGAGGGCGGCGACATCGGAATCCGAGAGCCCGCGCGGATCGGAAAGCTTGCGCGAGATCTCCTGAAGCCGCGGGAGGTTTCGCTGGTTCTCCTCGCTGGTGATGACGGCGAGAAGCATGTCCTCCCCGAGCGTCGTCTTTCCGAGGTTCTGGATCTTCACGCGCGGCGAGGCCTTCTCGAGCTCGCGAAAGTAAGACGAGATCTGCCGGTAGTCCGCGAGCGTCCGATCAGCGCCTACCTTGATCCCGAGAAACTCCGAGGGAGTGGGCGGCGAGGCTGAGTGCGCGAGAGCGGGCGCGATAGACAGGAGGGTCGCGAGGACACGAGTGGCGAGATTCATGGCGCTCCTCATCTCAGGGGAAAGTACCGAAGTTTAAGCGGATCGGGTCCTCTTCCCGACGTTCTCTCGGGCGTGTCCGCGCCGCCTTGACAGAGACGAACGATCGTACTATTATTCTGCAATGAGTAAGGGAGACGTCACGCGGCAGGCGATCCTGGACCACTCCGTTTCGCTCGCGAGCACAGTGGGCCTGGACGGGCTCACGATCGGACGTCTCGCCGAGGAGACGGCTCTCTCGAAGAGCGGCGTCTTTGCCCATTTCCGGTCCAAGGAGTCGCTCCAGATCCAGACGCTGGAGCACGCCGCTGTCCGCTTTGCGGACCTTGTGATCCGGCCGGCGCTCGCAGCTCCCCGCGGAGAGCCACGTATCCGCGCCGCTTTCCGGCTCTGGATGGACTGGCCGAAGAAGAGCGGCATGCCCGGGGGCTGTCTCTTCGTGGCGGCGGCCGCGGAGCTCGACGATCAACCCGGAGCCGCCCGCGAGCATCTCGTCGCGCAACAGCGGCAGTGGCTCGCGCTGCTTGCCAACGTGGTTCGAGCCGCTGTCGCTGAGGGGCACTTCCGCGCGGAGGTCGAGCCTGAACAGTTCGCACAGGACCTCTACGGCGTCATGCTTTCGTGTTTTTTCTCCCATCGTCTCCTCGGAGACCCGGACGCGGGCCACCGCGCCCGAGCCGCTTTCGAGAATCTCGTAATGGCCGCGAGGGTTCCACAGGCCTGACGCCCGGAGGGCAATTTGTCGCACACCATCGCCCCCCCATCGCGACGACCCGCTCCCCTTTCCCGACGGCTCCTGATCCCGTCGGTTCGCCTCCTCGGGGCGGTCAGCCCTGCGCTGGCTTCCCGGGCCGCAGAGCGTCTTTTCTTCACGCCCGCACGGCGCCGCCCACCTGCCCGGGAGCGTGCGGTCCTGAGGACCGGGGCCCGCGAGTGGATCGAGTTCCGTAGCAAGCGCATCGCAATCTGGCGCTGGGGCCATGGCCCGACGATCCTCCTCGCCCATGGCTGGTCGGGCCGAGGCGGGCAGCTTACGGCCTTCGTTGAGCCCTTCGTCTCCGCGGGGTTCTCGGTCCTGACCTGGGACGCTCCCGGCCACGGTCGCAGTCAGGGCAAACGATCGGATCTGCTCGAATTCGCGGCACTGATCGACGTGCTGGCCCGCCGTGAGGGCCGGGTTCGGGCGATCGTCGGACACTCCCTCGGCGGCGCCGCAACGGTGATCGCGTGCACCGGAGGCGCGCCGGCCGAGCGCGTCGTCCTCATCGGGGCGGCAGCGGACCCGACCGACTTCTTCCGCTGGTTCCTTGACATCGTGGGATTCGACGACGTCAGACGCGCCGCGACGATGGCCCGGATCGAGCGCAAGTTCGCATTCCGCTGGGCCGAGGCGAATATCGGGAGGGCGGTCTCCTCGCTCGGGCACATCCCCGCCCTCGTCGTGCACGATCGCGACGACGCCGAAGTCCCGTTTGCCGATGCGGAGGAGATCCTGCGCTCGTGGCCCGGCTCGCGCCTCCACGCCACGTCGGGGCTCGGGCACCGCCGCATCCTGCGCGAGCCCAGCGTCATCAAGAGCCTCGGCCGCTTCCTGACCGAGGGGACAGGGCAGGAGTTTCACTCGGAGGCGGAGGACCTCGAGTCGGATCTCTGGGATCGCAGCACGCGCTGGCAGACCACCCCGGCGGTCTGACGCGCGGCCAACGCTGGAATCCGGACGCTCCGCCCCGTATCGTCGCGGCGATGGCCCTCGAGGAATATCGCCGGAAACGCCGCTTTGGCGTGACGAAGGAGCCCGCGGGCGCGAAGACACCCGCGAAGCGCCGCGCGGCGCGCCGGGTTCTCGCCTACGTCGTCCAGAAGCACCGGGCGACGGCCCTCCACTACGACTTCCGACTCGAGTGGAACGGAGTGCTCCTCTCGTGGGCCATACCGAAGGGACCGTCGCTCGATCCCGCCGTCAAGCGCATGGCCTCCCACGTCGAGGACCACCCCCAGGAGTACGCCGCCTTCGAGGGGATCATCCCCGTCGCCGAATACGGCGGCGGGACGGTCATGGTCTGGGATCGCGGCACCTGGACACCGGAGTCACCTGACGTCGACGCCGCGCTAAAGAAGGGAGATCTCAAGTTCACGCTCCACGGCGAGAAGCTGAAGGGGTCCTGGGTCCTCGTCCGTACGAAGGGCTGGGGCGGCTCGTCGAAGCCCTCGTGGCTCCTCATCAAGCACCGCGACGACTTCGCGTCCGACGAGGACGTGGCCGAGACGCGCCCGCGCTCCGTCGTCTCAAATCGGCTCCTGACCCAGATCGCGATCGACGAGGGCGGCGACGTCGAGAAGGCCTCGACGGGCGATCCCGTCGCCGAGGTCGAGAAGCTCCTCGCAAACCCGAAGCTCCTCCAGCGCACGCAGCGGGCGAAGCCCGCGGTCTGGCACTCGCGGCCCCGCGGGGCCCGGTCCGAAGAGCACGAAGAGAAGATTTCTTTGAAAGGAAGAAAAGCGGCGGCGGCGCGTGGCCCGAAGTCGACGCGCGCACCCGCGGCTCCCCTCCCCTCTTCACCTTCTAAGAAATCTTCCTCTTCTTCCCCCGTCTTCCCGGTCCCTGTCTCCAACGCCCGCAAGGTCTTCTGGCCCGAGGAAGGGTGGACGAAGGGCGATCTCGTCGCGTTCTACGCGGACGTGTTCGGCAAACTGAGGCCGTGGGTCGAGGACCGGCCGCTCTCCCTCGAGCGCTGCCCGGACGGGCTCGGCGGCGAGTGCTTCTACCAGAAAGAGAAGCCCTCCAGCATGCCTCCCGGCACTCCGACGGTGGTCGTGCGGCACGGCAAGGACCGGAAGGTGACGAACACGGTCGTGGGCGGGGCGCTCGAGACGCAGCTCGCGCTCGCGAACCTCGGGTGCATCGCCGTTCACGTCTGGGGCAGCCGCGCCGACGAGCTCGACAAGCCCGACTGGGTCTGCTTCGACCTCGACCCGGACTCGGGCCTGATCGCCGACGCCGTGGCCGCCGCCCTGAAGGTCAAGCAGGCGCTCGACGCCCTCGAGCTCGTCTCGTATGTGAAGACCTCCGGAGGCAAGGGTCTCCACGTCTTCGTCCCGATCGTGCGCGGCCCCGGCACCGAGGAGGTCACGTGGTTCGCGAAGACGCTCGGGACGCGTCTCGCGGCGGCCTGGCCGAAGAACCTGACGATGGAGATGCGCGTCGCGGCCCGCAAGGGGCGCGTCTTCCTCGACTCCTTCCGGAACGCGTTCGGGCAGACCGTCGTTTCGCCCTACTCCGTGAGGCGCCGCCCCCACGCGCCCGTCTCGACGCCGCTCGCGTGGAGCGAGGTGAAGCCGTCGCTCCAGGCCGAGGACTTCACGATCGGGAACTTCGCCGCGCGCCTGCAGAAGAGCGACCCATGGGCCGACTTCTTCAGGCGGCGGCAAGCGCTCGAGCCGGCGCTCGAGGCCCTGAAGAGGCTCTGACTACTTTTTTCGCGTGTAGTGGATCTCGAGGTCCTTGACGAATTTGCCGCCGGCATTCGTGTGCCACGAGTCGTACGTGTGATGGTCGGCGTCGACGAACGTGACAACTGTTTTGACCTTCATCGCCCTCTTTTCGGAGACGTCGTTCATCGTGCCCCAGGACGTGATGACCTTGCCGCTCTTGTCGGACGTCCCCGCCGTGACCATGACGGCGGTCGACATCGAATCCACCCATGTGGAGACGAACTTCTTCTTGTAGTTGTCGAAGCCCGTCACGCCGATCCCGCTGAACGGCTGCCCCATCATCGAGCCCTCGTAGTGCTGCTCGAGGTAGCGGCCGCCCAGGATCATCTTGTTCTCCGACGTCCCGCGCGTCTCCTGGGGGGGAGCACCCGGCGCCATCCACATCGTCGTCTTCACGTCCCACGATCCGGCCATCGCCTCGAGCGTCTTGTGCGACGCCCCGGGCGTCGCGAACGCGATCCAGGCCTTCATCATCTCGTCCTGGTTCGGCGCGGCGGGCTTGCTTGCCGCCTTGTCGTCGGAAAAGGCGGCTGAAGAGAGCAGGAGAGAAAGAATTCCTGCGAAGGTAAGAATACTGCGGCGCGCTTTCATCATTCGGGCCTCCTGTTGATCAGTCGTTTGGTCCCCGTACGCACGGAAGGCGCCGATTGTTTCGGCGCCCTCCCCTGCTCTCTTCACCTTCTAGGAATCTTCTCTCCCCCTAACCCAGCTTCGCCTCGAGGTTGATCTGGGCCCCCGTGAAGAGCTTCGAGATCGGGCAGCCCTTCTTGGCGGCCGCGGCGACCTCCTGGAACTTCGCGTTGTCGATCCCCGGGACCTGCGCTTCGCAGGCGAGGTCGATCCGCGAGATCGCGAACCCCGCCTCGCCCTTTTCGAGGTGGACCTTTGCGGTCGTCGCGACGCGCGTCGGGACGAAACCCGCCTTGGAGAGCTCGTTCGAGAACGCCATCGAGAAGCAGCCTGCGTGGGCGGCTCCCGCGAGCTCCTCCGGATTCGTCCCGGTCCCTTCCTCGAACCGCGACTGGAACGAGAACGCGCCTTCCCAGGCTCCGCTCCCGAGCTTCATCGTGCCCTTTCCGCTCTTGAGGTCTCCGGTCCAGACGGCGCTGGCGGTACGTGCCGGCATGTGATGTCTCCTTTCGGGCCGGCATTCTGCCCGGCTCGTGTTCAGTGGCGTTGAAGGAAGAGGACGACGGTGATTCCGAGACCGATTACGACGACGGCGATGCGCGCCTTCTCCTTGCCGATTCGCCGCGCGAAAAGAGCGCCGACCCAGCCGCCCGCGATCGCGCCGGCCATCATGAGGAGGGCGAGCGGCCAGATCACGACGCCGCGGAAGATGAACCATGCGGACGCGACGCCGTTGATGCAGATCCCGAAGAAGTTCTTGAGCCCGTTCATGGCGTGGATGTCCTCGAGGCCGAGAAATCCGAGGATCACGAGCATCAGGATCCCGACTCCGGCGCCGAAGTACCCCCCGTAGATCGCGACGAAGAACTGCGCGACGGCGGCGGCGCCCCACGTCGTCCTCGGGCCCGCGGACCCGGGCTGCCGCCGGGACCATGCGATCTGGAACATGAAGAGGAGGGTCGCGAAAAGAACGAGGTACGGCGCGAGGCGGGCGAACGTCTTTTCGGGCGTCAGGAGGAGCGCGACGGACCCGACGGCTCCGCCGAGGAGGCTCGGGACGAGGAGGCGCCGGAACCATTCGCGATGCGTGAGGACCTCGCGCCGGTAACCGGCCAGGCTCGAAAGCGCGCCCGGGACGAGCGCCACCGTCGACGTCGCGTTCGCCTGGATCGCGGGCACCCCGGCGAGCAGGAGCGCCGGAAAGGTCAGGATCGTTCCGCCGCCCGCGAGCGCGTTCATGATCCCGGCTGCGACGGCCGAGCCGAAGAGGAGGGCCCCGGTCCCGGGCGTCACGGAGCGGCCTCCGGCAGGCCGCGACGGGTTGCGAGGTACGCCGCAAACGTGCCGAGCCAGTGCCCGCCCTCGTAGTGGACGCCCGTCACGGATGCAAGGCCCGCCGCCGCGTGCGCCTCACGCGCCGCGCGCAGCGCAGGCAGGCGCCCGTCCTTCGCGGGCAGGCCGGTGATGATGCCATCGAGCATCCACGCCCGGGAGAGGTTCAGGCCGTCGAGGTGTGCGAGCTTGCCGTCCGTGGGATCCGTGACGGTGCCAACCGGCAGCCACGCCGCCCCGCCGTCGCCGGGGACTCCGGGCAGGAAGCCGAAGAGCCAGCCCGCGAAGGCCGGCGGGGCGAGGAGACGGCGCATCAGGTCGGCTTCCGCGAGGCAGGGAGACAGGAAGTCCTGCCCGGACGGTTCGTAGCCGATCGGGCAGGCGCGGTCCTTCGCATAGAGGTCGCGGGTCCGCGCCGACACGAGACGCTCCATCGCGGCATCCCCAGAGGCGCGCGCCCAGTCGAGGACGAGCCCGAACGCGAAGGCCGTCTGCGCGTGCTCGCCCTCGCGGATCGGGTACGCGAGCTTCGGGAGCCAATCCGCGAGACGCTTCGCCGCGGCGCGCTCGAGGGGCTCGAGCGTCTTCGCCCAGACCGCCGCCTCGGGATCATCCCAGCCGCGCAGCTCGGCGGAGAGCTGGAGGAGCCACGCGAGCCCGTAGGGCCGTTCGAACGTCGCGCGCCCGGGGGCCGACAGGTAAGCGACCTCTCCCGCCACCTTTTCCGGCGTGAACGACGCGCGCAACGCCGCCCGCGCCCGCGGCGCGAACGGTGCCCGAGGGAACGTCCGGGCGACCCGTGCGAGGAGCCAGTGGCCGTGCACGGCGGAATGCCAGTCGTAGCAGCCGAAGAAGACGGGCGTCAGGGCCCGCGGCGGCCGCGCGTCCTCGTCGCCGTTCATCGCGTGCGCGATCTTGTTCGGATACTCCCTTCCGACGCAGGCCAGGGCGAGGTCCGCGAAGCGGCCGGCCGCCTTCTCGTCGAACGCCTCCGGCGCCGCCAAGGAAAGGGACGACGCCGCGAGGAGCGCGGCCGTGAGAACCCGTGGCACGAAACGGATGCTAACCCGTGGGGCCGCCGGTATCCTGCCGCGTGCGCTTTCGCAATCCTCCGGGCAGCCCGGCACAGACCGCGGGCCCGTCCGACTTCTTCCCGTTCTTCGTGCGCCGCATCGCCCAGCGGCCGCCGGCCGTGCCTGGCGGCCACGTCCTTCCGAGGGCGGAGGCCGTTGCCGCTCTGCGTTCCGCGGGTCCCGAGAGTCTCACGTGGCTCGGGCACGCGTGCTTCCTCATCCGCACGGCAGGCTTCACGATTCTCACCGACCCGTTCCTGTCCGACTACGCGAGCCCGCTCCCCGGTCTCGGCCCGAAGCGCTATGTCCCGCCCGGCCTCGGCGTGGACGACCTCCCGGAGCTCGATGCGGTTGTCGTCTCTCACAATCACTACGATCATCTCGATGAGAGCTCCGTAAGGAAGATTTCTCTGAAAGTGGGAAGGGCGCCGGCGGCCATCGTGCCTTCGGGGCTGGGATCGTTCTTCACGGTGCGGCGCTTCTCGGACGTCCGCGAGCTCGGATGGGGCGAGGGCACCCTTCTAGGAAAATCTTCCTCTTCGTCTTCCTCTTCCGTCTCACTCTCTTGTCTTCCTGCCATCCACTTCTCCGGCCGGACGCCGTTCGACCGGAACGCGACGCTCTGGTGCTCCTGGTCGATCGCCTCGCCCTCCCTCCGCCTCTACTTCGCCGGTGACACCGGCTACGGCCCCGTTTTCGGCGACCTTGGACGCACGCACGGCCCGTTCGACGTCGCCCTCCTGCCGATCGGCGCCTACGAGCCTGCGTCGATCATGCGGGCCGTGCACCTCGACCCGGAGGAGGCTGTCTCGCTCGGCCGCGACGTCCGCGCGAAGACTCTCGTCGCGATGCACTGGGGGACGATCGTCCTCACGGACGAGCCGCCGTTCGAACCGCCGGGGCGGTTCCGCGCCGCCGCGAATCGTGCCGGCTACCCCGATGGCCGCGCGTGGGTCATGAGGATCGGAGAGACTCGAGAAACCCGGTGACGAGCGCGACCGCTTCGGAGAGGTTTTGCTCCCAGGTTCGCCCCGAAGAAATCCGCGGCTTGAAGGAATGGTCGCCGTCCGGAAGGAGAACGACCGAGATTTTCTTCGAAAGGGAATAGTCGGCGATCTCGGCGCGCGTTCCGAACGCATCCCGCTCCCCCTGAACGATCAACGTCGGCGTTTTCAGGTGCTCGAGGTGCGCCACCCGCAGCTTCATCGGCTGCCCGGGCGGGTGGAACGGGTAGCCGAGGCAGACGAGGCCCGCGACGCCCGCCTCGTCCGCGACCATGCTCGCGATCCGCCCGCCCATGGATTTGCCGCCAATCACGAGCGACGCCGGACCCTTCTTCCCCGCGACGGCCGCGATCGCCTCGTGCCAGGCCGCTCGGAGCGCGGGCTCGCGGTCGGGGGGCTTGCGGCGGCCCTCGGCCCGGCGCGCGTGCATGTACGGGAACTCGAAGCGCGCGACGCGAAAGGCCGCGGACGCGATTCCGGCGGACACGGCGTCCATGAACGGCGAATCCATCGGCGCTCCCGCGCCGTGCGCGAGGACGAGGGTGCGCGCGGCGCGCGCAGGACCGTCGAAGAGAAACCGCTCCACCTACAATCCCTCCGTGGCGAACAAGTATCTCTCGTACGACGCCGAGCGCGCCCCTAAGGTGCGGGCCATGTTCTCGAGGCTGGCGGCGCGCTACGACCTCGTGAACGACGTCATGAGCTTCGGGCTCCATCGGAAGTGGAAGAAGGACACGATCCGTCTCGCGCTCGAAGGACGAACGCATCCGACACGGATCCTCGACCTTTGCTGCGGCACGGGGGACCTCTCCTTTCTCGCAGAGGAAAAAGCGCTCCCGGGCTCACGCGTCACCGGGATCGACTTCACGCTTCCCATGCTCGGCGTCGCGACGCGCCGCCGTCTCGAGGTGCGAAGCCGGAGCGCATTCGCCCAAGGGGATGCCCTTCGCCTTCCGTTCCCGGATTGCTCCTTCGATACCGTGACCGTCGGATACGGCCTCCGGAACATCGCCGACCCGCTCGCCGCCCTCCGCGAGATGCGCCGCGTCCTCTCGCCCGGGGGCCGCGTCGTCGTCCTCGACTTCGGAAAGCCGGACAACCCCGTGGCGGGCGCCCTGTATCAGGTGTTCCTGCGCACGGTCATGCCCCTCATGGGATGGCTCTTTCACGGAGATCCCGAAACCTATCTCTACATTCCCGAGTCGCTGGAGCGTTACCCGGCCCAACGTGGCGTGCGGACGCTGATGGGCGAAGCGGGGCTGAGCGGCGCGCGATTCGAGAGCCGGCTCCTCGGCACGATGGGCCTCAACATCGGCGAGGCGCCCGCGGAATCGCACCCGCTATAATCGCTCGTGTCCAACCCGGTGAATGCGAACGCGTCGAGGCCTCGCTCAGGGGCAACGGCGATCGCCAAACCTGCTCTACCGGTTGCGCGCTGGATTGCGATCCTCGTCGGCCTCTTCGTCATCGTCATCGTCGCGCTCGTGGCCGTTGGCACTTTCGGACTGAACGTCCTCGCCGGCCTGCAGTCTTTCGTGAGCGCCGAGTCCCACTGGGCCAAGGGCCAGAAGGATGGGTCGCTCGCCCTCTCGCGATACCTCGATACCGGGGACGAGTCGGACTACAGGCGCTTCGTGGGCCGGCTCGGCGTCCCGCTCGGAGACCGCAAGGCGCGGCTGGCCCTGCAACGACCTCGGCCGGACCTGGCGGCGGCCCAACAGGGCTTCCTGGAGGGGCGCAATGGCGGAGCCAATGTGGACGAGATGATCCGCCTCTTCCTGCGGTTCCAGAACGTTGCCGTCTTTCCCCGTGCGATCGAGATCTGGGAGCGCGCGGACGGGCTCGTCGACGAGACGCTCGAGCTCGGCGCGCGCATCCACGCGGCATCGTCCCCGATGTTACCCGACGTGCACGCGGGCTTCGCGAAGGAAATCGACCGGCTCAACGATCGCGCCACGATCCTCGAGGATGCCTTCTCGGCGACTATGCTGCAGGCGACCCGCTGGGTTCGCGGCCGCCTGATCGTCGCGATTCTCGCCATGACGGTTCTTCTGGGAGCCCTCGTGGTCGGCGCGTCGGCTCTGATCGCGCGCCTCCTGCGCCGCCGGGACGACGCTCTCCGTTCGTCGGAGCAACGGTACCGGCTTCTCTTCGAGCGGAATCTCGCCGGCCTCTTCCGGACAACTCTGGACGGCCGAATTCTCGACTGCAATTCCGCATTCGCGCGCATCCTCGGATATTCCTCCCGTGACGATGTCCTGAAGGTTTCGGCACTGGACCTCTACGCCGACCCCTCGGACCGCGAGTCCTTCCTGGCGCGGCTGGCACGCCAGCGGGTGCTCGTCAATTTCGAGCTCTGCCTGAAGCGCCGCGACGGCTCGACCGTTTGGGTGCTCGCGAACGAGAGCCTCCTCGAGCCCGAGGGAGGGGGCGCGGCCGTGATGGAAGGCAGCCTCATCGACATCACCGACCGCAAACATGCCGAGCAGCAGCGCTGGCATCAGGCGAATCACGACGCCTTGACCGATCTGCCGAATCGGGTTCTTTTCAACGACCGGCTCTCTCTCGCGATCCTTCACGCACAGAGGAGGCGCCAGTCTCTCGCGGTCATGTTCCTCGACCTCGACCACTTCAAGCGCGTCAACGACACGCTCGGCCACTCGGCAGGCGACGAGCTTCTCGTGAAGGCGGCCGACCGCCTTCGGCGCTGCATCCGCTCGGACGACACCGTGGCGCGCGTAGGTGGGGACGAGTTCCTTCTCCTCATGAACGGAATCGGGCGCGAGGCCGACGCGGCGACGATGGCGCGGAAGATCCTGCAGGTGATCTCGGAGCCGTTCCTGATCCAGAAGCGCGAGCTTTTCGTCGAGGCGTCCATCGGCATCGGCCTCTACCCGGGCGACGGCGAGAACGCTGAGATGCTCGTCGCGAACGTCGATACCGCGATGTACCGCGCGAAGGAGACGGGCCGCAACAGCTTCCAGTTTTTCACGCAGAAGATGCAGGAGCAGTCCCAGGAGCGCGCGGTGATGGAGAGCGGACTCAGGCGCGCGCTGCCCCGCGGCGAGTTCATCCTCCACTACCAGCCGATCCTCCGCCTCGCGACCCGCGTCCCGATCGGCGTGGAAGCGCTCGTCCGCTGGCAGCATCCCGAGAAGGGGATCCTGTCGCCACGCGAGTTCATCCCTCTCGCCGAGGACGTCGGCCTCATCACCCGCGTGGGCGAGTGGGTCCTCCGCCGCTCCTGCGAGCAGCTCGTGGCGTGGCACGCGCGCGGCGCTTCGAGCCTCCGCATTTCCGTGAACGTGTCGGCGCGCCAGTTTCATCAGCGGGACTTCGCCGCCGCGGTGCGCCGGATCGTAGAGGAATCAGGCCTCGCTCCGGCGTTCCTCGAGCTCGAGATTACCGAGAGCATCGCGATGCAGGACGTGACGCAAACGGGCCGCATCCTTTCCGAGCTGAACGACCTCGGCGTCCATATCTCGATGGACGACTTCGGGACGGGCCATTCGTCTTTGAACTATTTGAAGCACTTCCCGATCCGGCGGCTGAAGATCGACCAGTCCTTCGTGGCCGGCATGGTCAAGGACGAGAAGGACAAGGCGATCGTCGCCACGATCATCGCGATTGCCGCCAACCTCGGTCTCGATGTCACCGCCGAGGGTGTCGAGACGGAGGAACAGGCCGCCCTTCTCGGCGATATGGGTTGCGCGGACGTGCAGGGCTTCCTGTTCGGCCGGCCGGTGCCCGCCGACGATCTCGAGGTCACGCTCGGCCTGGGCGCCGTGCCGCCGGGCTTCGAGGCCGTTCGCCCCTCGAGACCCGTGACCTGATTCAGGGGAATCATCGCTCCGCGCGGCCATTCCGGGTTGAATCGAGCCGCCGACGGAGGTTTCCCCATGCGCGTCTCGAAGTGGATGTCCCCGAAAGTACTCACGCTCCAGCCGACCGACTCGATCTCGACCGCGATTCACCTCATGAAGGAGAAGCGGATTCGCAGGATCCCGATCGTCAACGAGGGCGGGAAGCTAGTCGGAATCGTGTCCGACCGGGACCTCAAGGACGTCTCCCCGTCCCGCGCCACGACGCTCGACATCTGGGAGCTCCACGCGGTCCTCGACAAGCTGAAGATCGGCGACATCATGACGAAAAAGCCCGTCACGGTCACGCCCGAGACGCCGATCGAGCGGGCCGCTCAGGTCATGCTCGAGAAGAGGGTCGAAGGCCTGCCGGTCGTCGACGCAAAGGGAGCGCTCGTCGGGATCCTGACCGAGGGCGACGTCTTCAGGGCGCTCGTCGACGTCACGGGCGCCGGAAAGAAGCGCACGCGCGTGAATCTCGTGATCCCCGACCGCGCCGGCAGCATTCGCGAGGTCGCGGACGCGGTACGCGGACAGGGCGGGACGATCTTCTCGATTCTCACGTCCACGTCGAAGGTCCCTGCGGGGAAGCGGGAGCTCGTCATGCGCGTCGAGGGCACGCCGCCCGAGACGCTCCGCGCCGAGCTTTCGAAGTCCTGGTCCGACGTGGCCGTCGAGACCGACTAGCGGTCCTACTTCCCGAGCTCCCCGGCCACACGCGCCGCCGTTTCGACGCCCCGCGCCAGCACCGACCGGATCCGGCCGTCCTCGAGCGCGAGAATTCCCGCGATCGTACAGCCGGCGGGCGTCGTGACGTCGTCCTTGAGAGCTGCGGGATGCCGCCCGGTGGTCAGGACCATCTCCGCGGCTCCCAGCGTCATCTGGGCCACGAGGGTCGTGGCCACGCTTCGCGGCAGGCCCCGCATCACGCCGCCATCCGCGAGCGCCTCGATGATGATGTATACGAAGGCTGGCCCGCTGGCCGAGAGACCGGTGACCGTGTCCATGTGCTTCTCTTCCAGCTCGAGAACGCGGCCGAGGGGAGCGAAGACCTCGGTCGCGAGCGCGATGTGCGCATCGGTCGCGTGGCTGCCCTTGGCGAGCACCGTCATCCCCTTGCCGATCAGGCAGGGAGTGTTCGGCATTGCCCGGAGGACCGGCGTGTCGTCCCCGAACAGACCCTCCAGAAAGCTCGTGCTGATGCCGGCGGCGATCGAAAGAACGAGGGGCCGCTTTCCGCCTCGCCCGAGGCTCTCGACGGCTTTCGCGATGTCCGTCGGCTTGACGCACAGGATCACAAGGTCGGCTCCCGCGGCCGCTTCCGCGTTCGCGGTGGTGCAGTTCACGGACAGCTCCGCCGCGACCCTCTCGGCGCTCACCCTCGTGCGGGCCGTGGCCCGGACCTGCTTCGGCTTCACCCGGCCGGACTTGAGGAGACCGGAGGCGATGGTCCGTCCCATCGTTCCGGACCCGATGATCGCGATGCGCTTGTTGGCCAGCATGACCCCCCCCTGTCGAGATTAGTTCATCCGAATCATCGCAAGGTTACCGGGCAACGGGCCAAATATGCGCGGCTACGAACAAATGGACTAACGGAGGTGGATGATGACGAAACCACGCCCCATGCAACTGGCGACGCTCGCGCTCCTCGCCGTAGGCCTCGCCGCCTCGCCGCTGCTCGCGCAGGGCAAGACTTTCACGGTCGGGGTTCCTCTTCCCCTGACCGGCGCCGAGGCTAAGTTCGGCGAGATGGAGAAGCAGGCCTACGAGATGGCCGTCGAGGAGATCAACGCGAAGGGCGGCGTCAAGGGCGTCAAGCTCGTCCTCGACATCCAGGACTCGGGCGGCAAGCCCGATACCGCCACGGCCATCGTCGAGAAGTTCATTGGGACGAACAAGTACCCGATCGTAGTCGGCGAGTACACGAGCCAGTGCTCGTATGCCGTCGCCGGCATCGCCGAGAAGTACAAGGTCCCGTATCTCGTGGTCACCGGCGCCGCCGACAAGATCACCCAGCAGGGCTGGAAATACGTCTACCGCCTGAATCCGCCAGCGAGCCTCTACAACATGGGAGTCTTCGGGTTCTTCGAGAAGATCGCCAAGCCCAAGACGATCGCGATCCTCTACGAGAACACCGACTTCGGGAACTCGACGTCGAAGGCGATGAAGGAATACTGCGACTCTCACGGCGTGAGCGTCGTCCTCTCCGAGGGCTACCAGTCCGGCGGCGTGGATTTCAAGCCCATCCTCCAGAAGGTGAAGTCCCTCCGCCCCGACATCGTCTACATGGTGTCGTACCTCATGGACGCCTCGCTCCTCATGCGGCAGTCCAAGGAGCTCGACCTCAACGCGCAGGCCTTCATCGGAGGCGGCGCGGGCCACACGCTTCCCGAGTTCCTCCAGAACGCTGCGGACGCCTCGGAGTTCTGCATGTCCGCGACCCTCTGGACGCCGCAGGCGAAGTACCCCGGCGCGAAGGAGTTCTTCGACAACTTCAAGAAGAAGTACGGTAAGGAGCCGGACTATCACGGCGTCGAGGCCTACGCCGCCGCCTACGTCCTCGCCGACGTCCTCAAGCGCACGAAGGCGAACACACCCGAGGACCTCCGCGAAGCTCTCGCCGCGACGGACATGATGACGGCTTTTGGCCCCGTGAAGTTCAAAGCCTGGGACAAGTTCACGAACCAGAACAGCATGGAGACACTCGTCCTCCAAGTCATCAAGGGCAAGTTCGAAACCATCTGGCCGCCGGAAGGCGCCTCCGCGAAGTACGTATACCCGGTCCCGCGCTGGCGCGACCGCAAGTAGCGGGGACACGGACGGAGCACATGTCACCTCAGGTCGCCGGACAGATCGAGCTTCTCGTGCAGGTCCTCATCTCGGGGATCCTGCTCGGGGGGCTCTACGCCCTGATCGGGCTCGGAATGTCCCTGATCATGGGCGTCATGAAGATCATCAACCTCGCACACGGCGAGCTGATGATGGTCGCGATGTACGCGACGTACTGGATGTTCACCCTCGCGAAGGTGGACCCGTACGTTTCGCTCCTCGTCGTCTGTCCGGCGATGTTCCTGCTCGGCGTCGCCATCCAGAAGTTCCTCATCACTCCGGTCATGAACGCCGACTCGGTGCTCCCGCAGAATCAGGTTCTCCTCACGGTGGGCATCGGCCTCGTCCTCTCGAATCTCGCGCTCCTTCTCTTTTCCGCCAACTACCGGTCGGTGCCCGTCTCGTATGCCTCCAAGACGATCTACTGGGACGTGAAGATGGGCGGGCAGACGATCTCGCTATCCTTCAGCTATCCGTTCCTCGTCGCGTTCGGGATCGCGGTCGCCCTCGGGGCGGCGCTGTTCCTCTTTCTCGGGATGACGGACACGGGCCGGATGATCCGCGCGACGGCGCAGGACAAGCGCGCCGCGTCCCTCATGGGAATCAACACGAAGCGGATCACGTACATCACGTTCGGCCTCGGCTCGGCCCTCGTGGGCGCCGCGGGCGCTCTCCTCGACCCCGTCTACTACCTCTACCCGCAGATCGGAGGGCCGTTCACGAGCAAGGCGTTCGTGATCACGGTCCTCGGCGGGCTCGGAAACATCCCGGGCGCCGTCCTCGGCGGCCTCGTCCTCGGGCTCGCCGAGTCGCTCGGATCCGTCTACATCTCGCTCGGTTACAAGGACGCGTTCGGCTTCATCATCTTCGTTCTCGTCCTCATCTTCCTGCCGAAGGGCCTCCTCGGAAAGGGACGGGCGTGATCCGATGACGCGGAAGCTCCTTCTCGCCGCGGGGTCCGTCGTCGGCCTCGCTCTCGTCCCGCTCTTCGTCTCGAATACCTACGTTCTCCACATGCTCGTCATGGTCTTCCTCTGGGTTCTCCTCGGGCAGAGCTGGAACCTCCTCGGCGGCTACACGGGCCAGGTTTCCTACGGCCATGCCGCGTTCTTCGGCGTTGGCGCCTACACGTCGGCCATCATGGTGAAGTTCGGCCTTTCACCCGCGGCGGCATGGTGGGGGCTTCTCCTCGGAGGGATCGTCGCCGCCCTCGTCGGCGCGGTCCTCGGGTGGATCTGCTTCCGCCTGCGCGGACCCTATTTCTCCCTCTCGATCCTCGCCCTCGCCGAGGTCCTGCGGCTGATCGCCGTGAACTGGAAGCAGCTCACGAACGGCGCGGAAGGGATCCTTTACATCCCGGCCTTCAACTCGAAGGCCGCGTACTACTGGATCATCCTCGCGCTCGCCGCCGTGAGCTTCCTGACGATCCGCGCGGTCATGCGCAGCAAGCTCGGGTTTTACTTTCTCGCGATCCGCGAGGATCAGGACTGCGCCGAATCGCTCGGGATCAACACGACGAAGTACAAGCTCTACTCGCTCCTCATCAGCGCGTTCTTCACGGGTGTCGCAGGCGCGTTCTACATGAACTACATGGGCTTCATCGACCCGGGCATCGTGTTCTCGCTCTCGGACATCTCGATCATGATGATTCTCGTCACGATGCTCGGTGGCGCGGCCACGATGGCGGGCCCGGCCGTGGGCGCCGTCCTCTACATCCTTCTCTCGGAGGCCTTCCGGGTCTTCCTGAAGTCGGGGCATCTGCTCTTTTTCGGGATTCTCATCATCGTGATCATCATCTTCTTCCCCCACGGCATCGTCGGAACACTCCGGGAGCACTGGATGAGCTACCGGGCCAGGCGCGCGGCGGGCGCCGCGTCGAAGGAGGCCTCATGAGTCTCCTCGAGCTGAAGGGCGTCACGAAGAGGTTCGGCGGCCTCCAGGCCGTGGGCAACATGGCGTTCACGATCGAACGAGGCGAGATCTTCGGTCTCATCGGACCGAATGGCGCCGGCAAGACGACGGTCTTCAATCTCATCAACGGGTATTTCCCGCTGACTTCGGGCGAAATCATCTTCAAGGGCGAGCGCATCGACGGCCTCAAACCCTACGAGGTCTGCCATCGCGGCCTCGCGCGGACTTTTCAGGTCGTGAAGCCCCTCGCGCGCCTCACGGTCCTCGAGAACGTGATGGTCTCGGCGTTCTGCCGGACCGATCATCGCGACGAGGCGCGCGCGATGGCGATGGAGGCGACGGCGTTCACGGAGATGGAGGCCTGGCGCGACCGGACGGCCGGAAGCCTTCCCCTCGGAATGCGCAAGCGCCTCGAGATGGCCCGCGCTCTCGCGACGAAGCCCGACATCCTTCTCCTCGACGAGAACTTCGCCGGACTCAACCCCGCCGAGGTCGAGAAGACGATCGCAATCGTCCGCAAGATCCACGAAAGCGGCGTCACGATCCTCATCATCGAGCACAACATGCGCGTCATCATGTCGATCTCCCAGCGCCTCCTCTGCATGTGCTACGGCGAGAAGATCTCGCAGGGCACGCCCCAGGAAGTCGCGAACGACCCCGCCGTGATCGAGGCGTATCTGGGAGCCGCGCATGCTTGACGTCAAGGGAGTCGATGTCTTTTACGGTGACGTCCAGGTCCTCTGGGACGTGAGCTTCAACGTCCAGAAGGGCGAGATCGTGGCTCTCATCGGCGCGAACGGCTCCGGCAAGACGACGAGCCTGAACACGGTCTCGTCGATCCTGACCCCTCGCAAAGGCTCCGTGACCTACGAGGGCCAGCCCCTCCACTCGCGCGCGCCACACGACCTCGTCGGGCTCGGGATTGCCCATGTGCCGGAGGCGCGCCGTCTGTTTCCCGAGATGACCGTCAAGGAGAACCTCCTCCTCGGCGCGCTCACTCCGGGCGCGAAGAAGTCGCGCCCGGAGATGCTCGAAAAGGTTTACGGAATCTTCCCGCGCCTCAAGGAGCGCGAGAAGCAGGCGGCCGGCACGATGTCGGGCGGCGAGCAGCAGATGTGCGCGATCGCCCGCGGCCTCATGTCGAAGCCGCGCCTGCTCATGCTCGACGAGCCCTCTCTCGGCCTGTCCCCGATCCTCGTCACGGACATCTTCCGCGTCATCCAGGAGGTCCACGACGCCGGCGTCACGGTGCTTCTTATCGAGCAGAACGTCTTCAAGACGCTCGCGGTCGCCGACCGCGCCTACGTTCTCGAAAACGGGCGCATCGTGCTCGAGGGCACGGGGAAAGATCTCCTGAACGACGAGCACGTAAAAGAGGCCTACCTCGGCGTCTGACGCCTCGCGGCGCCCTCTTCAGGTCCGCCGTCTCCACTTCAGGGTCCGTTCTGGCGCCTTCTCGTGCGGCGAGAGCGCGATGGGACGAAGAGAGAGAAGAGAAGATTCTTCTGCGAATGAGTAAGAGCGGCGGATCGTCCGGCCGACGCGATTCGGGATGAAGGCGACCTCCGCGTGATGCAGCACCTCGTGGCGCGCCTCGTCCAGCTCCCACCGCCCCGCATACCCGCCGTACGCGGCGCCGGCCGCCGCGAGCTCGGAGGGGGACGGGAAGAATTCTCTTAGAAAGTGAATGCGGGAGGACCCGGCAAAGTTCACCGACATCTCGCCCGAAGCGAGGTAGATGAGGAGCCCCACAGGCCGCTCAAGGCCGACAGCCGGCACCCTTCCCCTCGTACCTTCAAAGAAATCTTCGTCTTCAATTCCCTCAAGATCCCACACCCCGACGAAGCGCTGGACATCGGCCACGGCCACTCTCTTCCCCCTCCCCGCGCATTGATCCCTCGGGTATAGTTCCCGCACAAATTACCCGACCCGGTCACAGGAGGCTCTCGATGGAGCGTACCGCGCTGGTCCCGCTGCTCGCATTCCTGCTTCTCGTCTCCGCTCTGCCCGCTCCTGCCGAGGACACGATCGTCTTCGGCGCCGCCGTCTCGCTGACCGGCAAGACCGCCAAGGAAGGCGAGTACACCCGGGACGGCTACAACTTCTTCGTCGACAAGCTCAACGAAATCGGCGGAATCACGGTCGGCGGGAAGAAGTACAAGGTCAGCGTCAAGTACTACGACGACGAGTCGAAGTCCGAGCGGACGGCCCAGCTCATCGAGAAGCTCATCAACGAGGACAAGGTCACGTTCATCCTCGGCCCGTATGGCTCCGCCCCCTCGGGCACGGCCGCCCCGATCTGCGAGAAGTACAAGATCCCGATGATCGAGGCGAACGGCTCGGCCGAGTCGATCTTCAACAAGGGCTACAAGTACACGTTCGCCGTCCTCTCCCCCGCGAAGCTCTACCTCAAGGGCCTCATCGACCTCGTGATCGCGAGGGACAAGACCGCGAAGACCGTGGCGGTCCTCGGCGAGAACGAGCCGTTCTCCAAGGAAGTGGCCTCCGGCGGCGCCGATTACGCGAAGGAGAAGGGCCTCACGGTCGTCTACCAGGAGCTGTATCCGACCGGCACGCAGGACGTGAGCGCGCTCCTGACGAACATCAAGGCGAAGAACCCCGACATCGTCCTCGGGGCCGGCCACCTGCAGGACGCGCTCCTCATCGTCAAGCAGGCCAAGGACCTCGGCGTCTCGCCCAAGGCGATGGGCTTTTCGGTCGGACCCTCGTCGCCGGAGTTCCGCGAGAACCTGAAGAGCAACGCGGACTACATCTTCGGTGCGACGCAGTGGACGGAAGCGCTCAAGTACAACGGCGACGACCCGTGGAAGACGCCGAAAGCCTATGGCGACGCGTTCCGGGCGAAGAACCCGAAGTACTCCGTCATCCCCTACCAGGTCGCCGAGTCCTCGGCCGCCGTCATCGCGTTCTGGCGCGCCATCGAGAAGGCGAACTCGCTCGACCCGTCGAACGTCCGCGACGCCATCGCGGCGCTCGACATCATGACGTTCTACGGGCAGATCAAGTTCGACTCCCGCGGGATCAACATCTACAAGCCGATGGCGATCGAGCAGCTCCAGCCGGACGGGAGGAAGTACACCGTCTTCCCCGCGAACGTGGCCGAGAAGGAAGCGCTCTACCCGATGGTGCCCTGGGACAAGCGGAAGTGAGCCTCGGCGAGCTCGGACAGATCTTCGTCAACGCGGTCCTCCTGAGCGGAATCCTCGCGCTCGTCGCGCTTGGGTTTTCGCTCGTGTGGGGGATCATGAACATCGTGAACCTCGCGCACGGGGCGTTCATCGTCCTCGGCGCGTACATCACGTTCTTCCTGCACGAGCTCCTGCACGTCGACCCGTTCCTTTCGATCCCGCTGTCCATGCTCGTCCTCTTCACGCTCGGCTGGGGAATCCAGCGCGGGCTGATCAACCAGATCATCAAGGCGCCGCTCCTCGCGACGTTTCTCCTGACCTTCGGTCTCGAGCTCCTCATCGTCAACCTCATCAATTTCTTCTTCAAGGCCGACCTGCGCTCCGTCACCACGCCGTACAGCGGCACCGGGTTGACGCTCGGGAGCGTCCGGATCCCGTATATCCGGCTCGGCGCGCTCGGAGTCTCGCTCGTCCTCGTCGCGGCGCTCGCCTGGTACCTGAAGAGCACGCGCACCGGCCGGGCCATCCGCGCGACGGGCATGGACCTCGACGCGGCGCGCCTCACGGGCGTCAAGGTCGCCGTCGTGTACGCGTCGACGTTCGCGATCGGTGCGGGCATGGCCGGCGCGGCCGGCTCGCTCCTCTCGATGATCGTCCCGTTCGACCCGAACCTCGGCGGCATGTACACGCAGCGCGCCTTCGCGATCTGCGTTCTCGGCGGCCTCGGCAACGTCGCGAACGTCGTGATCGGCGCCGCCATCTACGCGTTCGTCGACGTCTTCGTCGGCGCGCGGCTGCCGTCGCTGTCCCGCGCCGTCACGTTCGCCATCCTCGTTCTCCTGCTGATCCTCCGCCCGCAGGGCATCGCCGGGAAGTCGGCTTGAAGAAGGGCCTCGCCGTCCTTGGGACGCTCCTCGCCCTCGCCCTCCTCCTCGCGCTCCCGAGATTCGTCTCGAGCTACAAGCTCCTGACGTACACGCGCTTTCTCCTCCTCGCTCTCACAGCGCAGGGCTGGAACTTCATCGGCGGCTACACGGGCTACGCGGCGTTCGGAAACGTCGCGTACTTCGGGATCGGCGCATACACGACGGGCCTTCTCATGCTCGGCAAGTGGCACGTGCCGTTCTTCGCTGCGCTCGGGACCGGCGCGCTCCTGGCGGCGTGCGTCGCGATCCTCCTCGGCCTGCCGATCCTGCGCCTCAAGGGCCACTACTTCGCGATCGCGACGCTCGGCGTCGCCGAAGCGCTCGCCCAGGTGGCGGACAACTGGGACAGCGTGACGGAAGGCTCCACGGGCATCGACCTCCCGATCCGGAGCGACGGCGAGTTCTTCTACTACACGGCCGTGGGTTTCGTGATCCTGGGCCTCCTCGCGACGTGGGCGTTCGCGCGGTCGAAGCTGGGGTACGGCTGCGTCGCGATCCGCGAGGACCAGGACGCGGCCCGGATGCTTGGCGTCAATACGACGCTCTTCAAGGTCGCCGCGTACGCCATCTCCGCCGTGTTCGCGGCGGTGGCGGGCGGCATCACGGCCTACCAGAACGTCCACGTGACGCCCGGCGACTTCTTCAGGATCGACTACACGCTCCAGATGATCATCGCGACGATCATCGGCGGCGTCGGGACGGTGGTCGGCCCGGTCCTCGGGGCCGCCGTCTACCAGCTCCTCTCGACGTACATCTGGGGCAAGTTCATCGAGCTGCACCCGACGGTCCTCGGCCTCGTGATCGTGTTCTTCATCGTGTTCCTGCCGCGCGGACTCATGACGGTCCTCGGACGGAAGCGCGCCAAGGGCGAGCGGCCCTTCCGGTGCTCCGACCTCCTTGCAAACGTCCGCGCTCACCGCGTGACGTGATGAGCGCCGTCCCCGTGGTCCAGCCGCGCCTCTCGCACGAGCCCATCCTCGTCGCCACCGGCATCACGAAGAAATTCGGCGGCCTCGCGGCCGTGGACGGCGTGGACCTCGCGATCCGCCGCGGCGAGATCCTCGGCGTCCTCGGGCCGAACGGCGCGGGCAAGACGACGTTCGTGAACTGCATGACCGGACTCGACAAGCCGACGTCCGGGACGATCCTCTTCGACGGGCAGGACATCACGAAGACGCCGAGCTTCCGCATCGGCCACCTCGGGATGGCGCGGACCTTCCAGGTCGTCAAGCCCCTCCGGCAGCTCACGGTCCGCGAGAACGTCGCGACCGGGGCGATGTTCGGCGCCCGCGGCCACGAGCGCACCGCCGCGCAGGCCCGCGCGTACGCGGACGAGGTCCTCGACCGCGTCGCCCTCGCCGACAAGCGGGACCGGACGGCGACCGAGCTCACGATTCCCGATCTCAAGCGCCTCGAGCTCGCGAAGGCCCTCGCGATGGACCCGAAGCTCCTCTTCCTCGACGAGGTCATGGCAGGCCTCAACTCGTCCGAGATCGAGAAGGCGATGGAGCTCATCCAGTCGATCAACCGGAGCGGCGTCACGATCTTCGTGATCGAGCACGTCATGAAGGCGATCATGGGAATCTCGGACCGCCTCGTCGTCCTCCACTACGGGAGAAAGATCGCCGAGGGGGACCCGAGAGAGATCGTCGAGAGCCCCGCCGTCATCGAGGCTTACCTCGGCGAACGGTTCGCGCAGCGTGCACGCGCCGCGGCCGACGAGGGCGCCCCATTCGTCCCCTCACGCGAGTTCCGAAAAACACCTCCGGCCGCGGCGGGGGACGCCCTCCTCGACGTGAAGGGCCTCTCTTCGGGCTACTGCGAGGTTCAGATCCTCCGCGACGTCTCCCTCACCGTGAGGGAGAAGGAGATCGTCGCCCTCATCGGCGCGAACGGCGCCGGCAAGACGACGCTTCTCTACACGATCTCGCAGCTCCTCAAGCCCACGGCTGGCTCCATCACGTTTGGCGGCCGCGACATCACGTCCGCCCCGCCCGACGAGATCGTGGGCGCGGGAGTCGTCCACGTCCCGCAGGGACGGCGCCTCTTCTCGGGCCTGACCGTTGAGGAGAACCTCCGGCAGGGGGCGTTCCTGAGGAGGGACCGTGCCGGGATCGAGGAAGACCTCGACTGGGTCTACGGCCTCCTCCCGCGCCTCAAGGAGCGCTCCGGCCAGCTCGCGGGCCGCCTCTCGGGCGGGGAGCAGCAGATGTGCGCGATCGGGCGCGGGCTCATGAGCCGCCCGAGACTTCTCCTCATCGATGAGCTCTCACTCGGCCTCGCCCCGCTGGTCGTCGACAACCTCCTCGACCTCATCTCGCAGATCAACGAGAAGGGCACGACGGTCCTCCTCGTGGAGCAGGACGTTCAGGTCGCCCTCGAGCACGCGCACCGCGGCTACGTGCTCGAGACCGGTCGGATCGTCCAGACCGGCCCCGCCGCCGAGCTCCTGGACGACGCCAACATCCGAAAAGCGTACCTCGGGCTCTGACAAACCGATGACCGGGCCCTCACTCCACGGCGACCGGCGGGCGCTCTTCCCCCTTTTTTTCGCGACGGTCGCGGTCTTCGCGGACGTCTACGTCACGCAGCCGATCCTGCCGCTTCTCTCCCGCGAGTTTGGAGTGTCCGCACCGACAGCCGCGCTCACGCTCTCGGTGGTCGTCCTCATGATCGCCCTCATCTCGAACGCCTGGGGCCCCCTTGCGGACGCCCTCGGACGCAAGCCGGTCATGGTCTGGAGCTGCGCGCTGCTGTCCGTTCCAACGTTCCTCTGCGCCAGCGCGCCGAACCTTCCGCTCCTTGTCGTCCTCCGCGGCGCGCAGGGGCTGCTGGTGCCCGGCGTCACCGCTGTGGCCGTGGCCTACCTCGGGGATCAGTTCGGCGGGCCGAGGCTGGGGCCCGCCGTCGGCGGGTGGGTTGCGGCATCTGTCATGGGCGGGCTCACGGGGCGCGTGGGAAGCGGTTGGATCGCGAGCCATTTCAGCTGGCGAACGCCCTTCGTCGTGTTCGCGGTCTTCACGCTGGCCGCGGCGCTCGGAATGGCTCTCTTTCTCCCCCCTTCTGTGCGCAGGGGGCGCATCCCGGTCGGCTTGGCATACCGCGAAATGCTGGGCCACTTCCGTGACCGGCGGCTGGTAGGCGGATTCCTCATCGGTGGTTCGGTGTTCTTCGGGTTCATCGGGATCTTCACGTACCTCCCCTACTACCTCGCCGCGGCTCCATTCGGCCTCTCGACGGGCTCGATCTCCGCGATCTATCTCGTATATGGCGCCGGGGTCCTGACGTCCATCATCGTCGGGAACCTCTCGGGGCGCTTCGGCCGCCGCGCGCTCATGGCGACGGGGTTCCTGATCGCGGCGGCAGCCGTAGTCCTGAGCCTCGTTCCCGTCCTCCCGGTCGTGATTCTCTCCCTCGTCGTTCTCTGCGTCGGGATGTTCTTCGTCCAAGGCACGGCCCCGGCCTTCGTGAACGCCACGGCCCGGGAGGCGAAGGGTGGCGCGGGAGCCCTCTATACGACCTTCTACTACGTCGGAGCGACGTTTGGCTCGGTTTTGCCCGGATATGCCTGGCAGGCCTTCGGATGGCCGGGGGTCGTCGCGGCCTGTCTCCTCGCGTTCGGATTGGGGCTCCTGGCAGACCTCGTTCTCTGCGCGTAAACGTCTCAAATGATTCAGGCGCATCAGCGATTGAACTCCCCCTGTCGTTCGATTATTCTTGGGTCATCCGAAACGTCCGGCCGAAGAGGAGAGATGCTCTCATGCCGATTGCCGCGCACCGCGCCCTGCGGACGACCGCCCGAGTCCTCATCGCCGCCACGCTCCTGCTCGCGTTCGGCCGCGCCGGGACGAGCGAAGCCCAGGCTCTCATCAAGGTCAACGACTCGATCAACCTGAAGTTCGGATTCCTGATCCAGCCCCAGGCCGACTTCCAGGAAGTCGCGAACGCGACGAAGGACGCGACGGGGGGCTTCCAGCAAAATCTCCTCGTCCGCCGCGTCCGCTTCCTTTTCGCCGGCCAGGTCGCGAAGAATGTCTACTTCTTCGCCGAGACCGACAACTCGAGTCTCGGCAAGGCCACGCAGGCGGTGGGAAGCACCTCGGGTGTCAAGTCTCCGGGGACCGGATTCACCCTCCTCGACGCCACCGCCGAATGGCGCATCGCGAAGGAGTTCAACATCCAGTTCGGCGAGGTGAGGGCGCCCGTGAGCCGCGAGGGCCTCAAGAGCAGCACGACGGAGTTCATGCTCGACCTCTCCGCGTACACCTTCCTCGCGAGCACCCCGCTCCAGAACAACGCGGGCCGCGACACGGGCTTCATGTTCCGCGGGTACTTTTTCTGCGACCGCCTCGAGTACCGCTCCGCGATCTTCGGCGGATTCCGCCAGCCGGGCGTCAAGAATTCCCCGCGGTTCGTGAACCGCCTCCAGTGGAACTTCTTCGACACCGAGGTCTACAACATGCCTTCTTACGGCGGCTCGTACCTCGGGACGAAGAAGATCCTCGCGCTCGGGGCCGCGTACGATACGCAGGGCGACTACCGGTTCGGATCGGCCGATCTTTACATGGCCTTCCCGATCGACCTCGGCGCCTTCGAGTCCACGGTCCAGTACCAATACGCGAACGGCGGCACGCTGCTGACCGCCCTCCCCCAGGAAAACACGTTCCAGATCGAGGCGGGCGTCTTCCTGAAGGCCCTCAAGATCGCCCCGATCGTGAGATACGAGCAGAAGACGTTCACGGACGCCGTCAACGAGTCCAAGAACGAGAACCGGTACGCGGTCGGTCTCAACCTCTACCCGTACCCGAAGAACCCCCACAACTTCAATCTCAAGTTCTGGTGGCAGCGCGTGAACCTCAAGACGGGGTACGCGACGAACCAGTTCACGTTCCAGATGCAGGCCTACTACTTCTGATTCCCGGCCAACGGCCGCCCGCGTTCAAAGCCCGCTGTACGAAGCCCCGCCCCTCTTCCCGAGGGGCGGTTCCGTTCGGAGGTCAAGATGACGTCGCAGCAGCCCCGCCCCCGTCTCGCCTTCCTCGCCGCCGCGCTCCTCTCGGCTTTCCCCCTGTGGGTGTCGGCCGCGGAGGACACGATCCGGATCGGAGCGGTCCTGCCCGTGACCGGAAAGGAATCCAAGATCGGCGGCGCCTTCAAGGCGGCGACCGAGTACGCCGTCAAGGAAGTCAACGAGGCGGGTGGTCTCGACGTGGGCGGGAAGAAGATGAAGATCGAGCTCTCGCTCCTCGACGACACCTCGGACGCTTCACGCAGCGCCCAGCTCGTGGAGCAACTCATGGCGCAGCAGAAGGTCCATGCCGTGATCGGCGGATACGGATCCCAGCTCGTGCAGGCGCAGAGCGTCGTCCCCGACCGTTACGGCATCCCATACGTGTCCGGCGGCGCGGGGGCGACGAGCATCTACGGACGCAGCAAGTGGGTGTTCGGCGTTCTTTCGCCCGTCGAGAACCTCGCGACGACGCAGATGGATTTTCTCTCGGACCTCGTCGCCCAGGGAAAGCTCAAGAAGCCGCTCACGATCGCCCTCCTCGTCGAGAACACGGAGCACGGAAAGGACTTTCAGAAAGGCGTGAAGGACTACGTGAAGGCGCATCCGGGCTATTCCGTCGTCCTCGACGAGAGCTTCGAGCTCTATGCGGCCGACTTCAAGCCGCTCCTCGGACGCGTCGCCGCCGCGAAGGCCGACCTCTTCATGTGCGACGCCCATCTCGAGGACTTCATCTCGATGCAGCGCACGTACACTCAGATGGGCCTCTATCATCAGATGCTCACGTATGGCGCCCGCGGCGCGGACGAAGCGGGCCGCAAGGGCCTCGGCGCCGCCACGGACTACATCTTCGCGAGCGGCTGGTGGTCGGACCTCCTCCCCTATCCGCAGGTGAAGGCTTTCTCGGCGAAGTGGAAGGCCGCGGCGGGCTCGGCCCCGCAGTGGTATCACGCGACGGCCTACGAAGCGGCGCGCTCCCTCTTCGCGGCGATCCAGAGGGCCGGTTCCCTGAAACCCGAGGCTATACGAGCGGCGCTCGCCGCGATCGAGCTCAAAGACTCGATCCTGCCCGGTGGCGTCCTGAGGTTCACGAAGACGGGCCAGGCAGTTCTTCCCTTCGTCGTGACGCAGAACAAGCCGGACGGTAAGATCGATCTCGTCTGGCCGAAGGAGGCCCGAACGGGCTCGCCCGTCGCACCAATGCCGAAGGGGTGAAACACCCGCACGCCGCGGCGATGGCGCCCCGTGCGATGACGCCTCGGGCCAAGTAGTGCGGAAACGCTGGAGGCTTCGAATGACCGTCTTTGAGAAAGGCTTCTTCACCATCCTCGGACTGTCGCTCGTCCTCGTCCTGGTGGCGATCCCGCTCGCCCTGCGGAAAGTGCCCCCCAACGTCGTCTACGGATTCCGAACCCGCGCCACGATGGGCGACGAGGACGTCTGGTACGAGGCCAACGCGTACTTCGGCCGCGGCCTGATCGTGGCGTGCCTCGGCGGCGCGCTGGCGGCGTGGGCGCTCTACGTCCTCCGGCCACTTCCTCCGGATCTCTTCCTGCCGGTGTCCCTGGTCGTCCTCGTGGCGCCGACCCTCGTCGCGGCAATCGCCACGGCACGCTTTGTCCGCACGCTGGCGCCGCCCCGCTCGTAAGGGCTCTTGCCAACGGCCCAGCGGAGGCACCCGGCCTGCTAGGCTCGGGGTCTCTTGCAGGACATTGCCGGGGTCCTCGTCAACTCCGTGATCTCCGCGGCGCTGTACGCGACGATGGCCTATGGCCTCGCCGTGATCTATGGCGTCATGCGCATCATCAATCTCGCGCACGCGGGCCTCATGATGCTCGGCGCGTATGCGACGCTCACGCTGTTTACGCGCTTCTCGCTCGACCCGTTTCTCTCGCTTTTCGTCGTGGGACCCCTCTTCTTCCTGATCGGCGTCGTCCTCTACCACCTCGTCGTGAGCCGTCTCCCCCGCTCGGGCGCGACTCCGTCGATGGAGTCGCTCCTCCTTCTCTTCGGTGTCTGGCTCGTCCTCCAGAACCTCGCGTACGTCATATGGACAGGCGACACGCAGTCCATCCTGACGGGGTACACGATGAAGTCCGTCGCCGTGTTCGGGGTGAGGGTCGGAGTCCCTTCGTTCTTCGTGTTCGCGGGGAGCGTCCTGTCGCTCGTCTTCCTGAACGTCGTCCTGAAGGCGACGTACCTCGGGAAGGCCATCCGCGCCGTCACCCAGAACCGGGACGCGGCTCTGCTCGCGGGCGTCGACGCGGACCGCATCTCGGCCGTCGCGTTCGGGCTCGGGACGGCCTTCGCGGGCGTCGCGGGCGGGATGCTCTCGACTCTTTACGCGTTCACGCCCGACTTCGGGCGGAGCTTCCTCCTCAAGGCTTTCTGCATCATCGTCCTCGGGGGCATGGAAAGTGTAACCGGCGTCGCAGCGGGTGCGCTCGTGCTCGCCCTCCTCGAGAACGGTCTCGCCGTCTGGACGACGATTCCAACGTCGTTCCAGGACGCCGTGAGCTTCGCTCTTCTCTTCGTCGCCCTTGTCGCGTTCCCTCGGGGCCTGCCCGGGCTCTTCGCGCGCTTCGCGCGTTCGCGGACGATCCGGTGAAGGCTTTCCCCTGGGCGTCCGGAGCAGCGCTCGGCGTTCTCGCCCTCGCCGCCCCTCTTATGCTCGAACGCGGCACGTTGAACGACGTCTGGAGCCTGGCGTTCGCCGTCGTCCTCGCGTCGGCGTGGAATCTGCTGGGAGGGTTCGCCGGGCAGGTCTCGCTGGGTTACTCGGCTTTTCTCGGGATCGGGGCCTACGCGACGGTGCTGCTCTCGCTACGCGGCATGAACCCGTTCCTCACGCTGCCCCTCGGAGCCGCTCTCGCGGCCGCTTTCTCGGTCCTTGTCGGTCTTCCCGCGTTCCGGCTGCGAGGACCCTACTTCACGATCGCGACGATCGGCGTCGGCGAAGTCGTCCGCGTCTGCGCCTCGAGCGTCTCCTTCACGGGAGGATCGAGCGGCCTCCGGATGCCTCCGGGCTCGTTCGACTTCACGCTCAACTACCTGTCGATGGCCACGCTTGCGATCGCGGTCGTCGCGCTCGCGGCGTTCGTGAAACGCAGCGCTTTCGGGCAGGCTCTCGCCGCCATCCGGCAGGACATCGACGCGGCGGAGGCGCTCGGCATCGATTCGACGCGTTTCAAGCTCGCGGCGCATGCGCTTTCGGCGGCCCTCGTCGCCGTCGCGGGCGGTCTCTACGCGATCAACTTCCAGTACATCGCCCCCGGTTCGGTCTTCGACTTCCGGCTGAGTCTGAGCATCGTACTCATGCCCATCGTCGGAGGCGTCGGGACCATCGCCGGGCCCGTCCTCGGGGCCCTGGTCTTTTCGACCCTGCAGGTAAAGCTCCTTTCGATCCCCGCCCTGCGCGACTCGTACCTCTTCCTCTACGGCACGCTCCTCATCGTCGTCATGCTGTTCGAGCCGAAGGGCATCCTCGGACTCTTGAGGAGGTTCTTCGACCGGCGCCTCCGGCGCTTCTATGCCGATGCCTGAACCGATCCTTTCCGTACGGGCGCTGAAGAAGCGCTTCGGGGGGCTTCTCGCCCTCTCGGACGTGACATTTTCCGTCACCGAGGGCGAGATCTACGGCGTCATCGGCCCGAACGGCGCCGGCAAGACGACGCTCTTCTCCTGCCTCGTCGGATCCCTGCCTCCGACTTCGGGTTCGATTCGGTTCCAGGGAAGGGAGATCGCGGGCCTTCCCAACTACGCCGTCGTCGCGCGCGGGCTCGTGAGGACTCATCAGATTCCGCGCCCCTTCCGCGAGATGACCGTCGAGGCGAACGTTTCGATCGGCGCCCACTTCGGAGCGGGACAGAGGCGCGGGGCGGACGCGCGCCGGCGCGTGGCGGAGATCCTCGAGCGTACGGGCCTGGGGGCCCGAACCGGATCTCTCGCGATGGCCCTCCCGATCGGCGACCTCAAGCGTCTCGAGATCGCGCGCGCTCTCGCGACGGAGCCCGCGGTCCTCTGTCTCGACGAGGTCATGGGGGGACTGAATCCTTCCGAGATCGTAGCGGCGATGTCCCTCGTTCGGGCGATCCGCGACTCGGGGCTGACCGTGCTCATGATCGAGCACCACGTCCACGCCGTCGCGGGCGTGACGGATCGCATTCTGGTGCTGAACTTCGGCGAAATGATCGCCGAGGGAGTGCCGCGCGAGGTTCTTCGCAATCCGGAGGTCGTCGCGGCCTACCTCGGGGACGACGCGGGTGCCGCGTGAGCCTGCTTTCCGTCGAATCCCTCGACGTGCTCTACGGCGACGTCCAGGCGGTGCGAAACCTCTCGTTCAACGTCGAGGCAGGCGAAGTCGTCACTCTCATCGGAGCGAATGGGGCCGGGAAGTCGACGACTCTTCGCGCCGTAGCCGGCCTCCTCGTACCGAGGGCGGGGCGAGTGGTCTTCGACGGAAAGGACGTCGGCGGCAGACCCGCCAACGAGCTGGCCTCTGACGGAATCGTGCTCGTGCCCGAAGGCCGGCAGCTCTGGCCGGCCATGACGGTCCTCGAGAACCTCCGGATGGGTGCGTACTCGAAGCACGCTCGTGGGCGGGCCGAAGCCACCCTCGGAGAAATCTTCAGGATGTTTCCCGTGCTCGAGCGGCGAACCTCCCAGAAGGCGGGAACGCTCTCGGGCGGCGAACAGCAGATGTGCGCGATCGGACGCGGCCTGATGGCGCAGCCGCGCCTGCTCCTCTTGGACGAGCCGGCTCTGGGGCTTTCCCCGCTCCTCGTCCGCGAGGTCTTCGCGTCGCTCCGGGCCATTCGTACCCGCGGCGTGACGATTGTCCTCGTCGAGCAGAACGTGCCGCATGCCCTCGCGCTCGCCGACCGCGCCTATGTCCTCGAAACGGGCCGCGTCACGCTGACGGGGACGGCGAAAGAGCTTCTCGCCGACCCGCGTGTCCGGGACGGCTATCTGGGACACGCGTCGGTATGACGAGCCTCTTGTCCTGCCTGCGCACCCGCGCGGCGGATCCGGCGGTCGTGTGGAAGGGCCGGTCTTACACATTCGAAGAAATGCGGCAGTGGGCGGGCGAATACGTGGCCTTCCTCGAGCGGGCGGGCGTCCAGCGCGGTGACCGCGTGGCGATCTTCGCCGAGACCCGCCCCGAGCTGATCGCCGTTTTCATCGGACACCTCGCCTCGGGCGTCATTCACGTCCCGATCAACACGCGGTACAAGGCCGGCGAGGCTCGGCACATTCTCGAGGACTCGGGCGCCGTCGCGGTGCTCGTGGGCGATGAGGGGGAAGAGTGCAATGAGGTCCTAAGAGAGATTCTTAGAATGAGCAGGCCCCCGCGTCTGAAGCACGTCATCGCCCTGGCCGACGCGGTTCCTCTCCCTCTTCCCTCTTCACCTTCTAAGCAGATCTTCCCCTCTTCCTCCGAATCCGAGCCGCCAGCCGACAACGACGTGGCGATGCTCATCTACACCTCGGGCACGACCGGCCAGAGCAAGGGCGTCGCGCTTTCGCACCGCGCGCTCGAGGCGAACACGCGCGCCGTGATGGACCTCTGGCGGTTCTCGGAGCTCGACCGTCTCGTCCTCGCGCTTCCCCTCTTCCACGTGCACGGGCTCTGCCTCGGCGTCGCGGGCGCGCTCGTCAAGGGCTTCACGCTCCTCCTCGAAGAACGCTTCGACGCGGCCCGCGCCGTCGAGGCCTTCGCGCGCGAGAGTGCCACCGCCTTCATGGGCGTCCCCACGATGTACGTCCGGCTCCTGGAGCACCTGGATGCGCAGCCCGAAGCCGCCGCCGCTCTTCGGAGAGCCCGTCTCTTCACGGCGGGCAGCTCGCCCCTTCCGGCGTCCGACTTCCGCGCCTTTCAGGAGAAGACCGGCCACGCGATCCTGGAGCGCTATGGGATGAGCGAAACGCTCTTCACGCTCTCGAATCCCCATGACGGCGAGCGGCGCCCAGGGACCGTGGGATTTCCGGTCCCGGGCTGCTCGGTCCGGCTCGTTGACGACGAGGGACGCGAGTCCCCCGTGGGAGAGCTCGGCGAGATCCAGGTGAAAGGCAATGGCCTCATGAATGGCTATTGGCGGCGCTCCGACGAGACGGCGGCCGCGTTCCGGGACGGCTGGTTTCTGACCGGTGACGTGGCGCGGCGCGACATCGACGGCTATGTGACGATCGTCGGCCGCAGGTCCGTCGACATCATCAAGAGCGGAGGCTTCAAGATCTCGGCGAGAGAGATCGAGGACGTCCTCCGGCGGCATCCCGCCGTCAAGGACGCCGCGGTCGTCGGGCTTCCGGATCGTGTCTGGGGCCAGCGCGTCGCCGCGGCCATCGTTCTCAAGGACGCCGGGCCGACGGGGAAAACGGCAGCCGTCTGCGAGGCGGTCGCCGCCTTCGCGGCCGAGCATCTCGCCGACTTCAAGAAGCCACGCGAGGTTCACGCGGTCCCGGACCTGCCCCGCAACGCGCTCGGCAAGGTCCAGAAACACCTCCTCGTGAAGGCGTTCAGCGACGATCCCGCGTCGAAGCTATGAGCCCTAGCTCTGTCTCGAGGAGAGAAGCCCGGCTCCCGCGAGTGCGACGCCGAGGAGGACGAGCATCAGGGGAGACAGCGCGGGAACGTCTTTCGAACCCCCGCCGCCACCGCCAATTGGCGTAAAGGTCGGAGTCAGAGCGGGCGTCGTCGACTGAGTCACGGTGGACGTAGCGGTAGGCGTCGACGTCGGCGTCGTGGTCGACAACTGTGTCGACGTCGGCGTGACGGTCGGGGTATTCGTCGCCGTTCCCGTGGGCGTCAGAGTCGGCGTATTCGTCGCCGTCTGAGTTCCCGTTGGGGTCTGCGTCGGCGTCAAAGTGGGCGTCGGCGTGTTCGTCGGCGTATCCGTCGGCGTCGGTGGCGGTGGTGTCACGGACGGTGTCGCCGTCGGCGTATTCGTCGGCGTCCGGGTGGGGGTCTGGGTGACGGTCGGCGTCAGCGTATCCGTCGGCGTATTCGTCGGCGTCGGTGGTGGAGGAGTCACGGACGGTGTCGCCGTCGGCGTCTGCGTCGGCGTCTGCGTCGGCGTCTGGGTGATGGTCGGCGTCGGGGTGTCTGTCGGCGTCTGGGTGGGTGTCGGCGTAAGGGTGGGTGTTGGCGTCACGGTGGGCGTGTCCGACGGAGTCGACGTGGGCGTTATGGTGGGCGTGGGGGTGAACGTCGACGTGGGCGTCGACGTCGGCGTAATTGTCGGGGTGGCCGTCGGAGCGAGAACTGCAACCGTGATCGTCTTGCTCCCCGAGACCGAGTCGTCGAAGAGGGGCGCCGCATGCACGATGCCGCTGAAATCCGCGCGGGCCGTCGCGATGAGAACGCCGTTGTTCACATTGATGGGGCAGCCGATCGGCGCGAACGTGTTGCTGGTCTCGGAAGGAGACGAGAACCCGGACGCCACTGTGATCGGAGCCCCGAGGTCGGGCGTTCCGTCCGCCTTTGGACAGAAGAATGTGATGTTGATCGTGTCGGCGTCGCACGCGGTAGTCGTCGGCGGATTGCTGCTCCTGTTCGACATCGTGAGAATGTACGTTTCCGTAGAACCGTTCACGATGAAGCCCGTCGGGTTCTGATTCACGATTAGCTTGAGGGCGGTCTCGTTACAATTCAAGGGGGTCTGAGAGTTCGGGCGTCTCGAACGAACCTGAACGACGCGGCGCGAAACATCCTGCTGACCCGCTGACGAAACCGCGCGGAAAGTGCCGCTCTGGGCGCGCGCCTGACTCGATCGCTCGACGAAGACGAGGAAAAGGCCCAGGGCGATCGTCGCGAGCCCGAAGGTCTTCAGGACGGAGGACGTTCTCGAACGCGCGCTCTTCGAAGCTCTGTTCAAACACACCTCTCGAAAGATCACGGAGCGCGGCTCGAAAACACTTGACCGCCTAACCGGAATTCTTCCGTCCGCTGACGTTATCCTATTCACATCGGCTAATCAATCCTTGCCGTTGGAGGCCGTCCGCTCCCGCTTCGCCCGGCGTGGCATTCTAGAAACGGCATGTGGCTCCCACGGACGCAGGTTGCGACGCTGCTCTTCGCCATGACGGCAGCCTCCTTCGGGATTGTCGCGCTCACGCTCATTGGCGTCGCGCGCGGGAGACGGCTTCTTGCTCTCTATGCCGTGCTCGCGCTCGGCGTCGCCCTGCTCCTCGGAGCGCCGTTTCTCTTCAGCGGCCCCGTGCGGCAGCGCCTCGAGACGGGCCTCGCCCTCTCGCTCCCCTTTCTCGCCGCGGCCTTCCTCCTGCTTCTCTCGGGCGGAAACCGTCCCGCGCGCGCCTTCCTCTTCGCGGCCTTCAGCGTGCTCGTGCTGTCCGCAAGTGCCGAGCTCGCGGCGCGCCGGGGAGTCCTCGTCGCGACCCCCGTGTTTCCACCGCTCGGAGTCGGTTTCGTCGTCTTCACCGCGCTTCTGCTTCCTCGCGTGGCCGAGCAAGAGAGGCGCCTCTTCACGCGTGCGACGACGGACCCGCTCACCGGCCTCCTGAACCGCGCGGCGTTCGAAGAAAGGGCCCGGGCCGAGCTCGCGCGGGCGGGGCGGACAGGCCGTCCCCTCGCTCTCGCGATGCTCGATCTCGACCACTTCAAGAGCTTCAACGACCGCTACGGGCATCCCGCGGGAGACGCCGCCCTGACGTCGGTCGCGCGCGCCATCGCGCGGACGGTCCGCGGAATCGACGCGGCGGGCCGCTACGGGGGCGAGGAGTTCATCGTTCTTTTCGTGGAGGCCGACATGGATGCCGCTCTGCCGGCGCTGGAACGCATTCGCGGCGCCGTCGCGGCCCTCGGCCCTCCGCGCGTCGCGCGGCCGATCACCGTTTCGGCCGGCGTATCCGTTCACCAGGGCCTGTTCGAGAAGACCTCGCTCGCGTCGCTCATCGCCCGCGCGGACGCCGCGCTCTACACGGCCAAGAAGGCCGGGCGCGACCGTGTCGCCATCGAGAAGACGGCTCCGCCCGCAACGCCGGGAGACGTCCGCTATCGCTAAGAGAGAACGCGCGCGAGGCGGGAGATACCCTCTTCGAGGCGCGCGCGAGACGTCGCGAACGAGAGCCGGACGCACCGGTCCTCGCCGAACGCGACACCCGGGGTCACCGCCACCGCGACGCTGTCGAGGAGAGCCTTCGCGAAGCTCTCGGAGCCGGTCACATCGACCCCGCCCAGGGTCCGTCCGTAATGCGCCGAGACATCCGGGAAAGCGTAGAAGGCGCCACCAGGCGGCGAACAGGTGACACCCGGCAGTGCGTTGAGCGCGGGGATCAGGAACTCCCTCCGGCGCGCGTACTCTCTCAGCATGCTTTCGACGACCGGCCCCGCTTCGTCGGGACGCGTGAGCGCCGCCAGGGCGGCCCGCTGCGTGATGGAGCAGACGTTCGACGTCGCGTGGCCCACGATGCGGCCCATCAGGTCGATGAGAGGCTTCGGCCCGGCCGCGAAGCCGACACGCCAGCCCGTCATCGCGTAGGTCTTCGAGAGCGTTCCGGCCACGAGAATCGTCTCGGGGAATTCCCGGGCGAGCGACGCCGCCGAGAGGTGCCGGCCCTCGAAGACAAAACGGTCATAGCACTCGTCGAAGAGCACCGTCCAGCCGTGCGAGGCGGCGAGCCGGATGACTCCTTCGATCTCCGCGGGTTCCATCACCGCCCCCGTCGGGTTGTTCGGTGAATTCACGATGATGCCCCGCGTCGCGAGCGTCGCGGCGCGCTCCACGTCGGCCGCCGTCAGGCGGAAGCCGGAATCGGCGCTCGTCGGCACGAACACGCTGCGCGCGCCCGCAAGCGTCACCATCTCGGGGAACGACACCCAGTAGGGCGACGGGACGAGGACATCATCGCCTTCCTCGAAGAGCGCGAGACACGCCGTGTGCAGCGCCTGCTTGCCGCCCGCCGTCACGAGGACCTCCGAGGCCGTGTACGGCGCGTCCCACTCCACGCGGTAGCACGCAGCGATGGCCTCGCGCAGCTCTGGAATGCCCGACGTGTCCGTGTATTTCGTGAAATCCGCGTCGATGGCGTCGATCGCGGCGCACTTCACGAAAGCCGGCGTCGGAAAGTCCGGTTCCCCGGGGCCGAAGTCCACGACGTCGACACCCCTTGCGCGCAGGGCGCCAGCCGCCTTCAGAACGGCGAGCGTGGCCGACCCGGCTACACGCGAGGCGCGGGCGGCGAACTTCACCGCAGTCTCAGGACGCGCCAGGCGGCCTCGAAGGCGCGCGGTTTTCGTTTTCCGATCGCGATCATCGCCATCTCCACTCCGCACCAGCCAGCGTATACGAAGATCATCGGACCTCGTGTCGACGGCAGGGCGAATTGAACCAACCAAAACACGAACAGGATGCCCGCCTCGAAAGCGCGCAGGTCGAGGTTCACGAGCAGGAGCCACCCGAGAAAACTCTGGAGGATCGTCAGGAGGATTTCCTCGCGCTGATGCGCGTCGAACACGATCGCCGACGGGGTGCCTCTCGAGATCGAATAGATGACCGGAATGAGCGCCGAGAGAATCGACCACTGGTTGATCGTCGACGAGACGAGATTCATGACCGCCATCGGCGCCTTCGTGATTTGACGCGCCCAGTTGAAGGCCGAGAGCTTCTCGGGAAACTCGGAGAGAAAAGGCGCGACCCACTGCACGAAGACGAACGACGAGACGCCCGCCGTGATCGCGAGCGCGAGCATCGACTCGACGAAGGCGTGGGCCGACACGGCGAGAATCGCGCCTCCCACGAGGAAAATCCCCGCGATAGCCCAGCCGCGCCGCCCCGACCCCTGAGCGAGCGCCCACCTCGAGACGGCGGGCAGGTCTTCCATCTCCTCGACGTCGCCCACGCGCGGAGGAATGCGCAGAAGCGCGACGAGGTAGGCCGCATAGCAGATGGTGAGGATCGCGGCGTCGAAAAGGCCGAGCGAGCCTTTCCACCAGATGACCGTGAACCAAAGGAGCGGAGGCAGGAGGCCCACGATCTCGATGGCGTGCTCGTCGTCGAACGTGATCGCGCTCCAGGTCTTCCTCTTCCCGGTTCGCCGGGCGAAGAACGCGGCCACGAAGTAGACGAGCGGCCAGCCCAGGCCGACCAGCAAGCGAATCGAGCCCGTGAAATTCGCGATCGCGAGGTGGAGCTTCGTGGGATCCCGACCCGCCTCCCACGCGATCACGGCCTCGACGGCGAACTCCGGAAGCGTCTGGAGCCACGCGAGCATCGCGAGCGCGAGGCCCTGGGAGACGAGAAACTGGGCCGCCTCGGCCCCCCAGGAAACGAGGAAGGCGGAGAAGAGGACAGCGGGGAATGTCCAGAAGGCCGCGAGAGGAGTCGCCTTCGCAGTGGCGGCGGCCGCGGCAGCCGTGGCCGCCGAGAATGCACCCTTCATGCGGCGCGGATTAGAGCACGGGCGCGGGCCGGGACGGTATTCTCGGGAGGTCTTGACGACCACGCGGATCGACGCGCCCTCGAATCCCCGCATCGCGGCGGCCGTGAAGGCCGCCGCGAGCGGCGCCTCCATGCTGCTCGAGGGCCGGAGAATGATCGAGGACGCGCTCGATGCGGGAATCCGGATCGAGGAAGTGTTTGTTCGGAAGGAATTGGGAGAAGACAAGGAAGGAGAAGAGGAAGAGAAGGATTTTCTTAGAAGGGTAAGAGGGGAAGGCGATGCGCGGAGAGCGACGCCGTCGCCGCGGGTGACGGCGGTCAGCGCGCGCGTCCTCCAGAAACTCTCCGCTCTTCCCTCAACACGCGGCGTCGTCGCGCTCGCGTCTCCACCGAGCCGAACCCTGGCTTCCCTCTTTCCCGAATTACCCTCTAAGAAATCTTCTTCTTCTCTTTCTCCTTCCTCATTACCTTCAAAGAAATCTTTCTCTTCTCTCTTGTTTCTCATCCTGGACGACATCCAGGACCCCGTGAACGTGGGGGCGATTCTGCGCAGCGGTGAAGCGTTCGGTGCCGCGGCCGCGCTCCTCACACCGGGTTCCGCGTCGCCGTTTTCCCCGCGCGCCCTGCGAGCGTCCGCGGGCAGCGCCTTTCGCCTTCCGGTCGCCACCCGCGTCGCGGCTTCAGAGACCGTCGTCTTTGCGCGTGCGAACGGGATTGCCCTGATTGGCGCAGAGGCCCGTGGCGGCACCGCGCCCGAGGCGATGGCCGGAGTCCGCCCGATCGCCCTTGTGATCGGCTCCGAGGGTCACGGAATCTCGCCTGAGCTCGCGGCGGCCCTCGATCATCGCGTGACCGTTCCGCTCCTGGGCCGTGTCGAATCCCTGAACGCGGCCGTCGCCGCGGGGGTTCTCCTTCAGATATTGACCCGCCGCCCGGCATCTCCGGGATAGAATCCCCTTCTTCGGCCGCGCCCTTCGGGCCGTCATCAAACGAAAAGCGAGGATCTCATCCCATGCGGCGAACGCTCATCGCCTCCGCCCTTCTTCTGTCCACCGCGGTTCCCGCTTTCGCCGAGGAAGCCGCGAAGGCCGATCCCGTCAAGCCGGCCGCCACAAAAGCCGCCTCCGCCAGGGCGCCGGGCGCGCGCCCCGCCACCGAGAGCGGCAAGACGCTCTACGCGATCGGTCTCGTGATGAGCCAGAACCTTGGTCCGCTCAAGCTGACCGCCGCAGAGCTGGCCTCCGTGCAGGAGGGCATCACGGACGGCGTCCTCGGTCGCCCCCCGAAGGTCGATCTCGCGATATACGGCCCGAAGCTGCAGGAGTTCGCGAAGGGCCGCCTCGGTGCGGCTTCCGTCGGCGAAAAGAAGGCCGGCGCGGCCTTCATTGCGAAGGAGGCCGCCCAGCCTGGCGCCGTCAGGCAGCCGACCGGCTTCGTCTACAAGGAAGTGAAGGCTGGCACGGGCGCGGCCCCGAAGGCAACGGACAAGGTCAAGGTGCACTACCGCGGCGCGCTCATCGACGGAACCGTCTTCGACAGCTCCATCGAGCGCGGCGAGCCCGTGACCTTCGCGGTGACCGGCGTCATCCCGTGCTGGACCCAGGGCCTTCAGCTCATGAAGGAAGGCGGGAAGGCGCGTCTCGTCTGCCCGTCCGACCTCGCGTACGGCGACGAGGGGCGCGCACCGCGGATCAAGGGTGGTGCGACTCTCGTGTTCGACGTCGAGCTCCTCTCGATCGAGAAGTAGTCCCTTCAGAACACGTCTGCGGTGAACCGGAGGAGACGCGGGCGGCCCGGAGCCTGCCAGCTCTCCTCCGGAAGTCCCGCTCTGAGGCAGGCCTGCGACAGCATTTGCGCGCCGCCCCAGGCGAAGCCCGTGGCGTCCTGCGGCAAGAGGACGCCACGGCGTTTTCCCTTCTCCACGAGGACGCCGTGAATACCGGCAAGGAGGCCTTCGGCCCCGAAGATTTCTTCGAAGGGCGAGAGGATGCTGATCTCGGGCACGAGACGCGGGAGCTCCGTCGCCGTCGCAGGGGGGACGCGCGGGTCGTGCAAGAGAGCGTCGACGGCGTGCTTCGTCACCAGGGCGAGGAGTGCGGCGTCGGGTGCCGTCGTTCCGCTCCGGCCCCGCAGGCGCCCGTCTCTTCTCCACGTGACGAACACGGGCGCCGGCTGAAGGAGGGTGCTTCCCTCAGGGATTTCCGGCAGTGCCACAGGCCGCTGCCCCATCGCGCGGGCCGCCGCATCCCGGGCGACCTTTCTAAGAATCTCTCTTTCCTCCTCCGAAGCCATCATCCCGAAAGCCCTTCAGCGAGGGCATCCGTCGCCGCGCTCTCGAACTCATCGAGTCGTTCGGAGAAGAAGTGGTCCGCACCGGGTACGACGCGAAACGTCCATCCGCGTGCTGCGGCGATCTCGCCAGCACGCGCGGCCGCGCTGAATTCGTCGTTCTCGCCCTGAATCCACACGACGCGCGTCGCCGGCGGAACCTCCCCCGCGGCGTCCCACCTGTCGATCGGAACGCCGATCAGAAGCAGGACTTGCGGAGCCACGCGAGTCGCCGCACGTAAAACGCAGAGCGAGCCGAACGAGAAGCCGGCGAGCACGAACGGCCCGTTCGGGAGGCGCGCGCGGAGCCATGCGGCGGCCGCGACGACATCCTCCGTCTCGCCGGCTCCGCCGTCGTACTCCCCCGCCGACGCCCCGACTCCCCGGAAGTTGAACCGGAGCGCTTCCAGGCGGAACCGTTCCGAGAGGAGACGGGCCGCCCGATGCACGACCTTCGTGTGCATCGTGCCGCCGTGGCTCGGATGCGGATGCGCGACGAGCGCGGCTCCGGCCGGGGCCGCCGGAATGCGGAGGAGGGCCTCCAGCGAGCCCGCCGGGCCCGGAATTTCGAGGGACAATAGGCTCGGCGGGGCGCGCTCCGTCATCGAAATCACGTTAGCATGCGAGGCCACTACGCCTCAGGCTTCGCGAGGAGAGCGTCATGAAGAACATCGTGCACATTGTCGGCACCGGGACGATCGGAGAGCCCCTCATCGGGCTCTTTACCGACTTCAAGCAGCACCTCGGGATCGACGAAGTGACGTTCCACAAGCGCACGCCGATGAAGACCGAGCGGGCGAAGGTGGCCCACCTCATGTCGCGCGGCGCTCACCTCGCGACCGAGGACGACAAGTCCGCCGACTTCGAAGCGCTCGGCCACAAAGTCTCCTACACCGCCCAGGAGGCGATGGAACGCGCGACGGTCGTCATCGACTGCACGCCGGCGGGGAACGAGAACAAGGAGACGTACTACAAGCACCTCAAAGGTCCTCGCGGGTTCCTCGCGCAGGGGTCGGAGTTCGGTTTCGGGAAGATGTACGCGCGCGGGATCAACGACTCGGCGCTCATTCCCGGAGAAGACAGATTTCTGGAGATCGTGTCGTGCAACACGCACAACCTCGCGATCCTGATCAAGACGCTCGGCATGGCCGGCGACAAGCTCACGATGGACCGCGCGCAGTTCGTCTGCATGCGCCGCTCGAACGATATCTCGCAGACGAAGGATTACAGCCCGGCGCCCACCGTCGGCAAGCACGACGACGAGGAATTCGGGACGCACCACGCCCGCGACGTCTTCCATCTCTACGAGACGCTGAACCTGAAGCCGAAGGTGTTCTCGTCGGCCGTGAAGCTGAATACGCAGTACATGCACTCGGTGTGGTTCAACTTCGAGCTCACGAAGCCCACCGACAAGAGGACCGTGATCGAGCATCTCAAGGAGAACTCGCTCGTCGCGCTCACGGAGAGAAAGAGCGCGAACGAAGTTTTCTCGTTCGGCCGCGATCACGGGTACTACGGACGCATCCTGTCGCAGACCGTCATCTCGACGCCGACCCTCGCCATCGCCGACAAGGGCAAGGAGATCGTCGGCTTCTGCTTCACTCCTCAGGACGGCAATTCGCTCCTCTCGTCCGTCGCGGGGGCGATCTGGCTCATGGACCCCAAGCACGCCTCGGAGCGGATTCAGGTCCTCAATCGGTTCGTGTTTCAGGAGATCTGAGGAGAAGGTCCAGCACCGCGGAAAGTGACGTGCCGTCCGGGAGGCCGCGAAGCCCCCGGACGCGACCTCTGAGGGCCTCGAGACGCTGTGGCTCCGCGGCGAAGTCGTACGCGATGAGAACTGGAATCCAGGGCAGAAGAGGGGCGAGAGCGTCGAGGACGTAGAAGCCCTGGTGCGTCGCCAGGTGGCGCATGGCGCGGACGCGGTCCCCTCCAAAGCGCGCCACGAGGGCTTCCGCGTCTCCCGCGAGGCGATCCTCGGGCGTGCGGTCGAAGACGACGTCGAGAAACAGCGCGTCGCGGCTGCCGGACGCCAGCGCGGCGCGAGCCGATTCGAGATCCTGGGCGCGCGAGAAGGCGATCTCCAGCCCGCGCGCGGAAGCGATCCTTTCGAACCCTTCCACGTATTCCGACCCGTCCTCCACGACAAGGACCCGCCGGAGCGCCTTCATTAGGGCTCCTCGACCGACGCAAACTCGAGCGTCACGCCCTTCGTGAACTCACCCGTACCCGGCGTTACGTCCACGAGGCCGTCCCACTTCCTCACGAGGTCCGCGACGACGCCGAGCCCCCTCTCGGCGCCGCGGCCGCGGATCATCTCCGCCGTCAGGACGCGGGGGTCGCCGTCGAAAAGCACGAATCGCGCGAGCGCCTGCCCCGTCACGGGATCCCGCCTCTCCTCGGCGAGAAGGGCGAGGCGCGGAGCCGTGAGCGCGTTCGCGAAAAGATTCCGCCAAAGCGTGACCCAGTCTCCCTCGGGCACGCGCACCCGCACGCTCCCCCCGCCTCCCGGCGCGAACAGACCGAGGCCCGCAAGGGGGGGCGGCGGAGAATCGCGTTCGCGCGCGACGCTCGCGAGAAGCGCCTCGAGACGGTCGAACCGGACTTCCGTGGAGCCCGCCGCGTCGAGACCCGCCGTCAGCCTTTGCGCCGTGCGCGGGCTCAGAGCCGCGGCCGCCGAGCGGAGCGTCCGCGCCAGGGATTCCATCCGCCGGGCCGGCAGCAAGCCGGTCTCCGCGAGCCGCACGAAGGCGCGCTCTACCCGGGTGAGACCGTCGAGCGCGCGGAACACCGGAGAGAGAAGCGGATCCTTGAAGCGCAGGTTCAGGCGCGCGCCCCGGCGGCGGGCCAGCGCTTCGATCTCGGCCAGCGCCGTTCGCGCCTCGTCGACGAGCCCCGGCGTGGCGCCGCTCCCGTACAAGCGCTCGAGGAGCAGAGGAGCGGCCTCGGCGAGGCCACCCGGCGTGTCCAGCCGCTCGACCGCTTCGCCGAGGAGCAGCCCTCCGTGCTTGAACGCTTCGTGTGAAAGCCGGCCCGCAAGGGACCGCGCGTCGTGCGTGGCGCCCGGGTCGCGCCTCAGCCATTCGTCGAGCGTGAGCCCCGAGCGTCTCCGCGCCCAGGAGAGGCCTCCCGCGAGCAGCGCGAACAGCGCGGCCCCGAATCCCGCGCCCCGAAGCGTCTGCTGCCGCCGCTCCTCGCGCTCGAGGGCCGCGCGCGCCTCCTCGGCATGCACGCCGCCGGCGGCTTCCGAAACGTAGCGCCGATAGAGCGCCGCGGCGCGGAGGGTGCGCCCTTGCCCCGATGCGATCCGGGCCAGGGCGAAAAGCGCCTCGCGGGAGCCCGCCTGCTCCGCGTGCTCCCAGGCCGCCTCGGCGTCCTCCGCGCGCCGCGGCTGGCGGCCGAGGAGCTCGGCGAGGCGCTCCCACGCGGGCGTTCGCGACGGGTCCACCGCAACCGCGCGCCGGAGGACGTCCTCCGCGCCCGGGAGGTCGCCCTTCCGTTCGCGAAGGGCCGCGCGAAGCTCGAGCGCCGGCACGAACCGCGCATCGAGGCGCTCGGCCTCGAGCAGCTCGCCTTCCGCGGCATCCCAGTCCCGCTCCGCCGGGCGGCCTGCATAGACCTGAGCGAGGCGAAAGGCGCCGACGGCCGGTGACGCGGGATCCGACCCGAGATCGGCCGGCTCGGGGCCGAACGTCCGTGCCAGCCGCGCGCGCAAGCGTTCGCGAAAGGGGGCGGCCGCCGTCCGTTCCTCCGGGGAGGCAAGCGGCCACCAGGCGTCGAGACGCTCGAGCGCACGGGCCGGATCACCCCACGCCGCCCACCGGTTTGCGGCCTCGCGGTGGAGGCGCAAGAGGTCCGGCCGTAGCGCCAGCGCGCGGTCGAGCAGCGCCAGGGATTCTTCCTTGGCAGCGCGATCCGGTTCGTTCCAGAGCAGATTCGCGAGCGCCGTGAGCGCCTCGAAGCCGTCCGGGTCGGCGGCCAGGGCCGTCCGGTACGCGGCGGCGGCCTCGGCCGTGCGCCCGTCCCGTTCCTCGACGCTTCCGAGCGCGAGGGCGGCCTCCGAGTAGCCCGGTGAGATCCGGAGCGCCGTCTTGAAGGCCTCGCGGGCGGAAGCGTTGGACGTGTTCGTGCCGCGCCGGAGTCCAGCCTTCCCCTCGGAAAACGCGCGCCGTGCTTCCGCGGAGGGAGGCGCGAAGCCGGGCCTGGCCGGGAGCTTCCGAGCCTCGTCCTCGGCATCGAGCCGGCGTATGGACTCCCCCACCCATTCCGCGCCGGCGAGTCCGCGCCGCTGCAACGCCGTCAGCACGTGCCCGTACTGGAGGATCGCGCCGCGTCGGTCCCCGCGCGCTTCCGCTTGCCGCGCCAGCACGAGGCGATCCACCGCCGAGAGGAGCTCGGGGGCTTCCTTCGCGGCGATCTCGAGAAGGCGGGCTTCGTCGTCCGTATCTCCCGCGGCTGCCGCGAAGTCCGCCCCCCGGAGCACGAGTGGAAGCGAGGGGGACTCAAGCCGCGCCCGGCGGACGAGGTCTCGCGACGAGAATGCGTCGTCGCACGGCTCCGGCGAGGTCGCGGTGCCAGTGGCCAGGAGGAATGGAACGAGCGGCAGGATTGCCTGCCACATGCTCACGCCTCGCGCCGCGCCGAGAGGCCCAGCTTGTTGAATCGCAGGCGCACGGCTCGTTCGTTCGCGGCCGAGCCGGTCATTCTCTCCGCCATTCGAGCGAAGTCTCCCTCGCACTCGTGGAAGATCTGGCGAAACGCGGAACGCTCGAGCTCGCGTCGGAACTCCTCGACGCTTCCCACCCGGGGCCGCGCGAGCACGAAGGAGTCAACGGCGGCGGGCGCGTCCTCCTGACGGGCCTCGGCCAGGAGATCGAACAGGAGGCGCGGGTCGATCGAGAACACGACGCGGCCGCTCCGGTCCTTCGCGGCGGCCGTGCGGCCGTACAGAGTGGCCGCGAGCAGGTCCGCGAGGACCATCGCGAACTGCCGCACGTTGCCGGGCCACGGGTGGCGCGCGATCGCCTGCCATCCCTTGCGAGGAAGCGCGAATACCACGGGCGCCCGGCTGCGCGCCACCTCGTCGTCGCCGCGCGCGAGCTCGAACGTGTCCGTCCGGTCCGGCTCGGATCCTCCCGCGGCGCGCATCTGCGCCGCGATCTCCAGCCGATTCGCCGGGTCCTCGAAGAACGCCGCGGCGAAGTCGTCCGCGAGATCCTCGAGGTCCTCGCGCCGCGTCGCGAGCGGCGGCAGCTCCAGGGCGAGCGCCGGGTTGAGCCGCATGAGGAGATCCGCCCGGAAGAGACCTTCCGTCACGCGCTTCTTGAGGTCCATGTTGGAGGCCGCCACGATGCGCGCCGTGTGGGGCACAGCCGCCGTCGCCCCCACGCGCCTCACGACGCCGTCGTTCAGTGCCGTCAGGAGAGCCTTCTGCGCATCGCCGGAGAGGTTCTCGATCTCGTCGATGAAGAGTGTGCCTCCCGCCGCCGCCTCGAAGACCCCCGGCCGATCCGCGACCGAGCCCGTGTACGCGCCGCGCACCGAGCCGAAGAGCGCCGCCTGAAGGAGCGTCTCAGGCACGGTCGCGCAATCGAAGGAGACGAGCGGGCCCTTGCGGGACGAAAGCGGGTGGATGACTTCCTTAACGAGAAAGTTTTTGCCAGAGCCGGTCGGCCCCGTGAGGAGGAGCGGAAGAGGAGTGGGCGCGAGAGAAGCGATCCGGCGGCGCAGGTCGCGCATGGCGGCGCTGCGGCCCCAGAAGAACCGCCCCGTCGAAAGCGGCGACTCGCGCTCGTCGAGCACGCGGCGCACGAGCCGCACGAGGCCCTCTCCCGTCGCCTCGTCCTCTCCGACCGTGTACGTGAAGGCGTCGGCGCGCAGCCGCCGGGCCTCGTCCTCGAAGGGAATTTCCTCGTGCGCGGTCGTGAGAAGGACCGGAAGGTCGGGCTCGCGGCGGCGCAGGCGCTCGAGGATGAAAAGACCCTGCCGGTCCCGCCGGTCCCGCCGGTCGCGCTTCCCCGCCGCCGTCTCGCCGAGCGGCCGCCGGTCGGGCAGAAGCTCCTCGTCCGGGATGTCGAATCGAAGATCGAGCACGACGAGATCGGGGAGCTTTCCGGCGCGCGTCATCGCCGCCTCGGCCTCGACCCAGCTTCCCGCCCAGGGCTTTTCCGCGGACGGGCCGATGAGGACGAGATCCGGCGCGTGGCGGCGGAGAAAATCGGCGGTCTTCGGCTGGTCGTCGACGACAAGGACCCGCGGGCCGCCCTTCACGCGTCACCAGCAAGCTCGCCGCGCCGCCTCACGATCTCGGGGCCGTCCTCGACGGCAATGCGCCGGTAGAACGCCGTGCAGGCTCGCGACGCCTCGAGACAGGCCTCGTCGAGAGAAAGAAGGAAGGATTTGCTTTCGGATTCTTTGAAAGTAAGAAGACTTGGGACGAGGCGGCTCACCGCCGCCATGGCCCGCTCGACCGTTTCCAGGTCGGGATCATCGCTTGCGAATATCGGCCCCTCTTCCCTCTTCCACTCTAAGAAACTTTCCAGAACGTCACGACTCGCTCCGCCACCGCTCGCACTCGAGAGCAGATCCCGCGTCAGCCGGGCGCACAGCTCTTCCGCGTTCGTCTCCTGAGCCTCAGGCGCGCTCCAGCGGAGCGCCTTCCCAACGTCGTGCTTCAACCGGAAGGCTGCGGATTTCCTCCGCAGCCTCCGGTCTTCCATGTTTGGACGGGAATTCGTCATCGCCCGCGATTATCCGCTCAGCCGTTCGGTCGCATGCTGGAGCCGATTCCAGTCCACGACACCCGGCGCCGAGTACGGGCGGTCGACGAGGACCGGCCGGCGACCGCCGTCCGTGTCGCAGAGAACGTGCCGCTTCGGGATCCGGATGCCGTCGGGCGTGAATCCCTCGCAGACGACGAGGAGCAGGCGTCCGTCCGGCGAGAAGCCGAGGGACGTCGTGTAGCGGTCTTCGCCCCGCAGCGGCCCGCTCGAGGCCGTTGCCGTCCCGGCCGACAGGAGCTCGGGCTCCGCGGAGGCCGCCGGTTCCACGACGCTCGCGCGCACGAGATCCAGGAGCCGCGTCCTTCGCCGGCCGGCGGTGGGCGCCTCGTCCCAGACGAGTTTCCGGCCTGCCGTGTCGAAGGCGAGGCTCGCCGGGTCCGCGCCAACGACCGTGTACGGCTGGATCGCGTCCTTGCCGTCCGGGCGCGAGACGACGAGCAGCGTCACGCCGCCCTTCGCCACGAACTGCGCGCGCATTCCCGATGCGGAAACGACAGGCTTATCCGAGACGACCTTTCGGGGCAACGATTTCGTGAGCCTCGCGACGAGACGGTCGGCAGCGCGGCGGCGCGACAGGTCTGGCGTCGTGGCCGCAACCTCCGAGGCGGCCTCGATCGCCCCGTCGCGGTAACCGGCAAACACCTCGAGGTCCCCTCGGCGGGCGGCACCTTCCGCCAGCCAGGACAGGAGCCGCGCGCGCTCGAGCAGGAACGGCACGCGGCGCGCCGACGACGGGAACGAGGAGAGGAACTCGCCGAGATCCCGCTCGCGGAGCACGGCGGTCGCGACATCACCCGGCCGCTCGGGATCCACGACGGGGCCGCAGGCCAGGAGGAGCCGCACGCGGGCCCGCTCGGCCGCCTCGGCCGGAGGCGCGAGCGCGATCAGGCGCCGATAGGCCGTGCCGTCATATCGGTAGCCGGTGCCGTCGCCTTTCGGTACGAGCGTGATCCCCCACGCTCCCGCGAGCACCACGGAAGCCGGCGGGCGCCCGTCCTCGCCGGGACGGGCCGACTGCGCGAGCAGCTCGCCCGCTTGGCCCAGGAGCTCCCAGCCCTCGACGCGCGAGGCGTCGCGCCGCGTGACTTCGTGCAGGTAGGCGGCCGCAAGGACCGGCCGGTCGTTCGCATCGAGGAGAAGTCGCGCGTTCCCAAGGAGACGCTCGATCGGCTCCAACGGATCGTCGAGGACGAAGAAGGCCGAGGAGTCGGCCCAGCCGCGCGCCTGGGCCGAGGAACCACGGGAGGGCGCGGCCACGAGGACACGGCCGCCACTGCGCTCGAGGAGCGTCGCGGGCGCGCTCGCGGCGACTCGCCCGCCGCGTCCGGACCGGTCGGCCGGCGTCTCGCCGAGGATGACCGATCGGAGAGCCACAAGGGACCTTGCATCAGACTCCTCGGCGCGGGCGATCACCGCGAGAACGAGGGGCGAGGCGAGCAGGCCGAGGAACGCGAGGAGCCTGAGGATCGGGGCGACGTAGTGGCGGACCATGTGAACCTCCCGGCGCGAGTGTTTGTTCGCGCCCGCCAGAGGCATTTCACGGTTCGTGCCGGGCACAGCCGCCCGACGCGAGCCCGTGACGTAATGGGCAGACTATGCGATTCGGAGAATATTGATTAGAAAAGGAGAATAGGGACTCCTCAACTTCGAAGCGAAAGAAAATGGAAAGCGGCGATGACGAGGGAGTGCGTGATGCGGCCTCTCCGGATCAGGCCCGGAATCTGCTCGAGCGGCACGCATTCCACGGCGAGGTCTTCGCCGGCGTCCGGGATGAGATCTCCCACGCGCCGGCAACCCCGAGCGAGGTAGGTGGTGCAGCGGTTCGACTGGAAAGCCGGGTTCGGATGCACGACCCCGAGGCGTTTCCAATGTCGCGCCCCGTGTCCCGTCTCCTCCCGCAGCTCGCGCCGGGCCGCGACGAGGGCCGAACCGTCGCGCGCCTCCACGCCGCCCCCCGGGATCTCGAGAGTGACGGAGCGGGTTCCGGCCCGAAACTGCCGCACCAGGACCACCTCGTTCCGGTCGGTCAGCGCGATCACGTTCACCCAGTCGGGACAGTCGAGCACGTAGAAGTCGTGGGGCTTGCCCGTACGCGGCGAGCGGAAACGCTCGCGCCGGATCGAAAAAATCTTGAAGGCGCCGAGCGCGCGCGAAGAAAGAGGCGGCCAGACGCCAGGCCCGGCTCCCCTCTTAACCATTCAAAGAAATCTTCTTCGTGCTCTTCGGACGCGTCAGGCGTTGCCGAAGCCGGTGATGATGTACGTGCCGCTCTTCCCGTCGCGCTTCAGCGAGATGAGGCTCTGCTTCTCCGCTGCCTCCAGCAGATCGGAAAATGCGCGGAAGCCGTAATAGCTCTCGTTGAAGGACGGGTTCTTCCGCTGCATGGTCTGCTTGACCATCGAGCCCCAGAGGACTTCCTTGTTTTCGCGCTTCAACGCGAGAAGCGAGTCGATGAGAAGCGAGAAGACCTCCGCCGTCTTCTCGGGCAGGCCCGCAAGCGACGGGACCTTCGTCTTCTCCCGGACGAGGTCCTCGTAGTAGAGAAACTCGTCGCAGTTGTCGATGAGGAGCTCAGAGGTCGAGCCCTTCACGCCGAAGCCCAGCACCTGCTTGTCGTTCTCTTTCAGCTTCGAGACGAGCGGGGAAAAGTCGGAATCGCCCGAGCCGATGACGAACGTCGTGATGTGGGGCTTGTTCGAGGAGAGGTCCATCGCGTCCACGACCATCCGGATGTCCGCCGAGTTCTTGCCCGTCATGCGGTGCTGGGGGATGTCGATAAGCTCGAACGCGGACTCGTGGAACGCGCGCTTGTATTCCGTGTAGCGGCTCCAGTCCGCGTACGCGCGCTTGACGACGATCTTCCCCTTCTCGAGGAGACGCGAAATGAGCAGCTTGACGTCGAACTTCGGATGTCCGCTCTCGCGCAGCCCGATCAGAAGGTTGTCGATGTCGATGAAGAGAGCGAGGATCTGTTCTTCCTGGTTCATGGCTCCTGCCGGCGGCGGCGCTCCCATTCCGTCGATGAAACTCGACGTCGGAATGAGGAAGGGCGGGGCCGCGAGAACGGGTTCGGCTTCGGGAAACGGGACGTCCGGAAGCTCGTCGGCAGCTTTGGCCTTCGCCCCTGCCCGGCCGCGCCCGCCGCGCCTGCGGCGCCGGACGGCGCCTGCGGCTTTCGGTGCCACGTCGCTCACGAAACCTCTGTCACGTCGGCGCATTGTCGCACGTTCCGCGGCCGGAGGCCTCGTGCGTCCGTCCGGTGCGAGAATCCCGCATGCTCGGTAGTCCCCTCCTCTTCGACCTCGGCGCGCGCGGCGCGGTACTCCTCACCGGCAAGGATCGCGCGTCCTTCCTGCACGGTCTCGTCACGAACGACATCCGGAAGCTCACGGCGGGCACCGGCTGCGCGGCGGCGTTCCTCACTCCGAAGGGAAAGATGCTTGCCGACTGCGTCGTCCTCTGCGAGGAGGATCGTCTGGAAATCAACTGCGAGCCAGAGCTCGGGAAGAAGATAGAAGATTTGCTTCGGAAATATCTCGTCTTCAACGACGTCACGATCGGAAATGAAACGGCCGCTACCGCTGTCTTTCACCTCACGGCGGAGGTGCCGGGGAGCGGCGCTGAAGATTTGCTTAGAAGGGGGGTGGGCTTCGAGAGCGGCCTCGCGATGCCTGAAACGCCGCACGCGCATCGCGCCGTCGTATTCCCCTTCAAAGAACACCCCCGGGCCGCCGAAGGCGGCTCTGTCTCGTCCCTCCGTATCGTCCGCGAAAACCGCACCGGCCTCCCCGGCTACGACGTCCGCGTCCCCTCTTCCCTTTCAGAAAGAATCCGAATTGGGTTTCTCTCCGCGGGGGCGGAGCCCGGATCGCCGGACCGCCTCGAGGCCCTGCGCATCGGCGCCGGCATTCCCCGCTGGGGCTTCGAGCTGACCGAGGCCGTCCTGCCGGACGAGGCGGGACTCCGCGAGCGAGGCTTCATCTCCGAGAGCAAGGGCTGCTACATCGGGCAGGAGACGATCGCGCGCATCAAGACATACGGCCACGTGAACCGGCGGCTCGTCCGACTTTCCGTTTCCGGCGGCGTCCCGGTCCCGGGGGACGAAGTCTTCTTCGAGGGTGAAAGGGCCGGGTCGCTCACGAGTGTCGCTCCGGCGGAGGGAGGCGGCGTAACGGCCCTCGCGTACGTCAAGAGGGAGCTTGCGGGCGAAGGAATGGCGTTGACGATTTCCCCTTTCAAAGAAAATCTTCCGGCTCTCGTGGCACCGGCTGCGCTTGCCTGAGCAGCGCTCCGGCGCGCACAGGCGGGATCCGCGCGCGTTCCTCGCCCTCCTCGTCGTCCAGCTCTGCTTCGGCAGCTTCCCGATCTTCGGAAAGCTCGCGCTCGCCGAGACGGCGCCGCTCGTTCTTGCGGCCTTCCGTGCGGTGGCCGGAGCGGCGGTCCTGACTCTTCTCGCGCGGATCCTCGACCCCGGCGGAACGTTCGACTCGAAGGACCGACGAACGCTCATCGTGCTGTCGTTCTTCGGGATCGTCGCGAATCAGATCCTCTTCATCTTCGGTCTCTCGAAAACGACCGCCACGAACGCCACGCTCCTGACCGCGATGACGCCGATCCTGACGCTCACCGTGGCGGCGGTCCTCGCCCGGCAGCGGCCCTCGCCGCGCCGCCTCCTGGGAATTCCCGTCGCCCTCGCGGGACTTCTGTGGCTGCTCGACGTGTCCCGACTCGACTTCGGCAACCGGACCTTCCTCGGGAACACCCTCATCCTGGCCAACGCGCTTTCCTACTCGATCTTCCTCGTCCTCGCGAAAGGAATCCTCACGCGCCACTCGGCCGTTCGGGTCACCGCGGCGATCTTCCGGTACGCGGCCCTGCCCGTAGCCCTCGTCGCAATGCCCGACCTCCTCCGCTTCCATCCCGCCGCGCTCTCGGCGACCGCCTGGACAGGGATCGCCGGCAGCGTGATTCTCGCGACCGTCGTCTCGTACTCCCTGAACGCCTGGGCCCTCGCACGCACGAGCCCCGCGACGACGGCTATGTTCATCTACGTCCAGCCCCTCGTCGCCATGACGCTCGCCAAGGCCGTCCTCGGCGAATCGCCGTCGCCGCGCACCGCTGTTGCCTGCGCGCTCATCTTCTCGGGAATCGCTCTCGCGACCTGGCCGGCTAGATCTTCGCGGGCCGTCCGAGCAGGTAGCCCTGCCCATACGTGACGCCAAGGCGTTTCACCTCGGCCATCTCCGCCTCCGTCTCGATGCCTTCGGCGACCGTCTCCGCGTCGATCCGTGCGGCGAGCCGGACGAGCATCTCGACGACATCCCGCTTGATCGAGTCCGTGTGAAGGCCGGTGACGAGGTAGTTCGAGATCTTGAGGTAATTCGGCCGCAGCTCGGCGATCGACTGGAGGGACGCGTACCCGGATCCCGCGTCGTCGATCGCGATCCGGAAGCCGAGATCCCGGAGCACGCGCACGCTCTCGCGGAAAAGGTCGTAGTCGCGGATGGCGGCGCGCTCGGTGATCTCGAGGACGACGCCGCTCTGGATCGCGAGAAGCGGCTGAAGCACTTCGTGCCCCCGCGTCTTCAGCTCGTGGATGAGCTCCGTCTCCACGTTCACGAACAGCGCTCCGGGCCTCTTCCCCACGAAGCGCTCGGCCGAGAACTGCATGCAGATCTTCTCGAGGCTCCACACCTGATCCGACTTCAGGGCATAGTCGAAGAGCACCTCGGGATTCTCGAACGGCGAGTCGGCCGGGCCGCGTGAAAGCGCCTCGTGCGCGAAAACGCCGCCCGTCGAAAGATCGACGATCGGCTGGTAGACCGTCTCGATCTGCCGGTGCACGAGCACGTCCTTGAACTGTTCCCGGAGGATCGCCGCGCGCTCGCCTTCCTTCGTCGAGGCGACCGAAATCGCCTCGCGGAGCGCCCGGTAGACGAGGCGCTCGAGCCGGACCTGCGGGCTGTAGAGGAGCTTTGCGTAGCCGACGAAAAGCCCGATCTTCCGCTGGATGCGGCTCTGAAATTTCTCGCTCAGCGTCTCCTTCAGAGACTCTTCGATCTGCTTCGCCTTGCGCTGCAACCGCTCGAGGATCTCGTCACCGCGAAGGCCGGGCGGCACGGACAGAAAGACGTAGAACTCCGAGCCCGAAGGCCGGTTGATCGCGATGAGGTCCTCGGTCGAGAATAGAGTGCCGAGGAGACGCTTGAGCGCCTTGGCCGCCTCGCGCAGGACGTCGTCGAAGACCTCCCAGCCGTAGTAGTCCTCGATGTGGGCGTATTTCTCGAAGTCGATGAAGAGAACGCCCACCTCCTGATCCACGAGGAGCCATTCGCGGAGCGCATCCACGATCACGGGAATCGTCGGAAGGCCCGACACCGTGTCGAAGAGCAGATTGCGCGTCCGCGCGTCTCCCGTGTCCTTCGGAAGGAAAGCCGAGCGCCGTCCCTCCCCCGGTTCGAGGAGGCGTTCGACCGTCTCGAGGAGATGCCTCTTCGTGAACGGCTTCGTGATGTAGTCGTCCGCGCCGACCTGCATACCCGTGATGAGGTCCTTGATCTCGGACTTGACCGTGAGCATGACGACCGGAATCGCGGCAGTCTCGGGCAGGTTCTTGAGCGTCGCGCAGACCTCCCATCCCGAGATCTGCGGCATCGTGACATCCAGGAGAATCACGTCCGGCTGCGTCGCCATCGCCTGTTCGATCCCCTCCCGCCCGTTGCGCGCGAGCACGGGGGCATAGCCCGCGTTCGTGAGCAGCGTCTGCACGATGAGGAGAATGTCCTCGTCGTCGTCGACGATCAGGATCTTCCGTTCGTTCACGAGGCTCCAATCTTAAACGGAGGGCTCAAAACTCCACGTCGCAGGCCGCTAGGTCCTCGGTCGAGGGATGGGAGGCGAGCGCCACGACGTCCACACGGGTGACGCGGGAGAGGCGGGTCCCTTCACCGAGGGCCGACTCCAGGCGGTCGAGAGCGTGAATGGCGCCGGACGCGACCACCTCCACGCGGCCGTCGTCGAGGTTTCGCGCGCCGCCCTTGAGCTTCAGCGCCCGGGCCGCGCGAGCGGCGAACGCGCGATAGCCGACGCCCTGCACGCGGCCCGAAATCGTGAAGCGGCGCGCCGCGGCGCCCCAGCCCCCCGAGTCGTCGATCGACAGGTCCGGGCCGGTCACGCCTGGCCTCCGTCCTTTCCCCTGGAAGCGAAGCCGAAGCGCCCCACGAGCGGAACGTATGCGACGTCGCCGGCGTCCTCGGTCCTCGTCCGGCCGTTCGGGAGCTTCCGGACCACGAGCAGCTTCTGCCGTCCGGCCGAGCCGACCGGGATCACGAGGCGCCCGCCGGCCACGAGCTGGGCGACGAGCGGCTCGGGCACCTCGGGGGCCGCGGCCGCCACGAGAATCGCGTCGTACGGGGCGTGCTCGCTCCAGCCGTACGACCCGTCGAAAACTTTGATAGAGACATTCGAGATGCCAAGCGCCCTGAGAAGCCGAACGGCTCCCTGCGCGAGCTCCGGGATGCGTTCGAGCGAAAACACCCAGCGCGCGAGCCGCGCGAGAACCGCCGCCTGATAGCCCGAGCCGGTCCCGACCTCGAGGACGCGGGCTTTCGGCGTCAGGGCCGCGAGCTCCGCCGCGCGGGCCACGTTCGCCGCCTGCGTGATCGTCTGCCCGTAGCCGATCGGCAGCGCGTGGTCGCCGTAGGCCTCTCCGAGAAGCGCGGACGGGACGAACAGGTGGCGGGGCACGGCGGCCATCGCGTCGGCGACACCGGCGTCGCGGCAGAGGCCCGCCGCCTTCAGACGCGCGACAAGCGCCCGCCGCTCTCCCGCTCCCGCCCGGGCGGCGCGCGCGACCTCGGGATCGGCCGGCTTCACGTTCCCGGCTTCATCCCGCGTCCGGCGGCGCGAGCTTCTCCGCGAGGCCGTCCAGATCGGCGAGCGCACGGTAGTCGGTCATGTCCATGTGCAGAGGCGTCACGGACACCCAGCCTTCGGCCACCGCGAGAAGGTCGGTTCCCTCGGCTTTCGTGTCGACGAAGGTTCCGCCGATCCAGTAGTAGGGGCGTCCGCGCGGGTCGATCTTCTCGACGATGTTCTCCCCGTACCGGCGCCGGCCCATCCGCGTCGGCCGGAAGCCGCGCGGCTTTCCCGAAGGAATGTTCACGTTCCAGAGCGTATCGGCCGCGGGCGGGTGACCCTTCGCCCAGGCGAGGATCTTCCCGGCGGCCTTTTCCGCCTCCGAGTAGTCGATCGCTCCCGCGGCGTCACGCGCGTAGTCGAGGGAGAACGCGATCGAAGGCACGCCGAGGAGAGTCCCTTCGAACGCGCAGGCGACCGTGCCCGAGTACGTCACGTCGTCGCCGAGATTCGGCCCGGCGTTAATTCCCGAGAAGACGAAATCCGGCGGGTTCTCCTTCAGGACCGAACAGAGCGCGATGTTCACCGAATCCGTCGGGGTTCCGTCGACGACCCAGGTCCGCTCCCCGGTCTTCAGGACGCGAAGAGGGCGATGCATCGTGAGCGAATGAGCCGAGGCGCTCTGCTCACGGTCGGGCGCGACGACATACGTCTCGAACCCGGCGGCCCTGGCTGCCCTCTCGAGCGCGGCGATTCCGGGGCTGTGGACGCCGTCGTCGTTCGAAATGAGGGCCCTCACGACGGCCCCGTATACACGACCCGGTTACGCTCCGTCTCGTGGAGCTCGATCCGCACGAGCCGGCCCGGGGCCACGGCGGGCGCGAGGACTTCCCAGATCCGGATCGCGATGTTCTCGGCGGTCGGGTTCACGCCCGCGAGGAACGGCACGTCGACGTTCAGATTCTTGCGGTCGCAAGCCTTCACGACCCGGTCCTGAACCACGCGTTTTACGACGCCGAAATCCATCACCCAGCCCGTGACCGGATCGACCGGCCCCTCCACGGTGACGTCGAGCCCGTATGTGTGGCCATGGCCGTATGGGTTGTTGCACTTGTCGAACACGCGCTGGTTCCACTCGGGACCCTGGGAATCGTTGTGCAGCCGGTGAGCCGCGGAAAAGTGCGCGTGCGTCGTGATGCGGACCGAGGGCTCGCTCATCGTCCGCTCATCGTCCCCACCGGCGGCGCGCGTTCTCCCAGAGGGAGAGGCGCCGGTAGAGCTCCTCGGGTGTCGTCTCGACGTACACGGTCTGAGAGTACGCGATGGACCGCGCCCGCTGACCTTCCCGGCAGGCATGCTCGGCAGCCTCCGTCGGCGTGCAGGGCTTGAAATCGAACACGGGCGTTCCGTCGATGACGTCTCCCACCATCACGGCGAGGGCGGTCACGCCCAGAAGCGCGAGACAGGACGCCAGCTCGGCCTTGCCGTCCGCGACGCTCGAGACCTCCGACCTTTCGCCGGCGTCGAATCCCGCCGGGACGAACCATCGGACGGAGAACGATAGGGGATCGCCTTCGCGGCCGCTACGGAGATAGATCCGCTGCGCGTTCTCGGGAGCGGGTCGCATGCGGGCGGAGTTTAGTCCGCACCGATGCAAATGCACCTTGACCGGACCTCGAGGGGAGCCCTAACCATCTACAGGGATCCCGATCCGAGCGGCCGCAAGGGCCGCAGAAAGATGAGGGTTGCATGCAAAAGAGTCATTTCCGCCTGTTCGCGCTTCTCGGAGGGGGTCTCGTGCTCGTCCTCTCGATTGGCGGCTTCTGGCTGGTCCAGAGCAAACCGCAGGAAACCGTCTGGACCCCCGCCCATCTCGCGCTCCCCCTCTCGACGACGGCCGACCGCCTCCAGGTTCTCGTCGCCGATATGCCTCTCGAAAAAGCGATCGCCGAGAAGCGGCTCAGCGTCGCCACGGATGCCGGCCTGAGAGCCGTCACGGAAGCCACCGTGCGCGTGAACAACGCCGACCAGCTCCGCGAGGCCCGGTTCCTGCCGCTCCTCGCGCTGTCGGCTATCGCGGGCGGCGCGCTCGTGCTGTTCGTCATCGGCCTTTTCGCGCCGCGGATCGGCGCGTTCCACCAGCACGGCCTCATCGACCTGCATCTGACGACGTAACGCTCCCCGGGAGCCGGTGCTCGCGAAAGAACGCCCACATCGTGCCCGTGGCGTCGATGCCGTTGGTGGTGGGCCCCACGAACCATTCCGGCATTGGCTCGCCACCAGGCCACGTATGGCCTCCACCCTGGACCCGGTACAGAACCACATCCGCGCCGTCGGCGCAGTCCGGGTATTCGATCCGGGTGACATCCGGAGCGATCACGGATTCGACGGGGACCGTTCCGCACCGGTTCCTTCGCGCCCAACCCCTCGTCCAGGACGGGATGTCTGGAAACACTTCGGAGGCAACCCAGGCCCGGCCGCCCTTGTACGGGATCATCGGATCAGCGGTGCCATGAAACGAGATCATCGGCATCGGTCGAGGCTCCGTGCACCAGCTCCAAGGGAGAAAGTGAGCGGCCCCCACCAGCCCGACCGCGGCGATCCGATCGGACAGCGTGCAGGAGAGCGCGAACGACATGCCTCCTCCATTGGAGAGGCCGTTCGCGTAGATCCTCGCGGGATCGATGTTGTAGGACGCCTCCAGCTTGTCGATCAGCTCCGAGATGAACCGGACATCTTTCGTCAGACCGTTCCCGCCCGTGTGCCAGATCCTCGGCCCGACGCTCTCGATGCCCGAGGGGTAGACGACGATGAACCCCTTCTCGTCGGCCACGCGGTTCCAGCCGCTCAAGTCCCTCTGCTGGACCGGCCATCCCCCGGCGCCGTGCAGGCTGATGACGAGCGGCGTCGGCCTTGTCCGGTCGTAGCTGGGCGGGACATGGAGGAGGTACACCCGCTTCTCGCCAGAGGAGACGATCGTGCCGTTGGCCCGATTCCGGACGTGGAAAGAAATGGCCTCGCCGAGGGCCAGCACCACAGGCAGGTTGATGAAAGCCAGCACAGCACCGATGACTATCTTCCTGCTCTTCATGGCCGTCGTCCTCGAAGCGCGTTCACCGATGTCGATTCCACGCGAGCACCAGCGGAGTCGCCGAGAGTCTCGCCAGGGGAACGGCGAGGATCGCGACGAGCGCTAGGAGGTAGCTGCGGAAGAGCAGCGCGGGTGTGAGCCACACGAACAGGCCGTAGACAGCGAACACGCTGGCATCCCAGCAGGCCGCGCCCAGGACGAGGGTCCGGTCGCTCAACAGGCGGCTGTCACGGAGGCGAATGGCGATCCAGGCAGCGGCTGATACCTTCAGGCAGACCAGAACAGCGGCGATCCACGGTAAGGCGTTCCACAGCACCCCCATCCGGTATTTGCTTCCGGCGATCCATTGGGCGAGCGGCACGGCGACGGCGAGGAGCGACAGGGTCCCGAACACGCTCAAATTGACAGCCCATTTCCGGCCGCTCAGGCCGACGAACAGGCTCTGGACAAGCTGTTTCCATGTGGATGCCACGAGGGCCGAGAGCACCAGCAGCACGATCGCGACTGCGCGGGGCCTCCCGACGGCGTCGACCAGTTCGCGCGCTCGTTCCATCACCACGGGCCAGGCTCCCGAGAGTCTCAACCCGAGAGAAAGAGAAACGAGAACCAGCAGCCAGGCGGCCAGGGTGCTCCAGATCGTCACCTTCAGCTTGGCGGCGACGAGCGAAGCGCTCGTCAGCGGCCGCGTCGCGAGAAATGGCGTCAGGCCGTAGGAATCGCTTCCCTCGGGGTTCGACTTCCGGACGGTCGCGGCCGCAAAGGCGGCCATGAAGGGTGGAGTGAGCAAGACCAGGACAAGGGTCTCGAGAACGAGTGCCGGCGTCTCTCTGAAGACGAAAAGCAACGTCAGCTCGAATGGCAGCAGGATTCCCACCATCGCCGGGAGCGACCGGCCGTGCCGACGCCACTCGAACCACTCCTGGGCGCGGGCGGGTGAAGGAAAGCGGTCTCGCCGGCGCGGCAGGACGTCCGCGATCCGTCCGAGCCGGGCGAAGACCCCGCGCCAATCGGGCACGTCGCCGCGGCGAGCCCGGCCGATGGCGAAGCGGGCGGTGAAATACGCGAGGGGAACGTGCGGCGCCAGGATGGCCAGCATCACCGGCTCGCGGGCCTTGTAGTAGAGCGCCAGCATCACGACGGCGTCGATCGTGGCCAGCCACAGCACGGTGACGATCACCCGCAGCCCGGGCAAGGCGTACGGCATCCAAACCAGGGCCTGCGTCCACGCGAGAAGCGACGCGGCCAGAAGCGCCGGCCAGATCACGGGCACCTCGACACCGGACGGCCACAAGGCGAAGAGCCTCGTCGCGAGCCACAGGATCGCCATGGCCGCCGTGCCGTAGAGCATCGGCCACCCCGCCAGCGCGGCGGTCGACACCGGCAGCGTGAACATGCGGGCGGGATACATCGATTGGCGCGCAGCCAGATCGCCAGAAAGGCCGAAGCTGAAAACCGCCAGGAAATACATGAATGTCGACGTGATGGGCACGACCACGACCAAAGCAAAGCTCTGGGCGTCATCAAAGTCGACGGACTGGCCCCGCTCCTGGGTCAGGAGCCTGATCGTCGCGATGAGGATCAGGTAGCCGGTCAGGGCGATCAGTCCCCAGCGATGCTTGAGGCGGAACTCCCAGGCGATCGCGGCAGCGGCGGAACGCATGCTCTAGGTCTCCGGGGCAGAGGCAGCGGATATCCCGGCAAGGGCGACGAAGATCTCGTCGAGGGAGGGGACGCGTTCGCCGACCCGATGCGATTCCCTGATGGCGAGAAGCGGCGCGCTCAGAACGATCCTGCCCTGGTGAATCATCGTGACGTGGTCGGCGACTTGCTCCACTTCCTCAAGGAGGTGTGACGAGAAGAGCACCGTGCGGCCTTCGTCGGCGATGGTGCGCAGGACGGCGCCGAGGATGTCGCGGCGAACGATGGGATCGAGGCCGGACGACGGTTCGTCCAGTACGAGCAGTTCCGGTCGATAGGCCAGCGCGATGAGCAGTCCCGCCCGGGCCTTCTGCCCTTTGGACAAGCTCTTGATCTTCGCCGTGGGGTCGAGCGCGAACGCACGCCGCAGCTCCTCCGCGTACCGATCGTCCCAGGCGGGATAGAACGCGCGCGAGTACCGGATGAGCTCGTCCACGCGCATCCAGCCGGGTAGGTCGTTCTCCTCGGACAGATAACCGATTCGCGACAGGACGGCGACCGGATCGGCGACGGGATCGAGGCCGAAGACGCGGACCGAGCCGCTGTCCGCCCGCAACAGACCCAGAATGTGCTTGATGAGCGTCGTCTTGCCCGCACCGTTCGCTCCGACGAGTCCGTAGACCGCCCCGCGAGCCAGCGACAGGCTCACCGAATTCAGAGCCGTCATGGCACCGAAGCGGCGCGTCAGCTCCGTCGCCCGGATGACAGGTTCACTCATTCTCGAACAACCGATTGCCGCTTCGCCAACGATATCAAGACTCGGGCGCGCGACGGACCGCCTGCCGGCCGGAAAGCGGATCGAGGGGAGCCTCACGCCTTTGGCTTATCGTCCATCCGTGCTGAGGAAGTGGCTGCCCGGTCTAGCTCTCGTGGCGGCGGTGATCGTCGCGTATCTGCCGGCCCTACAGGCAGGCTTCGTCTGGAACGACGACACCTACCTGACGGAGAACCGGACTCTCGACGGGATCGAAGGGCTGCGGCTCATCTGGACCGAGCCGAAGGCCAACGAGCAGTACTACCCGATGGTCTTTACCTCGTTCTGGGTCGAGAAGCGCCTTTGGTCCCTGCAGCCGTTCGGCTATCACCTCGTCAACGTCCTCCTGCATGCGGGTTCGGCCCTGCTCCTGTGGGGACTCCTCGTCCGCCTCGGACTTCGGGGCGCGTGGTTCGCGGCCGCCTTGTTCGCCCTGCACCCCGTGAGCGTCGAGTCCGTCGCCTGGGTCACCGAGCGCAAGAACACGCTCTCCCTCCTACTTTCACTCCTCGCGATCCACGCGTGGTATTCGTTCCTCGAGGCGCGCGCGAACGGCGCAGAACCGAAAAAGAAAAGGAAACGGCGTGCGGCGCAGGCGGCAGAGCCGTGGTGGAGGACGTCAACGGTCTTCTATGCCCTCGCCTTCGGCTGTTTCACCCTCGCCCTCTTCGCGAAGACGACGGCTTCGGTCGTCCCCGCCGTGCTGCTCGTCCTCGTCTGGTGGAGGAATGGGCGCGTGACGGCCGGCGACGTGCGGCCGCTCTTCCCTCTCTTTGCCATCGGCGCCGCTCTCGCGTTCCAGACCGCGTGGCTCGAGCGGACGATGGTGCAGGCGACGGGAAGCGAATGGGAGATCGGGCCGGCCGGACGCGTGGCCCTCGCAGGCCAGACTTCCCTGTTTTACGCCAGCAAGCTCTTTTTCCCAACGAAGCTCGCCTTCATCTACGAGCGTTGGACCGTCGACCCGCGCGATCTCCGCCAGTGGATTCCGGTGGCGGGCGTCCTCGGGCTCCTGGCAGCCGCGTGGCTCCTCCGGCGCCGCGTCGGGCGCGGGCCCCTCACCGGACTGCTGCTTTTTCTCGGCGTCCTCGCTCCCGCGATGGGGTTCTTCAACGTCTACGCGATGCGCTATTCATGGGTCGCGGACCACTTCGCCTATCAGGCCGTCGCCGTCTTCGCCGCGGGCACCGTGTGCGGAGCAGCGGCGTGGACCGACCGGCTCGGGATCGGATGGCGAAGGAGTGCCGCGGCCCTCGGCCTCGCTGTGCTCGCCGTCCTCGCGTCCCGGACATACGCCCAGAGCGGCACGTACCGCGACGAGGAGACGCTCTGGCGGGACACGCTCGAGAGAAGCCCCTCCTGCTTCATGTGCGAGACGAACTATGGAAACTGGCTGATGGAGAAGGGCCGCGACGTCGAGGCCGTCCCTCACTTCGAGAAATCGCTGAGCCTCAAGCCCGACAACGTGCCCGCGCTACTGAATCTCGCGCGCATCGAGGAGCAGGGCGGCCGCTTCGACGCGGCGACCGCTCACCTGAGGGACGCGCTCCGCATCGTCCCCCAGGACACGACCGTGCTCATCAACCTGGCGACCGTGAGCACGAAATCGGGCCGGATCGAAGAGGCCGTCGCCACGTACCAGGAGGCGCTCCGCCTCGGTGCGTCCGGGAGCCCTATCGCCCACAACGGCCTCGGCGCCGCTCTCATGCAGGGCGGGCGGCTCGCGGAAGCGATCGAGCAGTTCCGCGAGGCGCTTCGCCTCGACCCGGACTATGCCTATGCCCGCGCCAACCTCGAGCGAGCGCTCTCCATTCCGGGCAGGCCCGGCCCGTTGGCTCCGCGTCCTAACGGTTCAGCGCGCGACGGCGATGCTGCTCCGATTCGCGGGCTGCTGCCGGGTCCCCTTTTTTAGCCCCTAACCGGACGACGACCTGGTGGACGCGGCCGTCGTCGCGAAGCGGGATCGACGCGGGATCGACGGGCGCGCCGTCGCATTCCGCGCTTGCGACCCCGCCGCTCCGGCCCTCCGGGTTCTCGACCGCGATCTCGTATCGCGCGGAGCCGAATCGCCATGAGATCGAGAAGGCCGGCCAGGAGCCCGGCACGCACGGGTTCACCGAGAACGTGCTCCCCTGCGGCGTCAGGCCCAGGATGCCCTCGAGTCCGACGCGATACATCCAGCCGGCAGCTCCGGTGTACCACGTCCAGCCGCCGCGCCCGCGATGCTGCGGATGGTCGTAGACGTCGCCGGCGAGCACGTACGGTTCCGTCTTGTACCGGTCGAGCTCGGCCGCCGTTCGCGTGTGGTTGATCGGGTTGAGCATGTGGAACGCTTCGACGGCCTCGGCTCCGTATCCGAGCCGCGTCAGGGCGAGGACCACCCATTCCGCCGCGTGCGTGTACTGGCCGCCGTTCTCCCGGATGCCGGGCAGGTAACCCTTGATGTAACCCGGGTCGAGGGTGGTGCGATCGAATGGAGGCGTCAGGAGCAGGATGACTTGCGACGCGCGCCTCACGAGGTGCGCCCGCACGGCATCCATCGCCCGCTCGGCGCGCTCCCTCGGCGCGGCGCCCGAGAGGACCGCCCACGTCTGCGCCACGGAGTCGATCCGCCCTTCGTCGTTCTGCGCGGAGCCGAGCGGCGTCCCGTCGTCGAAGTACGCGCGCCGGTACCAGTCTCCGTCCCAGGCGAGCTCGAGCATCCCGGAGAGCCGTTCCCTCTCCTTCCGGTACCTGAGCGCCCGCACCGTGTCCCCCCGGGCCTCGGCGAGCGGAGCGAAGTCCGAAAGTGCCGCGTGAAGAAGCCATCCGACGAACACGCTCTCGCCGCGCCCTTCGGCCCCGACGCGGTTGTATCCGTCGTTCCAGTCGCCGGTCCCTATGAGCGGAAGGCCGTGCGGTCCCTGCGTGAGGCCGCGTTCGATCGCACGCACGCAATGATCGAAGAGAGAGCCAGTCTCGGAGGACGTGGAGGGTTGCCCGTAGGATTCGGCCTCTCCGGGGGCCAGCGCGGGACCCGACAGGAACGGGACGACCTCGTCGAAGATACTGGAGTCGCCTGTCTCCGCCGCATAGCGGGCGGCGACCCAGGGCAGCCAGAGGAGGTCGTCCGAGCAATGCGTCCGGATCCCACGGCCCGAGGGCGGATGCCACCAGTGCTGGACGTCGCCCTCGACGAACTGCCGGCCCGCCGCCCGGAGGAGGTGCTCGCGGGCCAGATCCGGACGCGACCACGCGAGCGCGAGAACGTCCTGCAGCTGGTCTCGGAACCCATACGCCCCGCTCGCCTGGTAGTAGCCGCTTCGCGCGAAGATCCGGGCCGAGAGGTTCTGATACAGGAGCCAGCGATTCATGACGAGGTCGAAGGAATCGTCCGGCGTCTTGACGCTGATCGTCCCGAGCGTCTCGTCCCAGAATCCCTCCACCTGGCGTAGCTCCCGCGCGGCGGACTCCGAGCTCGCGTGCCGCTTCGCGAGGGACCGCGCCTCGGCGAGATCCGGCGCCTGCCCGAGCACGAACACGACCTTCTGCGTCTCACCGGGCTGGAGCTGGATCGAGACGTGCATGGCGGCACAGGGATCGAGGCCCGCCCCGAAGTGTCCCGCGAGCGGCAGCCGTAGGAGCGCTCCCGCGCGCGCGAGGGACCCGTTGCGGCCGAGCACTTCCAGCCGGTCGCCGGTCGCCGAGACGACCGGTTCGCTCGACGCCGCGAAGGCGACGCGGCCCGCGAAGTCCGCGTTGTAGGGATTTCGAGCCAGGAGGGCGCCGGTCTCCGGATCCCGCTCGCTCACGACGAAACGCGACTCGCCTGTCCGAGGCGGGCCGAGACTCCATTCCGTGTAGCTGAGGAGCGTCAGCCGGCGCGGCCTGGCCCCCCGGTTCTTGAGCGTGAGGACCGAGAGCTTCACGGGATCGTCCTTCGCGACGAAGACCGTGAGCTCCTGTTCGATGCCGTCCGCGGCGCGTTGGAAGCGCGTCACTCCGGCCGCGTGCCGCACGATCCAGCGCGGCGATCGCGGCGTCCTCTTCACCGGGGCCGGTGTCGCGCCCCAGACACGCCCGGTCTCTTCGTCGCGGATGAAGATCGCCTCTGCCGTGGGGTCCGAAACGGGGTCGTTCGCGAACGGCGTGAGCCGGTTCTCGCGGCTGTTTTCCGACCACGTCGTCGAAGCGCCCGACGTCGTCACGATCGTGCCGAAGCGCGGGTTCGCGATGACGTTCACCCATGGAAGCGGCGTCTCGGCGCTGCCCGAGAGCACGACGACGTACTCCTTGCCGTCCGGCGAGAATCCCCCGAGCCCGTTGCCCATGACGAGCGGCGGCACGGGCGGTTCCGGCTCGTTTCCGCCGCCCTCGTCGACGAGAGGCGCCTTGAGCGGGCGCGGAGGCTCCGGGGTGTTTCGATCGAGCTGGGCGGCGAGCTCGCCCCGCTCCCCGGAGAGGACCGCGCGCGCGACCGTCAGGAGGAGGATGCGTTCGGCATCGGGCATCCCGTCGCCGCGCAGGAGGAACACGCCGCCGGACCGGCCCTTCCAGGACGACCACGATCCCCCGTCGATGAGCGTCGTGAGCTGCTCGTGCATCTCGTCGAGGTAGCTCACGGGGTGCTCGTTCAGGACGACGAGGTCGGCCTTCAGTCCGACGAGGCGCCAGTACTCCTGCGCCTTCAGCACCTGGAGGACGAGGGGCAGGTCGTCGGACTCGACGATGCGGACGAGCACGATCGGGAGGTCGCCCGAGATTCCGTGGCCGTAGAGGCCGTTCTGGCCCAACGTACTCTTCGCGAGGATCTCTCCCGACTCGCGGAGGGAGGCATCGGAGAAGAAGACGCGCGACCCGAGGCGGTCGAAGAGCTGGGCCGCGTCCGCCTGGATCCCGAGGTGCTCGCGCGCGATCTGCGTGTGGGTGTGCGCGAGGTGGAACGCGCGCGCGGCGGCGCCCGTATCGTGATACTTCTGGGCGAGGGCCCGCGCGCGGTCTTCGTCGCCGGCCACTCCCGTCGCGAAACAGAGGCGCACGCTGCCTCCCGGAGCGAGGCGCACGCGTGTCCGGAGGCTCAGGATCGGGTCGAGGACGGCGCCCGTCGTGCCCGAGAGGGCCCGTCCGTCGAGGGCCTGAGGATCGTCCGGTCCACGCCCGCGGCCCAGGAAGCGGGCCCTGTCCGTCTCCCACTCGATCGGCGCCTGGATCCGGCGGTCGAGACTCAAGACGTGGAGCGCCCAGAGATTCGGATCGCCCGGCGAGCGCGGGCGGCGGTGCGCGAGCAGCGCCGTACTCTCCCCCGCCCAGGCCGTCTCCACGAAGAGCTTGCCGAATGCGGGATGCGCCATGTCCTCCGCGATCGTCCCGAGGGAGATCTCCGCGTAGCTCGTGACCTCGATCTCACGCGGCCGCTCGCTCCGATTCCGGAGCGTGATCCTGCGGACCTCGACGTCGTCCTCGGGTGACACGCCGACCTCGAGACGCGCCTCGATCTCGTGGTCCCGGCGCCGGAAGACCGATTTCTCGGACAGAAAATCGACGACGTACTCGTCCGCCTCGCGACACGTCGGCTGGTACGTCGCCGACCATACGTCTCCCGAGTGGACGTCCCTGAGATAGAGGAACTGGCTGCCCGGATCCGCCGTCGGGTCCTCGCGCCACCGTGTGACGGCGCGGTCCTTGTAGAGGCTCGCTCCTCCGCCCGCGTTCGTCACGATCGAGACGTAGGCGCCGTTGCCGAGAATGTGCGCGCGGGGATAGGGCGTGTGCGGCGACCGGAGGCGACGAGGCGGCACGGCCATGACAGGGGCCGCGGAGTGGGATTCCTTCGCGGGGTGCGGGTCGATGATCGGGGCCTGTCTCGGTACCCGCTCCTGGAGGAGCAGCTCGGTGGCTTTCACCCGGGGGTCGGCGTGGAAGCGCTCGACCATCACGTCCTCCAGAAGAGCGTTCGCGATGGCGACCAGCGTCATTCCCTGGTGATGCGCGAAATGCGCCTTGACGACGTGGCCCTCGGGCTCTGCGTCGCGCTCTTCCGCGGAAACGCGGCGATCCGTGTGATCGACGGCCTCGTAGAAGCCCCAGGCTCCGCGCGCGCCTTCGTCGGCGAGCCGCCTCAGGTTGGAGACAGCGGCGGAGGGATCCACGATCGCCGCGAGAGCCGAGGCATACGGGGCGATGACGAGCTCGTCGCCGAGGCCTCTCTTGAGCCCGAGACCCGGAACGCCGAAGGCTTTGTATTGGTAGGTGCCTTGACGGTCGACCATCGCGTACGCCGACTCCGAGATTCCCCAGGCCACGCCACGCGACTTCGCGTAGGAACGCTGGCGCTTCACGACCATGCGGCAGGATTCATGGAGCAGCGTCCCGGGGTAGCTGCGAGTCAGGAGGAGAGGTTTCAGATACTCGAACATCGTGGCGCTCCACGACACGAGCGTCGGGACCCCCTCCACGCTCACGACGAGCCGGCCCAGGTGGAACCAATGGCTCTGCGGCACGTCGCCCTTGGCGATTGCGAAGAAGCTCGCGAGCCGCGCCTCCGAAGCGAGGAGGTCGTAGGAGGAGCCGTCCAGCCCGCCCGGACCGTTCGCGTCGGCCAGGCGGTACCCGATCGCGAAGAGCTGCCGGTCGGCCCGGTACAGGAAGGCGAAACGCATCCCGTTCGCGAGAGCCAACGCGCGGGCAGCGAGCGAGACGAGCCTCGGTTCCAGCTCGCTCTTCGACCGCGAAAGCGCCACGAGCCCCTGCGCCAGCGCGACGAGCGCGCAGGCCAGGTTGCCGCTGTCGACCGTCGACACGTAGCGCGGGAAGAGAGGTGCGAGCGTCTGCGTGTCGTACCAGTTCAGCAGATGTCCTTCGTGGCGCTCGAGCCCTTCCACCGTCGCGATCGTGCGTTCGAGCCTCGCGAGCAGCTTCTCCGTCGCGAGGAACCCGAGATCGTGCGCCGCAAGCGTGGACAGAAGGGCCATGCCGATGTTCGTCGGGGACGTCCGGTGCGCGACCGCCGGGCCCGGATCCTCTTGATAGTTGTCCGGCGGCAGGCCATGGTCTACGTCGCCGTCGAGTTTTTCGAAATAGGTCCACGTCCCTCGCGCGATATCGAGGAGATAGGCCCGTTCGTCCTCGGAGAGCCGGCGGCTCGTCGCCTGGAGCGGCCGGCTGAGCCAAAACGCCACAAAGGGCGCCGCAATCCACGCGGCCGCGAACGGAACCGCAAGCCAGAGCGCTGTGGGACGCACCGAGAGCGTCATCGCGACGACCGCGACCGCAACGAGCGGGCTCGCGATCATCTCCGCGAGGAACGAGCGAGCGCCGGCGCTGAGGAGGCCCGCCGCACGCGCCGCCTGGGCCGCGGCGGTCTCCCATTCGAGAAGGCGCCTCTGGGTGACGAGGAGCCGGACGAGCGTCAGCGTGACGGCGTGTACCGTGTCCCACGCCTGCTGGGCCAGGAGAACGAGAGCCAGGAAGGACTGCGCGGCGGCGATGGCGAGGTCCGTCAGCACGCCACGCACGTAAACGCGCACGGGTCCGCGGCCGCGCTCGACCAGCGACCCTCCCATAAGCGCAAAGACGAGAGGGAGCGCGAGGACCGTGAGCCCGAAGAGCGTGTAGAGAAGAGGCGCTCCGGGCAGGACGGTCCAGGCGGCGCAGAAGAGCGCGAGCAGGGCCGGCGCCACGAGGCTGCGCCTGAGGTTGTCGAGGATCTTCCAGCGGCTGATCAACGGAAGACGGTTTCGCACGATGCCGTGCCGCGCCGGGACGAACGTGAACAGCCACAGGAGGATCTGCCAGTCGCCCCGCACCCAGCGATGCTGCCGCCGCGCGTGGGCCAGGACGTTCGCCGGATAGTCGTCCACGACCTCGACGTCCGACACGAGGGCCGTGCGCGCGTAGAGGCCCTCGAAGAGGTCGTGTGAGAGCAGCGCGTTCTCCGGGACGCGGCCCTCGAGAGACGCGACGAACGCGTCCACGTCGTACAGGCCTTTCCCCGTGAAGATGCCCTCTCCGAAGAGGTCCTGGTACGTATCGGACACGGCCCGCGAATAGGGATCGACTCCGGTGTGCCCCGAATAGACGCGCGCGAACAGCGAGTCCGCCGCGCCGGATTGCGTGATCGAGACGCGGGGCTGGAGGATTCCGTATCCCTCGGTGACCCGCCGGAGCCTCGGGTCCACGTGCGCCTGCTGGAGAGGGTGCGCGAGGATCCCGATCAGCGAGCGGGCCGTTCCGCGCGGGAGCCGCGTGTCGGAGTCGAGCGTCAGAACGTAGCGGACGGACGGAAGGATCGCCACGTCGCCGACGATCTGCGTGTAGCGGGTTCCCGTGGCCCCACGGAGCAGGCGGTTGAACTCCTCGATCTTCCCCCGCTTGCGCTCCCAGCCCATGTAGAGGCCCTCTTTCGCATTCCACGTGCGGGACCGGTGGAAGAGAAAGAAGCGGTCGTTCCTGCCGGCCGCGTGACGGTTGTTCAGCTCCTCGATCCCGGCGCGCGCCGCCGCGAGGATTCCGGCATCCTCCGGCAGCGTCTCGGTCTCGGCGTCGAGAAAGTCGCCGAGGAGCGCGAAATGGACGTTCGCGTCCAGGTTGCCGAGAGCCTGAACTTCGAGGTGGTCGATCAGGCCGCGCACCCCCTCCACGCTCGAGAAGAGCGTCGGAACGACGACCATCGTCCGCGCGCTCTCGGGCACGCCGCTGGAGAGATCCAGCCGCGGGAGGCGGCGCGGGGGCACAAGCCCGGTCGCGATGCGCTGGATCAGCGCGATGGCGATCTCGCTCGCCGGCAGGAGGACCAGGAGTGCCGCGGCAAGCTGGGCCCGGATGGAAGCGCCGCCTGCCCATAGAGGCGTCACCGCGACGAGGACCCCAAGAAACGTGAGAAAGGCGATGGCCGAGAGGTACACGCCGTCGGCCCGCGCGAAAAGCGCGCGCCCGACGCGGCCGAGGAGCGGCAGGCGGAAGGCCACGTCTGTCTCGAGGTCGGGCCGCCCCCCTCCGATGAGGTGATAGCCGACGTGCGCGGCCCGTTCTTTCCAGCCAGGGCTTTCCGGAGGCCGCCGGGCGCTCGCCACGACGCGGAGCGCCACGCGGACCTGAGCCTCGCCCGTGGGGTCGGCAAGCTCCTCGACCGCGTGGCGGTAGAGGTCCCGGCTCTCGAAATCCATGCGCCCGTAAATACCCGCGGGATCCCGCTGCAGAATCTGCTCGATGAGGCTCACGCCCTCGACGTACCGGCTCCAGTCCATCGCCGCCACGAGGCGGAGGCTCGTAATCGAGTTCGCCGTGGACGCCTGCTCGGTCGCGAGCCGCTGATGCTCCGCCCTCACGGCGTCTTCCGCGGTCGTCCCATCTTCGGTGAGGCGCGTCGTCAGCTCGGCGCGCTGCACGGAAAGGCGCGGATCGAACTCGCGCATGTGCGAGAGGAGCTGGGCGACGAAGGCCGGATCCAGGACCTTCGGGAGCGGCACGGCACGGTCGCCGCGCTCGAGGCGGGCGCGGATCTCGTCGGCGGCGCGGCGCCCCCGCCGCCGCGCGAGAAGGCCGTCCGAGAGGCGGCGGAGGTTCTCGAGCAGCGCCAGCTTCAGGATGCTGGGCCAGGCCCACAGCTCGCCGATCGTGAGCGGCGCCACGGTCTGATACGCCTTCAGGAATCGCGTCAGGCGCTCGAGATCGAGGCGCCCGTCTCCCGAGCGGATGAGCTCGACCGCCATGGCATACAGTCGCGCCGTCCCCGCGTGCTCCCGCGAGGCGAGCTTCGGGAGCTTCTTGTAGTAGCGCGGGGGCAGGTCGTGGCGCACGGCCCGGGACTCGGACTCGAGCAGATGGAAGTTGTCGAGCAGCCACTCCCCCGCAGGCGCGAGCGGCTCGCCTCGATGGACGTCGTCGGCGAGCGCGAGGTACGCGCTGCGCAACCGTTCCATATTCCTCTCGAGGCGGTCGAGATGAGCGCGGCTGCTCCTTTTCGACTCGCGCGCCAGCGTGAGATGGGCCGCGAGGGCCGTCGCGCGCTCTTCGAGGGTTTCGAGACTGAGGATCTCCCCGAGCAGCGCGGGAGCATTCCAGCCCACGCTGTCGTCGAGAAACGGCGCCGTTTCCGACCGCGCGTCCCTGAAACTCCTCACGGCATCGCTCCCATCGTTTCGTTCGTCACGGTCCCTTCACAGCCTAACCCGGCCGGGAGCATAGCGTCTGCCATCGAGAGAAATGCTTCGCAAGCCGTTCGCCCGGAGCTTGATAAATGCCGGCTTCGGTTCGCGAGAGTAATCTCGAGGGATGACCAACCTGGAAGCCGCATTCCTGCAGTGCCCCTACTGCGGAGAGCAGATCGAGATTCAGGTCGATTGCTCGGTTGCGCGCCAGGAGTACGTCGAGGACTGCAGCGTCTGCTGCCAGCCCATCGTGATTGCCGTCGTAGCGCCGGGCGGCGACCTCGTCCATCTCGAGGGCCGGAGGGAGTCCGACTAGGTCCCGAGCGGGCGCCCTCAGCGCGCGACGATCGCCGCGGGATCGACCTTCGCCGGGAAAAGCCCGGGGTCGTGGACGTACTTCCCGAGGGCATCGGCCGTCTCGGGTGACGTCGTGCGGAGGAGCGAGCCGAGGTTCGCGCGCGTCGCCTCGTCGATCGGCACCTTCGAGACGACTTCGACGGAAATCTTCGTCTCGGGATAGCGCCTTGCGCCGCCCTCCTGGAGAACGAGATCCGTCATGAGGGGGTTCGGGTCGAGGACCTTCACCCCGGGGTAACCCGCGCCCGCGAAGGCCTGCTCCCAGAGGGACTTCACGTAGCCAAAGTGCGTGCAGTTGAGGCTCACGACGAGCGGGCCGCCCTTGACAGGCCTCTTCTCGAGCGCTTCGGCGACGAACTTCTTCACGTACCCGATCGTCTCGTCGCTCGCGACCCCTCGCTCGATCGCGCCCGCGAGCTTCGGGCAGGCCTCGCCGACGACGTGGTCGGCGGCGACGCCCTGCTCGACGAGAAGCTTCTTGTGCGCGCCGGACTCGATCGTCGTCTTCGTCGCGAAGACGAGAGCTGTTTCGTCGGGTTTCGCGGCCAGCTCCTTCCGGATGAGGCCGGCGCCGAGACCGACGATCTCGACGGTCTGCGTGCTGCCCGTTCTCGCGTGCTCAGTCCGAGGGAAAACGACGGAGAGGGTGTTGCAGGCGATCAGGACGAGGTCGGGCTTCCAGCGGACGTCCATCGCGGAGAGCGCACCGTCGAAGATCCGCACCTTGTCCGCGTCGTTCTTCATGTCGTTGTACCCGAATACGGCGTCGGGCTCGGCGTTCACGAAGACGATTCGCGCCGAGCGGACGATGCCGCTGGCCGGAAGCCGCGCCGCGAGATCTGCGGCGACGGAAAGCCCGCCGAGACCCGAGTCCGTCACGAGGATCGTGACGTCGGGTTTCGTCCGGGCGACGTCGGCGAAGGTGGCGGGTTTCCCGGCGCGCACGACACCGGTCGTCAGGATGAGCGCCGCGAGGAGGAGGGCGGGCGGAATCCGCCGGGACGTCTTCTGCATGGCCATACCCGGTAGAGCTTAACCGGACTCGGGCGGACCGGCTCTGCCCGTGGGAGACTAGACTCGGGTCATGTCGGACGTCGCTCGCTCGCACGCGATGGGGCTCTGTGAGAAAGGGACCCGGGCGCTCCACGACGGGGACGTCGAGGAAGCCATCCGATTCTTCACGGAGTCTCTGGAGTCGGAGCCGACGGCCGAGGGCTACACCTTTCGCGGCTGGGCGTACTCGTTTCTCGAGCGGTACGAGGACGCCATCGCCGAATGCCGCAAGGCGATCGCGACCGATCCCACATTCGGCAACCCGTACAACGACATCGGGTCGTATCTCGTCCACCTGGGTCGGCCGGAGGAGTCCATCGAATGGTTCCAGAAAGCCAAGGGATCGGAGCGCTACGAACCGCGCCACTTCCCCTGCCTGAACCTCGGCCGGCTCTACTTCGATCGCGGACAGACCTCGGAAGCGACGCGGGAGTTCGAAGAGGCGCTGCGCCTCAACCCTGGGGACCCGCTCGCGACGGCTTTCCTCGAGCGGCTCCCTTACGACGTCAACTGAGGCGCGAACGACCTCGGGGCGCTAGCGCTTCTTCTTCAGCTCTCTCGCGATCGTGATCTTGAAGCCGTCCGGATCGGTCATGGCGATGTCGCGCATGCCCCAGGGCTGGTCCGTCGGCTGCTGGTCGAGCTTGCCGCCTCGGCTCTCGATCTTCTTCGCGAGGGCGTCGATGTCCTGCGTCGTCGTGCAGTAGAGGCGGAAGCCGACGCCCTTGACGCGGTCGCGGCCCTTCTTCCAGTCGTCCTGACCGATCATGAACGTGGACTTGCCGGCCTTGAGCTCGGCGCCCGCGAGCTTTCCGTCCCGCATCCAGCGCTCCCCTTCGGCGAAGCCGACGACGTCGCGGTACCAGACGAGGCTCTTCTCGATGTCGTTCACCGTCACTCCCGGCGAGACGTCGACCAGAGACAGTCCGGCCACCACTGAGGGCGCGCGCTTTTTCGCAGGCCTGGCCGAAGCCTTCTTCGTCTTGCGGGGGGCAGGTTTCGAGGCGGCTTTCTTCGTTTTCTTCTTTGCAGCCATTTCATTCCTCCAGATCGTTTACGCGTCCAAGACTCCGCGAAGATATCGCATGGCGACCTCTCAGGTTCGTGGATGGCGAAAATTGCGCTCCCGGGGGCATCTCATCTCTGCACGCCTTACCGGTCTCTTTCGTCAAACGTGCCGATTTTTGAACAGAGGGACCGGGAAGACGGCGGCGAACCGTCAAACATCGGCGACCATGGCTGGCATACTGTGTGCGTAGCCAAAACGTGCTCGAGAGACTCAACTCCCTCCTTCGCGTCGAGCTCGCCGCCGTGGCTGGATATCAGGCGGCCTTACGCGCGATGAAGAAGAAGGCCCTCGCCGAGGGCGACCAGCTCCTGCAGCTCGCCGCGGAGCACCAGCGAACGGTCACTGCTCTTCAGGTATCCGTTCATGCGCGGGGGGGAGCGCCCGATGTCCTGGCGCACTCCTGGCAAGACTCGGTCTCCGCCGCTTTTAACGGCGACGGCAAGTCGGTCCTGGTCGAAAGGAAGGCGTTTCTGGACGCCCTTCTCGAGGTCGAGGAGCGCGGTCTCACCGAGTACGAGACCGCCTTGGACTCGCTCGACGAGGACGCCCGAAACCTCGTCGAGCTCGAGCTGATCCCGCGGCAGCGGAAGCACATCGCTCAGCTCTCCTCGATGCTCGACCACCTCGCGGCCTGACCCCGACGCCCTCCCTGGAACGAGATGCCCCCCGGGCGGATGTGCTACTTTCATTGACGGTCGATATGGACGCCGCATCACCTTCCGAACCGGCGGGCGGATCCGCCCATACCCTGCGTGCTCTCCGGCATGCCCTGGCCGATCCGCTCTCGGCGGCCGCGCTGAAGCTCGACCTCGTCGATCGGCGGCTCAAGACGCAGTCCGGAGCTGATCCCTCGTGGGTGGTGGAGCGGGTCAGGGCGGCACAGGCCGATTTGGGCACGGCGAACAGGCTCCTCGACCTCTTGCTTCGCCTCGCGGAAATCGCCGGCGAGCGGCCGGAGGAGACGTCTCTCCCGGACATCTGCCGCACCGCGGGTGTTCCGCTCCACGAAAAGGACGGAGTCGTTTCGCGGCTGCCGCTGCGGCACAGGTCGTCGGCCGAGGCCATTCAGAGCGTTGCGTCGTTCATGACGCGAGGCGACGGCACGCCCTCGCCGATGGGACGAGCGGGACTCGAGACCGGGCGGGTGACCTTGACCTTCGAGGGGTCGCGGGTGATAGCCGATGGTCGTCCCGAGCGGCTCCTCGATCTGCCGCACGGGATCGAGGAAGCGGAGTCTCTATTCGTGGCCCGGGCCGCCCTCGAAGCCGATGGCGGTCGGCTGGAGCTGACCGAGCGCGATGGGCGTCTCGTGGCGCTCGTCTCGTGGCCAGTCCGGCTTGAAGGCGACGCCGAGCGCCCGGGCGAAGCATGAAGCTCCTCGTGGTGGAGGACGAGCCAAGGGTCCGGGCGTCGCTCGTCGAGCTCATTCAGGAGCTCGGATACGAGGCATCCGCCGTTGGCTCGGTTGCGGAGGCGCGCGACGCATTGACACGTGGAGCGCCGGACGTCTGCATCACCGACCTCGGGCTGCCGGACGGGGATGGGCTCGACGTTATCCGCGCCGCGAAGGCGGTTCGCCCGGATTCTGCCGTTCTCGTTCTGACGGGCAAGGGCTCGATCCTCGCCGCGGTCGACGCGATGAGGGCCGGCGCCTACGACTTCCTCCTCAAGCCCCTGAAGCCCACTCTCCTCGCGTCGGCTCTCGCGCGCCTTGCCGAGCATCGGGCTCCACCGCCCGCCGTACATCTCGGGCCGGCGGGCACGGGTCAGCTCGGGGAAATGGTCGGCCGCTCACCTGCGATGCGGGAGGTCTTCCGTCTGATCTCCCGCGTTGCGGGTTCCGAAGCGCCCGTGTTGATCACCGGGGAAAGCGGCACGGGCAAGGAGATCGCGGCCCGCACCGTGCACGCCCTCTCGCGGCGCGCTCGGGGACCGTTCGTCGCAGTCAACTGCGGCGCGATCTCGCCGACTCTCGTCGAGAGCGAGCTCTTCGGGCACGAGAAGGGTGCGTTCACGGGGGCGGAGCGGCGCCGTGCCGGCACCTTCGAGATGGCCCACGGAGGAACCCTCTTCCTCGACGAGGTGACGGAGATGCCGCCCGAGCTGCAGGTGAAGTTCCTTCGGGTCCTCGACACCCGAGCCTTCCGGCGCGTCGGCGGAAACGAGGAGCTGGACGTCGACGTCCGGCTCGTGGCGAGCTCGAACCGCGACCTGGCCGAGGCGGTGAAAAGCAAGTCGTTTCGCCCCGACCTCTTCTATCGGCTCAACGTCTTCCCTCTCCGCATGCCGTCCCTGCGAGAGCGCAAGCCGGACATCCCGGCTCTCGCGGGCCACTTCCTTTCACAGGTCGAGGAGAAGGAGCGGCGCGGTTTCACATCGTTCGAGGCGCAAGCGCTCGGCATGCTGGACCGTCACGACTGGCCTGGCAACGTGCGCGAGCTTCGGAACGCGGTGCATCGGACTTATGTCCTGAGCGACCCGCCCCTCATTCAGACAGAGGCCGTGGAGGCGGTCCTCGACGTGTCGCACCTGGTCGACCGCCCGCCGGAGGCGGAGCCGCCGGGCGAGTCATGGCCCGCCGTGCCGGTGCGCGTCGGAGAAAAGCTGGAAGAGGTCGAGCGAAAGCTGCTGATCGCCACCTTGCAGGCCGTGAAGGGAGACCGGAAGACGGCGGCCGAGCTCCTCGGCATCAGCCTCAAGACGGTCTACAACCGGCTCAAGCATTACGGCCTCGATCACCCCGCGCTTCCAGGAGGACGAGCTCGAGGCTCTTGAGCCGGATCGGCTTCGCGAAGTGATAGTCGAAGCCAGCCTCCCGGGATCGTTCCCGATCGTCCGGCTGGACCCAGCCCGAGAGAGCCACGAGGAGAAGGTCCCCGAGTCCCGGCTCCGCCCGGAGACGGCGCGCCACCTCGAGCCCGTCGAACCCGGGCAGGCCGATGTCGAGAATCGCGACGTCGGGGCTCAGGCGCCGCGCGGCATCGACGGCGGCCGGGCCGTCGTGCGCGACGTGCGTCTCGTGCCCCTCGAGCGCCAGCAGCTCGGCGAGCGTGAGAGCGGCCTCGACGTTGTCGTCGACGACGAGGATCCGGCGTGAGGGCGGCGTCACACTCGGCGGAGTCTGCGTCGCCACCGGAGCGGCGGAGTGGTCTGCCGCGCACGCGAGACGGAGCGTGAAGACACTCCCCTTCCCCTCGCCGTCGCTCGCCGCAGTCAGAGTGCCGCCGTGCAGCTCGGCGAGGCCCTTCGCAAGAGCGAGGCCGATCCCGAGTCCTCCGAAGACTGCCTTCTGCGCGCGGTGCCCCTGACCGAACATCGTGAAGACGTGCGCAAGGTGCGCCGCCGGGATCCCGATCCCGGAGTCGACGACCGACACCACGACGTCATTTCCGTCTCGAACGGCCTCGAGGCGGATGCGTCCGCCCGGCTCGGTGAACTTGGCGGCGTTCGAGAGAAGGTTCGACAAAACCTGCGCGAGACGCATCGGATCGACATGCAGGGGCACCGGCACCTCGGGCACGATCAGCTCGAACGCCTGCCGGCGACCGATTAGAAGAGGCCTTGCCGTTTCGAGCGCGTTCTCGATGACGACCGCGAGGGACACCCGCTCGCGGCGCAGATCCAGCTTCCCGTGCGTGATACGGGAGTGGTCGAGAAGATCGTCGATCAAACGCACCATGTGCGCGACCTGACGCTCGATCACGCGCAGGGCGCGTTCGCGCCTCGCCTGCTCCTCGGGCGTGTCGCTCGTCCGCGACAGGATCTCGGTCGCGAACGACAGCGGCGCGAGGGGATTGCGGAGCTCGTGTGCCAGCGTGGCGAAGAACGCGTCCTTCCGGCGGTCCTCCTCGCGTAGCGCACGCTCGGCCGCCCGCCGCTCGGCCACCTCGGCCGCCAGTGCTTCGTTCATGGTTTCGAGCACGTCGGCCCGCTCGGCGACCCGAGTCTCGAACTCGTCTCGAACGCGGCGGAGGCCCGCCGCGCGCCTCGACTCCTCGACCGCGTACCGAATGGATTTCTCCAGCAGGGTCGCATCGAGACGATCTCGGACGAGGTAGTCCGAGGCGCCGCTCTCCAGAGCTGAGAGGTCCTCGGCCCGGTCCGGCTCGTCCGCGATCAGGATCACGGCACCATCGCCGCCGGACTCGCGGTAGGCGCGCAGGAGCTCTAACCCGCTCCGTGTGCCGATCCGGGAGGCGACGAGGTGGGCGTCGTAGTGGTGTGACGTCATCTGCTCGAGGCCGACGCCGAAGCTCGCGGCCCGCTCCATGTCGATTGGAGCCTTCATCTCTGCCATATGGCCGCGCATCAGAGCGACGGCGGCCTCGTCGGCGTCGACAAGCAGAACGCGGAGCGGGTCAGGCATCGAAAAAGGGCCTCGCGAGGAGCATAAAACATCGGCACACTTTTCCGCACGATTCGGCAAAACGTGCCGCCGCGCACACGCCCGGCTCGACGGCGGTGCGACGGCCATGCGGCATCGTTGTTGCGAAAGCCTCGAGACATGATGCGGGGTCCTGAACGGCCAGGTGAAGCCGGGAGACACCGTGGCGATCGTGGGCGCCGGGCCGATCGGCTGCTCTTCAAGCTCGTGAAGTCAGAAATGGACACGAACTGCTGTTCCGAAGGAGGCCACTAGATGGACAGGTCCAAAGGCGTCGCTCTCGTTCTTCTCGTCGCGGGCGTTCTCGCGCTCTTGTACGGCGGCTTCAGTTACACCAAAAAGACACATCAGACAAAGATCGGGCCGCTCGAGTTTGCGATCAAGGAAAAGGAGAGCGTCAACGTGCCGGTGTGGGCCGGCGTCTCGGCGATCGTGGTCGGCGGGGTTCTGCTCTTCGTTCGCGCGAAGAAGTAGCCGCACTTTCATCCGCGCCTGGCGACCCCAAGGCGCCCAAACGCGCGGTCCCTTGGGCCGCAATGAGGAAAACGACAATGAACATGCACCTCCGCGCTCTCGTTCCAGGCGCAATTGCCGCGACCGCGCTCGCGTTGGCCGTGAGCGCCGGCGCCCAGACGCCTCCGCCTGCAGCTCCCTCCACGGCCGCCAAGAGCCCGCGGACGACCTCCATGACGGGCCACCACAGGGGCAGCGCGGCAACGGCCAAGCATACCGACGCCATGAAAGCGGAATGCGAATCCATGATGGCGAAGAAGCAGGAAATGCAGGACAAGATGCTCGCGATGGACGCCACGCTGGACAAGCTCGTGGCGGAAATGAACGCCGCCAAGGCGTCCAAGGATGTCGGCGCCCTGGAGAGGCCGATGGCGGCCGTCCTCAACGAGCTCGTCGCCCAGCGCAAGGCCTCTCGCTCGATGATGATGGAGATGCATCACGGGACGATGGCGCACATGGACCATCACATGCACATGAACGGCGGAAGGGGCGGAATGGACTGCCCGATGATGAAGACGGGGATGGCCCCCGCACCGAACACTGAGGAGAGCACGCCCAAGTCGTAATGGGCCCCGCATGGCATAGCGCATGCGTATCCCTCTCACGGAAAGTACGGAAAGGAGAACACCATGAAACAGCAGGAAGTCGACGGGAAAGTGAACAAGGCCAAGGGGAAAGTGAAAGAGGCCGTTGGAATCCTCTCGGGCAACAAGAAGATGGAATGGGAGGGTGCGGCTCAGCGCACGACGGGCGCGATCGAAGAGGGTCTCGGCAAGGTGAGCCACAAAGTCGGCCAGGCTCTGACGGATCTCGGCAACGCCATCAAGAAATAATTCGAGTCGGATCGGAACGTTCTGCACGTTACGCGCCCCCCGGCCGGGCTCACCGGGGGGCGGCCGTTTTGAAGAGCGAATCGGTCGTGAAGACGTCGTGCCGTTCGAACCGCACCTGGCAGGGGAATTGCGCTGTGAGGCAGAGCAGGAGATTCATTCAATGAAAAGGAACTTTGTACCGATCCTCGCGGCAACCCTCTCCCTCACATGGCTTCTCGTGGCGTCACCCGCGAACGCCGCAGACACCTCCCATGCGGTTCCTACGGAAGTCTCCGACGCGCTCAATGCCACCTCCGTCAGGGCCAGACTGATCGACAAGCTCGGCGCAGACGCCCTCCGGATCAGCGTCTCTGTCTCCGGAGAGACAGCCACGCTCACCGGTGAAGTGGCGAAGTCACCCAGCCAGGGCCTCGCCGAGGAGGTCGCCCTGTCGGTCGACGGGATCAAGAAGGTCGACAACAAGGTGACGGTGAAGGACGCCGCCGGGCCGTTGGCCGCAAGCGAAGCCTCCGTGAAGAACGTGGCCCTCGAATTGAAGGTCAAGGGAATCCTCCTGACCGAGATCGGAAGGAACGCACTCAAGATCGAGGTCGAGGTCGTCGACGGCGTCGTCAGCCTGCGCGGCAAGCTCGACAACCCCGAGTCCTCGAAGGCCGCAATCAAGAAGACCCGTTCGATCGAGGGCGTCAAGAAGGTCGTCAACCTTCTCAACTGAGCTCCTCCGGCTGCTGGACCGTCTCCGGTCTGTCCAGAGTCCATCAACATCAAGAAGAAAGAAGAGGTTTGAGATGAAAACGCTGATGAAATGCCTGGCCTTGGGCGCGTTCGCGACGCTCCTCGGGATCGTATCGACGCCCGCCGCCTATGCGCAGAGCGATCGGGAGAACTCGACCTTCACCGTGACGGAGCCGGTCGATGTAGGGGGCGTCACCCTTCAGCCGGGAACGTACCTGATCAAGGTCGTGATGCTCGCGTCCAACCGCAACATGATTCAGGTCACGAACGAGGAGCAGACGAAGGTCTTCGCCAGCGTCCTCGCCACGCCGCACACCCTCCGGCCGAACGAGGTGGTGCCAACCAGCCGCTACATCTATTACACGGCCGCGGCAGGTCAACCCAGGGCGCTTCGCACGTGGTTCGCTCGCGACACGACGAACGGCCAGGACATCATCTATCCGAAGCGGCGCGCTATGGAGCTCGCGGCCTTGGCCAAGGAGCCCGTGATCGCGATCCCCGACGAGGTCAAGGAAGCTGATTACAAGACGGCGACCTTCACGGTCGTGACGCCGGATCAGAACGTGAAGCCGTACGAAGAGCCGGTGGTCGTAGTTCAGAAAGCGCCGGTGCCGGTCGCCGTCGTGGCGGAGGCCCGTCCCGTCAAGCAGCTGCCGGCGACCGCAAGTCACGTTCCCCTCTTCGCCGCGCTGGGGCTCTTGTCTCTGGGCGGCGCTTTCGGGCTTCGCGCACTCGCGAACCGGGCGGTGTGACCAGGTCCGGCATCGCACGGTGGTTCCACGGGGCCGATCTCGCGCTCTGCGCGATCGGCCTCTCTCTCCTCGGCGTGGCCCTCGTAGCGATCGTCAACAGCCGGGTCTACCAGGCGCGCCAGGGGCGCGCCTTTTCCGAAGTGGAGCGAAGGGCCGGCGCGTCAGCATCCCGGGTCGCGCCCGCTTCGACGCCGGCGTCCGAGGGACCGTCCGCGGCTGCCTTGGACGTCGATCCGCTCGTTCTCGGCCGGATCGACATCCCGCGGATCGGGGTCTCGGCGATCGTGCGGGAAGGTGACGACGACGCGACTCTTTCCGTGGCGGTCGGACACATCCCCGGCACGGCGCGGCCCGGCGAGCGGGGCAACATGGCCCTCGCGGGTCACCGGGATTCTTTTTTCCGCGCGCTCAAGCACATCCGGGTCGACGACACGATCCGCATACGCACGGCCGGCCGCCGCTACGAGTACCGCGTAGCGTCGACCGAGGTGGTCGCGCCGGAGGCGACGCGGATTCTCGACCCGACCGGCGACGCCGTCCTCACGCTCGTGACGTGCTATCCGTTCACGTACGTGGGGAATGCGCCGAACCGGTTCATCGTGCACGCGTCCCGGCTCGAGCCCTGAGCCTCTACTTCACCGCGCTCGGAGAAAGCTGACCCGAAACGTTCGAGAGCGCCGCGAGCGCGATGTCGATGCTCCGCGCCACGCGGGCTCCCTTGTCGTTGACGCCCTGGACGACGGCGGTGTTCGAGACGAGCCTCTGGCCCGCGGGAGTAAGGTCGTTGCCGAGGACCTTCTGGACATCGGCGAGGTTATTCAGGAACGGGTCGAATGCCTCGTTCGCGACCGTCAGCGACTCGATCGCCCTGTCCAGGCTCGCCGTAGCCTCCGAGCGACGGGCGTCGCCGATCTGCCGGAGCTCTGGGTCGCTCACACGGCCCTGCTCCTTTCCCCAAGCCGCGAGATAGTCGTTTCTCTTCGTCTTCATGTTCCGAAAGCGGTTCTTCGTCTGCACGGCGTCGGCTCGCAGCTTGTCGACGTCCTTGCTGAACGCGCTGTACGTCGGCCGGAGCCTCTCCGGGCCGGCGCTCATCAGGTCGCTCAGGGACGTCAACGTTCGGTCGATCTGCGTGCGTACCTTCGTAAGGCCCGCGTGGGTCTCGTCCATTGTTTCCACCGTCTTCGCGGAGCGGGAAGGGCCGCTCGAGGCGCAGGCGAGACCGAGAACGAGGGTCGCCGATCCGAGGCACGACACTGCGGTCGAGATGGAATTGCTTTTCATTATGATCTTGCCTTTCGTGTCGGTGCTGAACAGCGCAACTCTCGTGCCACGAAACGCCCGGCACGCAACTTGCGGATCACCCGACATTGAGGAATGCACCGACGAGACGAGGTCCAATGTTCGCGATTCTCCTGATCGTCTCAGTCTGCGCGTCTGCATCGCCGGCGACCGCGCAGGAGGTGACTCCACGGTACCCGGCGGCCGAGACGATCCAGGCATCCAGCAGGGCGGAAGAAACGGAAGAGAAGGAACGGATCGAGCCGTCACCGGTCTCGGCCGCGGTTCCACCCGCTCCCGTCGAGGAGCCGAAACCATTCCGGCCTCCGTCGTTCCCGAAGATGGTGCTCCTCGATACGGGGCACGTCCTGACCTCGCCGATCCACTGGCGAGGCCGGGAATGGATTCTGTTCTCGGCATCAACGGCCGCAGTCGTCGCGCTGACGCGCGCGGACGAGGCGTTGAGCGACAGGGCGCGCGAAGGCGGATCCACGCTCGGTTTCGTCGGGGACACGCTCGAGGGACTGGGCGACGGCCGCTCGTTCCTGCTTCTCGGCGGGTTCTATCTGGCTGGCGCGATCGGACACGACTCGAAGGCGAAGAATGTGTTTTTCGATGGGCTCTCGGCCAGCCTGATCGCCAGCGGAATGATCACGCCGGTCCTCTCGTCACTGATCGGACGCGAGCGGCCGACAGAGAGCCAGGGCGCATATGCGTTCCATCCGTTCGAAGGACGGTCGTTTCCCTCGGGCCACACCACCCAGGCGTTCGCAGTCGCTTCGGTGATCGCGACTTCCTACGACCAGCTCTGGGTGAAGGTCACGGCGTACGGAGCGGCCGCGGTGACGGCATACGTTCGCGTACAACGGGGCAAGCACTTCCCGACCGACGTGGTCGTGGCGGCGGCGATCGGCACGGCGGTCGGCCGGTCCGTCGTGCACTTCAACCGGAAACTCCGGTCGGGCGAGGCGGAGCCGGAGAGCGGCGGTGCTCAACTGACGATCCTCCCGATCCTGAGCGCGGGCACGCTCGGTGTCTCGGCGAGCCTCGACTTCTGACCAAGGCCCCGCTCAGCGGAAGGAAAAAAAATTTGAACATTCGAAAGTCGTCTGCCCCATCGGGCTTCACGGCTCGCCTTGCCGCAGCCCTTCTCACGGGAGCAAGCTTCGTGGCCGTTCCGGCGATGGCGCAGGACACCGGCCGGTGGGAAGTCGGCGGGTTCGCCGGCGGCTACGTCGGGAGCCGGATCTTCCTGGACCAGAATACCGACATCGAGATCGGCAAATCAGCCGCGTTCGGGCTCCGTGGTGCCTTCAGCGTGGACAAGACCTTCAGCCTCGAAGTCAGCCTGTCCAGGGCAAGCGCACGACTCACCGCGGTCAGCCCGTCGACGGGGGCCTCGCTCGCGCCGTCCGCGCCGATCGACGTCAATACCTACGAGCTCAACGGCCTCTACGGGTTCGGCGCGGGCCGCGTACGCGGGTACATGGGGCTCGGCGGGGGCGTCATGACGCTTCACCCGTTCGTCCCGGGCGTCGAAACGGAAGCGGACACGCGGTTCGTCGCGAACGCCGCGCTCGGCGGAAAGTTCTATCTGAGCCAGCGCCTCGCCCTCCGCGTCGACGCCCGCTATCGCTGGAGAAGCGCCAGCCCCGGAACCGGCGCGGTCGTCTGTGGGAGTCTGGGCTGCTACGGTTTCACGACGGACCTCTACTCGAGCACCGAGGTCACCGGCGGGCTGTCGTATCGGTTCGGAGGACCGCGCATCTGGGATCTCCCAGCCGCGCCGGCGTCCCCGACCTCCCCCGCCGTCCTCGCGGCGCCGTCGAGGCGCCCGGCCCCGCCGGAGCGGTTCTTCACGGCCGCGGGCGAAGTCGCCCTCGTGGAATTCCTGCCCTGGGCTTATGACCGTTACGTCACCAAGGACGATTTCGCCTTCATCTCCACGCAGACCGTGAAGGAGAACTTTAAGGCCGGCTTCGGTTACGACCGCGACGATTTCAACACCAACCAGGCCGCCCACCCCTTTCACGGCAGCCTTTACTTCAACGCCGCGCGATCGAACGGCTACGGCTACTGGGAGTCGGGGGCGTTCACGCTGGCGGGCAGCTTCCTCTGGGAATGCTGCATGGAGAACACCCAGCCCTCGATCAACGACATCGTGAACACCACGTTCGGCGGCATGTCCCGCGGGGAGATGGCGCACCGTCTCGGGGTGATGCTCCGCGACAACACGGCGAGCGGGCTCCCGCGATTCTGGCGTGAGCTTGCGGGCGTAATCGTGGATCCGATGGGCGGCTTTAACCGGCTCGTGCACGGCGAGATGTCCCGCCAGTTCTCGAACCCCGACGAGCGCCTCCCGAGCCGCTTCAGCGTCGTCGGTGACCTCGGCTACCGGCACATCGGCGCAGGAGCCGCGGATCCGAACCAGGGGATCGTCTCCCTCTCGGCGGTCTACGGCGACGCCTTCGCGGGCGAGATCCGCAAGCCCTTCGACACGTTCTGGCTCGAGGCCGATGTCGCGACGACCGGCGTGTCGCGTGTCGAGGGTCGCGGCGTCCTGAAGGGATGGGAGCTCGGCGATGAGACCGCGCGGCTGCGACACATCCTCGGCGTTTTCCAGGAGTACGAGTACTTCAGCAACGAGTCCCAGATCTTCGCCGCGCAGATCTTCAGCGTCGGACTCCTTTCCCGATACAACCTTCGGCCGGACCTCAAGGTCTCGACCGACGTCGCGGCGATTCTGTTTCCGCTCGCCGGCATCCGGACGACCGACTTCCTGAACCCGGAAACGGGCCGGACCTACGACTACGCGCCCGGCGGCGGCTTTCGCCTGGCCGCCCGCCTCTACCGGAAGGAATGGGAGATCGTCAGGCTCGGCTACGGCGTCGCCTACGCGCGCACCGCGAACGGGAGCTCCTCCAGCAACACGCTTCAGTTCTTCCGCGCCTCGTCCCGTATCCCGCTCACCCGGCTTCTGGGCGTGGGCGCCGGGTATTCGTGGTACGGCCGGAGGACCACGTACCCGGGCGGCTTTCAGGAGGCGCCCAAGACGCAGTCGGAGTGGCGCCTTTACGTGAGCTGGAGCCTTTAGCGCCCGGATCAGCGCGCGCCGAGACTGCCCTCGAGGGAGCGTTTGAGCTCCTCGAGGACCGTTGTCGAATCCCGGACCACCCACGTATCGCGGCAACTGTCGCACCCTTCGACACGGATGGCCCCAGCGCCCATCGCGCGACAGGTCTCCTCGATCACGCGCACCCAGAGAGGAACGTTTCGGAGGAGCGTGAGATCGATTTTTCGAACGTCCCCGCACGCCCCGCACAGCAACGTGAGAGCCCCTGCCGGCATGGGCCGCATGGTAAGAAAGACAGTAATTCCACGTCGATGAATCAAATGAATCAGGGACCAGTTTCGGCCCGGGCATCGCGTATCGTCGGGGAAGTCAGAAGGAGGATCGGGACATGCCTGACGATTCGGAACGCCCGGCCCCGTCCACGTCGCTGACCCGCCGCCAGCTCGTCGCGGCCGGAGTGGCCGGCGGCCTCGTTGCCGCTCTGCCGCCTGCATTCGCCAGCTCGGCCGCGGCCGTGGACCGCCCGTTCGATCTCGCCGAGACGACGATCGCCGACCTCCAGCAGGGGATGCAAAGCGGGAAGCTGACCGCCCGGTCCATCGCCGAGAAGTACCTCTCGCGCATCGAAGCTCTCGACCGGAGCGGGCCAACGCTCCGGAGCGTCCTCGAGCTGAACCCTGACGCCCTCGCGATCGCCGACGCGCTCGACCGCGAGCGGAAGGCGAAGGGCCCGCGCGGGCTTCTGCACGGCATCCCCGTCCTGATCAAGGACAACATCGACACTGCTGACCGGATGGCGACGACCGCCGGATCGCTCGCCCTCGTCGGCTCGAAGCGGTCCAAAGACGCCTTCGTCGTCCGGAGGCTCCGCGAGGCAGGCGCCGTCGTCCTTGGCAAGACGAACCTCTCCGAGTGGGCAAACATCCGCTCCTCGACCTCCACGAGCGGATGGAGCGGGCGCGGCGGCCTGACGAGGAACCCCTACGCGCTGGACCGCAACCCCTGCGGCTCGAGCTCGGGTTCGGGCGTGGCCGTGGCGGCCAACCTCTGCGCCGTCGCGGTCGGGACCGAGACGGACGGCTCGATCGTCAGCCCTTCTTCCGCGAACGGCATCGTCGGGATCAAGCCCACGGTCGGGCTCCTGAGCAGGAGCGGCATCATTCCAATCTCCCACTCGCAGGACACGCCCGGCCCGATGGCGCGCACGGTCCTCGACGCGGCCATCCTCCTCGGCGCCCTCGCCGGGCAGGATGCGGACGACGACGCGACGGCGGCGCCCGAGCGGAAGGCGGCGCTCAACTACGCGGCGTTCCTCGAGCCGGGCGGCCTGAAGGGGGCGCGGATCGGCGTCGCGCGGAACTACTTCGGCTTCCTCGACAGCGTGGACGCCGTGATGGGCGATGCGCTCCTTGCCATGAAGAAGCAGGGTGCGGAGCTGATCGACCCGGCCGACATCCCGAACATGGACAAGATCGGCGACGCCGAGTCCCTGGTCCTCCGCTTCGAGCTGAAAGCGGATCTGAACGCCTACCTCGCACGGCTCGGGCCCGGAGCGCCGGTGAAGTCGCTGAAGGACGTCATCGAGTTCAACGAGAAGCACGCGAAGAAAGAGATGCCCTGGTTCGGTCAGGACAGCTTCGTGAAGGCCGAGGCCAAGGGACCGCTGACATCGTATGAGTACCTCGAGGCGCTCGCGAAGTGCCGGAGGCTCTCGCGCGCCGAGGGGATCGACGCTGTCATGGACAAGCACAAGCTCGACGCCTTCGTCGCTCCGACGCTGGGCCCGGCATGCGTGACCGACTTCCTGAACGGCGACCGCTGGCTGGGCGAAAGCTCGACCGCGGCGGCCGTGGCCGGCTACCCGAGCATCACCGTGCCCGCTGGCTTCGTCTTCGGACTCCCGATCGGGCTCTCGTTCTTCGGTCGGGCCTGGAGCGAGGCCGTGCTCCTTCGCCTCGCCTTTGCATTCGAGCAAACGACGAAGCTCCGGAAACCGCCGCGGTTCCTGGCGACGGCGGACCTGAAGGCGTAGCCAAACCCGCTACTTCAGCCGCGGTGCCAGCCAGTCGATCCAGCGCCGGAAGACCTCGCGCGTGCGGACGGGATCGCCGGGGAAGTGGCCCTCGACCGGGATCGCCACGAACGAAGTCTCGACTCCGGCTTCCTTCAGCGTGCGGAAGAGCTTGAACGACTGCGTAAAGGGAACGCGGAAGTCGCCCGTGTCCGAGAGGATCAGCGTCGGCGTTTTCGCCCGCGCCACGTATGTGATCGGCGACTGCGCGCGGTAGAGCGCATCGCCTCCCGGCGAGAACGGCGTCGCGCTCCCCTTCATCGTGTACCGCATCTGGACGTTGAAATCCGCGAAGGCGTACTGGTCGGCGAGGTCCGTGACCGCGGCGCCCGCCACCGCGGCCTTCCAGCGCGTGTCGTGCCCGATCAGCCAGCTCGTCATGTAGCCGCCGTAGGACCAGCCCGACACCGCGATCCGCGCCGGGTCGACGAACCCCTTCCCGACGAGGGCATCGAGTCCCGCGAGGACGTCACGGCCGGGGCCGTCCCCGGCGTCGTTGAAGATCGCCCGCTGGTACGCGTTCCCGAGGTTGTCGCTCCCGCGGTAGTTTGGCGAGAAGACGGCCCAGCCCTGCGCGGCGAAAAGCTGTGCTTGAGTCGAGAAGGCGCGTGTGGAGGCGGCCTGCGGGCCACCATGGATGTAGAGAACGAGCGGGACCTTCGCTCCCGGCGCGAGGCCCGGCGGGAGGACGACGACGCCGTCTTCCTTCCAGCCATCGGGCCCCTGCCACGTGAAGCGTTCAACCTTTCCGAGGTCGCGGCCGGCGATCTCGGCGTTGAGGTCGGTGAGGCGCCTGGGCGCCGAAGCCGCGGAGGCCATGACCCACAGCTCTCCCGGACGGCCCGGCTCGCTTCCGACGAACGCAATCGAGCCGTTCGGACCTACGGATACGTCCACGAAAAACGACCACGCTGGGTGAACGTCGCCCAGCTCGAGCCTCTTCGCGGGGCCGTCGAGCGGCGCGAGCCAGAGCGAGATGCGCGTTCCGTCGTTCCCGCCCACGATCAGCGCCTTTCCGTCGGGCATCCAGATCGACGCGTACAGGCAGCGGTCGATCGGCTTCGTCAGGTTCATCCCATCGCCGCCGGTGGACACGGACGTGACGTGGATGTCGTTCACGTTGTTCGGGTCGCGGTCGCGCGGACACCAGTACGAGATCTTCGTTCCGTCCGGCGAGAAGACCGGGAAGCCCTCGAAGTGCGTTTTCGCCGTCAGCGCACGAATCGAGCCGGAGGCGACGTCGAGAATCCGGACGGTTGCCTGGTCGTTGTCGCCCGAGTGCGGCGTTTCGACGCGCGTGAACGCGAGGAGCGTCCCGTCCGGCGACCACGAAAGCGGCGATGACGGCGGGCTGGGCGGCAGAGCAGCCGGAAGGCTCCAGGCACCGGAGGTAAGCCGCTTCGCTTCTCCTCCCTCCGCAGGGACGAGCCACACGTGAACCGGCATCGGGGGCTCGGACACGAAGAGGTTGTCGCTTCCGACCTCGAAAAGATCGTTGCCTTTCTCAATCTCCGCCTTGTTCGGGCGTTCGTCTTCGGCCGCGTACGCGAAGGCCCGCCCGTCCGGCCGCCACGCGAAGTGCTGGACGCCGGCCGGCGCGCTCGTGACCTTCTGCGCATCGCCGCCGGCCATAGGAAGGACGAAGATCTGCACCTTTTCCTTCTTCTCCGCGCCGTCGAGCGCGAGGAATGCGAGGCGGTCGCCGGAGGGCGACCAGCGAGGATGACCGACTCCCTTGCGATCGTGCGTCAGGGCCCGCCGCGCGCCCGTCGCGATGTCGACGAGGTCGACCTCGGGGATCCACTTGTTCTTCCCAACGTCGGCGCGCGTCACGACGACGGCGACTGACTTCCCGTCGGGCGAGATTCGCGGCGACGAGAGGCGCACGATCCTCTCGAGGTCGTCGACCGAGAAGCGCTTCCTGGCCGGCGCGTCGGCGGCGCCGAGCGGCAGGGCGGCAGCGAGAAGGGCAAGAAGAGACAGGCAGACGGCGAGAGCACGAAGACGGCGCATGTTGCTCACGATCCCTCCGGAAGAGGATGACGCTATCAGAGGCGCGATGATGCCGCCCGTCCGCGAAGGGTTCACATAGAATCGCTGCATGTCCGGGAGGTCACGATGCCCGTGCCGCGCACGCCCCTGTGTCTCCTCTTGGTCGCCCTTTTCCGGGTCTCTGCCGTCTGCGGGCAAACCGCTTCAGCGCCGCAGAACACTGCGGCGAAGATCACCTTCGCCGAGGGAGTGATTCCGAAAGACGGCCGCGCGGAGATCCTCGAGGTCTCGTCCGGCGTACTGGTCGTCGTGGTCTTCGACTCCTCCTCTCGTCCTCTCGGCTTGATGAAACTCCAGCCAAGGGTGGGAGAGAAGATCACCGTCAAGGAGCTCCCCACGCCAGAGCGTAGCCGGGGACAGCTCGGCCTGACTCTCTCCTACCCCTCCAAAGACGATCCCGCCGGAGCACTGCATGACATCCGGCTCGAGCTGCTCACCAGCGAGCGCCGGCTCCCCGCGGACGCCGTGGTTGACGCGAACGGTTCGCTGCGCGCCTTCTGGTTTGCAGCCCCGAGCGGAGATGCCACAGTGGGACTGGCATCGAAGATCTGGGCACCCGAGCGTCCGCTCGTCGTGTCCGTGCCCGAGCGCCACGCCGCCCTCCCGTCCGCCGTCGGCCTCCTCCGGCGGCCGACCCTGAGGGTTCGCCTCGCGGGAGGCGACCGTCTTCCGAAAGGCGGCGTCTCCGTGGAGGTCTTCGCGTGCGACAAGCAGAAGGAGTTCGTCTCGAGCGCTCCGCACCTCGACCGATGCGAGACGCCGGTCGCGCGCACCGAGCCGGCCGATCGGGAGTTCACCTTCACCGGCCTCCTCCCGGGAACCTTCGCGTACCGCTGGCGGAAGGAGAGCCTCTCGGCCGCGGGCTGGATCGAGGTCCCGGACTTCTCCGACGTCGAGAAACAGATCGACGTCGAGGTCTTCGAAGTCTCCGGGCGCGTCGAGCGCCACGGCGACGGCGTCGCGGCGCATCTCGTCTTCGAGTCTCCATCCTCGTCCGCACGGGCCGAGGCGGACACGGACGAGCAGGGCCGCTACCGGGTCGTCGTCGCCGAGAAAAGCCGCTACGCGGTGAGGATCCGGACGGAGGGCTTCCTGGACTTCCCCGCCGCGATCGACGTGGCCGGTGACACGCACAGGGATTTCGAGCTTCCCGCGAATCGCTATGTCGTCCGCGTCCAGAGCGCCGAGGACGGCAAGCCGCTCGCGAAGGCGCGCGTGGACTACGAGGTGGGCTCCGCGAGCTGGAACAGCCGCAACGATCCGCTGTCGGCGAAGGGCTTCACGGGCGAAGACGGCTCACTCGAGCTTCCGCCCGTTCCCGAGGGACAGCTCAAGGTCACGGTGCGAATCGTCGGCTACCGGCCCGGCGAAGCTCCGCCGGTCCGCGTCGAGAGCACGAGCGAGGGCGGCGACATCTTCGTCTCCTTGAAGAAGTCGCCCTCCGTGGCGATTCGCCTCGTGGAGCCCGAAGGCGTGCCTGCGCGGGGTGGTTTCATCTGGACGGCTGGGGGTCGAGGAGCCCCACCGACGGCGGACGACGGATCGACGATCTTCGACGGTGATCTCGCGCCCGGCGCGCCCTTCTTCGCGTTCGACGGGAGAGGGCGCATGGCGTTCACGCGCTGGTCCGGCGAAAGGGAGCAGGTCATCGAAATCCAGCCCTCAGGGCCTCCCGTGACGATCCGGTTCCAGAATTCTGCCGGCCAGCCCATCAAACGCCTCGTGCGCGTCGGCGTGGACGATGTGATCATGTTCGAGGGCCCATTCTCCCAGCAGGTCACGTGGTCAGGCTCACAGTGGTCGTCGGGCGCCGATGGCATCGCGCGGATCGTCGGGCTTCCCGCGAGAGGAACACTCACCGTCTTCCCGGGCGGCCGACCCGACATCGCGGTCACGCGGCCGCTGCCGGTGACCGAGGAGATCGTGGTGACGGTGCCGGGGGCAGATCCGCCGAGGGTTCGGGTGGCGAAAGAGGCCATGGCGAGCATCAGATGACCACCCGCACCATCGACGACTCACAGCGCAGAGCAGCGACGGTCGTAGGCGCTGCTTACTTGTTCGCGCTCGTTCCCGCGATCTTCGCCGAGTTCTATGTCGGCGGCCGGCTCATCGTCTCCAGCAATGCCGCACAAACCGCGCTGAACATCGTGGCGCACGAACGGCTCTTTCGTCTGGGCATCGCCAGCAACCTCACCGTTTTCGCGATCGATGTCGTCCTGATCACCGCCCTTTACGTGGTCCTCGAGCCGATCCACCGTCGTCTCGCCCTGCTGGCCCTGGGCTGGGGGCTGATCGAGACCGCAATACTGGTCGTCGTCACACTGAGCGACTTCGACGTTCTGCGGATCCTGAGCGGTGCCGACTACTTGAAGGTATTCGAAGCGGATCGCTTGCAGGCGCTGGCGCGGCTGTCAATTGGCGCGCATGGCGCCGCGTACAACGTCGGCCTCGTGCTCGCCGGGCTTCGCAGCACCACCTTCTGCTATTTGTGGTTCAAGTCCGGCCTCATCCCGAGAGCATTGGCCGCCTTCGGCATGTTTTCGTCCGCCCTCTTCGGGACCTGCGCCTTCGCCTTCATGATCTTCCCCGAGCTCGCGAAGGTCATCGACGTGACATGGTACGGCGGCCCCATCTTCATCTTCGAGCTGACGATGGGGTTCTGGCTTCTGCTCAAGGGATTGCGTTCGTGACGACTCGTATGGGCGAAGCATCACGGCAGTTCTACGCGCGGCTCGCCGGCTTCACATACCTCTTCTACATGGCTGTCGGCGCCACCAGCGTGTTCCTGTCCAACCGCGCGACGAACGCCGAAGGGACGACCGCGACGCTCGCGCGCATCGCCGCGTACGCGACCGACGTGCGGCTCGCCGTCTTGCTCGAGCTGCTCGAGTGCTTCGCCGCCCTCGTGCTGGCCGTTTCGCTGTGGAGGATCACGCGCGACGAGGACCACGAGCTCGCGATGCTGGCCTTCGCGTTTCGCGTCGGCGAAGGGGTTCTTGGTACGGCCGGCATCCCGAGGAAGGTCGGACTGCTGTGGCTCGCGACGGGCGGGGCGGGGCCGGGTGCGCCGGACGTCGCGACGGCAAACGCGCTGGGCGCATTCCTGCTGATGCCCGTCCCCGGCGGGGTGATCGGCGCGCCCTTCTTCGCCGTGGGGAGCGTGATCTTCTCGTATCTCATGCTGCGCGGACGAATCGTTCCCGTCCCGCTCGCGTGGCTCGGCGTGCTCGCGTCGGTCGTACTCGCGGTGGGCCTGCCCCTGCAGCTCGCAGGGTTTCTCCACGGCCCGGTCACCGGCTACATGTGGGTGCCGATGATCGTATTTCAGCTCGCACTCGGGCCGTGGCTGCTCATCAAAGGGGTCGCTACGCCCGCGCGTCTCGCTTGACGCGAGGCGAGGTCAACCAAGGACCTCAAATGGAAGGGTGAATCATGTGGCGTGTCGTGCTCCGCGTTGCCGTTGGACTCGCATTCGTACATGCCGCGCTTACGTTCGCGATGGCGATCGCGCTTTTCCGCGCCGCGCCCAAGGACATGCTCGCCTTCGCTCAGCACGGCTTCGGCTTCGTCTTTCTCGGCTGTCTGAACCTCGCGACATGGGAGGTCCCGATTCGTTCGCGCCGTTTCAGGTGGATGGCCCACGGGAGTAACGTCGCGTTTTTCGCGTTCTACGTGACGTTCAGTGTCGTGCAACCCCATGCACCGAATTACGTCGCGACGGTCATCCTCTTCGGGACGACCTTGGCCGCATTCGCTCTGGACCGTTCCGCCAGCCGAGATTCTCCGGGGAGTCAAGTGGTCGGGACGGTGGGATTCGAACCCACGACCCCTTGAACCCCATTCAAGTACGCTACCAGGCTGCGCCACGTCCCGACCGGAACCGTCATCGAAGAGCACGAAGCCCTTCGGGGGTAGCGATTTATACCATGCGGTGATCGGTCAGTCGCCGGAGAGGAGCTTGAGAATTTCCTTAAGCTCCGAGACGACGCGGGCGACGCGTGGGTCCGGTGTCTCTGCCGCGGCGCGCTTGACGGGAGCGACGGGAAAAGTCGCCTCGCCTACCTCGGTTTGAGCGGAAACGGGCGACGTCTCGACGAATACCGGCGCGCCGGCTTTGGAGGACGGCCGGCGTGCGGGAGGGCGCTCCGGAGGCTTCACGGACTTCTCGTCCTTTTCGCTCTTCCCCACTTCCGCCGGGATGAAGGCCGGGTTCGTGTCGTGAGACCGGGCGCTTGACGCTTCGCTCTCGAGGCGCTTCTTTGCGCCGGCGATCGTGTAGCCCTCGTCGTAGAGAAGCCGCTTGATCTGACCGATCAGCTCGAGCTCGCGCGCGCTATAGGTACGCGGGCCCGGGAGCGATCGATCGGGCGCGAGGAGCGGGAACTCCGACTCCCAGTAACGCAGGACGTACGGTTGAACGTCCGCGATGCGGCAGACGTCTCCGATCTTGTAACGGACGTCCGGGTTTTCGTTCGTCGTTTGCGTCATGTGTTGAATCGGATCGTCCGTCCTTTTTAACACATTGACGGGCCGATCGGACGCTAGTCGTCCTTCTTGACGACGAACTTCAGGGGCACGCCGTTCAAATTCCACTTCTCGCGGATGCGATTCTGCAGGAATCTCTCGAAGGAAAAGTGCAGCGGCTCGGTCCGGTCCGCGAAGAGACGGATGAGCGGCGGCTCGGCGGCCACCTGCACCGCGTACCGGATCTTCATGTTGCGGCCCGAACGGCCGCGAGGGGCCTCCCGTTCGTATGCCTTCTGCAGCAGCCGGTTCAGCTCGCCCGTGGACATCCGAGTCGTGAATCTCTTCGCGAGCGCGTCCGCCTCGGGGAGGAGGCGCTGGACGCCCTTCCCCGTCGTGGCCGAGAGTGGCAGGAACGGCGCCTTGCGGAGAAAGATGAAACGCCGCTCCGTGTCGTGCTTGAGCTCGGCCGCGCGCTCGCGGTCCTTCTCGATGAGGTCCCATTTGTTCGCGACGAGAAGCACGCCGCGGCCCGCCTCTTCCGCGTAGCCCGCGATCGTGGCGTCCTGCGCCGTGATGCCGGCGGAGGCGTCGAAGACGATGACGACGATCCGCGCGCGGTCGATCGCCTTGCGCGATGCGACGATCGAGAGCAGCTCGGCCGAATCGGTCGTCTTGCCCTTGCGACGGATTCCCGCCGTGTCGACGAAGACGTAATCACGGCCGCCCCGGGACAGGCGGACGTCGATCGAGTCGCGCGTCGTACCGGCGATCTCCGAGACCATGACGCGGTCCGCGCCGGCGAGCGCGTTCACGAGCGACGACTTCCCCACGTTCGGGCGGCCGACGATCGCGATCGGGAGGGGCTCGGTGCGCGTGTCCGGATCGAGGTCCGACGGGAGCACCGCTTCGATGGCCTCGAGAAGCTCGTCCGCGCCCGTCCCGTGGAGCGCCGAGACGCCGATGACCTTCTGGAAGCCCAGCGAGAAGCCGTCCGCAAGCGATTCGGCGGCGGCTTTCGCGTCGCATTTGTTCCAGGCCACGACCACGTTCTTACCGAGGGCGTGGAGCTTGCGGGCGAGCCGCTCGTCCTCGGGAAGGCGCCCGGCGATACCGTCGAGGACGAAGACGATGAGATCGGCGTCCGCGACCGCCGCGAGCGCCCGGTCGCTCGTCCAGGCCGCGAAGCCGCCCGCCGCGTCGAGATCCAGCCCGCCCGTGTCGACGAGGGTATAGGCGCGCCCCGAAGGCGTGCGGGCCGTCATCTCGAGCGCGTCGCGCGTCATCCCCGGGCGGTCGTGCACGAGCGCGCGGCGCTCGCGCGCGAGCCGGTTGAAGAGAGCCGATTTCCCGACGTTCGGGCGGCCGACGAGGACGACGCGAAAACTGTTCACAGTGCGTTTCCGCGGGTCAGCGCTGCCGCTTGCGTCCGCGTGGAGGGGCGGGAGACGGCCGGGTCGGTCCGCGGCGGCGCCCCTTCTGCGCCTTCGGGGGGTCTGTGGCGCGCGATGGGCGCCGGGCTCCGCCGCCTCCGCCTCCGCTCTCGCCCAGCGGCGCGAAGTCGAGACCGCGCTTCTCGGGGTCGGCCTTCACGAGCTTCACGCGCAGGCGGTCGCCGAGGCGGAAGACGCGTCCCGTCGAGGACCCGACGAGGCGATGCTCGACTTCTTCGTAACGGTAGAAGTCGTCTCCGAGGGACGAGATCGGGACGAGGCCGTCGACGTAGATGTCCTCGAGCGTCACGAAGAGCCCGAAGCCCACGACGGCCGAGACGTACGCCCAGAACTCCTCGCCGACGCGTGACGACAGAAATACGAATTTCTTCCAGGAAACCGCCTCGCGCTCGGCCGACTCGGCGCGCCTTTCGCGCGACGAGCAGTGCGCTGCCGCCTCGTGGAACCAGCGCGTGCGGCCGTCCGCGTCCTCGGCCGCGGGCGGCCGGCGTATGGCGAGCCATTCCACGAGCGCGCGGTGGACGAGGAGGTCCGGATAACGCCTGATCGGAGACGTGAAATGGCAGTAGTGCTTCGCGGCGAGCGCGTAGTGCCCACGGCACTCCTCGGAGTAGATGGCCTTCTTCTGGGCCCTGAGGACAAGGTCCGAGACGAGGCGCTCTTCGGGCTTTCCCTGAGCCTTGTCGAGGATCGCCTGAAACGTCGCCGGCGAGATCTCTTCATCGTCCTCGGGAAGGTCGTAGCCGAGCGGACCCAGGACGACCCGGATGTCCGCGAGCCGGCTCTCGTCCGGCCGGTCGTGCACGCGGTAGAGCGCCGGCGTCGGGATGAGCTCGAGTTGCTTCGCGACCGCCTCGTTCGCGGCCAGCATGAATTCTTCGATGAGCCGGTGCGCCGAATTGCGCACGGCGCGCACGATCGCCACGACATCTCCGGTCTCGCCGAGAAGCACGTCCGAGTCCGGCAGGTCGAAGTCCAGGGACCCCCGGCGCACGCGCCGCGCCTGCAGCGCCTGCGCGGCGCGCCGCGCGACGGGCAGCATCGAACCGACTTCGGAGGAGATGGAAGAGTTGCCCCTCCCTCCTTCACTATCTAAGAAATCCCCGACTTCCGTATAGGTCAATCGCGCCCGGCTCTTGATGAGCGAGCGATAGAAGTCGCTCTTCACCGTCTCGCCGTTCCCGTCCAGCGTGAGCACCGCCGACAGCGTTCGCCGCTCCTCGTCCGGACGCAGCGAGCAGAGGTCGTTCGAGAGGTGCTCCGGGAGCATCGCGATCGCGCGGTCGGGGAAATAGACCGAGGTGCCACGCTCGAACGCCTCGGCGTCGAGAGCGCTGCCGATGGAGACGTAATGGGAGACGTCCGCAATGTGGATGCCGATGCGGAATCCGCCGCCCGGAAGCTCCTCGGCCTCGATGGCGTCGTCGAAGTCGCGCGCGGTCTCGCCGTCGATCGTGACGATCGTCCGCCCAGTGAAGTCCGACCGGAGCTTTCGTTCGTCGATCCCGACAGTCCCGTTCGCGGCCTCGGCCTCGGCGATCACGGCCTCGGGATAGACCCGGGGAATTCCCCACTTGCGGGCCACGACCTCGACGTCGACGCCGGGGTCGCCTTCGTAGCCGATCAGCCCCAAAACCTCAGCCAGAGCGAGCCGACGGTCGTCGGGATATGCCGTGATGCGGGCCTCCACGAAGATGCCCGTCGGGGCCGACATGTCCTTGCCGTCCGGAACGGCGAGCCGTGCGTCGATCTTCCGGTCGAACGGGACGATGAACACGCCCTCCGGGCCGCGTACGATCTTCCCGACGATCGTCTCGCGGCGCCTTTCGAGGACCTTCACGACGACGCCCGTCGCGCGTGGCTCCGTGCGAGCCGGCCGGCCCTCCCGGGTACGCGGCCCCCGCGCTTCCTTCGCCGCTGCACGCGGCGCGGCCAGCCGAACGAGAACGACGTCGCCGTCGAGGGCGCTCGAGAGCCCCGTCACGACCGTGTCGGCAGCGCCCGGTACGCGGGAAAGGAGGTACGCCCGGCCCTCACCGCGAATCGCGAGCGTGCCCGCTTCGTAGTCGGTATTTTCGATGCGCGAGAGCTTCTCGCCCTTGATGCGCACGATCTCGCCCCGGCGCTCCAGCTCGGCCACGGCCGCGCGCAGGGCATCCTCGCGTGCGGGATCGAGATCCGCCCGCAAGACGCGATCGGCGAGCTCGGAGAACGAGAGGACGCGTGAGCCCCGAGGCTTCAGCGCCTCGAGAATCGCGTCACGGAGTCGATTGGAATTCATGGGGAGCCTTGGGGTGTCTGGTGCGAAAGGGGGGACTCGAACCCCCACAGCCGATAAAGGCCACAAGGTCCTGAGCCTTGCGCGTCTACCAATTCCGCCACTTTCGCGCGGATCGGCAGGATAAGGCCCGTGCCGGGCCTCGTCAAATCAGGAACACAGTCAGCGCCCTTAACGCCTGAAGCCCGCGCGCTCGCGCTCGGCGACGAATGTGTCGATCCGCGCCTGGTCCTTCTCGGAGATCTCCGTGAAACGGATGCCGAAGGCGGGGTGGAAGTGATCGAGCTCGATCGTCCGGCGCATGACACGGCCCTTCGCGTTCAGGGGCTGAGGATCTTCGGGCAGGAAGAACTCGATCTCGAGGACGCGCCCGATCGCGATGCCATTCTCGATCTCCACGAGGAGACCGTTCTCCGAAACGTTGAGCGTCTTGCCGAGGAGAAGCGCCCCATCCGGGCGGCTGTCGCGCACGCGCGCCAGCGTGTTCAGCTCCCGGCGCGCCGGGATGAGCGTGAGCCGCTTCGTCTTGTCGAGGAGCTCGGCGGCCGGGAAAGGGGCGAGCATGAAATCGTTCACGCCCGGCACGAGGGCTTCTTCCAGGTGCGGCTCCCCCGCCGCTACGACCAGCATCATCGAGACCGTGCGCCAGCAGGCCTGCTCGCGCAGCTTGCGGCAGGCAGCGACGCCTCCGTCCGGGAGAAACCCGCTGTCCAGGATCACGAGGTCCGGGACCCTTTCGGCCGGTATGCCGAGGAGGTCGTCCAGCCGCTCGGCGGAAACGATCGAATAGCCTGCTGTCTCGAGCGCCCCCGCGGCCCCGCGCAGGAGCCCCGCCGGAGCACCGGCGAGCGCGACTTTCTTCTTCGCGAAGGTACCCGAGCCGCGCGGGAACGTGCCGGAGCTGTCCATCAGGCGCTTCCCTGCTTGACTGTCACCGAGCCGCGCGCGACCGCTCCGCCCTCGGCATCGCGGATGATGCCCTCGAGCTTCACCATGCCGCCGAGGCGGCCGGCGATCGCGACGTCGATCGTGAGAACGTCTCCGGCGACGGGCAGCCGCTGGACCGAGAAATCGGAAATGCCCGCGAGAAAGCCCGTCCTCCCGAGCGCCGCGTCGCCCCCCTGAAGGAGCAGGGCCGACTGCGCCACGAGCTCGGCGAGCACGGCCGCCGGAAACCCCGTGGGGCGCACGGCTTCCGCGTTCGCCGTCACGCAGGCCCGCACACGGCCCTCGGCCGGGCCGCTCCTGAGGACGACGCCGTCGGCGAAACGGAACGGGAAGGCATGTGGCAGGGGCTGGAAGTCCACCTTCTTCAGGCCGCCTTCTGGCGCACGAACTCACACAGCGCGTTCACGGAGGCGAAGGCCGTCACGCCCACCTCTTCGTCCTGCACCTTGATGCCGAACTCCTTCTCCACCCCGAGCACGAGCTCGAGAGCGTCGATCGAGTCGAGGCCGAGACCGCCGTCCGCGTCGCCGAAAAGCGGCGCGTCGTCCGCGATCGTCGCGGGATCCATTTCGAGCTTGAGCTGCCGAACGATCAGCTCCTTGACTCTCTTCTTCAGGTCTTCTGACAAGAACTACTCCCCCCGGGTCTGGCCGGAACCGCGGAGTATACGAGCGCCGCGTCCTGCCGGCCTCTCAGCCGACGAAGCCGCCGTCGATGCGTACCGTCTGGCCCGTGAGGTACGCCGCGCCGTCCGTGCACAGAAACGAGACGAACGGGGCGATGTCCTCCGGCCGGCCGAAGCGCTGCACCGGGACCCGCTTCAGAAAGTCCTCTCGAACTTCCTTCGTGAGGAACGAAATCATCTCGGTTTCGACGAACCCGGGGGCGACCGCGTTGACGGTCACGCCGAAGGCTCCGACCTCGGCCGCGAGCGACTTCGTGAAGGCGACGAGAGCGCCTTTCGCGGCGGAGTAATTCGTCTGCCCGGCGCTCCCCGAGAACGCCGCGAGCGACGAGATGTTCACGATGCGGCCCCAGCGGCGCCGCAGCATCCCGCGCATCACGGCCTTCGTCATGCGGTACGTGCCGCCGAGCGCGGTGTCGAGCACGAGATTCCAGCTTGCCTCGGGCATGAGCGCGAAGAGGCCGTTCTTCAGGACAGCGGCGTTGTTCACGAGCACGTCCACGCCCCCTCGCTCCCTGTCGAGACGGTCGGCGAGCGCTGCGATGTCGGCCGCGGAAGTCACGTCCGCTTTCGCGGCCTCGGCGCTCCCTCCGGCTGCCCGGATCGCAAGGACGGCGGCTTCCGCCCCCGGCGCGTCCGCGCGATACGTGAGGACGGCGTAGTAGCCGTCGGCCGCGAGGCGCTCGCCGATGGCGCGGCCGATGCCACGCGACGCGCCGCTGACGAGCGCGACGCGCTGACGAAGCGGTGCGGAAGAATCCGGAGAATTCGGAGAATTCATTTGTTTTCGGACCCGATCGCATCCTGGGACGCCGTTGCAGAGGGCCGCTTCGGATTCTCTTTGAAGGGGAAGAGGGGAGGCGGAGCCAGTTCTCTCGCAAACGCGTCGATCGAGTCCGGATCCTCTAACGCCCCGGGGGGCACCTTCGCGTCGCGGACCGTCCAGCGGACGAGCTTCGTGAGCACGTTGCCTGGGCCGATCTCGACGAACCGCCGAAGCTCGGAGTCACGCATCACCTTGAGGGTAGGTCCGAAGAGAGAGGGAAGAGAGATTTGCTTAGAAAGGACATGAAGAGCGTCCTCCTCGCTCCGGACCCTGCGGCCAAGCATGGGGGCAAAGAGAGCCGACACCGGCTGCTTCACCCTCACACCACCCTCTAAGAAACTTTGCAGGCGATCACAAATCGCACTCAGCCTGCTCGAGTGCATCGGGATCCTGATCGAAAGCAAATCTGTCTTCAGCGCAATCGGCCGGAACGCATCGACCGCCGCGGCGACGAGCGCGCGCTCGCCCGAGAAGACGAACTGCGCGGCCGCATTCTCCGTCGCGACCGCGAGGCGCGCGCGATCCGGTGTCAGCGCGAGGAGCGTCGCCTCCACCGCGGGCCGCGCGAGGCCGATCACGTATGCCATCCCGCCTTCCAGCTCTCCTCGCCGCGCGGCTTCGGACATGAGCCGCTCGGCCTCGAGGACGACGTCGAGCGCGGCCCAAGTTTCCAGCGAGCCGGCCGCGACGAACGCGGCATACGTGCCGAGGCTGTAGCCGACGGCAGCCGCGGGTTCGAGCCGATGGATGCGGCGCAGGGTCTCGAGCGCCGCGAGGGAGACCGCAAAGACGCCGACCTGGGCGGGCAGGTCGGCGTGGAGGTCCTTCGTTCCCTCTCCAAAGAACGTGTCGCCGAGCCGGACTCCGGACCTCTTGGAGATTTCTTCGAAGAGCGAAGAGGCGAACTCGTACCGCCGGGCGAGGGCCTCGCCCATCCCTGGCTTCTCGGACAGCTGACCCGGAAAAAGCGCGGCGAAGGCGGACGACGACGGCTCACGGACGACGAGGGAGGCCTTCAAGCGGCAACTCTCTCTTTCTCTCTTGCGGACGAAATCGGCGCGAATGTCCAGCGCTTCAGGAACCGCGCCCACCGCGCCTCCGTCCGCGTGCGCCCCGCGAAATGGACGAGGCGCTGAACGGTCGAGAGGCCCGGCATGGCGGGATGCGCGTCGTCGAACTCCCATGGGTGGGCATACAGAACCGGCGGAACGCCGGCGGCGAGAGACCGGTCGATCGCGACCTCGACGCGGCTCTCGCGCGTGAGGCGCGCACAGACGCCGCCGCCCCACATCGCGCGGAAGCCGAAGAACGTGCCCATGAGCGGCGGGACCTCCAGGATCGGGCCGGAGCCGGTCTCGAGCATCACGGGGCGGGTGGGATTCGATATCTCTCCCACGGGTGGCGCCGTCGTGAGGGAGGAGTCGAGCGTGAAGCCTTCCTCCACGAGGATTGCGAACGCAGGGTTGCCGGCGCGGAGCATCGACCACTCCGGCGCGCGGAACGCGGTCGCTGGACGGCCCGTCGCGTCCTGCAGGGTCTCGCGGCACTTCCGGACGTCCTCGCGGAATTCCAGGAGCGTCATCTCGAAAACCCTGCGGTGGACGTCGCCGTGGCAGCCAATCTCGTGGCCCGCGTCGGCGATCCGCCGCACGAGCGACGGGCTCTGCCGCGCAATCCAGCCGAGGACGAAGAACGTCGCCCTCGAGCCCGAGCCGTCGAGGAGGGCGAGGATGCGTTCGACACCAGCGTGCACGCGCTTTTCCCGGCCGGCCCACGTGGCGGGGTCCGAATAGAGCGGATGCCCGCACACGTGGAACCAGTCCTCCACGTCGACGGTCAGGATGGGGGCGGTCACCCGTCGATTATGACGCGCGCCCGATTTCCCAAAAGACCGGCCGCCGGACCGACTTGCGGCCGCGATCTATGTCGCTACGCGACGTCTTCCGTCTCCCCCTTTGCCGGAGAGCCGTCTTCGGACGGGAGGAACGCTGTGAAACGCTACGCCGGGATCCTTCTCTTCGCCCTGTCGGCTGGGGCCGCAGAAAACAGACCCACCGCGAGCGCGCCGACCCGGACGCCGGCCCCGACCCTCAAGCCGGCGGCGCTTCAGATTCCCCCGTCCCTCCTGAGTGAGGCGGCCCGGTACAAGAACGTCCGGATCGGCGCGATCGCCGGCCTCGCGGCCGTCCGCGCGAAGCTGGAACGGAACGAAAAGACCCGCATTGACGCGAGCAACATCACCGTGCGGGCGCGCCTGACCGGCTTGCCGGCCACGGTGGACCTTCCGAGTTGTCCGAAACCGACGATCCAGGCGGTCCTCTCGGACTCTCCCGTTTCTCCTGGAGAGGAGATCGTCCTCAACGGCTGCGGTTTCGGCGTCGCCCGGCCGCACGTCCGCCTGCTCGGCCAGTTTCCGAACGGCTTCCTCGAGCTCGAGATCATCCCGCCTTGGCGCGATCGCGTCCTGGTTGCGCGGGTGCCAGCGACGAGCGGAGTTTCCGACCAGCCGGCGAGAATCACCGTTCTCAGGAACGACCTCACGATCGGAAACGACGTGCCGCTGGGTTTCCGCGCCTCGCGGTCGCTCTATTGGCTGCAGCCGGACGACGTGTCCGTCAGCTGCGCGAAAAGGCCGGGCGATTGCCGGCCCATTTCGATCCCCGAGGGAACGGTGCCGGGAACGGCCGGCGCCTCTCACCAGGTGCTCGCCGGGGACTTCCTTCTGACGTCCCTGCTCTGGACGGACACCGTTCGCGTGCATCTCGCCAACGGATGGGGCCTCTACGACTACGGTTTCGCGACGGAGGACGTCATGGTGCAGAGCGAGCTCGCGTTCACGAAGCCGCCGACGGGATTCGTGGAGGGAGCCTCCAGCGCGACGCTTTCCATCGAGTCGATCCTCGCGGGGCGCAGCGGAATCAAGTGGAGCCTCTTTCTCTATGCGGTGGGTCCGACCGGGGTCAGTCCCCGATGACATTCAGCTCGCGTCGGAATCGAGCGTCTTGTAGTAGACGGACAGCCACGACGTGACCCAGGTGTCGCGGAACGGACGGTAGTGCGACCGCGCGCCGTAGATCGTCTGCACGGGCACCGCCGCGAAGCGGCGGACGCGGGGAGCCGCCTTGATGAGGATCTCGTTCTCGATCGAATACCCGTCCGCGCGAAGGCGCAGAGGTCGGAGAAGGTCCGCCGCGATCACCCGGTAGCCGGACTGGCCGTCCTCTACGGGCAGGCCGGTCATGCGCGACAGGACCCTGTCGCCGATCGTGTTCGCCCAGTAGTTTTTCGCCGGCATCGTGGCGGCGTCCTTCAACCGCGACCCGATCACGAAGTCCGCCCCCCACCGCGCGGCCGAGAGGAGGGCCGAAAGGTCGCCGGGGTCGTGCTGGCCGTCCGCGTCCACGAAGGCCACATGCGTGAATCGGCGCGCGAGGAGGTCGGCGAGGCCGTCCCTGAGCGCGCGGCCCTTCCCTCCGTTTTGGGGGCGTTCCAGGACCCGCGCGCCCGCGGCCCGGGCCTCGTCGGCGGTGGCGTCGCGGCTGCCGTCGTCCACGACGAGGATCTCCCCGACGAGCGCGCGAAGGCCCCGAACGACCCCACCGACCGTGCCCGAGCAACGGTAGGCGGGAACGAGGGCTGCCGGAAAGAAGGGGTCAGCGCCCTCGGGCGGGGATGAAGGGTGGTCGCCTGACATGCGAATGAGGGGTTGACGAACGAGCCTACTTTGTGAAAAGTATCACGAGCGCCGCATGGGTTCTCCCCTCGCCTTCCTGCCGATCCTGCTCATGCTCATGGGCGCTCTCGTCGTCGGCGTCGTTCTGCTGAGTTTGAACGCGCTCCTCGGCCGCAAGATCCGCACGAAACGCAAGCTTTCGCCCTTCGAGAGCGGCATGCCGCTCCTCGACGACAGCCACAAGCGCATCAGCGTGAAGTTCTTCATCGTCGCGATGATCTTCATCCTGTTCGACGTCGAAGCGGCGTTCCTCTACCCCTGGGCCGTCGTGTTCCGGCAGGGCGGGTGGCCCGTCTTCGGCGAAATGCTCATCTTCGTTTCCGTCCTCTTCCTCGGGTTCGCCTACCTGTGGAAGAAGGGCGCGTTCGACTGGGATTGATGTGAGCGGCGGACAGAACGTTCCCGTGGCCGAGCAGGCCGGAAACCCCCGCGCGGGCGAGCATGGCGCACTTTCGTGCGGCCGGGCGCTCTCGTTCTCGCCTGAGACGCGGGCCGACTTCGACCGCCTCCTCGGCCGCTATCCCACGAAGCAGTCCGCGCTTCTCCCCACGCTCTGGCTCGCGCAGCGCGAATGGGGATGGATCTCGCGGGAGGCCGTGGATTACGTGGCGACGATTCTCGAGCTCGCGCCGGCATTCGTCTGGGGCGTCGTGACGTTCTACACGATGTACAACCGAGCGCCGGTCGGAAAGCACCTCATCCAGGTCTGCACGTCGATCTCCTGTCACCTGAACGGCGCCGAGGAGATCTTCCACGAGTGCAAGAAGCGGCTCGGCAGCTTGAAGTCGGGCGAGGTCTCGCCCGACGGGAAGTTCACCGTCATCGAGGTGGAGTGCCTCGCCCAGTGCGACAAGGCGCCCGCCGTCATGGTGAACGACGACGACTACGCCGTGATCACGAAGGACAAGCTTGACGCATTCCTGAAGGGGCTGGCCTGAGGCGATGAGCGGACTCGAGCCGATCCCGCCCGTGCTCCTCGCCCGTCTCGGCAAGCCGGGATCCTGCGGAATCGACGGATACGTCGCCGATGGGGGCTACGCCTCGTGGAAGAAGGTCCTCGCGGGCGCGGGAAGCGGGGAGTGGACGCCCGCGAAGGTCACGGAGATGGTCAAGGTTGCGGGCCTGCGCGGGCGCGGCGGCGCCGGCTTCTCGTGCGGAATGAAGTGGACGTTCGTCCCGCTGAAGGAGAAGCGCGGCGACAAGCCGGTCTACCTCCTGTGCAACGCGGACGAATCCGAGCCCGGCACGTTCAAGGACCGCCTCCTGATGGAAAGCGACCCGCATCAGATCCTCGAGGGAATGATGCTCGCGAGCTTCGCCCTCGACGTGAGGCACGCTTACCTCTATATCCGCGGCGAGATGGTCCACGGCGCGGAGATCCTGAACAAGGCCGTCGCCGAGGCCAAGGCGAAAGGCTTCCTCGGAAAAGACGTCCTCGGCTCCGGGCTGGATCTCGAGATCACCATCCACCGCGGCGCGGGCGCGTACATCTGTGGCGAGGAGACGGCCCTCATCGAGAGCCTCGAGGGCAAACGCGGCCAGCCGCGCATCAAACCGCCCTTCCCGGCCGTCGAGGGCGCGTGGGGCTGCCCGACCGTCGTCAACAACGTCGAGACGCTCGCCTGCGTCAAGCACATCGTCGACCGCGGCGCGGACTGGTTCAAGGGGATTGGCCGGAACGAGAAGAACACGGGCCCGAAGCTCTACTGCGTCTCCGGACACGTCGAGAAGCCCGGTGTCTATGAGGCCCCGACGGGAATCCCGTGGGAGCAGCTCCTCGCGTTGGCCGGCGGCGTCCGCGGCGGGCGCGCGCTCAAGGCCGTCATTCCGGGCGGCTCCTCGGCGCCGATGCTGACGGCGGCGGAGATCGCCGGCGTCCCGATGGACTTCGACGGCCTCGTCGCCGCGAAATCGATGTTCGGGTCGGCGGGGATCATCGTGATGGACGAGACGACGGACATCCCGAAGGCCGTCACGAACATCGCGAAGTTTTACGCGCACGAGTCCTGCGGGCAATGTACGCCCTGCCGCGAAGGCACGCCTTGGCTCCTCAAGATGCTCCGGCGCATCGTGAACGGCGAGGGGAAGAAGTCCGACCTCGACCTCCTCCTCCAGATTTCGAACCAGATGGGCAACGGGATGACGATCTGCGTCTTCTCGGACGCGGCGATCGCCCCCGTCATCTCCGGCATCACAAAGTTCCGCGGGGAGTTCGAGGCGTACGTAGCGAAGAGCCAGAAGCCGGAGTTCGAACAGCACGCTCCCGATGATTTGACCAACGCCATCGCGGACCGCACGGCCGCGGGAATTCATTCCTGATGGCGAAAGTAACCGTAGACGGTAAGACCGTCGAGGTCCCGAACGGCGCAAACGCACTCGAGGCGTGCCGCGCCGCGGGCGTCGACGTCCCCCACTTCTGCTACCACCCGGCCCTCTCGATCGTCGGCCAGTGCCGCATGTGCATGGTCGAGGTCGAAGGCGTGCCGAAGATCCAGGCGTCATGCACCGTCCCCGTGCGCGACGGAATGGTCATCAAGGCCTCGACCGAAAAGGCCCTCGCGGCACGTAACGCCACGATGGAGTTCCTCCTCATCAACCACCCGCTCGACTGCCCGATCTGCGACCAGGCAGGCGAGTGCAAGCTGCAGGACAACGCCTTCGGCGCGGGCCTGCCGGTCTCGCGCACGTCTGAGCCCCGCCGCCAGTTTCCCGGCTACGACCGCACGCCCATCGGCCCGCACGTGATCGCGGACATGACGCGTTGCATCCAGTGCACGCGCTGCATCCGGTTCTGCGAGGAGATCACCGAGACGGGCGAGCTCACGTTCATCGAGCGCGCCGGCCACACGTTCGTCTGGACGCACGAGGGCAAGCCGCTCGACAACGACCTCTCCGCGTGCACCGCGGACGTCTGCCCGGTGGGCGCTCTCACGACGAAGGAATTCCGGTTCCGGAAGCGCGTCTGGTGGCTCGACAAGACCCGTTCCGTCTGCGATGGCTGCGAAATTGGCTGCAACATCTCGATCGAGCACCGCGATCGCGTCGTCTACCGCTTCCTCCCCCGGGTCGCCCCGGCGGTGAACGACTTCTGGATGTGCGACTACGGCCGCCTCCGCGCCGAGGAGCTCAACGGGCAGGATTTCCTGAAGCCCGAGATCCGCGTCGCGGGCGAAGCCACGCGCAAGCAGACGAACTGGGGCGAGGCGCTGGACGCGGTCAAGATCGCGATCGACCGCGCGAGAGATGAAAAGAAGAAGGAAGATTTTGCTTCGAAGGGAAGAAAAGACGGGATCGTCGTCATCGGGTCGGCGAACCACACTACCGAGGAAAGCTGGCTTCTGAAAACGCTGTTTGAGGATTCTTTGAAGGTGGGCACCCCCGAGTTCACCGTGGACGAAGGGCCCAGGAGGCGCATCCGAAACAAGGTGGACGGGTGGATTTACGGAAGCGAGGCCGCACCCAACAGCCGCGGCGCCGAGGCTGCCGGCCTTTCTAAGAAATCTTCGTCTTCTCTTTCTTCTTCCACAGCAGTTCTCTACATTTCCGACGCAAGCTTCAGCGTGAAGTGCAACGACCCTGCCTTCGTCGCCGAGCTGCGCAAGGCTTCGGTCCTTATCGTCCATGCCCGCAAACGCAACGCGCTGACGGACGCCGCCGACATCGTCCTGCCGGTCGCGGCGCTCTCGGGCAAGGAAGGCACGTTCGTGAACGCGAAGGGCCTCGTGCAGCGGATCGACATGGCGATCGTGTCGCCCCCCGTCGTGCGCACGGACCTCGAGGTGCTCCTGCATCTCGGCAGCCGCTGGGGCGCGTTCGACGCCCGGTGGACTCCCAGGGACGTATTCGAAAAGATGCAGGCGTCCGTCGCCGGCTACGCCGGCCTCACGTGGGATTCTGACGCCCTCGTCGGGAACCCGCCGTCCATCTCCCCTGCCGCCGCCTACGACGTTCTCGGGCTCGAAAGAGATCCCGGCGTCGAGGTCTTTCCGCGCCCGTCGGTCACGGCGCCGGACCGCCGGTCATGAGCCCCGCGCTCGCGGCCGCCATCGAAGGCGCGGCCAAAATCGCCTTCGTCTGGGGCGTGGTGCTCGGCGCCGTCCTTCCGAACCTGATCTGGGTCGAGAGACGCGTGGCGGGCCTCATCCAGGACCGCCCGGGCCCGAACCGCGTGGGACCCTTCGGCCTCTTCCAGGCCATCGCGGACATCCTGAAGATGTTCATGAAGGAAGACGTGGTCCCGATGTACGCGGACCGCCTCCTCCACACGATCGCCCCACTCATCCTCCTCGTGCCGTCCATGTCCACGTTCGCGGTGATCCCGTTCGGGTCCTCGATTCATCTGTTCGGTCGCGATATTCCGCTCGTCATCGCCGACGTCAATATCGGCATCCTCTACGTCTTCGCGCTGACCTCGATCGGAATCTACGGTCTCGTCCTCGCAGGCTGGGCTTCGAACAACAAGTTCGCGCTCATGGGCGGACTTCGCTCTTCGGCCCAGGTCATCAGCTACGAGCTCGCGATGGGAATCGCGGCGATCTCGGTTTTCCTCGCCGCGGGCTCCCTGCGGCTGACGAAGGTGGTCGAGTACCAGGCGTCCGGTACCTTCCTCGGGTTTCTGCCCCTCTGGAACTGCTTCCCGCAGGCCCTCGGCTGTATGATCTTCGTCGTCTCGGCCTTCGCCGAGACGAACCGGCTGCCGTTCGACCTGCCGGAGGCCGAGGCCGAGTTGGTCGCGGGCTACCACACCGAATACTCCGCCTTCCGGTTCGGCATGTTCTTCATGGCCGAATACCTGAACCTCATCGCGGCATCGGCCATGATGGCAACGCTTTATTTCGGCGGCTGGTCGCTTCCGGGTCTGCACCTGACGGGAATCCTCGGGGGCGTTGTTTCGATCGTGGTCTTCGCCGCCAAGACGGGCTTCTTCATCTTCCTCTTCGTGTGGGTGCGCTGGACGCTTCCGCGCTTCCGCTTCGACCAGCTCATGAATCTCGGCTGGAAGGTCTTCCTGCCGCTCGCGCTCCTCAACCTGGTCGTGACGGGCGGGCTCGTCCTCTGGGGGGTCATCTGATGCCGGCGCTGACGATGCCGGCCGTGGGCGGAGAGCTCGTCGTCTTCGGGTTCGCTTCGTTCCTGTCGCTCGCGTTCGCGCTCCTCATGGTCGTCCAGAAGGCGCCCGTTAGAAGCGTCCTGTCCCTGGTCGTGACGTTTTTCGGGCTCTCGGTTCTCGCGATCCTCCTCGCGGCGCCCTTCATCGCCGCGCTCCAGATCTTCGTGTACGCCGGCGCGATCCTCGTCCTCTTCTTGTTCGTCATCATGCTGCTCAACCTCAAGGAGGAAGCGGCGGACGAGGACGACCGGCCGATCCAGCGCACGCTCGGGCTCCTCGTCGCGCTCGCCCTCGGCGGCCTCCTCGCGGGCGCCACCCTGCGCGCGCCGGTGCCGCCGGGCAGCGCGCCCACTCGCACCCGGATTCCGATGCCGGACGAGATTCCGGCCCTCGGACGGCTCCTCTTCTCCGACTACCTCCTCGCCTTCGAGGTGCTGTCCCTGCTGCTCCTCGTCGCGGCGGTCGGCGCGCTCCTTCTCTCCAAGCGGAGGTTCGAATGACCGGCGTGCTTCCCGGGGTCGCCCCAATGGCCGTGCCGCCGGGCGCATTCCTCGTCGTCGCGACCCTCCTCTTCGCGATCGGCCTCGCGGGAGCGCTCCTGAAGCGCAATGCGATCTCGATCTTCCTGTCGATCGAGCTGATGATGAACGCCGCGAACCTGCTCTTCCTGACGTACGCGCGGATGCGCGGCGACCTCGCGGGGCAGATGATCGTCTTCTTCGTGATCGCCGTCGCCGCCGCCGAAGCGGCCGTCGGCCTCGCGATCTTCGTCGCGCTCTTCCGCACCCACCGGACGGTGGAAGTGGACAAGATCGCGCTCCTGAAATGGTAGCCGGCTAAATGAAACAGCTCTGGCTCATCCCCTTCCTCCCGCTCGCCGGTTTCCTCCTGAACGGCCTCGTGGCCCTCGTGGCAAGCTCGGCCCGCGCGGAGAAGGAGTCCGGCGCCGACCACCCCGGAGCCCAGCTCCCCTACTCCCAGCGGCTCTTCCACGGCATCGTGGGCGTCGGCTCGGTCGGCCTGGCCGCCGTGCTCTCCTTCGCGGCGCTCGTGCCCTACGCGCTCGGCTCTATGCATGCCGCCGAAGGGCTCGCTCCCATCGTGCAGAAGGTGTACACGTGGATGGCCGCTGGCAACTACACCATCGACGTCACCTTCCGCCTCGACGCGCTCTCGGCGCTCATGCTCTCGTTCGTCACGGTCGTCGGCTTGCTCATCCACGTCTACAGCGTCGGGTATATGCAGAAGGAAGAGGGCTACGGGCGCTACTTCTCGTATCTGAATCTCTTCATGTTCGCGATGCTGATGCTCGTCCTCGCCAACAGCCTGCCGCTGCTCTTCGTGGGATGGGAGGGCGTCGGCCTCTGCTCGTACCTCCTTATCGGCTATTACTACGACAAGGACTTTGCCGCCGCGGCCGGCAAGAAGGCATTCATCGTAAACCGCCTCGGCGACTTCGGGATGGTCCTCGGCATCTTCGGCGTGTTCGCGCTCTTCGGCACGGCCGACTTCTCCTTCGTGGAGCTCGCGAAACGCCAAGTGCTCGCGGGGAATGCGCCGCTCGGCGTCTATGCGGTGTGCCTGCTGCTCTTCCTCGGCGCGTGCGGCAAGAGCGCTCAGGGGCCGCTCTATGTCTGGCTGCCGGATGCGATGGCGGGCCCGACTCCCGTGTCGGCGCTCATCCACGCCGCGACGATGGTCACGGCGGGCGTCTACCTCGTCGCCCGCTGCAGCGCACTTTTCGCTCTCGCTCCCGACGCCCTCACGCTGGTGGCCTGGATCGGCGCCGGGACGGCGATCTTCGCGGCCACGATCGGCCTCGCGCAAAACGACATCAAGAAGGTTCTCGCGTACTCGACGGTCTCGCAGCTCGGCTACATGTTCCTGGCCTGTGGCGTCGGTGCGTTCTCCGCGGGCATGTTCCACGTCTTCACGCACGCGTTCTTCAAGGCATGCCTCTTCCTCGGCTCCGGCTCCGTCATCATGTCCCTGCACCACGAGCAGGACATGAGGAAGATGGGCGGCCTCGCGACGCGCATCCCGCAGACGTTCCGGACGATGCTCGTCGCGGCGCTCGCGATCGCGGGCATCTTCCCGCTCGCCGGATTCTTCTCGAAGGACGCCGTGCTCGGGGCAACGGCTGCGTCGGGCCACTGGGCGCTCTACGCCGTCGGACTCTTCACGGCGGGCCTCACCGCCTTTTACATGTTCCGGCTCGTCTCGATGACCTTCTTCGGCACGGCGCGCGGCCGCGCCGAAAACGCGCACGAGAGCCCCGCGACGATGACGGTGCCGCTCTTCATCCTCGCGGCCTTCTCGGTCGTCGCGGGCCTTCTCGGAGTGCCGGCGGCCCTCGGCGGCTCGGACAGGATCGCGCGCTTTCTGGACGCGTCCGTGGCCCATCCCGAAATCCACGAGATGTCGCACGGGCTCGAGATCGGCCTCATGCTCCTGTCCCTCGGAGTCGCCGTGACGGGTCTCGTCTGGGCGTGGCGCTGGTACGGGAAGGCGTCGGGGCCAGTCGAAGCCGTATCCCCGGAGGCGCAGGTCTTCTTCGAGAAGGCTGGGGCCCTCGGCAGGCTCGTCGCGAACAAGTGGAACGTCGACGAGGGCATCGAGGCGCTCTTTCTCTCGCCATTCCGGAAGATCGGGACATTCCTCTGGCGTGGCTTCGACGCGCTGTTCATCGACGGCATCGCGAATGCGTCGGCGTTCCTCGTGGAGCTTCTTGGCGACCTCCTGCGCTTCTTCACGACGGGCCACGTCCGCAACTACGCGCTCGCGTTCACGTTGGGTTTCGCCGCCCTCGTCGCTTATGTGTGGATGTCGTAGGCGTGTGGATGAGATAGCCCGATGAGCCTCGCGAACCTCCACCCGCTCGGCGCCGACCTCCTCTCGACGCTCGTCTTCCTTCCCGCGCTGGGCGCCCTCGTGCTCGCATTCCTCCCCGGCTCGTCGAAGGTCGCCGCGAAGGCAGTCGCCCTCGGGACGGCGTTCCTCACGTTCGGCGTCAGCGTCCTCCTGTACCGGGGATTCGACCCTTCAACCGCTTTCCCCGAAGCCTTCGCGATCGACCGGCCCTGGATTCCCCAATTCGGGATCCGCTATCAGCTCGGGATGGACGGCCTCTCGCTCGCCCTCGTGCTCCTGACGACGCTCCTCACGGTGTCCGTCCTCCTCGTGTCGTGCGGGCAGGAGATCGAGAGGATCAAGGGCTACCTGATCGCGTTCCTGCTTCTCGAGACGGGCATGCTGGGAAGCCTCGTCGCGCTCGACACGCTTCTCTTCTACGTGTTCTGGGAAGTGATGCTCGTGCCGATGTACTTCATCATCGGGGTCTGGGGCGGCAAGCGGCGTATCTACGCCACGATGAAGTTCTTCCTCTTCACCATGGCGGGCTCGCTCCTCATGTTCGTCGCGATCCTGTTTACGGCGAACGTCCACCTGCAGGCGACGGGAATCCAAAGCTTCTCCCTCGCCGACTGGACGCGTGCCGCCTCGTCCGGCGCCTGGCACTTGACGCCGGGCACCGAGGCGCTCCTCTTCGGCGCGTTCGCTCTCGCCTTCCTCGTCAAGATCCCGCTCTGGCCCCTACACACCTGGCTGCCGGACGCGCACGTCGAGGCCCCGACGGGAGGCTCGATCATCCTCGCGGGTGTCCTCCTGAAGCTCGGGACCTATGGTCTCCTGCGCTTTGCCTACCCGCTCTTCCCCCACGCCGCCGCGCGTTACGGGCCGCTCCTGGCGGTGCTCGCGCTCATCGGAATCGTTTACGGCGCGTGGGTTGCCGCCGCGCAGAAGGACATGAAGAAGCTCGTCGCGTACTCCTCCGTGACCCACCTTGCGCTCGTCGTCCTCGGCATCGTCGCCGGGACAGGCGCCGCGCTCTCGGGGGCGATCTTCCAGATGATCGGCCACGGCCTCACGACGGGCCTTCTCTTCCTCCTCGTCGGCGTCCTCTACTCTCGCCGCCACACGCGCGAGATGGCCGACTATGGCGGCATCGCGGCGCGCGTGCCCGTCACGACGACTCTTTTCCTCATTGCGACCCTCGGCTCGATCGGCCTGCCCGGCCTGAACGGATTCATCGGCGAGTTCCTGATCCTGGGCGGCGTCTTTCAGGTCTCGGTCGTCTGGGCCGCCGTCGCGGCCACGGGCCTGATCCTCGGCGCGATCTACCTCCTGACGCTCGTCCAGAAGGTGTTCTGGGGGCCGGAGACCGTGCCCGCAAACCGGACGCTCACGGACATCAACGGCTGGGAATTGGCGGGGGCGTTTCCCCTCGTGGCCCTCATCGTCCTCCTCGGCGTTTTTCCGCGGCCCCTCCTGACGCTCGTGGAAGGCGCCGTGAAGACCCTGGAGCGCGTTCGATGAGCGGCTTCCTTCACGTCAGCGGCGCGGACCTCGCCTGCGTCGCGCCGGAGCTCGTTCTCGCGGGATTCGCAACCCTGATCCTCCTGCTCGACGCATTCGCGCGGCCGATTCGCGCGTTCTTCCCTTACCTGACGCTCCTGGGCCTCGCGCTCGCAAACCTGACGGGAGGCAACGTCTCGGGACTGTTCTTCGGGGGAGCGGTCGAGTCTTCCGGCCTCACGCGCTTCATCGAGCTCGTCGCCTGCGGAGCGGTGGCCCTCGCCGTGCTCGGCGGAGCGGCTTCGCTCGAGCGGGACCGCCGCAACCAGGGCGAGTTCTACGCCCTGCTCCTCTTCGCGGCCGCCGGCACCATCGTGATGGTACGCGGCGTGGACCTCCTCGTCGTGTTCCTCGGCCTCGAGCTGATGTCCCTCTCGCTCTACGTCCTCGCCGCGTGGTACCGCGACGTCCCGGCGGCGACCGAAGCCTCCCTCAAGTACTTTCTGATGGGCGCCTTTTCCTCGGCCTTCCTCCTCTATGGTATCGCCACGCTTTACGGACGGCTCGGGACGACGCGTTTGACCACACTCCAGGGGCTCTCTTCGGGCAGCTCCTTCGTGCCGTTCGACCTGCTTCTCGGTGTCGGCCTCCTCGCGATCGTCGCGGCCCTCTCGTTCAAGATCGCTCTCGTCCCGTTCCACGGGTGGGCGCCAGACGTCTACCAGGGCATGACGACCCCCGCCGTGACCTTTCTCTCGACCGCCCCCAAGGCGGCTGCGCTGATCGTCCTCCTGCGCCTGCTGCATGCTCTGTTCCCAGCAAGCCTGCCCGAGCCGTATCGGCCGCTCTTCGCGATCCTCGCGGCAGTCTCCATCCTCTTCGGCAACGTCGTCGCGCTCTCGCAGCGGGACCTGAAACGGATGCTCGCCTATTCGGGGATCGCGCAGATGGGGTACGCGGCGATCGCCGTCGCGACCTTCACCCCGGACGCGTTCGAGGGCATCCTCGTGTTCCTCGCGGGCTACCTCGTCACGAACGCCGCCGCCTTCCTGACCGTCGCCGCGCTTTCGGGGGGCGAGACGGAGCCTCGCACGCTCGATGATTTCGCGGGCCTCGGCCGGCGGCACCCGGTCGCGGCCTCCGTCCTGACGCTCTCCATGCTGTCGCTCGCCGG